>CAZZMD010000025.1:0-58770 GCA_964655355.1 uncultured bacterium
ATCCCGTTAGCCCGTTCGCTAAGTCGGCCCCTCCAATTCCGCGATAAAAGCCCCTATGACAGTGACCTCAACAGCGGCGAGCGCCGATTCCCAGCCCCGCGATCCCCAGAATTCTAGTGCAGAACCGTCCCCCGCCAAAGCACAATCGGATTCCCTCGAAACGGGGGCGATGACCGGAGCGATCGCCCTGGAACAGGTGGTGCTGTCGGTGCAGGGGATGAAATGTGCGGGCTGTGTGGCGGCGGTGGAGAATCGCCTGCGCCAACAGGATGGGGTCGAGGATGCCTGCGTCAATTTGGTCACCGAGACGGCGGCGATCGCGCTATCGCCGGGGACCGATGGGGAGAAACTGGCGGACTTATTAACCGGGGTCGGTTTCCCCAGTGCGGTGCGATCGCCCGAGGCTGATTTGGAAACGCTGGAGGCGGCGATCGCAACGAACGAAAATCCCCCCAGTGAATTGGAACAACGCTGGGATCGTTGGAAAGGGGTATTGCTGGCGGCGATGCTGCTGGTGATTTCCAGCCTGGGGCACTGGAATCATATGGGCGGTCCCACGTTTCCCCTGGTCAGCTCCATCAGTTTTCATTTTTTGGTCGCCACCCTAGCGCTGATATTTCCCGGTCGCGAGATTATTGGCGACGGACTGTTGGGGCTATGGCGACGGGTCCCCACCATGAATTCCCTGATTGCCTTGGGTACCCTGTCCTCCTATGGAGCCAGCCTGGTGGCGCTGATTTGGCCGGAGCTGGGTTGGGATTGTTTTTTCGATGAGCCGGTGATGTTGCTGGGCTTTATTTTGCTGGGGCGCACCTTGGAAGGGCGAGCCCGACAGCAAGCCCGCAGCAATTTTGAATCACTCCTAGCCCTGCAGCCCACCACCGCGCGGGTATTACCGGCCTTGATGGCCGGCAGTCAGGATGATTTAACCGATGTGGATCCGGCGATCGCCCAAACTATCCCAGCGGCTCGCGTCGTCCCCGGTCAATGGTTATTGGTGCTCCCCGGCGACAAAATTCCCGTGGACGGCACCGTCAAAGCGGGACAAACCGTCGTCGATGAATCCATGCTCACCGGCGAATCGATCCCCGTCGCCAAAACCGTTGGTGACCCCGTCCAAGGCGGGACCGTCGTGATGTCCGGAGCGATCGCCGTCCAAGCCACCGGCACCGGTCAAGAAACCGAGGTCGCCCGCATCGTCAAACTGGTGGAAGCAGCCCAGACCCGAAAAGCCCCCGTCCAGCGATTGGCGGATACGGTGGCGGGCTATTTTACCTACGGCGTTATGGCGATCGCCGCTATGACCCTGCTGGTATGGCTCGGCGTTGGACTTTGGACCGACACCACAGTGCCCATGGCAATGAATCATGGGGCAATGAACGGGATGTCCGAAATATCCATGGCTGAACCGGCGTCCCCATTTTTGAGTGCCTTATTTGTGGCGCTGAAATTTGCGATCGCCGTCCTGGTCGTCGCTTGCCCCTGTGCCTTGGGATTGGCCACCCCAACCGCGTTATTGGTGGGATCCAGTCTGGGGGCCCAGCGGGGGCTATTAATCCGGGGTGGGGACGTGCTGGAACGGATGAACAAAATCACCACCCTCGTCCTCGATAAAACCGGCACCCTAACCACCGGTCATCCAGAGCTAACGGACTGCATCGTCTTCGCACCGCAAATTATTGACGAGGATGGATTGCTCGCCGTCGCCGCTGCAGTGGAACAGGGCACCCAACACCCCATCGCCAACGCAATCGAAACCGCCGCCCGCGATCGCCAGCTCACCCTCCCCATCGCCAGCCAATATCAAACCACCGTTGGTTCCGGCGTCGCCGCCCAACTCCAATGGCAGGGAGCCCTCCAAACGGTGCGGCTCGGCACGGAAACCTGGTTGGACTCCCAAGGTATTGAAATCCTCCCCGATCAGCATCAACAGTGGATTAACCTCTCGGAAGCTGGAAAAACCGTCGTGGGACTTGCCCTAGGCGATCGCCTGGCCGGGCTTATTGCTGTCGCCGATTCCCTCAAACCGGGTGCCCAGGACACGGTGCGTCAACTGCAAGATCGGGGATTAACCGTCGCCCTACTCACCGGCGATCGCCCCGAAACTGCCCGAGCAATCGCCCAGGCCGTCGGCATTGACCCAGACCATATCCAAGCCCGCATTACCCCCAGCGGCAAAGCCGACGCGATCGCCCGGTATCAAGCTAAAAATCAAGCCCAAAATCAATCTCAACATCAAACCGTCGCCATGGTGGGGGATGGCACCAACGACGCCCCGGCGATCGCCCAAGCCGACCTGGGGATCACCCTCGGAACCGGCACCGCCGCCGCCGCCGAAAGTGCCGATATTATCCTGACCCGAAATCGCCTCTCAGACCTCATCGCAGCGCTGGATTTAGGGCAAGCCACCCTCCGTAAAATCCGGCAAAACCTAGTCTGGGCCATGGCTTACAATCTTATTGGAATCCCTTTGGCAGCCGGTCTCCTGGTCCCCACCCTGGGAATCTCAGTGGGTCCGTCCCTTGCCGCCGGCTTCATGGCATTTAGCTCCGTCAGCGTTGTGGTGAACTCCCTCACGCTTCAGAATCACCTTCCCCAACCCCAAGCTTCAGGAAAACCATTGCTTAAACAGCAATGACAAACAGCTATAACGGGGACAACTGGTATAACCGTCGAATCTTCGGATCCCAGTCTCGGATCCCAGTCAATGTCAGGGCACACCGGCGCAGCGATCCGGAATGCTAAGCTATAGCATCCCAAGCTGTGTCATTCCCATGTAGGGTGGTGTGGGCATTGGCATCTATAGCACGGGGGGTGTTCACCAGTCCTCCAGCGCCTTAATTCCCGTTGCTCTGCGATCGCTCCCCCATTGTCTAGTCGTCGTACGTTGAAATAATGGCATCAGAACCCCGTCAAAATCATCTGCTAATCGTTGAGGATGACAAAGGGCGTCGTGAGATTGTCCTCGAAAACCCGGTGTATTCCGTTGGACGTGACCCGAAATGCGATGTAATTTTGGTGTCGCAGTTTGTTTCTCGCCGCCATGCGACCCTCGTGCGCCTGTCCTATGACGATGGCACCGCCTACTATCGAATTGTGGATGGCAATCTGAAGGGCAAACCCAGCGCTAACGGCTTGCTGATCAATGGCCGCAAGCTACAGGTCCATGATTTGCAAAACGAAGACGAAATTGTATTTGGCCCCCAAGTCCGGGCAATTTACTACACCCTGAAACAGGACACCCTCTCCATCGGTCCCCCGGACGAGTTCGATATCACCCTCATCAGCCCCAATATGGTTGGGGATCCGGAAGATAACGAGGATGATTTTTAGGGGTGATTTTAGGAACATCCCCTTTGTCTTTCCGTCCGCCCAGTCTGCTTCATCTGCTTCAAACGCCTGCTTCAAGCGCCTGTTTCAAAAGTCTCAACTTTGATTTATGTCTACCCCTTCTGCTGCGTCTAGGCCGTCAGCGATCGCTGATTTATCGGCTCTTGTGAAGGCGTTGGACGAAGCGGGGACGGCGATCGCCCTGGTGGATGCGGTACGGGATTTGGCGGCAGCGGAGTTGCCGGAGGCGATCCCTTATCTGATGGACGCCCTGAAATTTAATAATCCCGGTGCCGCAGTCGCGGCGGTGGAGGGGCTGGTAGCCCTGGGCACGATCGCGGTCGAGCCGATTATGGCCCAGATCGACGGCTATAACTATGGCGCGCGGGCGTGGGCAACGCGAGCGCTGTCGGAAATTGGCGACCCCCGCGCCTTTGAGCTAATGCTGGCGGTGGCAGACGGAGATTTTGCCCCCAGCGTACGGCGGGCCGCGGTGAAAGGATTGGGCTGTCTGCGATGGGAAGAGTTATCCCCCGAAGTCTGCCAACGGCAACAGGAATTGGTGGTGCCGGTGATGGTCAAAGCCTGCACCGATGTGGAATGGGTCGTGCGCTATGGGGCGATCGCCGGTATCCAAGCATTGCTCATCCATCCGACCACCCAAGATGAGATCCTGCGGACCCAGCTAATGGATAGTCTCAACAAAATATCGGAAGAGGACAGTGATTTAGCCCTGCGATTGCGATCGCGCTATGCCCTTCAGGCTCTCTCTAACGTCTAGTTTTCCAGAGCTAATTTTCCAGGGATCGAAGCTGCCGCTGGAAATGGGCTTGACGGTAATTAAGCTGTCCCGCCAGCACCGCGCCCTGTTCAAAGGCAACGCGAGCCTGGTCCATCTGTCCCTGCGATCGCAGCCATTGGCCCAGCCGGTCATAGGAATCCATCATGCCGTAGCCATCCCCCGCCTGGCGCGCCAGCGCTAATTCCGCCAACGCCGTTTGTACCACCGCATCCTCAGACGGGCGAAGGGACGGCTGAGCTTGATACAACGCCAGCAACTGGGTTAACGCCGAACGGGCCACCCCAAACTGTTGAATCCGCTGCCCCAACGCATTAGCTCTCAAATAAAGCGATCGCGCCGCCGCACCATTTCCCAACTGGGCATAATTATCGCCAACGGCCACCTGCAACGCCGGAATCGGACGCACCAGCCCCAAACGACCATAGGTCGTAATCAGTTTTTGCCGGGTGGCGATCGCCTGCTCCAGGGCGTTCGACCGCTGATAGATATTGGTCAACTGCTGAAGATACGCCACCGTCTTACGAAAAGGCGGCAACACCTCCGGCGGCAATTCTCGTTCTGTTGGCACCGTCAACGGTCCCGGCACCGCAGGCAATGGCGCAACAGTCCCCTCTCGCAAACGCTGGGCTTCCAGGGTCAACAGCTCCTCGTAGTAAGCCGCCGCCGGACCATAATCAAACCAAGCCAAATGCAACTCCGCCAGGGATTCCAGCCGGGGTTGAATGCGATCCAAACTCCCCGTCTGGCGATCGCGCTTCAATAACTCTTCCACCACCACCAACGCCAACCGAGGAGCCCGCACCGCCTGATAGGCCAACGCCAGCGGTTCCAAAATTTCCGATCCCATCTCCGGGACCGCCGTCAATTCCACAAACGGCGACTCATCCCGCGTGGGGACCGCCGCATCTTCACCGCGACCAATAGCCCGCAATCGCTCCGTCAAAATCCGAACCGTTTCCGTTTGCCCCTGCTGGGCCGCGATCGCCCCCACCTGTCCCAGGGCAACCACTTCTTCTTGTAAACCCAAAAACCGCCGTAACCGCAGTTCCCGATACCACCGATCCAACCCCTCAACCGTGCTGCCCGCCTGGGTTAACTGCAATCCCTCCGCCCGCAGCCGATTTAATTCCGGGCGCAATCGATCCTTCTCCGCCCCCGTCAGCGATCGCGTCATCGGAAATTCTGGTAGCAGCGGATCCGCCTCCGTCAACTCCAGGGGGCTAGGGGGAAACTCATCCGGGGGAGGCTGCAATAGTCGGAAAAAAGGCAACTGGGCGATCGCCGGCGTCGGCACCGTAGCCACCGCCCCAATCCCAATGCCCAATCCCAGGAGCGCCAGCAGCAGCCGGGGACCCCAACCGCGATCGCCCCGCCGCCGTCCTACTCCACCCAAAAACCCCGTCATCCCACCCGTCTCCTTAACACTGAGCCCTTAAGCACTGAGCCCTTACTGTCCATCACCCGCGGCGAATACGCAATCTTTAGCCCCAAAATCGTCGTCGTAAACATCAGCGTCACAATATTCGCCACAATCACCGGCGTATCGTGCACCTCCAACCCATAAACCAGCCACAAAACGATCCCGACACACAAAGCCACCAACATGGTCCAAGACATATCCTCAGCGGACTTGGACTGCCAAGTTTTCATCACCTGGGGAAAATAGGCCATGGTGGTAAGAAAGCCAGCGCTAATGCCTAACAGGGTCGTTGGTTCAAGATTCAATAGCATGAGAGTACACATCGAGGCGCAGTGGAAGCGCGATAAGGGATGGTATGGCGAGCCGTTTTCCCGGATGTCCCTAGCCCAATCGGCGATCGCCCAGGAACTGCGGAAACCAGAGGGTAAACATTCGGAACTGTAACTCAGTTCATCGCTCTGCTGCCCCCTTCTGCAACACTCTGCAGAGAACAGGACAAGCCCTCTTTAGGGATCGAGGCTGCGGCAACACCCTTGCCTGTTGAGCATCACCCAAGAAAAGCTTCACAATATTCAGAATTACTTTACAGACTCATAACATTATATTAACTCACTGAGGGCATTTGAATCTGGGGAATCCCCCAAGGCGATGGGTCTCTGCCCCACCGACCCCTTTCACAGGGAGTGGGCCATTCCGGAGAACCGTCCCTGATCCCATTTGCGGATTGCGCTAAGCTAGCCTTAGCAAAACCCAAAGGCCTCTGTGCTAGTTGGTGTTTTGGCTTATGACTTAAGGAGATTCCGATTCGTATGGATTACATCGAAAAGGTTTTAGAAAGGCTTGCTGACTGGGTTCGCGATGTCCTGGACACCCTGTTGGGACCGGAAGCCAGCCCGGAAGTAGAGCCGATTCCAGTTCCCGTAAATGACCGCCGTTACTAAGTCTTCGGTGACGCCATTCCCCTTGGTCGGGGGATCGGTCGGGATTAGGAATCAGACAATAATCAGGAGTCGCAACGTGGTGTACTGTTGGCGTAACTGCCAATGATTGTTTGATAAACACTGCTGTGC
Organism: uncultured bacterium; assembly: GCA_964655355.1. Classification (GTDB taxonomy): domain Bacteria; phylum Cyanobacteriota; class Cyanobacteriia; order CACIAM-69d; family CACIAM-69d; genus CALGDE01. Next base: position 6,623 of record CAZZMD010000025.1, read on the forward strand.
CGACGTCTATTCTTGTGTTGCACGGACCCAATCTCAATTTATTGGGTCAGAGAGAGCCTGGGGTCTATGGGGTTGTCACCCTATCAGCCATTGACCAGAGCTTGGAACGGGAAGCAGAAGCCCTCGAGGTTCAGGTGGAGTGCCGCCAGTCGAACCACGAGGGCGTTTTGATTGATTGGATCCAGGATGCCCGGGGAAAGTTTGCCGGCATTGTGATGAATCCCGGGGCTTACACCCACACCAGCGTCGCCATTCGGGATGCGATCGCCGCCGTTGATCTGCCCCTTGTGGAGGTCCACCTCAGCAATATCCACAAACGGGAAGCCTTTCGACATCATTCCTACATTGCCCCCGTCGCCGTTGGACAAATTTCGGGATTTGGGGCAGATAGCTATCGCCTGGGACTTCATGCCCTGGTAACCTATCTCGGCGATAATCAACAATAATCAGCAATACAATAATCAGCAATAATTTAGTGGCGATCGCGTCGCCCCTTTAGCGTTAAAGCTGCTATGGATTTTTCCGTTGCCCGTCAACGATTTTTGCAGGAGGTCCGCCAGCCCGAGTCCGATATCCATCTGGCCCGGGCGGCGCTCCTGGTTGCCCAGGAAGCCTATCCCATCCTGGATGTGGAGCTATGTTTGGGGGATTTGGAAGCGATCGCCGATGAGATCCGTCCCCAATTACCGACGGAACGATATCCGTTGAAAATCCTGCAAACCATCAATGGGGTGCTGTTTGAGGAATTGGGGTTTCGGGGCAATGCTGACGACTATTACAACCCCGATAACAGCTATCTCAATGTGGTGCTGGAGCGCCGGCTGGGGATTCCCATCACCCTGGCGCTGGTGTATATGGAGGTGGCAGCGCAGTTGGAGTTCCCGATGCAGGGCATTGGGTTACCGGGGCATTTCGTCGTCAAACCCGCCGTTGAGGATGCGGAGATATTTGTCGATGTGTTCCACGGGGGCGAGATTTTGTTTCCCCAGGATTGCGAGGCCCTGCTGGAAAAAATCTATGGGGAGTCCGTACCGTTACAGCCCCATTTTCTGCGACCGGTGACGCCTAAATTATTTTTGATGCGCCTGTTGGGCAACCTGAAGGGCATTTATGTCAATCAGCAGGCGTTTTCCCTAGCCCTCGGCGTCGTGGATCGGATGCTGCTGTTGTTCCCGGATGATATTCAGCAAATTCGCGATCGCGGCTTGCTGCACTATCAAATCGGCAATGTCACCCAAGCCCAGTGGGATTTAGAGCAGTATTTAACGGCTGCCCCCCAGGCGTCGGACCAACGTATGATTCGTCACCTCTTGACCCAGCTCCAGGACGATTAATCCCGATTAACCACGGTGGCGACTGGGGACCATAGGGGTCCGGAGACACCGTTTCTATAACATTTTTAACGTAGTCCGGATCAGGCGAGGAACCTGAACCCACGGTGGCGAGTCCAGGAATAGGAACGCTACTTTAGTTGCTAGAACTGGACAGTTGCTAGAACTAAACGGTGGTTCCGGGTCAAACTGTGGACGATTAACCTGTGGACGATAACTGGGCATCCCAAGGGGATATCAATCCCTCAACCGTGGGTGCATCATCCCCGATGGGGCTCTCAAGTCAGCAGGTTATCAGTCGCAGGCGAATGGAACTCCGTCGATTGCGTGACGTTTTTGGACAGCTTGGAGACAAGATTTTATGGCATTGTCGACTTCCGTAATCCCCCAATCCCCTCGTCACCGGGGATGGCGTCCCCTACGCTGGGTCTCCGCCAGTGTGACCGGTGCGATCGCCGCGATCGCCCTATCCGCCCCCGGCGCCTGGGCAGTGGAGACCATCATCCTGCGGCTGCCCGGCGTCGGGGATGTCAACGTGACCCTGGACGAACTGAAGACCTTTGCGGCCACCGGCGAGGCCACCGGCGACTTTGGCGAACTGGTCAACGATGAAACCATCCAGGAAATTATGCCCAAAGCCAAGCTCCAGGAAGTGCTGAGTGGCGAATTCAGCGTGGGCAGCGGCGCAGCGCGGGCGGTGCCCCAGGTGGTAGATAGCTGCCCCGCCGAACTGATCCTCGGCTCCGTCAGCGATGTGGTCTACGGCGATGGCGCGAAGGGGGATTCGACGCCCCTATCGACGGCGATCGTGGCGTCCATTGGGGAAGCCTCCGAGGGGCCCATTACCGCCCTGGACGTGTTGGACAATGTGCCCTCCGACAGCCTTGTGTTTGATGTGCCCTCCGCCCTCAAGATTTATCGCACCCTAAACACCAAGGTGAGCGGGATTGTGGATGCCGTTGGGGATCTGACAGTGCGGGAAATCGTCAATATGGACGATGCCAAGCTGAATGAGCTACTGGCAGCGGGGGATTTCACCCAGGCTGATGTGGACAAAATCAAGGCAGCCATCCGTGATTTTGGCACCCTGGAACCGGGGTCCGATTTGGATAAGCTGGCCGCGCAAATTGATTTCCCCAGCCTCCTGCAAAAGGCCGTTTCCGGCGATTTTGCGGCGATCCTGACGGAATTGGCTGCGGTGGACCTGAGTGCGGTGGATTTTGCGCCCTATGAAGGTCGGATCAGCGGTTTGATGAAGGCGCTGATGGAGGTGATGGAACTGCCGGTGCACACGGGGTCCGCCTGCGCTGAGGTTATGTAGACCGCCTGCGCCTGAGCGCGCTATCTGAGGGGGTTGGTTGAGGGGAAGATCGCTGGCGCGATCGCCACTGGAGACCAACGCCCTCCTTTTGATTTTGATCCCTGGTCCCCCCCAGGGGGGACAGTGCTTGCAAGACGCTTGCAAGATGCTCGCAAACTGATCACAGGATGATCACAACTAGTAGAGGCTTTGATCGTGAAACAAATGGGTGTTCGTCGGTGGGGCAGTCGGTGGGGTAATGCAGTGGGTAAGCGCGTGGCGGTGGCCCTAGCAGGCGCGATCGCGGCAGTGGGAATCGGGGCGATCGCAGCGCCCGCGGCGGAGAATTTGGAAATTCGCTACGGTCCCCTGGGGGTAGACATCGACATTGATGACTTGGAGGCCTTTGTGGAAGGGGAAGAAACCTCGCCCAACTTCCGCAACCTGGTGCGCCAAATCGAATCCTATGGGGGGGTGACCCCGGAGACCCTACGGACAGCCGTAAGTTTTGAAGTGGATTTGGATGCCTTGGGTTTAAATCGGATCCGGGCCGTGGACTTGCTCTATGGCTTTCTAGGCAGACGGATTCTACGGCTGGGGAGCGATGTGATCTATCCCCCGTTGAATCGGGGCAATTTCTACGCCCTGCGGGGGGCGATCGCCCTGTCTTTGCTGGATGACGGCAAAATTTCCGTGCTGGAAGTCCTGAAACGCTATAAGCCGGACTATGTGCGATTGGATGCGGCGCGGTTGCTCTCCGTCACCGATGACCTCCGGGAAGCCTTCCAAGGATTGGGATCCTTAGGCGAATAGCCCAGCCGCGGGAGGACAGCCCCTCCTCCCCTACAGTCGAAGGGCTAGAGTCGGAGGGACAAATCATAGAGTTGTCGTTTCGACAGGCCATGGATCCGGGCAAGCTGGCGACTGGCACGGGATTTGGACACCCCCTGGTCTAGCAGTGCCTGTAATTCCCCCAATAAAATCTCGTCCGACGGAGCCTCCTCACTCGCGGGGGGGGCTCCGTTTAGGGTGAGGACAAATTCCCCCTTCAGGGTCAGTCCATGGTCCTCAGGGCTAGACCATTGGGCGATCGCCTCCCCCAAATTGCCGCGCCAAATTTGTTCATAGCGCTTGGTTAATTCCCGAGCGATCGCCACCTGCCGCATTTCCCCTAGACTGTCTGCCAAATCCGTCAGGGTAGCCACCAGTCGATGGGGCGCTTCATAGAGCACTAGCGTTCGGGGATCCTGGGCCAGTTCCGCCAGGCGATCGCGTCGCTCCTTCCCTTTGACCGGCAAAAATCCTTCAAAACAAAATCGCGTTAAATCCTGGCCCGACGCCACTAAGGCCGCGATCGCCGCACAGGCACCAGGTAAAGGCACAACGGAAATCCCCGCGTCAAGACAGGCCGCAATTAACGGCACACCGGGATCAGAAATCCCCGGCGTCCCCGCATCGGACACCAGGGCGATCGCCTGCCCCTGCTGTAGTTTTTCGATCAGCTCGGGGATACGGCGGCTCTCGTTATGTTGATGGCAGCTAATTTGGGGAGTTTGGATCCCAAAATGCTTTAGGAGTTGACCCGTATGGCGGGTATCTTCAGCGGCGATCGCGTCGACTTCCTTGAGAATGCGCACCGCTCGAAACGTCATATCCTCCAAATTGCCAATGGGCGTCGCCACTACATACAAAACCCCAGCGGCTTCCCCATGCTCCCCTTCAAAACCCATTGCCTTATTTCCCTATTTCCATCACCCTAATCGCGATCGCCAAGACGCATCTATTAATCCGTGGACAAATCGTAAACGATCCCCCCGCCCTATCGAGCGATCGCCCGTGCTCCCGTATGGCCACAAAGTCGCGAGACAGTCGGAAAACCGCCCCTGTGGAAAACAGTATCGCCTCGTCGTCCCCCCTAAAATGGGCTGTAGCAACACTGTTGATTCCTGGGCGATCGCCCCACCAGCTATGACCCGGTTAAGCTCAATCCTGACGGCCGCCACGCAGTTTTTTGCCCGATTGTTCTCCCGCTGGGGCACGGGACGCCCCCCGCGCCAGCCAGCCCCTCGCCAGAAAAGCCCTCGGCGATGGAGCTGGAGCCATGGACTCGCGTTAGTCTTGGGGGTCGTTTTGGGATTGGACGGGTTGCCCATGTTGCCGTTGCAGGCGAGCCCCGTAGAGGCAACGGAACCGGCCTTGGAAACCGTGGAAACGCCCACAGAAATCGCGCAAGCTGCGCCGGTACAGCGATCCAGCGTGCCGGGATTGTCCGCCAATAGTTTTGTCACCTCAGCAGTCAACCGCGTGGGTCCGGCGGTGGTCCGAATCGACACAGAACGGACCGTCACCCAACGGGTCAATCCCGCCTTTGACGATCCCTTTTTTGAAAGATTTTTTGGGGATGAGTTTTTCCGGTCCATGCCTCGGGAGCGGCAGCGGCGGCTCTCCGGTCAGGGCTCCGGCTTTATCATCGACGGCGATGGCTCCCTGCTGACTAATGCCCACGTGGTGGATCAGGCGGATCGGGTGGTGGTCACCCTAAAGGATGGGCGCGAATTTGAGGGGACGGTTCTTGGAGCCGATACGGTCACAGATTTGGCCCTGGTGAAAATTAATGCCAAGGGCGATCGCCTACCGGTGGCGAGCCTGGGCAATTCTGACGATGTGCAGGTGGGCGACTGGGCGATCGCCGTGGGGAATCCGCTGGGATTGGACAACACCGTGACCCTGGGCATCATCAGCACCCTGAAGCGATCCAGCGCCCAGGTAGGGATTCCCGATAAGCGATTGGATTTTATTCAAACGGACGCCGCCATTAATCCTGGCAACTCCGGCGGTCCCTTAGTGGACGCCACCGGTCGGGTGATTGGCATCAACACCGCCATCCGCGCCGACGCCATGGGTATTGGCTTCGCGATCCCCATCAACAAAGCGAAATCTATCAAAGGCAGTCTGGCGCGGGGCGAGCGGGTGCCCCATCCGTTTATCGGCGTCGAGATGCGGACCCTGACCCCAGAGCTGGCGCGGAAAAATAATGAAAATCCCAACGCCCTCCTGGAACTGCCCATCACCAAAGGGGTCCTGGTGCTGAACGTGTTGCCGAATATGCCCGCCGCCGAAGCGGGATTGCGCCGAGGAGACGTAATTGTGTCCGCCGCGGGCAACCCCATTGAAAGCGCCGAAGCCTTCCAGCGGGTCGTGGAAAATACCCCCATCGGGCGATCGCTCAAACTGGGCGTCAAGCGGGGCGGACGCGATCTCACCATCTCGGTACGCACCGCAGAACTGCAAGACCTGTCCTAGATTGACCTCATATCTGACCTAGATTTATCCCAGATTTGCTCCCGATCTGCTATTGACCAACCCCACCTCGGCGGTATCCCCTTTACAATTGATGACGTTTTGAGACATATCCTCAAATCCCTTTTATCAATTGCTTTATCAACCGCTTAACGAAAACGCCGAGGTCGTGACGTCATGGTAGCTATGGTTTTGGGGTGGATTGCGCTGGCGATCGCCTCCGTGGTTTTTGCCGAAGTGGTGCGCGATTTTTACCACGTCGCCGGCCACCATTGGGAGCCCATCCAACAGTGGCATAACCTGCACCACAAGGCATTCCGCAAGGATTTGTCCATGGTGAGTTTTGAAGCTTTTTCCAAGGCGCAGATCTATAACGATGTGCCCGAAGGCTTAGCTATGGCGGGCTTGGGAGCGATCGCCGCCGGGGTCGCCGGTGCCGGTTATGGTTGGGATATCACCTGGACCCTATGGCTGGGGGTGGTCTATTCCCTCGGCTTTGTGGCCACGGCGATCGCCCGGTCAAAAAATCGCATGATGTGGACCGACCTCACCCATGAGCCCGGCCCCCTCACCACCAATCCCGCCCAATGGTTTGTCAACCGCACCTACCATTGGCGACACCACTTCGACAGCGGCGACGCCTACTACAGTGGGACCCTATCTTTTGTGGATAAACTCTTGGGAACAGCCCTCTCCCTAAAGGGCAAAAATATTGCCATCACCGGTGCATCCGGCACCCTCGGCCGGGCGTTGATTAAAGCACTATTGGCAGCGGAAGCCCGACCGATCGCCCTAACCACCAATCCCAATGCCACGTTTGAGGAGGGTGTGCGATCGTTGCGATGGCAGCCCGGTCGCGAGGACGAGCTGACGGAGCAACTGGCGCGGGTGGATATTTTGATCATCAACCACGGCGTCAACGAGCAGACGGCGCGATCGCCCGAAGCCATCGCCAAGGCTTACGAGGTTAATACCTTTTCGGCGTGGCGATTGATGGAAGTCTTCATTGGCACCGTGACCAAATCCCGTCACCGCGCCCTGAAGGAAGTCTGGGTCAACACCTCCGAAGCCGAAGTACAGCCCGCCATCAGCCCCCTCTATGAGTTATCCAAGCGGGCGATCGGCGACATTATTACCCTGCGCCGCCTCGATGCCCCCTGTGTGATCCGTAAATTGGTACTCGGCCCCTTCAAAAGCAACCTCAACCCCATTGGCGTCATGGATGCCAACACGGTCGCGAAAGGCATTGTGGCGCTGGCAAAGCGGGATTTTCGGGACATTATTGTCACCATCAATCCCCTGACTTACATCACCTTTCCCCTGAAGGAAATAAGTAAGTCCTTGTACTTCCGCTTATTTTCCAAGCCAGATTGACCGGGTACCCTCCCCTAACTGCCCTAACCGCTAAAGACTTGGGTCCAATAGTGCTGCCACCGCTCCGTACCCGGGTCATTGGCGGAGAAGACATGTCCGACCCCTAGCCGGCTCAAACTGGGATTCAGAATATTGGCTCGGTGACCGGGACTGTTCAACCAACCTTCCACTACCGATTCTGGGGTTGGAGCCCCTGCGGCAATATTTTCAGCCGCGATCGCATTGATCCCTGCTTGATTGACGCGATCGCCGAAGGTCATCCCATCCGGCGACGTATGGTCAAAGAAATCCCGCGCCAGCATATCTTCGCTGTGCCCCTCGGCAAGCTCTCCCAACTGGGGATCGTAGGTTAACGGCGTCAAGCCGGCTTGGGACCGAGCTTGATTGGTCAGGGTCAACACCCGCTGTTCAAAACTACTGGGGGCGGGATCCGGCGTGGGCATGGGGTCCGGGGTAGGGTCTGGCGGCGCAGCGCCACCCACGGGATCAGCAAAAAAACCAACCCCTTCATCGCGATAGCCCGGCAGATTTGCCCGCACGGAGGCAGCCTCTGCGGCATTCGGCGTAAAAAAGTGGCGGCCGGTGACGGTGTTGTAGAAGCGATATACCGGTACCAGGCCCGATTGGGGGGCGATCGCCGCATCAAATCCGCCGCCAGGAATTTCCAAAAATCCTGGATTCTGGCGAACTTCTGCCTGCTCCGTCGGGGAAATGGAGTAAAAAATACCGCCGGTCACTTGGTTTACGAAACGTACGACCGGATTGGGTCCCAGGGAATCGAAGGCCGCCCCCTCATTGCGATACCGGGCAGGATTACTCGTCAGCCGAGCCACCTCTGCCGCATCCGTTGTGTAGACATGGCTACCGGTCAGAACGTCGTAAATGCGAGCTACAGTTCCTGTCATGGAGTTTGGAGTGTTTGAGGATAGAGGGAGTAAGGGCTACAGCGCCCCACCAATCATGCTAGCAACGGGATTGTGAGGGCTGCTTCTTCTTTGACGAGATACAAAGTTTTTTTGTTCTCGATTTTTTAGATGCTTAGTGAGAATTAATACGATGAATTAATGCGATCGCCCGGAGCCGGATAAAACCAGTACGGGCGATCGCAGTTGGGGGAATGGCTGCCTAACCCCTAACCATGGAAGACCTGCGTCCAGTAATGGCCAAATTGGACATTGCCCGGGTCATTGGACGAGAACACATGGCCAATCCCAATGGTCGTCAGATTGGGGTTCAAGATATTGGCCCGGTGCCCAGGGCTATTGAGCCAGCCATTCACCACCGCTTGCGGCGTGGAATAGCCCACCGCAATATTCTCAGCCGTTCTACCCGTCGCAAATTGCCCGCCCGCATTGCGGATACGGGTACTGGCAGTCGTTCCATCAGGATTGGTGTGGGCAAAGAAATCCCGCGCCAACATATCCGCACTGTGGTCTTCAGCAACCTGCCCCAAAATGGGATCGTAGGTCAGAGGACCAGCGCCAGCACCGGCCCGCGCCTGATTGACCAGGTTCAGCACGCCTTGTTCAAATGCTCCAGCCGCCAAGCCACCGCCACCGGGGCTGGGGCTCGGGGAACCACCCCCACCGGGGCTCGGGCTCGGCGAGCCGCCTCCACCCATCGGGCTCGGACTGGGAGAACCACCGCCACCCATCGGACTCGGGCTCGGAGAACCACCCCCACCCATCGGGCTCGGACTGGGAGAACCACCGCCACCCATGGGACTCGGGCTTGGGGAGCCACCGCCACCAGGGCTTGGGCTTGGGGAGCCGCCTCCACCCATCGGGCTCGGACTCGGCGAGCCGCCGCCACCCATGGGACTCGGGCTTGGGGAGCCGCCACCACCGGGGCTGGGACTCGGCGAGCCGCCACCGCCTGTGGCGAGCACCGGGGGCACCAGGGCGAAGGTGCCAGGAGCTGGGCTAGGGGGCGCTGCCCCAAACCCTGCAGGCGTTGGGGAGGCACTTCCAGTAGTGGTAGCTCCGCCAGCGGTACCACTACTGGAAGTGCCAGATGTCCCAGAAGTATCAGAGGAGCCGGAAGTCCCAGAGGTTCCAGAGTTGGTGGCGATCGCCCCGGGCACCAGATCCTCAACCAGGGTAGAGGGATTTAGGGGAAGACTCGGAGATGGGGCTGACGTAATTTGGGCCGCGGGGGGAATCGGGGGATCCCCCAGGGGATCAGCAAAAAAGCCAACCCCCTCATCCCGATACGCCGGCAGAGTGGTCCGTACGGATTCTGCTTCTTCAGCGTTGATGGTGAAAAAGTGGCGACCGGTGACCGTGTTGTAGAAACGATAAACGGGATCAACTCCGAGACGGGGGGAACCGGTTGCCGCAAATCCGCCCCCGGGAACTTCTAAGAATCCTGGATTTTGACGGACACTCTCCTTTTCCTGAGGGGAAATGGCATAAAAAATCCCGCCGGTGACTTGATTCACGAAACGGGAAACGGGATTCGGACCAATCGACTCAAAGGCAGCCCCCTCGTTGCGATAACGAGAGGGGTTAGCGTTGAGCCGGTTTAGTTCGGCTTCATCGGCGGTATAGATATGACTGCCGGAAATAACGTCGTAAATACGCGTTACTGTCGTCATGATTTTGGACCTGTCTGACCAGGCATGGGAGTGATTAAACCGTGAAGTTCTCTCCCCCAAAAACCAGACAGGGCGGTTCTAGGGGATAGCTTCACAGCGCCGACTGTGGGGATGGGCTAAATAAATTAACCGCTATTAATCACTCAGGCGATCGCCGGAGCTGGCGTCAAACCAGTGCAGCTGATTCCGTGGAGCGATGAGATGCACCTCATCCCCAACATCAACGGCACCGACGGGGACGAGCGAGCGAACCACTACGGAGGCCTGGCCCCCTTCTTCAGTCAATTTCACGCTCATCAGGACGGTCGGCCCTAAATTTTCCGTTAAAAATACGGTGCCGGATAATACCAGGCTCTTTTCATTAGTCGCAGCGTCGCGATCGCCCAAGGAAAAGGCTTCGGGGCGGATGCCTAAAGTGATGGCAGCGGGCTGGGGCGATCGGAAATTGGGGAGGGGAATGGACTGATCCCCGAGTTGGATGTGTCCTCCTTGACAGGGGAGCGACAGTAAATTCATTTGGGGACTACCGATAAATCCCGCCACAAACTGATTGGCCGGCTTCGCATAAATTTCCTCGGGCGACGCCAACTGCTGCAAATAACCGTCATACAAAACCGCCACCTTGCTCGACAAGGTCATCGCCTCCGTTTGATCGTGGGTGACATAGACCACCGGCGCAGGTTGTTCCGCAAAAATTTGCTTCAGTTCTGCCCGTACCTGCTCCCGCAACAGGGCATCCAAATTACTCAACGGCTCATCCAACAAAAACACATCCGGCCGCCGCACCAATGCCCGCGCCAAGGCAACCCGCTGCCGTTGCCCCCCCGACAACTGGCTGGGCTTGCGATCCAACAGCGCTTCCAAATCCAACTTCATCGCCACCGACTGCACCCGGTCAGAAATCTCCCCCACCGGCAGCTTCCGCAATTTCAACCCCGCCGCCACGTTATCCCGCACGGTCATATGGGGATACAGCGCATAACTCTGGAACACCATCGCCACATTGCGATCGCCCGGGGGAGCATGGGTGACATCGCGATCGCCGATCAGCACCTGTCCTCGTGTGGGCAAATCCAAACCGGCGATCGCCCGTAGGGTAGTTGATTTACCGCATCCCGACGGTCCTAGCAGCGTCAAAAATTCATCGTCCCCAATGGTTAAGGAAATGTCTTTAACAGGAACAACGGTACGGCTATAGGTTTTATTGATATTTTTAAGTTCTAAAGTTGCCACGGGATCCAGGTAATAAATAGGGAACAGAACAAAACAGAATTCGAGACAGATTCGGATTGAAATCTAGCCTTTAACCGCACCGGCGGTAAGTCCTTGCACAATTTTTCGCTGAAAAAATAGCACCAGAAGAATCAGCGGAATCGTACCGACAAGCGTCGCGGCAGCCATGGGACCGTAGGGGGTTTCAAATTGGCTAGCTCCACCTAATTGAGCCGTTGCCACTGGAACTGTTTTTAAGCTTTCTTGGGTCATAAAGGTCAGGGCAAACAGAAATTCATTCCAGGAAAAAATAAAGGTTAGAATTCCGGTCGTCACTAGGGCGGGGAGAGTTAACGGCAATAAAATCTGGGTCAGAATTTGTTGGGTGTTATAACCATCCACTTTTGCCGCGTCTTCTAAGTCCCGGGGGAGTTGTTGGAAAAAGCTACGCATGACCAGAATGGTCAGCGGTAAATTAATCGCCGTATAGGGCACAATCAAGGCGAGGTAAGTATTACCAATCCGCAGAGCACTAACCACTTCCAAAAGCCCTAGGAATAAAAGGATGTAAGGAAATAAACTCACCACCAGGAGTAGCGCTAATAGAACGGATTTACCTGGGAGACGTAACCGAGCGATCGCATAAGCAGCCGGCGTTCCCACCCCCAGGCAAAGCAGAGTAGATAGAACGGAAACCAAACTGCTATTGAAGAGATAGGACCAAAATGGGCGGCGGGCAAACAATTCCGCGTAGTGAGAAAGGGTATAGCGACTGGGGAAGTAAATATTAGGGGTGGTTTCAATGTCGGCATTAACTTTGAGAGAGGTTAGTAACTGCCACAGCACAGGCGCCAAACAAAATAACACCAGACCTACGATTAAAACAGCAAAGGCAATTCGTTTCCAAAGTTGGGGCGATCGCTCGCTAGACAAATCCTGAGAAGAGACTGAAGAAGACATTATTGAATGAGAAATTAGTGAATCAGAGTTACTTTTAATTGCTCGCCAAAGACAAAACCATTATTTACTCAGTCACATCAACCCCCAGCCGCCTTAATCCATAAGCTGCCAACGCAACGACCGCCAATAACAGGGCAAAAGTGACCACAATTAGCGCAGCACCATACCCAAAATCTAGATAGCGCATCACGGTGGAATAGAGATAGATAGACACCATTTCCGTCGAGCCCGCAGGACCACCGCCAGTCATCACCTGTACCAAGTCAAAAATGCCGAAAGACTGGGCAAATCGAAACAGCACCGCAATCAAAACCTGCGGCATTAATAGAGGCAACGTAATCCCCGTAAAACTTTGCCAGGGGGTCGCCCCATCCATGGCGTGAGCCTCATAGAGGTCCTTGGAAATTGACTGTAAACCCGCCAATAAAAGGATGCTGACAAAGGGGGTTGTTTTCCAAACATCCGCCACAATCAGAGATGTCATCGCCAATCCCGGATTCCCCAACCAGTTAATGCCTTCACTGATAATGCCGACACGCTCCAGCAGATCATTCACCACGCCAAACTGATCATTAAAAATCCAAGCCCAGCCCACCGCCATCACCGCCGTCGGCAATGCCCAGGGCAGGATCGCAACGGTGCGCACAATCCCCCGCCCTTTGAACGAGCGATTCAGCGTCAGGGCGATCGCCAAGCCCAGCAGCAATTCGATGGCAACGGAGAGCGCCGTAAACACCATGGTGTTGCTCAAACTTTGCCAAAAACGCCCATCCCCCAAGAGGCGACCATAATTCCCGAGACCGTTAAATACCGGCTGTAGTTGAGTCCCCAGATTTTCCGCGAATAGGCTCAGCCAAAAGGACCGCCCAATGGGATAGGCATAGACCAACAATAGAATCGCGATCGCCGGTCCCACCAGAATGGCCGCTGTTTTCCATTCCCGACGGATTTCGACCGCGGACGATGAGAGTTGCGGGGTTTGCGGTGATGATTTCATCGGTTAGCCCTCCCCCACTTTGCCGAATAGCGATCGCGTTTCCCGAGCCGCCGCCTGCATCGCTGCTTCCGGACTCATAGAGCGGGTTAGCGCCGCCGTTAAATAGCGCTGCAAAATATCAGACGCCTGGGCATATTGGGCGATCGGCGGCCGCAGCACCGGGCTCGTTTCCAAAATCTCCACCAACTGGGGATATTGAGGATATTTACCGACCACATCGGGATCCTGGGCTAGAGCTTTGCGACTCGCGACGTAACTATGCTCCATCACAAATTGCTTTTGAATATCGTCACGAGCAAAGAACTGAGCTGCCGCCCAAGCTTCATCGGGATGCTTCGAAAAGCGATTGATCCCTAAGCCCCAACCCCCTTGGCAAGCACCACTTTTCTGACCCGGAGCATGAACCATCGGCACAATGCCAACCTTGCCGCGAATCGGTGAATCAGGCTTGTTCGCCTCCGCCCACACATAGGGCCAATTCCTCAGAAACGCCGCACTGCCATTCTTGAAAAATCGCAGGGTTTCCGTTTCGGTGTAGGTCGTACTCCCCGGCGGCGACACCCCCTGATCAATGGTGTCCACCAGGAATTGGACCGCCGCGATCGCCTCCGGCTTATCCAACCCAACCGCCAACGTTTCGGGATCGACCCAAAAGGCGCCAAACCCCTGGAAAATTTCCACCACCATCGCCGCCAGCCCTTCGTATTGCTTGCCCTGCCAGAGATAACCCCATTCGGTTTTCTCCGCCGCCTGAAGCTGTTGGGATGCCGCCATCAAATCATCAAAGGTTTGCGGGGGATCAATCCCCAACTCCTCCAACAAATCCTTGCGGTAATACAACATCCCCATATCCGTCCGAAACGGCATCCGGTAAAGCCCACCTTGGTAGCGCCCCCCATTCACATCCCCCGGCAAAAACGCGTCCAATTCCTCCGGAGAAATCCGATCCGACAAATCCATCAGCCAGCCCGCTGCCGCAAACTTAGGCACCCAGGCAATATCTAAATAGATCAAATCGTAGGGAGAATCCCCCAAAATAAAAGCCGAAGTATGCAAATCCTCAATCAGATTAGTGGCGCTGGGTCCCTCAATCACATTGAGCTTAATCCCCGGATTTTCCGCCTCAAAAGACTCAACAATACCGCTCCATTGCTCCGCCTCGGGCACATGCATCAACAGATTTAATTCCACTGGAGAATTGGCGTCGGAGGCGAACAGCCGCCCCCCACTAGAAACAGCGATCGCCCCCGCCAGCCCCAACACCAACAGGATCCCCCAAACCCCTCGCCCCAGCGATCGCCCAGAAGACCACGGGCGCCCCCCTTCAAACGGCTTCTTAACAAGAGCTATCAATAAGCCCACCCAGCGGAATAGCCCGCGAAACAACCCGCGAAACAAACTGTGCACAGCAGCGATCTCCATCACCAAATCCCATCATTCGCCGTGCGATCGCGCCCCCTCTCCTCTCCCACCAATGGAACCTGATGGACACTGGATGGACATTGGACAGGCTGACATATCCCACCATCACCGGCGGCAACACCAGCGATCGCGCGGCATTGGTCCACATTGTGACCGCCTCCCCAAAGCTCAACAAGGCGATCGCAACAAGTCGTACCACAAGGTCACCCGGGGTACCCCCTCACGCCCTCCAGAGGGAGACGCCAACACCCCCTACCCGCTGATCCCCGCCCCCATAAACCCATAGTTGGGACGGATCTCCCCACCCAACCCCGTACGGAAACCCGTGATCCGTCCCCCTTCTCACGGCAAATTCATCCTTGGCATGATGGTTATGTGGCTCAGTCATCAATGACTTAGAGGCTGACTCAGACGCTGTTCCCCAGCCAGCCATTTCAACGTCTCTCTCAATTTCCCTTTCAATCTCCCTCAAAGCTTGCCATTCGCAACGCCGCCCGGGATGCCCGAGAAAACCAACATCAGAGAATCTGTAGTATCGTGAAAATACCAACTTGTACTGATTCTGACTTGCAACTAGGTCCAGCCTGCGGCGCGCTAAAGGGCTCCCAAAACTAATTTCTCTTCTGCATCCGCAGCCCTGTCCTAGCCGTATACCTTATCCAAGCGGGGTTTTCCCCCTTCCCCTCTCCTCCCGCATCTGCCGCTGTATTCCTCGCAGGAGATGACGCCCCTTCGGTCTTTGCTAAATCACCCGTGAAACATTCATTGCTCCGCCATCGACGTGAGTCCTAGGAAGACCGTTATTGTCGCGAAATGAATTAGGTGCCCGGTGAAGAGGACCCATGAAAAGGAGCAAAAAAGAGGCAATGCTACGGTGAGTTAATTTTCTTTACATCGCCATTGATTGCTTGACTTGAACAAATTAGCTAACGGGTCCATGAAATAGTACGAAAAATATTGGTTGTATCAACCGCTTACAAACCCATTGACCCAATGGAACCGTCTACCTTTCAGTCCAAGACTGTTGCCATTCTTTAAGGTCAATCCAAGTTTCATTATTGCGTCGCAGCTTCGTCGATGGTGCGACATTCCGAGCCCCCAACTACTGATGTTCCCGCGGCATCATGTGCCAGCTTTAATCCGGTGGAAGAGACTATGTCATTAACTGCGATCGCAACGAAACAGGGCAAAGGTAAACGTCAGAAAGCGTCGGTCACCAAGGCCCAAACCGCTGATCTGGTCCGCACTTATCTGCACGAGATCGGTCGTTTTCCCTTGCTCACCGGCGATGAAGAAATCACCCTGGGCAAACAGGTCCAAGCCATGATGCGTCTCCAGGGGATCCATGATGAGTTGGAAGAATCCCTAGGCGATGAGCCCTCCCGTGAAGTCTGGGCCGAGCGGGCGGAGATGACGCCTAAGGAGCTGAACCAGGTGTTGCGGGTGGGGCGACGGGCTAAGCGCAGAATGATTGAAGCCAATCTGCGGTTGGTGGTGGCGATCGCCAAGAAATATCAAAAGCGCAACTTGGAGCTTTTGGACTTGATCCAGGAAGGCAGCTTGGGCCTAGAGCGGGGGGTTGAAAAATTTGATCCCACCCTGGGCTACAAGTTTTCGACCTATGCCTACTGGTGGATTCGTCAAGCCATTACCCGGGCGATCGCCCAACAGTCCCGGGCGATTCGGCTCCCGATCCACATCACCGAAAAGCTGAACAAGATCAAGCGCGTCCAGCGAGAGCTAACCCAAAAATATGGTCGCGCGCCCAAGCTACCGGAAGTGGCGGAAAGCCTCGATCTGAAAGTGGAGCAGGTGCGGAACTACCTCAGCATTTCCCGGAACCCGGTTTCCCTGGAATTGCGCGTGGGAGATAACCAAGACACCGAACTCCAGGACTTGTTGGAGGACGCCGGGATTTTGCCGGAGGAATACGCCAGCAGCCAATCCCTACGGGACGATCTCCAGGGGCTTATGGCAGAGCTAACCCCCCAGCAGCGGGAAGTGTTGATCCTGCGCTTTGGGTTGGGCGACGGGTGTGAATTGTCCCTCGCGAAGGTGGGGCGGCGACTCAATATCAGTCGCGAGCGGGTTCGCCAGTTAGAGCATCAAGCCCTTAAACAACTTCGCCGTCGCCAGGCTGATGTCCGCGCCTATTTGGCAGGTTAGTAGGGCATCAGGATATCGGCACGGTTCAAGCACAGCGCAATCTAGCGAAACCTACTGTTTTGCGAGCCTTGCGGGGGGGGCGATCGCCATCCACCGGCAAGGCTTTGATTGATCGTGATTCCCTTGATTCACACTTTATCCAAGGGGCTGAAAAGGGCTGAATACCCCAACCAGCGCCAACCCAGCTTTACTACAGTTTCTATACAAACCCACCGTTCCGAACCCCTTGCCCAAGGGGTCCCCCCTAAGATGGGTTTATGGTGTCATCGAAACTATCCCTTCACGTTGCCCTGTGTTTCAGTGCCCATTCCATCGGCAGCCCGGCAGATTTTTCCCATCCCAATTGTCCGACTTGACCCCCTTGTTTTGAGACCGTTTGTCCTATCGTGACAGCCCCAGAACAACCACCCAATCTGAACAATCTGCCCGGGTGCTTAGCGTCATTCCTAAGACCCCCAGATAGCTCAATAATCCTATGATTGCCTTGTCCTCAGACTATAACCTGAGCAGCGATCGCACCCTTGATCGCGACTGTACCACCCTCTCCCGGCACGTCCTCGAACACCTCAAAAGCTTCGGACCCAATGCCCAAGATTTGAGTGCATTGATGAACCGCATCGCCCTAGCCGGCAAACTCATCTCCCGCCGTCTCAGCCAATCTGGGCTGGTGGACAACGTCCTCGGCTTCACCGGCGAAACCAACGTCCAAGGGGAAGACGTCAAAAAGATGGACGTTTATGCCAACGACGTTTTTATTTCCGTCTTCAAGCAAAGCGGCCTGGTGTGTCGCCTCGCCTCTGAGGAAATGGAGCACCCCTACTACATTCCCGAAAACTGTCCCCTGGGTCGCTATACCCTGCTCTATGATCCCCTCGACGGATCCGCCAATGTTGATGTCAGTTTAACGGTGGGTTCCATTTTTTCGATCCGTCAGCAAGAGGGCAATGACGAGTCAGGAACGGCCGAGGATCTACTACAAAGTGGGCACAAACAAATCGGTGCGGGATATATCCTGTATGGTCCCACCACCATGTTGGTTTACTCCATCGGTCGCGGCGTTCATGCCTTTACCTTGGACCCCAGTTTGGGGGAATTTATCCTGTCCCATGAAGACATTAAAATTCCCGCCCACGGTGCCGTTTACAGCGTAAACGAAGGCAACTTCTGCGACTGGGAACCCGCCATGCAAGAGTATGTCCGCTACGTCCATCGGACCCCGGGCTACACCGCTCGCTATAGCGGCGCTCTGGTCTCGGATTTCCATCGCATTTTATTCCAGGGGGGCGTCTTTTTGTACCCCGGCACCCAATCGAAACCGGGCGGCAAATTGCGACTGCTCTATGAGTCTGCGCCCATGGGCTTCCTGGCGGAGCAGGCCGGCGGCCGAGCCAGCACCGGAACCCAACCCATTCTGGATGTCGTCCCCGATCACCTCCATGGCCGGACGCCGCTGGTGATTGGCAGCACGGACGATGTGGCGCTGGTGGAGTCGTTCGTACGGGCCAATTAGTCCAAGCACGGCCCCAAGCATTGCCCCAAATACTCTCCCCGCCCTTCCCCTTACTCTGCCATCCCAGTCCGCCCATTTCTGTTGGGTAGAACGGGATCGGTAGCCGCAGCTATGGCCGGGGGATGACATTAGATTGGCGATCGCCCAAGGGATCAAGATGAGGGTCAAGGTGGGGATCAAGATAACGACAGATTCATGACAGGAATTTCCAGGAACCTGTCCCTAGGAACCTCCAGGAATCTATAGAAACACTTAACCCTTACCCCCCCAAGAAGTATGTTTTCTAGCCACATCATTCGGCTGGGGACTATACAACGGAGAGAGGGCGAGCGTTACCCTCGGAATAGCCTCCGTCTTTCCATCAAATTCCTACTTTTTTCGCGCTTCCCTACCCTTAACCATCTGGGGCGATCGCCATCCCACTCCCCCGATCCGCAATAACAAGCTTTACGCCTGTAATGCCCCTTTAGAAACTGTTTCTAACCCTATGATTGGTCTACAAGAAAACCCCCTTCGCGTTGGTCTCCAACAGGATCGCGTTCCAGAACCGCAAATCTTGGTCATTTTCGGCGCTTCCGGGGACCTGACCCAGCGAAAACTCATCCCCGCCATTTACGACATGAAGCTGGAGCGGCGCTTGCCCCCAGAGCTAACCATCGTCGGCGTCGCCCGTCGGGACTGGAGCCATGACTTCTTCCGAGAGCATTTAAAACAAGGCATCGAAGAATATGGCAACGGATTACAGTCCCAAGACACCTGGGAAGAATTTGCCAAAGGGCTGTTCTACCACGCCACCAACATCGACCAGCCAGACGACTACCAATCGTTAAAAGCATTTCTCGCGGAGCTTGATCCCGTACGGGGAACCCGGGGAAATCGGGTGTTTTACCTCTCAGTCGCCCCGCGCTTCTTTGGGGAAGCCACGAAACAGCTCGGACAGGCAGGGATGCTCGAGGATCCCGAAAAGCAACGGCTGGTCATCGAAAAACCGTTCGGGCGGGATCTCGCCTCTGCCCAGGCATTGAACCGAGTCGTTCAGCAGGTGTGCTCGGAGAAGCAGGTTTATCGCATTGACCATTACTTGGGCAAAGAAACGGTTCAAAACCTCTTGGTCTTCCGATTTGCCAACGCCATTTTTGAGCCCCTGTGGAATCGTCAGTTTGTGGACCACGTCCAAATTACGGTGGCGGAAACCGTCGGATTGGAAGGACGGGCGGGCTATTACGAAACCGCCGGCGCACTGCGGGACATGGTGCAAAACCACCTCATGCAGTTGTTCTGCCTGACGGCCATGGAACCGCCGAATGCCCTGGATGCGGACAGTATTCGGAATGAAAAAGTCAAAGTGGTCCAGGCGACCCACCTCGCCGATCCCAATCAGCTGGAATCCTGCGCCATCCGTGGGCAATACACCAATGGGTGGATGAAGGGGAAAGCGGTGCCGGGCTACCGTGAAGAGGAAGGCGCGTCCGCCGATTCAACGACGCCCACCTATGCCGCCCTGAAGCTCAATATTGATAATTGGCGCTGGAAGGGGGTGCCGTTTTATCTGCGCACCGGAAAACGGATGCCGAAGAAGGTTAGCGAGATTGCCATCCAGTTTAAGGAAGTGCCCCTGTTGATGTTCCCGTCGGCGGCGAAGCAGGCCAATCCTAATGTGTTGGCGCTACGGATTCAGCCCAATGAGGGCGTGTCCATGCGCTTTGAGGTGAAGACGCCGGGGAGTGCCCTACGGACGCGATCGGTGGATATGGATTTCCGCTATGACACGGCCTTTGGTCAGCCCAATTCCGATGCCTATAGCCGTCTGCTGATGGATTGTATGTTGGCGGATCAGTCGTTGTTTACCCGGGACGATGAGGTGGAAGCCGCATGGCGGGTGTTGACGCCGGTGCTGGAAGCCTGGGAATCGCCGACCGCGCCGGAGTCGATCCCGCTGTATGAGGCGGGGACCTGGGAACCGATGGAAGCAGAGCTGTTGCTGAATCGGGATGGGCGACGGTGGCGACGCCTATAGACGCAGCCTGGCGGCATCCACGGGTGACATCCAACAGAGCATCCAATAGCGGTGCAGGGTTCAGACACAAATGGGCTACCCCGTGACGGGTTTGATTTTTTGTTTGATTGTTTCGCTTTTTTGACAGACGCACGAGCAGCATTTATTTGGAGTTTGGGGTTATGAGTACGACGATCGCACTACAAAAACCGAAGGATATTTCCCTAGGGGAAATTGAAGCGGAACTGAGTCAATTATGGGTGGGGCAAGAGAGCACCTCCGGCGTTGCCACCCGCGCCGCCACCTTCAGCATGGTGGTTTACGAACCGGAGGAATTTCAGCAGCTCCTGGGGATCCTGGGATTTTATAAGGGACCGATCGACAGCACCCACGGGCCCAACACCCGGGGCGCCATCCACCAAGCGCAAATTGCCTATGGACTCCGGGTCACCGGTCGGGTGGACTCCGAAACGTTGCAGCGGCTGCGGGAAGAATTTCAACGGCTGCCGGAAAACCGCCGGACCAATCGCAATATGGACCTGCGGGGCACCAGCGTCAGTGATGCGATCGCCTCCCGGAATCCGTCGCGCATCGTCAGCCTATGCCCCATCCTGGGGCCGGATACGGGGGTGAAGGCCCAAGTGTCGGCCTATTGCCCCATTCAAAAATCCAAAACCCACAGTCTGATGTGCTGCGAGTACGTCACCCTACGGGGCACCAAAGAAGCCCTAGCGCGGGTCTCAGATCTGGTGGCCGGATTATTAATCCCCGACCTGCCCAAGTTCCTGTGGTGGAAGGCAACGCCAAACCCGGAACAGGCCCTGTTTGGACAGCTCTCGGCGATCGCCAACTGCACCATCGTCGACTCCTGCTATTTCAGCGATCCCGCGTCGGAATTTGTCAAAATCCACACCCTAGTGGAGCAAGAATCCTACATCGCGGACCTGAACTGGCACCGACTGCTGCCCTGGCAGGAGCTGGCAGCCTCCATGTTCGATCCCCCGGAGCGACGCGAAGGGCTAATGCTCGTGGATGAGATCACCATCGACTACGAAAAGGGCAACGACGCCCAAGCGTTGATGTATCTCTCCTGGTTCGCCGGCCGCCTGGGTTGGGTCCCCACCAGCCACAAGTATCTCGGCGGTATGTACGACATCCAGCACGTTACGTTTACCGGCAGCAACGGCCAGGAAGTCAAAGCGGAACTCGCCGCCATTCCCACCGCGGACTTTGGGGAAATTCCCGGCGACATGATCGGCCTAAGCCTCAATTCCAGCGATCCCAGCGCGGACTGCTGCACCATCCTCTGCTCCGAAACCACCGGCTGTATGCGCATGGAATCCGGCGGCAGCGCCCAATCCTGCCGTACGGAGCTGGTCACGGCACTCCCGGATCAAAAAGCCGCAGAGCTGGTCGCCCAGCAACTCCAGCGCTGGGGTCGGGAAATCCTCTTCGAGGAAAGCGTCGCAGTCATGGTGGAAATCCTGAAGTTACGCTAAAGCCCAATTAAGGCTCAGGGGGCATCACAATGCCCCCGCCCCCCGCTTGAAACCTGACTTACACCATGCAAAAGCCGCGAGTCCTAATTGGCAGACTCGCGGCTTTTCTAGTTTTTGATTGCCCTGGAGAGCAGACGACCTGCTGATCCTACTTACTGGTCATCGTGAAGGCACCATCCCAATCCTCCTCAGGGGGGTGAGTCAGGTAGTGCTGGCAACGTCCCAACTGCAAAGCAGACGCTTTGTCCGCACTATCGATTTCCAAGACCGATCCAAAGGCCGCCATCGCCTGGGCAAATTTGCGGTCTAGATAATGGCGACGCCCCTTGTCATAGGCCTCAATAATCTGCTTCTTCTCATCGGAAATGGGCCGCGCCAAATCACCCTCCGCGATCGCCACCAGCTCATACACCGACACCGGCTTCGTCTTACCCTTCACCTTGATGTAATCCAGCTCGCGGACAATCACCCGATCCTCGCCACACTTCTGATAAGTGTTCTCGCTGATCATGATGTCGCAGCCATACTGCTTCGTCGCGCCTTCTAGCCGGGAGCCCAGGTTCACCCCGTCCCCGATCGCCGTAAACTCCATCCGTCGACTGGAGCCAATATTGCCGCTAATCACCTCATCGGAATGGAGACCAATCCCGATCGCAATCTCCTGCTTACCCATGGTCCGGCGCGCCGTATTAAACTCCACCAACCGATGGCGCATATCGATCGCCGTCTGCACCGACATCCAGGCGTGATCCTCCAGGGGCAACGGCGACCCAAACACCGCCATAATCGCGTCACCGATGTACTTATCCAGGGTGCCTTTATGTTTGAACACCGCATCCACCATGGACTCGAAATACTCGTTCAGCATCGCCACCACTTCTTCCGCCTGCATACTCTCCGTAATGGTGGTATAGCTGCGAATATCCGAGAACAACACCGACACATCCTTGCGATCGCCGCCCATCTTGGTCTCGCCGCTGGCCAATAACTGCTCCGCCAGCTCCTGGGTCATATAGCGATACATCGTGCTCTTCAGCCGCTTCTCATCGCTAATGTCCTCCATCACCACCAACGCCCCCCGCACCTGGGACGCATCCTGGGCATCGGCGATCGTATTCAACGACAGATTCACACTGCGCTCCTCGGTCGCCTCCTCATCCTCATCCTCAGCCCAAATATCTGCCTCCTGCTTCGGCGCATCAGGGGACGGCAACAAAATCTGATCCGGATAATACTGCTGGGAATTCTCATCATCCCCATGGCCCAACGCCGTTTGCATCCACTGCCCAAACTTATTGGACGCATCCGCATCTTCCTTCACCTTGATGCGAATCACCTCCTCAATAGACCGTCCCTCCAAAATGAACGACTGGGGCAGCCCCAACAGCTCCTTCGCACTTTCATTGGCCGCAATCACCGATCCATCGCGGTCCACAGAAATTACCCCGTCGGAGAGCGATCGCAAAATATCCTTCTGCATCTGCTCCTGCTGCTTCACCTCCGCAAACAGCTTGGCATTCTGCAGCGCGACCCCCGCCTGAATATTAAACGTCTCCATAAACTGCTGATCGCCATGGTTGAAGCTCGCCTTCCACCGCTCCGGTGCCGCCGGCCAATCCGTCGGGTCATAGGGCGGATGGTCCCCCTGACGGGTTTTATTAATGAGCTGAGTCACCCCAATCAACTGGCGATCGGCATTAAACACCGGCATACACAACATGCTGCAGGTGCGATATCCCGACTGCTGGTCCGTATCCTTCGACGTATCCGAATCCGGATGGGAATACAAATCAAAGGGAATCAGCAACGGCTCCCCAGACTGGGCCACCTGGGCCGCAAACGCCGAACCACTGCTCGGGATCCGAATTTCCCGCATCTCACCGCCAATGGGAATCTTGGTCCAAAGCTGATTCCGCAGATCGTCCAACAGCCACAACGTACTGCGATCCGCCTGCATCAACTCCTTCGCCTGATCCATCACATTTTTCAGGGTCTCCTCCAGATCAAGACTCCCCTTACTCAACGCCTCCGTCGCCTTCATCAACGCATTAGCCGCCCGCTGGCGCTGCATCGCCGAATAAAACGCCCGCGACGACTCCAGAATCAACCGAATCGACGGCGCAAACTCCCGGAAAACCTGCTCATCCTCCGCCGTAAAACCCTCGAGATCGATCCGATCATTCAAGGGCGCTTCCGCATCACCGCCACTCGCCCCCGGCTTCAACTTATTGATTAGCTGCACCACCGCAACCAAATCATCATTCTCATTCAGCAGGGGCAACACCAACATGGTGTAGGTGCGATAGCCACTGCGCTGGTCAAACTTTTTCGCCGCCGCCGATCGCGGATCATCGTAAAAATCGTAAGGAATATTAACAACCTTACGGAACTGGGCCACCTCCCCAGCAATCCCCACCGACGCCGGGAAGCGCAACTCCGGCATCCCCTTCGCCACCTTGGACCACAGCTCATCCTTCTCCTCATCCAAGAGATAGATGGTAGTGCGATCCGCATTCAACAACTCTCCAGTCTTGAGGCTGATGGACTCCAACATCTCCTCCAGAACCGACTCAAACCCCCCTTGGTTATCATTCAGCACGTCCAGCATGGACAGGGTTTGATTCACCACCCCCAGCTTGGCTTCCACATCGGAAACCACCTGCTTGAAGGTATCCCGCTTCAGGGGCGCAAGCACCGACTTGAACGACTTAAAACTCCCCTGGTCCACCACCACCAACCCGCCCCCTGGCGAGGCAGGCGCATCCGCTGGGGGAGACACATCCACCGGAGCAGCACCCCGTTCATCCACAACCCCGGTCGCATTACCCGGCGTCACGTCAACCACCGTGGCATCCACCGCATCGACCGTCACCTCAACGGTCGTCGCGGAAACATTAGCGGAGGCGTCCACGACCGTGGCTTCGATGACCTGTTGGTTGGGAGTCTGAGAATTTTTAGGAGACGAGGAAGTCATAGATGCTGGGGTGGATAGGGTCCATTCCGTTCGCAACAGGCTGCGGGCTGACGTCCACAATTTACGAAAGCGTGTTCAACGATGCCCGTACGCCCTAGTTTACCCTGCCCTTTTTAAGTTCTACCTAAGGTGACCCGATCTTCAGGGACGGAAAAGCAGGATTGGACGAGGAGGATGGGAGGGCAGGGCAAGGGCTCGCCCCTCCGGCTTCCCCCCGATCAAGGGGTCCAGCGATCGCCATATACATGGTAACGGCATCGCCGAATATGGTTCTGCTCCCAGTGTACTCTTCACGCCCACTGGGCAAGGGGTCTGACCCCCAATGGGCTAAGCCCCGTGTGGAAGGAATTGGTCGAGAGCCCAGGATACGGTGGGCGTCCAGGGCAGGGGGGCAAGATTACGATTTCTTTGCAATATTTGTTTTGGATGTTTTGGATCGACGTCCCTTGGAGTCGTCCGGTCGGCTACCGTTGGCGGGGGATTGGCTCGCAATTTCCCGACGCAGCAGGGCCGCCCGTTCCAAAAGGGAATCGGCAAAGGCGTTGGCGGCCGCAAGGGTTGCCCCGGTGGGATCGTTACGATTTTCCGCGCCGCTAACCAACTGGGCCAGTTCCAGGCGACGATCGCCTTCATCGAGGATGCTGAGGTGGGTCAGGGTCCGCAGGTTAGCCCCATCCTGGGAAGCATCATCTTTTTTATTGCCAGTGGGAGGGGATTTTTCCACCCGCTTTTCCACATGAAAATGGCGATCGCCCATGGCGGCAACAATGGGCTGGTGGGTAACGCAAAGCACCTGGTGATCCTGGGCTAGCTGGTGCAATTTCTGGGCGATCGCCTGGGCCACCCGACCGGAGACGCCGACGTCGATTTCATCAAAAATCAAGGTACCGACGGTGGTGATTTTGGAGAAGCAGGCCTTGAGGGCCAGCAGGAAGCGGCTCATTTCCCCACCGGAGGCGGTTTCTCCTAGGGGGGCCAACGGCTCACCGGGGTTGGGACTAAAGCAGTAGGTGATGCGATCGCCCCCGGTGGCGGTGGGGGAAATGGGGTCAAATTGCACCTGGAATTGCACCTGATCCATGGCGAGGGGGGCCAGTTGATCCACCAGATTTTGCTCCAGGGTGCGGGCCACTTCCTGGCGTTTTTCCGTCAGGCGGGCGGCGACGGTTTCTAGGTTTTCCCGGGCGGCGATCGCGGCGGCTTCTAAAGCTTCGATGGATTGCCCCTCTTCGTTGAGTTCCCCGAGGATGGCTTCCAGTTCGTCCCGTTTTTGAATGGTTTCCTCCAAGGTCAGCCCATAGCGGCGGCAAAGCCCCTTGAGAAATACAATGCGCTCCTCCACTTCCGCCAGACGTTGGGGATCACTTTCCAGGCGATCGCCGTAGGCATTAATCGCTTGTCCCGCTTCGGACACCTGGGCCAACGCCCCAGAAATCATTTCCAGGATGGGATCCAGTTCGGCGGTGTCGTAGTCAACAATGGCGCTGATTTGCTGTTCCGCTTGCCCCAGGAGGTCGGAGCAGGCCTCGTTCTGGTCGTCCCCGGCATAGAGCAACTGATAAAGCTTGTAACTGGTTTGCTGAAGCTCCACCACATGGCTCAGGCGTTCCCGTTCCTGGAGCAGTTCCTCTAACTCAGTCCCCTCTTCCAGCTCGGCAGCGCTTAATTCTTCATATTGGAACTGATATAAATCCAACTGTTGTTGACGCAGCTCGTCCGCCGACCGACGACGATTCAGAACAGCTTGGGCAGCGCGGGCCGCTTCATACGCTTGCGCCACCTTTGCCTTGAGGGGCAGCATCGACGGTCCCCCAAACTCATCCAGCCAATCCCGCTGGCGATCGCTCTGGAGGAGCTGCACCGTTTGCCCCTGGGCGGCAATTTCCACCAGGCGATCGCGAATTTTACCCAGCAATTGTTTAGACGCCGATTTGCCATTGATCTTGAAGCGACTGCGAACACTGGTGCGCTTCCCGGCCTCCTTCGGCGGAATCACCGTAATTTCCACCTGGCAGGTCAATCGCCGGCCTGCGGCTTTGGCAGCCTTGGCAGACTTCGCCGGCTTAGTAGATTTATCCTCCTCCGGAAAATCCACCCCCTGGTCAATCAGAAACGCTTCCAGGGCATCATGGACGGCAAACTCCGCGACTAATGAACAGTGTGAAGCACCACTACGCACCATCCGCGCCGTGACTTTGCCCCCCAACACCGCATCGATCGCATCCAAAATAATCGACTTCCCCGCCCCAGTTTCCCCCGTAAAAACCTGGAGCCCCTGACTCAAATCCACCGCCAGCGAATCGATCAGGGCAAAATTTTCGATACGTAGGGCAAGCAACATGAATCGTTCAGGAAACCTAGGACGGGGAACGGCGAACGGAATCAGCCAATGAGCCAGCCAATCGAGGGATAGATAGATCACAACCTTAGCCCGCTTCAACCTTACCGAACTTCTGGGATTCTCGCGGCTTTGCGGCAAGGGGGGCGGCGTTTCCCAGGGGCAATTTAAGATCCCCTTCAACATCGACGGTCTAATATCTATAGCAACGGTTGAGGCCGTGATGACAGCCTCCATCGACAGCCATCGAGAACCACGATTCCCCCCTGGGGTATAAAGATTTCCCTGAGGTTTGTGACAGACTTGTTACAATATTGCGAAACGCTCCTTGCAATCGGGAAAAGCGCCGGTTCAGGGGCACCGCCCGAAATGCAGCGCTGGCTCAGGGCGATCGCAAAGGGTCTGATCGTTTTCGATCATTGGTTCGATAATTGGCAATTGGCTCCAAACTTCAGGTTCCTATGAACGTTTTGACTGTGGAAGCATCGACGGTGACAACGCCCGACTCCCCTCGCCTACCGGCGGCATCGGGTCGGGGGGATGGGACGCCGCCATCGCCACGCCAAGACCCCCATTATCAGCCGGAGCAGGTCGACGCCCTATATCGCTATCGCCCCTTCAAAGTACTTTTCCGATTCCTGGCGATCGCCCTGCCCTTGCTGAGCTTTACCCTGGGGCTGTGGTGGGACAAAATCACCGGCTTCCTGGAGCGCAACCAAGGGAATCGCGCCAGCCAACTGCTGAGAATTTTGACCAAGCTCGGGCCCGCCTACATCAAAATTGGTCAGGCCCTGTCTACCCGTCCGGACCTGGTCCCACCGCTCTATCTGGAAAAACTGACGGAGCTACAGGATCAGATCCCTCCCTTCCCCAACAGAATTGCCTTTCGATTTATTGAAGAAGAATTAGGGGCACCGCCGGATCAGCTTTACGCCGAATTTAGCGACCATCCCCTCGCCGCCGCATCCCTGGGACAGGTTTACAAGGGCAAACTAAAAACCGGCGAAACGGTCGCCATCAAAGTCCAACGCCCCGGCATCACCGAACAAATCACCCTCGACGTCTTTATCATGCGTCGTCTGGCCCGCTTCGTGCAAAAGGTGGCCAACCTGCGCAGCGATTTGGTCGCCATCACCGACGAATTTGCCGGGCGCATTTTCGAGGAAATGGACTATACCCAAGAGGGCTTGAATGCGGAGCGATTCGACCGGCTTTACGGCAAACTGCCCGATATCTACGTCCCCGGCATCTATTGGAACTACACCGCCCGTCGAGTGCTCACCATGGAGTGGATCGACGGGACCAAATTGACGGACTTGGATGCGATCGCCGCCCAGGGCATTGATGCCACCCACCTGATTGAAATGGGTGTGCAGTGCTCCCTGCGTCAGCTCCTAGAATTTGGCTTCTTCCACGCGGATCCCCACCCCGGCAACCTGCTGGCCACCCCCGCCGGCAAATTGGCCTATCTGGACTTCGGGATGATGAGCGAGGTGGAGGACTACCAGCGCTACGGCCTCATCGAAGCGGTGGTCCATATGGTGAATCGCGACTTCGATAGCCTGGCCAAAGACTACGTCACCCTAGAATTCCTGGATCCTGATACCTATCTGCCCCCGATCGCCAATGCCCTGAGCTCGGTGTTTAACAATGCCCTAGGCTCCAGCGTCTCAGAGCTGAACTTCAAAAACATCACGGACCAGCTCTCGGGGGTGATGTACGAGTTTCCGTTCAGGGTGCCCGCCTACTACGCCCTGATCATTCGTTCCCTAGTCACCCTGGAAGGGATCGCCATCAATGTGGATCCGAATTTCAAGGTGCTCAGCAAAGCCTATCCCTACATTGCCAAGCGACTGTTAGTCGACCCGGCTCCAGAACTACGATCGTCCCTTCAGGCGTTGCTGTTCCAGGATGATAGCTTCCGGTGGAATCGCCTGGAAAATCTGCTGACCAACGCCAAGGACAGTCTGGATTATGACCTGAACCAGGGCTTAGACCAGGCGGTGGATTTTCTTTATTCCGAGCGCGGGGAATTTATCCGCGAGCAGTTGGTGGAGCGCCTAGTGGAAGCGATCGAGGCATCGGGACAAAATGCCTGGCAAGGGTTTGTGGCCCAGTGGGGCTCCCGGCTGGGGCTGGCGGTGGACGAGCGATCGCCCCGCCCCAAGCCCGCCCCTGGAACCAATCCCCAGGAAACCCTAGAGCGGGTCCAACGCATCTGGCAGCTTGTCCAAAACACCCCCGGGGTTGACGGCATGCGCCTCGCCCAACTGGGGGCCCAATTGCTCATCAAACCCGAAACCCAGCAAATGGGCCAGCGCATCGCCGGAGAACTCGCCCAACGAGCCCTAGCCCGATTTATCCGGGAAGTCATTTTGAAAGATGCGGCCAATCCAGAACTGATTGAAGTGGAGCGCCCTCCGATCGCCGCAATCCGATAGCGGCTAAACCTAATGGGGTCTAACCGGCAACGGTGCCATATTGGCTATCAAACTCAGGCTTGAGGACTGCCATCCCAGTTTTCACGGCGTGTCGCCCCTGAAGCTCATTCACCCACCGTTGCACATTGGGAAAATCCTCAAAGGTGAGTCCCAGGTAGGGCGTAGCCGCTGCGGCAATCCAGGGATAGGTCGCCATATCGGCAATGGAATAGTCGCCAGCAATATAGGGGCGATCGCCCAACTGCCCATCCAAGACTTTCAGCAACCGTAAGGCTTCCTTTTCATAGCGGGCAATGCCGTAGGGAATTTTTTCCGGGGCAAAGTTACGGAAGTGGCCAAATTGTCCAAACATCGGACCCACGCCCCCCATTTGGAACATCAGCCATTCCAGCACGGCGTAGCGATCGCGTCCGCTGGCGGGTAAAAATTTACCGGCTTTTTCCGCCAAATAAATCAAAATCGCGCCGGATTCAAAAATGGTCGTGTCGGTCTCGCGATCGATGATGGCGGGAATTTTGCTATTGGGATTGATCGCGACAAATTCCGGGGAGAACTGCTCGTTTTTGCCAATGTGGATGGAATGGATGGTGTAGGGAATTGCCAGCTCTTCCAGCAGGATGGCGGGCTTTTGACCGTTGGGGGTCGTAAACGTATAGAAGTCAATCATGGTGCGGTGAGGAGGTATGTGGTGAGGAGTCGCGTCGTGAAGCGCACGAATTAAAACAAGCCTGCAAAATCGAACTTACGCCGATTCATTCGTTGCGGCCAGCTTAGAAAATTCCATGGGGCGATCGCGGCCGAGGTGACCGGTCTTGACATAGATGACGCAGCCTTCCGCGCTGGAGGGGTTATGAATGCTACCGGGAGGATTGCGCAGCCAGGTGCCTTTGGGATAGGTGCCATGCTCATCTTCGAAGGTGCCGTCTAGGACAAATATTTCTTCGCCGTCCCAGTGTTTATGGGGTTGGAAAACCGTACCCGGTGCCCATTTCACAAGGGCGACGTTTTCGGTGCCGTAGCTGTGGAGGGGCATGACTTTTAAGCCAGGAACTAATCCCGGTACCCATTGGGCTGCGTGGGTGTCGATCGCCACGGTGGTTTGGTCCTCGGGGTACATTTGCCACAGTTTGACCAGGATGGTGCAGCCGCGATCGCTATGGGGGGTATGGCGGCTGCCGACGGGGTTACGAACATAACTACCGGGACCGTAGTCGCCGGTCTCGTCGGAGAAGACGCCGTCCAGTACTAAAAATTCTTCGCCGCCGCCGTGGCTATGGGGGGAGAAATGACTGTTGGGGGCGAAGCGGACAAGGGTGGTGGCGCGGGCAATTTCGTCGCCGTCGCGATCGAGCATTCGCCGCTGGACGCCGGGCATGGGGGAGTCGACCCAGGGTTGGGTTTCGGTTTCGATGACGGCCCGTTGGGTTAGGTCTGCGTTGAGTTTCATGGGGTAGTCCTATGGGTAGCAGCTTAGAAGGGTATTCAGGGGCGCTGCCCCCGAACCCCCGCTCAAGGGACTTGTCCCTTGAGAATCCCAGTTTGATGTTTGGTTTAGCCTTACATTTTCATCGCGATCCGGGTGTTGTTAGGATCTAAGTACCAGCGTCAGTTGAAGCGCTGATCTGGTGGATAGTCCCACTGCGCGGAAGGATGCGGTGCCCCGATGCAATTAGTTCAACCCCCAGCCAGCCTTAGTTTGGAAGACTTTTTAACCCGTCCAGAAACGAAGCCCGCGACGGAATACATAAACGGGGTCATGACCCAGAAACCCATGCCTAAGGGAAAACATAGCCAGCTCACCTTGCTGCTGTGCAATGCCATCAATGATGTTGCGAAGGCACGGCGTCTTGGATATGCATTACCAGAGCTGCGGTGTACCTTTGACGGACGATCCATCATCCCTGATATCGCAGCTTTCAGATGGGAACGAATTCCCTTTGATGATGACGGTGAGATCCCCGATGATTTCCTGTCCTATCCCGATTGGATAATTGAAATCCTGTCGCCGGACCAGCGCCCCAATCCGGTGATTGAAAAAATTGCCCATTGCTTGGAGCAGGGTGCAGAGCTGGGTTGGTTGATTGATCCGAGCGATCGCTCCGTCCTGATTTTTCAAAATCAAAGCAATCCAAAAGTATGCCGAGGCGATGCTCCATTGATTGTTTTATCGGGTCTTGAGTTGACGCTAACGGCTAATGAGTTGTTTGGCTGGCTGAAGCTATAGGGGCTGACGCAAAAAATTCTAGGTGGCCACCCCAGGCGGGGGCGGTGATGAGATGCCCTTTGGGTAGGGTTTGGGTGGCGATCGCCGGCACTTGGGTAAAAATTTCGCGATCGCACGCCAAGGTTTCCAGGTTCCACCATCGGATGCTGTGGTTCAGGCTGGTGGCGATCAGATGACGGGCTTCGGGGGAGAAGTGCACATGGGTAATGGCGCGATTGCTGTGGTGAAAGGTGGCGCTAAGTTGCCCCGTATGGGCATTCCATAGCCAGACTTGTCCTTCGCCAGCGCTGGCAATCCAATGGCCACGGGCATCAACGGCGACCGTTTCCAGAAGACGCTTTTCCGGTGGGGTGAGGATGCGGAGACAGTCACCGGTGTCGGGATTCCATTGGCGCAGGGTGCCGTCATGGCTGGCGCTAATTAACCAGGTGCGGTCGGGGGCGATCACCAAAGCACTAATCCAACCCGTATGACCCGCGAGACGCAGGCGGGGGGTACCGTCGGGCTCCCATAGAGTGATTATCTGATCGGTGCCACCGCTGGCAATCCACGGATTGTTTGGATCCTGGGAATGGGCGATCGCCATGGTCCACAGGGTATCCGTATGCCAAGCGTGAACGGGTTTGATTTGAGTATCGGCAGCGGGGGCTGGGGCAGTGGGGGGCGTTGAATCCTGCGGGGTCAGATGCCAATGGCGAATATAGCCATCGTCGCCAGCGGTCCAGAGATCATGGGATTGCTCTGATGTCTGATCTCCAAAAGCGATCGCCCGCACTCGACCATCACAGTGTCCATGGATCGCTGGAAAGGTGAGCGCCGTTGGATTAGGGGGAAGAGCGATCGCCCGTATATCCCCTCGATTACCGCCGAGCCAAAGGGTCTGACTATCGGGAGACACCGCCAGACCAGGCAATTGTTCAGCCTCGGTAGCAATAAACCCCAAATCCCGTCGATCAGCCAACGACCACCACCGCACACTCCCATCCACGCCCCCCACCGCCAACCATTGCCCATTAGGGGCGATCGCCATGGACCAAATGCAATTCACATTCCCGGCGACGAAATGGAGGAATTTACCCGAAGAACTGTCCCAGGCGCGAATGCTACCATCACCGCCGCCGCTATATAGGGTCTGCCCATTGGGATGAAACGCCAGGGTAAACACATTACTGCCATTGCCAGGACAGGTGGCGCGTTCGGTGCCGCTCTCCGGCTCCCACAGATGAATCAATCGGTCGGGGCCGCCCGTCGCCAAGGTTTTTCCATCGGGGGCGATCGCCAGGCTCGCAATATAACCACTGTGGGCCTGCCAATGGCGCAATAATTTCCCGGTCGCCATCTCCCAAACCGCGACACAACCGTCATAGCCCGCACTAAAAACCGTTTGACCATCGGGAGCGATCGCCACACAACTCACCCAAAATCGATGATGCTGCCCCGTCCAACTCGGCGTCAGGGCGATCATCTCAGCAACATCCACCTCATGGCGTTCCACCCGCCACGCTTGCACCCGATGGTCGGCACCGACACTAATCACCGTTTTGCCATCCGGGGAAATTTCGATCGCCATCACCCAAAACTGATGGGCATGGGCAATCAACTGACAGGGTTTCCAAGCCTGGTCGGCATCTACCCAATGAAACACCCGTAACGAGCCATCATTACTCCCCGCCACCCACCAATCCCCCGACGGGGCAACCGCGATCGCCCGGACCCATTCCCGCCCCACCGCGATCACCTTTCCCACCACAGGATCCACCGCCGCGATCGCCCGATCGCCCAAGGTTTGAACAGAATGGATCGCCACCGTGCCATCATCACCACCGCTGGCCAACCATTGCAGATCCGGGGATAACGCAAGCGATCGCACACCCCCATGGCCATCCGATCCCGGGCTAGACGGGCAATGACTCGCTAAGCTAAAGGCAGCGCGAAACTCAGGGAGTGATGGCATAACCCCATGGATGTAAATACATTATTTGCGGCGTCTCTCTTTCCTTACCTGGGTTTCCTGTGGTTTCTGACCAAATCGGGACAAACCCCAAAACTGGCGCTCATCGGATTTTACGTATTACTCGTTTTCGTCGCCGTCAGCATCCCCGCCGGACTCTATGCCCAAGTCCACTACAGCGAAACCTTAGCCAATGTGGACTGGCTCCACGGCAGCGCCGAAAGTTTCCTCTCCCTATCTAACATCCTGGTGGTCCTAGGCTTCCACGGGGCGATCACCAAACTCAAGGAAAAGTCCTCAGATACAACGGCATCGAAATAGATGGATAGCACCGTTGCCCCCCCGACAGCGTCTTACCTACAAGCCACTGACATTATTGATTGGCGACACCCTGACATTGTCGATCTGGCTCAGCAGTTAGCAGCAGGACATCCAACCGAGACAGCGATCGCCCAAGCCTGTTTCGAGTGGGTGCGCGATGAAATCCGCCATAGCGTCGACTATCAACTGAACCCAGTCACCTGCCAAGCCTCAGCGGTGTTGAAACACAAAACAGG
Organism: uncultured bacterium; assembly: GCA_964655355.1. GTDB lineage: Bacteria > Cyanobacteriota > Cyanobacteriia > CACIAM-69d > CACIAM-69d > CALGDE01. Next base: position 40,771 of record CAZZMD010000025.1, read on the forward strand.
CTACTGCTACGCCAAAAGCCATCTCCTCGCCGCCCTGCTCCGTGCCAACCACATCCCCGCCGGATTTTGCTATCAACGGTTGAGCATTGATGATAATGGGGCACCGTACTGCCTCCACGGGCTAAACGCGGTCCATCTGCCCGACATCGGATGGTACCGAATCGATGCACGGGGCAATAAATCAGGCGTAAACGCTCAATTTTCGCCGCCCCAGGAACAACTCGCCTTTCAACTCCAATTTCCAGAAGAAGCCGATTTTCAGGAAATTTTCCCAGCCCCCCTCCCAGTGGTTGTAGACGCACTGCGATCGCACCCCACCTGGGACGACCTGCTAAACCATCTCCCCGACCTATCACCGGAGATGCTGCCGCCATCCGCCCCCGACCAGTCCTCAAATCATCTCGTCCAAAAAACAGGCCCAAAAAAAGCCGGAGATACCCCCCGGCTTTGGACCCAATGATTTTCTTAGAAAGAACTCGCAAATAGCTCAGCATTAATAGCTCAGCATTTCACTGCCCACTAGAAGTCGTGGGCGTGGAGCACCTCCGCATTGCAAAGGTAAGTGATACCCGAATAATCCTCGAAGAACTGCGCGGCCACCTCATCCGAGATTTTCAACGCCATCTCCCGAGTCGGGGTCAACACCTCGAACTTAATATTCGACTCAGTGTCGCCAACACTAGGGCGTCCGGAAGAGCGCACATTACGGCTCCCTTTCCCCCCCGCATCCATCACCGTGTAACCGCTAGCACCGGCCGCATCAATGATTTTGCCGACTTTTTTCAGGAGTAATTTTTCCGTAACGATAACGAGCTTGTTGGCTTGCTTGGTCATGGTTATTACCTCTCAATACCTCTCAATGGCTGTATTCACTGGACAACATCGAAAACGAATCAAACCCTTAGGAAATCAAACCCTTAGGAGCATGGCTGTCTCAGCGCGATCGCACCGACATCGCCTCCCATCGGTCACCGGAGGGAACTCCCCACCGGCAACCCTAACCGACTTGGGATTAGCCCCCACCCATGGACTGGGCAAGGCTGATAAAGAGGGGAATGCCAACAGCCAGGGCGATCGGTGTACCCACCGCAGTCGAGGAACCGATATAGGCGGAAGGATTAGCAGAAGGGATACCTGCCCGTAAGGTCGGCGGTCCGGAAATATCCGAACTGGACGCAGCAATAACCGCCAGAATCACTGCACCACCCAGGCTAAAGTTCGTCGCGTAGTGGGCAATGAGACCGAAACCAAATGCAATCAAGCCGTGGACCAAAGGCGCGATCGCCGCATACAGGGCATACCACTGCCCCACCTTACGCAGCTCCCCAAGTCTCGCCGTTGCCTCCATCCCCATCACCAACATCAGGATGGACAACAACCCCCGGAAACCAGGCTCAAAAAAGCCCTCATAGACCCTTTCCGGACGAGTCAACAGCCCCAACGCCAGACCCAGCAACAGCGCCGATAGGGCAGATCCCTGAAGACTTTCCTGGATGATGGGCCAAATCTCAACCTTCGCAGGCTTGGACATCGGAGGCAGGCTAGTGGACTCCATGCCAGGCTCGCCGTCATTCCCAAAGAACTCCTGCTTGCTGCGACGCTCCTCGCGCTGGCGTTCAGCCTCACGCTTCTTAGTGAGGTAGACACTGGCCAACACGATCGCCGTCACCAGGGCTGGAATATCCATAAACGGATAAAGCGCCGCCGCCCAAGGCTCATAAAAAATATCTTCAGACTCCAACAGGGTCAGAGCAGCAGCAAGGGTCGAACCACTCACCGCCCCAAACAACCCCGCCGTAGCGATGCCGTCCACCACTCTCACCTTAGGCAACATCGCCAAAGTGTAGCGCCCGAGGAAGACAATTAAAATCCCCACCACCACGGCAAAAGCAGCGGGCAACAGCATCGCCGCTATATCGGCATTGCGAATTGCAATACCACCGCTCAGCCCCACCTTAATAAGGAGCATAAATACAATGAACTTATAAACCGCGTCGGGCACTTGTAGGCGGCTATTCACAGCGGCAACAACCATGCCACCAATCAAAAAGCCCAGGGTTGGAGACTGTAACTTATCCAGAAACAGCGAGAAAAACTCCGATAAAAACTCCACAGGGTACGTCCTCCTTCATCAAGATTTGGGGGGTGTAGGAAACGGGCGAACACGAAGGGTAGGCATAGACCAACCGCGATCGCGCGGCTAATCTCACTCATTGCGCCAGAGCGGCAAGGGTCTCCGACAAGGGCTCGTATTAACGCCCATAGACTCAAGACTATGGAAACCTCGAATCCATGCGTTTTAGTCTATCGCCAAAACTGCAACACTTCACCCCATCGCGGAACGCAATTCAAAATCCCATTGATAAGCCAAACTTTTAGCTTGTGCTTTTGCAGATATTTTCAGCTGATGGGTAGATGGCAAATATCGGCAGTAAGTGTATTGAGTGGATATAGGGAGCGGATATAAGCAGCGATCGCCCCTGGGGCTTTAGGATCTATCTAGCCTTGCACCAGGATGACGATGCCGCCCACCGTGACCAGGGCCCCGGCGATCGCCCGATAACTCAACCGTTCCCCCCCGAGCCAAAGAATCGGAAGGATGAATAGCGGGCTGGTGGCGAGGCAAGTTTGGGCAATGCCCGCGAAGGTAAGTTTTAAAGCGGTTTGTTGAAGGGAGATGCCCAGGTACGTGCCGAGGAAGGTGGCGAGCAGAAGGCGCAGGCTGAGATGGAACGGCAGACGGAGGCGGTTGGGGGGCGAAGCGTCCTCCGGAGCCGAGCTGGGGGACTTGAAGAGATGGGTAACGGTGGCGATCGCCAGGGCCATCATGGAGCCAGCGACCAGTCGGACGAGCCCACTTTGCTGGGGGTCTACGGTGCTCGCCGCCAAGGTTCCCCGGGCAATCACCGATCCGCCCGCTTGGGAGAGGGCCGCGATGATGCCCCACGCAATGCCCTGGATTTTGGTCTGGAGGTGAGATTGAGAGGGGCTTGGGGTCGGGATTGCATCGGGGGCAGTTTGTTCGGCGAGGGTCCAGGTGATGCCGACAACGGCGATCGCCATGCCCGACAATGTCGTCACACTTAAAGCTTCTTGCAAAAAAATCCAAGCCAACGTCGCAGTCACAATGGGCGCGCCCGCTTCCAACAGTAGGGACAGGCGAGGTCCCAGACGATTAAGGGATTCAAAATAGGCGGTGTCTCCCACCCCAATGCCAAGAACCCCACTGAGGGCCAGAAATCCCATCTCCGATCCCGTCAGAGACAGCCACGGCTCCCCCGTCGCCAGCGATCGCCCCAGCAAGGTCAGTAAAAATAACGTGATGGCGATCGCCCCCTTGAGGCAATTCAACCCAGCGGGACTTAAAATTCCCCCCAAGCGACTAAAAAGTCGCGTGGCGATCGCCCAGCAAAACGCCGCCGACAATGCCGCGCCGATACCCAGGGTGCTATCCGGCAGTCCCGCTAATCCCATCAATCCCATATCCCCGTCCCCCAGAGCGGCATATCCCCGAGAAACGGTAGCATTTATGGGTCATCCCGCCCGCGTTTCCCCCCATGAACCAGGCCGAGATTAAAACCAGTGCCGTGTCCTCCCCCGCCAATCCCTGGCGCGATCGCCTGCGGGGTTGGCTCGATGACCTGGAGACCCCCACGAGCTGGGTAATCAACCTGGTCTTTTTTGCGGCCATTCTGGCGGCGGCAAGTACTTTTGTAGCGGAGACATTTACGTTAGAGCCGGCGATCGCCCAACGCCTCCATCGCTTCGACCAAAGCTTAGCGGTGATTTTCCTGTTGGAATACGGTCTACGGTGGTGGGCCTCCCCCAACCGCTGGCGCTATCCCTTCCAGCCCTATTCCCTCGTGGACCTGGTGGCTGTCGTGCCCCTCTTTTTCGGGGGATGGGACATTTTGTTTATTCGACTGCTGCGATCGTTTCGGATTTTACTGCTGCTGCGCTTTTTTGATCGCCGCCGCTTCCTTACCCGCCTCAGCCTCGCCGACAGTCAAATCCTGGGGCGAATTCTTCTGACATTGCTATGCCTGCTCTTTATCGCCGCCGGGCTGATCTATAACGTCGAGCACAACACCGCCGGCTCCGCCATCCATAACTTTCTGGACGCGTTTTATTTCACCGTCGTGACCATGACCACCGTCGGCTTTGGGGATATTACGCCCCTATCCAACGGGGGGCGGCTGGTGACCCTGCTGATGATTCTGGCGGGGATCACCCTCATCCCCTGGCAGGTCAGCGAACTGGTCCGTCAATTCATCCGCAGCGCCAACAAAATCACCCAAAGCTGCCCCGGCTGTGGCTGGGAATACCATGACCCCGACGCTCGCTATTGCAAACGGTGCGGCACTAGCCTAAACCCGCCCTCGGGCACAGAGGCATCGGATGTAGCGGCGTAGTAACGGCGATCGCCCCCCATCCCGCATCGAAAGGGTAGTTTATAGGCAAGATCCCGGTAGACGTTCCCAAAAATTTTCGATAGAGTCGGTATCAAGATTCAAAGATCAAGATTCAAAGAAAGATCGATATCCCATCGGTGCCGCGCATCGCCATCCCGCTTTGACGTCCCAAAAGCTACTGCCCCCCAGCCCTTCGCAACGTCGCCCCCTCGTCGCTGCCCGCACCACCCTGCGGCGACGGCTCAATTTGGCATTGCTGGTGGGTTTATTCGGGGCAGGCATCCTAGCAACGGATTTATTAGCCGCGATCGCCGCCCAGACTCGGGATCTCGTCATTGGCGACAGCAGCCCCAGCGGCGAAACGGAACAGGTGGAAGACTGGGTTGAAAGCTCCCGCGCCACCCAAGAGGCCGGCCCCCCCAGCAGCGACCTAGAAACCCTTGGCAACACCCAAGCCATCCTCCAGGACGGAGGAGACAACGACGGCGATCCCAAATCCGCCCCCCTCAAAGCAGAGCCCGCCCAAGCAGAGAAAGCCGCCGTCAGCCCATCCGCCGTCTCGGCGATCGCCCCCGGTCCGAAGCAACAGGCCACCGGCTTTTCCGGCGGCAGCGTTTGGCAACGGGGCTCCTTCCCGGTCGAAAATTTTCAGAGTTATACATCCGCCTTTGGCTATCGCAATTTTGGCGGTCGTTGGGCATTCCATCGCGGTTTAGACCTAGCCGCCCCCAAAGGCAGCTATGTCCGCAACTGGTGGGCTGGCAAAGTCATCAAAATCTCCGACGGCGGTCTCTGCGGCACGACCGTGCGGATTCAATCGGGCAACTGGCAGCACGTCTATTGCCATCTCAAAGGTCGTGTCGGGACCCGCAACGGTCGACGCTATCTCAACGACGCCGGCAGTGGTCTCGAAATTTGGGAAGGACAAATGGTCCAAACCGGAGCCCGCATTGGTCGCGTCGGCATGACCGGCCGCACCACCGGTCCCCACCTCCACTGGGGAATCAAATACGGCAAAGATTGGATCGACCCCGCCCTAGTCCTACGGGCCATGTACGCCTCCCGATCCTAAATAAATTGGGCGCACTGGGCTAAGCAATCTGGGCTAAGCAATCTGGGCTGAGCAATTAGGACGACGGCCAGGAGAAGGGCATCGTTAGCCGCGCCATCGCCTCATCAGACGTTTCCCGATCCAGCGCCTCCGAGACCTGGTTATAAAGCGCCTCCGCTTCCCCTCGCGAATTACCAATACTGGTCATCCCCAATTTTCCAAACTCCGATAGGCACCCCATCAAATGAAACACGGTGCCCGTCTCGGTGCTGGTGTCGAAATGGAGTTGATTAAAGGCGATCGCATCCATCAGGTCGCTCGGCAATAATCCCCGATAGCGATCGCTCTCCAGGTTATCGGTCGCCTTGTAATACTTTGCCTGCCCCTGGAGGCTGTAAAACCGCCCGTCTTCGGTGTTGTACTCGCCCTTAGTGAGCAACTTCATCGCCATAAACGGGTGAGTGGTCCCCCCCTTGCGCAAATTAATCTCGATCGCCTGCACATCCCAGCGTCCCGACTCCTGCTGCACCACAACAAAATCGACACCGAAACGTTCCAGCGCCCCATAGTTCGCCAGCTTTTCCCCCACCGCTTGCCCATAACGCTGAAGCTGTAATCGATAATCCTGATGGGCCGGAAACTCGCACCCCAAGAAGATTTGTCCGTCCGGTCCCCCCAAAATTTGGTCATGGGTCGATAGCACTTCCACCTTGCCGCAAGGATTAATACGCCCCTGAACACTGGGCGATCGCTTCACGTCTCCCTCGATAAAGGTTTCAACGATCGCCCCCAACTCCGGAATACTTTGCCGGAATGTCAGCCAGGTTTCATCACTGGACTGGAATCGCATGGCTTGGAAGCGTTGGTGAATTTCGGGCAAGGCGGGGCGATCGCCCAAATCCCGTAAATCGAGCAACGCATTCCCTTCCCCCGAAAATCCTTCGTTTAGCTTCACCACGCATCGCTGTAGATGGGGATTGCGCTGTTTAAGGGCCAAGGTTTCTTGGGCGAGGTCATCGACCGAATGAACCAATGGGCTGCCATCCGGGTGGGGCACTTGGCATTCCGCAAAAATTTGACGGCTACCGCTTTTAGTCCCGAACCGTCCCAAGGCGGGATCCGTGGCCAGCAGGGGAATCCCAAGCTGTACGGACAAGTCTCGCTCTAAATCCGTGGCGTTATAGCAAATGGCATAGGCGCGATCGCGACGCACCGCCCGCCGAATTCGTTCGATCAATCGCGGCCGGTCCAGAATTTTTTGGGTGAGGGACGTGGGCGACGCGTCATAGGTGGAAAACAACAGCAGCCGATTCCGGGCATGGGAAAACGGAATCCCCGGCAACAGTTGGAGGTAGTAATCAATGATGCTGGGGTGGAGGGGTTGAGAAGTGACATAAATCAGCCGCGTTCGAGGGTTACGGAGACGAATCAAAGAGAATAAACACCGCTCTTCGTAATGCAAAAAGCCATGGACCTTCTGCAATTCATGGGAATCCAACGTCACCGACGGGATCACCACAATGTCGTAATCGCCCGTGTCAAACAGGTCCACCGATTGCCAGCGATCGCGCAATTGCGTCTGGAGCAATTGAAACTGCTCCGCCGCCGACGGGAGCACACTCCCCCCCTCAACACCCCCCTCAACCGCAGAAAACACCATAGATTACCGAAGACTAGCGAACAAAAGATTAGGACCGAGCGCAAACGCCTCGATCCTAACAAGCGCCCTCAGGGTCGAAGCCGAGCCTAAGCCGAATCGTTACCGTCCTTAGGCAGCGTGCTCATGCGATCCAAATCCAAAATGTCCGTCAACTTATCCTCCGGAATCAGCTCCCGCTCCAGCACAATTTGCCGCAGAGATTTACCGGTTTCTAGGGATTCCTTAGCGATCGCCGCCGCCGTCAGATATCCCCCGGGCAAATGGGTATTTAACGCCGTCACCAACGCCAAACTGCCCTCCGCATAGGCCTCACAACGCTCCGGCACCGCTTCAATACCCGCAATACAGCGATCGCCCAGGGCCGCGATCGTATTCCCCAGAATCTCAATGCTGTGGATTAAGTCATAGGCAATCAACGGCATCATCACGTTGAGCTCCAACTGCCCCGCCTGGGCACACAGGGCGATCGCCTGGTCATAGCCCATCACCTGGAAACACACCATCGAGGTCATCTCCGCCATCACCGGATTATATTTCCCCGGCATAATCGACGATCCCGGCTGCACCGGCGGCAACTTAATTTCCTTCAACCCGGTCTTCGGCCCCGAATCCATCAGGCGCAAATCATGGGAAATTTTTGCGAGATCCTGCGCTAAATTCCGCAGACAGCCCGACACATTCACAAACGGCGACATACTCTGCATCGCCGCCATTAAATGGGGAGCCGGATGCAAATCCACCTCAATCAACTCCGAAAGCAACTCCGCCGATCGCCCACGATATTGGGGATGGGTATTGAGCCCGGTTCCCGCCGCACTCCCGCCCAACCCCAGCGCCGTCAAATCCGCCGACGCCATTTTTATCCGCCGCAAATGATCTTGCAAAATCTTTGCCCACGCCCGAAAGCCCTCCCCCAAGCGCACCGGCACCGCGTCCTGTAAATGGGTCCGCCCCGACTTCACCACATCTTTGAATTCGTCCCCCTTCGCCGCCATGTGATGAATCATCGCCTCCAACGCCGGATAGAGCGTCCGCTTCAGCGCCAACAAACTGCCAATCCGAATCGCCGTGGGGATCACATCATTCGTGGACTGCCCATAATTCACATGATCATTGGGACTCAGCCGAGCATAATTCCCTTTCGCATCCCCCAACAGCTCCAGCCCACGATTCGCCAACACCTCATTCACATTCATATGGTGAGACGTGCCCGCCCCCGCCTGATACACATCCACCACAAACTGATCCCGCAGCTTCCCCGCCAACACCTCATCCGCCGCCTGGACAATCACCGCCGACAGCTCCTCCGGAATACAGCCCAACTCCCCATTGGCGATCGCCGTTGCCTTCTTAATCAACACACAGGCTTCCACATAGGTCGGCAGAGGACGCAGCCCGCTAATGGGAAAATTCTCCGTTGCCCGCAGGGTTTGGATCCCGTAATAGGCAGAATCCGGCAGGGACTTCTCCCCCATTGAATCCTTCTCGATACGAAACCCTGCGGTAGGCTGGCTTGCGGCTTGACTCATAGCGATCGCCCCTTCTCAATGACAAACTTGACCCTCCGACGCTAGGGGCTGAGCTAGGGCAACGTCAAGACGCCGTGGGAGCGTGAATGATTACAATTGAGTGACCCAAAGGGTGCGAGTCGCAGGACAGTCACCGACGATCGCGCTGGGGTTTATGGGGTTCACTCAAAAAACGATGCCAAGCTCAGAGCCAAGCCCAGATAGCGATATTCTCCAGCAGCTTTTCGAGTCCGGTGAATTTGGTGCATCCATGGCCCCCTCCGCCCCAGACGCCACCCCAACCACCCTAGAAATCACCGATCGCGAACCATCAGACGCAATAGAGGATGATAGCGACTCGGATTCCGATCCTGTTCACGCCTTAACCAGCCGCGCCACCGCCTTGTTTATGGTGGGGCAATACGAAGCCGCGATCGCCGCCTACGATCAACTCCTCGATCTCGATCCCAGCGCCGCCGAGCCCTGGATAACACGGGGACTCGCCCTGGGAAACCTTGATCGACACGAAGACGCGATCGCCTCCTATGACAAAGCCTTAGAACTTGATCCCCAAAACGCCCAAATCTGGACCCATCGCGGCACCGCCCTGGATGAACTCGGCCGTCACGAAGACGCGATCGCCGACTATGACAAAGCGCTTGAGTTAGACAACCAGGATCCCCAAACTTGGTACGGCCAGGGGCTCGCCCTCAGCAGTCTGGACCGCCACGAAGATGCGATCGCCGCCTACGAACAGGCCTTAACTCTCGATCCCAACGCGGGCGAAATCTGGCATCTGCGGGGGATTTCCCTCAGTCAATTCGATCGCTTTGGGGAAGCAGTGATGAGCTATGGCAAAGCGGTCGAACTCCAACCAACTAACGATTCTGCCTGGTATAACCGAGCGATCGCCCTGGATGAATTGCAACGGTACGAAGAAGCGATCACCGCCTATGAAACGGTCCTAAAACTCCAGCCGGGGGACTATCAAGCCTGGAATAACCATGGCTATGCCCTCGCCCAACTGGACGACTACGAAACGGCGATCGCCAGCTACGAAAAAGCCTTAGACCTCAAACCGGACTATCCCCAAGCCTGGAGCAACCATGGCTTTGCCCTGGCGCAACTGGGGGATCTCGAGAGTGCCATAAGCAGCTACGACACCGCCCTAGAACTCAATCCCGAGAGCCACCTAACGTGGTATTTCCGGGGACTCGCCCTGGATGAACTGGAACAATACGAAGACGCGATCGCCAGCTACGACCAATCCTTAGCCATCAACCCCGCCCGCGCCAACGCCTGGAATAACCGAGGGATTGCCTTAGATCGCCTCGGACAACACGAGGATGCGATCGCCAGCTATGACAACGCCGTCGACTGCGATCCCAGCCATACCCAAGCCTGGTATAACCGAGGGCTCAGCCTCAACCATCTCCAGCGCTACGACGAAGCCATCACCAGCTATAACCAAGCCCTCACCCTCGACCCGGACCACCATCCTGCCCTCTACAACATCGCCTGCTGCCATAGTCTCCAGGGTAATCCGGAGCAAGCGATCGCCGCCCTCCAACAGGCCATCGCGATCGCCCCCGACCATAACCGCGACCTTGCCGACCAAGATCCCGACCTCGATCCCCTACGCACCGATCCCCGTTTCCAAGCCCTGCTCAACGGCACAGGACCAATAACAGCGGAGTCAGCAGCGGATGCAAACGATCCACCACCACCCCTCGACCCCCTCGCGGCAATCTTCGGACAGGCTTTCGGTCCCCAGGAATAGCCCTAACCCTATGCCGCCACCGGGAACTGCCCCAACATCTTCACTTCAGGATGGAGGACCACATCCCACTTCTCGTAGACCGTCTCCCGCACCCGCTCAATCACCGACGCAATATCCCAAGCCGTCGCCTGGCCCACATTGACAATGAAATTGGCGTGCAAATGGGCCACCTGAGCGCCGCCCACCTGGAACCCTTTCAGGCCAGCCTCCTCAATCAAGCGCGCCGCCTTCTGGGGCTCCGGATTCCGGAACACACTGCCACAATTCGGCAACTGATAGGGCTGAGTGGCATGGCGTCGTGCCAAATGTCCCTTCGTCATCGCGCGAATTTCCTTGATCCCTTCCCCCAAAGCCAACTGGAACGTCGCCTCAGTCACCATGTAATGCCCCCCCTGTAAATTCGAGGTGCGATAGGCATACCCCAACTGGTTCGGCAACACCTGGCTTAGGGAATTCGTCTCCAAATCCAACAGCCGTGCTTTTACGAGCGACTCCGACACATCGCCCCCGTGGGCACCCGCATTCATCACCACTGCGCCGCCGACGGTACCCGGAATACCCACCGCCCATTCCAGCCCCGTCCAACCGAGAGACGCCGCCTTCCACGCCACCAACGGCAAAGGCGTCCCCGCCGCCGCCGTCAACTGCAACCGCTCCTCATCCACCTGAATATCCCGCAGATTCCGGGTCGCAATCACCAACCCATCAATCCCGCGATCGCTCACCAATAGATTGGAACCCGCCCCCAACGGTGTAATCGGCATCGATCGCGCATCCGCCCAAGCGATCGCCGCTTCCAGCCCTTCCAGACAGTCCGGTTCCGCATACCACTCCGCCGGTCCCCCCACCCGAAACGTCGTCGCCTTCGCCAGGGAAACCTGGGACCGAAGCTGTGTTTCAAAGCCCAAAAGACCCGTTGTCATTGTCAATGCTCCTCACCAAAAGCAATTCTTACCAACAGCCGTACAGTGCAAACTGAAATTCAAACTGAAATTCCAATTGAAATTCAAACTGAATCAACGGCATTGATGCACCCATTCCATCGAAGCAATCGGAGTCCCAGAGATTGAAGCACAAAAGCGGTTACCGATTGGAAACTCTAGCCACAATCCTAAGAACCCCCAGATGTTAACCCGTTAGTCCCTAAAACTTTGTTCCGATTGACTTAGGAATTCTTATGGCAATAGACAGTTTTAGATAGGTTCCCCTATTCGCAGCACCTATTCGCAGACCATCCCATTGCCAACCGACATATTCCCAGAAATGCTGACCCAGGGCATGAATACCATTACCCAGGACATCAACACCATTAAGGGAACACTAACGTTGGATTAGAACGTTGGATTAGGGGGACCGAACTAGGCGACCTGTTCCAAAACGGTAGGAATAATCTGATTTAAATTACCCGCCCCCAAGAAAATTACCAAATCTCCCGGTTGCAGCATTTCAACCAAACCAGTCACCACCGCCGATAATTCTCCTTGATATGTCACTGCGGGATGATGGGTCGCGATCGCCTTAGCCACCGCCGCCCCATCGAGCCCTACTACATTCTTCTCCCCCGCCGCATACACATCCGTAACGATTACCTGATGGGCATCCGTAAATGCGGTGGCAAATTCATCTAAAAATGCCGCGACTCGACTAAAGCGATGGGGCTGGAAGACCGCTACCACCCGCTGAGCCTGCCCCGCCGCGGTCGCCAATGTTTGGAGCCGCTGACGAGCCGCCGCCAGGGTCACGCGAATTTCGCTGGGATGGTGCGCATAATCATCGTAAAAATCAATTTCTCCCGCCGATCCCCGGTGCTCAAACCGCCGCTTCGCCCCCGAAAACGTCCCCAGCCCCGCCGCCAGATCCGCAAACTCAAGCCCCAACTGTCGTCCCACCGCCACCACCGCCAGGGCATTGCTCAGGTTATGCTCCCCTAACAATTGCAACTGCAACCGCCCCAGGCGATCGCCATTCTCGTAAATATCCGCCGCCGCCCCCTGTCCCCCCAGCTCAATGGCATCGGCCGTATAGGTCGCCCCAGACTCCCGGCTGAGGCTATAGGTAATATCCGGCTTGAAATGCGATCGCACCGTCGGGCAATCCAGGGAGCCCACCAACGTTTTGCAATTGCCCTCAAAGGTGCGAAAAATCCCAATCACACTCTCCAAAGAATCATAGTGATCCGGATGATCCAGCTCGATATTGGTAATCACCCCAATCTCCGCCGTCAGCTTCACCAACGACCCATCGGACTCATCCGCCTCCGCCACCAACCAATCACTCTCCCCTAAATGGGCATTCCCCCCCCATTCCGGCACCTCCCCCCCCACGATCGCCGTAGGGTCTAACCCCGCATGGAGTAACGTCTGTCCCAAAGCACTGCTCGTCGTGGTCTTACCGTGGGTCCCAGCGATCGCGATCCCCCGATACTGGGTCATGATCCCCGCCAAAATATCCGAGCGATGGAAAATCGGACAGCCCGCCGCGATCGCCGCTTGATACTCCGGATTCTCCTTAGGGATCGCCGTGGAACACACCACTTGGGGCAACGACTCCGATGCGGTTCCTTGGTCTGGCACCAACGTCCGAATATTATCCGCCGTCTGCCCCAGGAAAAACCGCGCCCCCATCCCCTCCAACCGCTGGGTCAACCGATTTCCCCGCAGATCCGACCCCGACACCGGTAGCGATCGCTGGGTTAACACATAGGCCAGCGCCGACATGCCAATCCCCCCAACCCCAATAAAATGGAAGGGACGACCACCGAAATCAACCGGATTCAGCATTATTGCGTCTGGGCTCCCGAGGCGCGAAAGAGCTACGCCCCATACAAGATCACGCCACATAATATCAGTAAGCGATATATGGGTAAGCGATATCACTGAGATATCAGCAAACGCTCCTGACCCGCCGCTGTCATATCGCTGTCATGCCAATATCATGTCGCTGTGTCATGTCGCTGTGTCATGTCAGTGCCATCGCGATCGCCGCCCCTCCCCCAATCACCCGAAAATCCCCGATCGCCGCCTAATCAATGGCCAATTCACCAATCAGATTCAGTAATAGTTCTATCCCTTTCTGAGTCCCAGAAAACCCAGCGATCGCCCTATCTCCAAGCCCTTGCCCGCCTTTCCGGGGCATCTCCGTCCCAGGGTTCCGTAACCAATACTACCCAAAGAGCGTTTAAAGTATTCAGGCCATGGGATATTATTTGGGACATTCTGGATATTATTTGTTAACACATCAACCCGAGGGCAAGGCGCAGTGGTTAGAGTCGCAATTAATGGTTTTGGACGTATTGGTCGTAACTTCGTCCGCTGCTTAGCAACCCGCAAAGACAGCAACCTGCAACTAGTGGGACTAAACGACACCTCTGATCCCAAAACGAATGCCCACCTGCTCAAGTACGACACCATGTTGGGCCGGTTCGACGCAGACATCTCCGCCGGCGAAGACAGCATCACCGTCAACGGCAACGTCATCAAGTGTGTTTCTGATCGCAATCCCCTAAACCTGCCCTGGGCAGACTGGGACATCGATTTGATCATTGAATCCACCGGCGTATTCGTCACCGAAGAGGGCGCATCTAAGCACCTGCAAGCGGGCGCTAAGAAAGTTTTGATTACTGCCCCCGGCAAAGGCGGCAACATCGGCACCTACGTCATGGGTGTGAACCACGAAACCTACGATCCCGATGCCCATAACGTGGTCAGCAACGCGAGCTGCACCACCAACTGTCTGGCGCCCATCGTGAAAGTGCTGAACGATAACTTCGGCATCGTCAAAGGCACCATGACCACCACCCACAGCTACACCGGTGACCAACGTCTGCTGGATGCTAGCCACCGGGATGTGCGTCGGGCCCGTGCCGCCGCGATGAACATTGTTCCCACCTCCACCGGTGCAGCGAAAGCCGTTGCATTGGTGCTGCCCGAGATGGCCGGCAAGCTGAACGGTATCGCCATGCGTGTCCCCACCCCCAACGTCTCCGTTGTGGACTTGGTGGTGCAAGTGGAGAAGAGCACGATCGCCGAGCAGGTGAACGAGATTCTGAAGCAGGCTTCCGAGACCTATATGAAGGGCATTATTCGTTATAGCGACGAGCCTCTGGTTTCCTGCGACTACAAAGGCATGGACGAGTCCACCGCCGTGGATTCCAGCCTGACCATGACCATGGGCGGCGACATGATTAAGGTCGTGTCCTGGTACGACAACGAGTGGGGCTACAGCCAGCGCGTTGTTGATCTGGCTGAGCTGGTTGCCTCCAACTGGAAGTAAGTTCAGAAAGTCGGTTCAGTCAGCACGTGACTGGAAAGCAGACTTAATCTTGACGCCCCACCAGCGTGGGGCGTTTTTTATTGGGCGTTTTTTGTTGCACATATGTTGCACATAATCGGGGCGACACCCGTCGAGCTGTCCCTACTCAGGGCATTTCCACGTCAACGAGCGTTTAGAGTGAAGCGGATAGCGATCGCCTTCGGTCCTCCCTTTGCACCGGCAAACGGTGTGGCTAGGCCTATATTCCAGGAGCTGTAATCCAGGAGTTGTATTAATGTCCAATGCGAGTGCGCCCACTCCCCTTCCAAAACCTTTGTCCTTGAAGACCAAATTGGCCTATGGGGCAGGGGATTTGGGACCTGCCATTACAGCAAATGTGCTGGTCTTTTTCCTGCTATATTTTTTGACCGCGATCGCCGGGCTCAGTCCAGGCTTAGCGGGCTGGATTTTATTAATCGGCAAAGTGGGGGACGCCATCAATGACCCAATCATCGGGGTCATGAGCGATCGCACCCGCTCCAAATGGGGACGGCGATATCCGTGGATGATTGGGGGAGCCATACCCTTTGGGGTGTTTTTCCTGATGCAATGGTGGGTGCCCTTCCAGGATGAATGGGCGCTGTTTTGGTATTACCTGGTCATCGCCACCCTGTTTAACCTCGCCTATACCGCCGTCACCCTGCCCTATACCGCCCTCACCCCCCAGCTCACAGAAGATTACAACGAGCGCACCACCCTCAACACCTTTCGATTTACCTTCTCCATCGGCGGCAGTATCGCGTCTCTAATCCTGGCGCAGCAAATTTTTGCAGCGGTGGCGGATCCAACCCAGCGATATTTATTACTGGGAGGCCTTTGTGCGGTTATTTCGGTGATCCCCATTTTTCTATGCGTCGTGGGCACCTACCAGCGAGCGATGCCAAAGGAGCGGGAACTCCTAGCCCAGGCGACCCATGCCCCCGAAGAAGCCTTACCCCTACCCCAACAAATTGCGATCGCCCTGAATAATCGCCCGTTCCAGTACGTGGTGGGGATTTACCTGTGTTCCTGGTTCGCCGTGCAGCTCATTGGCGCAATCATGCCCTTTTTCGTGGTGAGTTGGATGGGGCTCCCGGAATCAGAATTCCCCAACGCCGCCCTAGCAGTCCAAGGCACCGCGATCGCCTGCCTATATTTCTGGGGGTACCTCAGCAAAAAAATTGGCAAACGGGGCGTATATTTTCTGGGCACCGGGCTATGGTTTATCGCCCAGGGAGGTTTATTTTTCCTACAGCCCGGCCAGGTGGGACTGATGTACGCCCTGTGCGTGATTGCCGGGACCGGCGTGTCTACGGCCTACCTGGTCCCCTGGTCCATGTTGCCGGACGTGATTGACGCCGACGAACTCAAAACCGGCCAGCGACGGGAAGGGATTTTCTATTCGTTTATGGTGTTCTTGCAAAAAATGGGGCTCGCGATCGCCCTATGGCTAGTAGGACAGATGATCGAATGGGCCGGCTATATCAAAGCCATCCCCGGCGAAGCGCCCCCCGTTCAGCCGGAATCCGCCCTTTGGGCCATTCGCCTCGTCATCGCCCCCCTGCCCGCGATCGCCCTATTAGGAGGCATCATCCTCGCCTACTTCTACCCAATCACCGCCGAACTCCACGCCGAGATTCTGCTGAAACTCAGCGCCAAAAAACAATAGGGTTCTGCCGCCGGGGTCTCATCGCAAGGCCCTATCGCAAGGTTTTAACAAAGGCCTCAAGGCGATCCAGCCCCTTCATCAGGGTGTCCATATCCGTCGCATAGGAGAACCGCACATTGCTGTCGGCCCCAAACGCCGCCCCCGGAATCCCCGCCACATAATGCTCGTTCAATAGGCGATCACAAAACTCCACCGACCCCAACCCAAAGGCCGTGACATCCGGGAACACATAAAACGCCCCCCCCGGCGGATCGCAGGCCATGCCATCAATCTTGCCCAGCCGCGCCAACACCCGTTCCCGGCGCTCCGCAAACGCCTGCCGCATCACCTCCACACAATCCTGGGAGTCATTGAGGGCAGCGATCGCCCCATATTGGGCAAACGTACACACATTGGACGTGCTATGGCTCTGCACCGTCGCCACATCCTTAATCACCGCCGCCGGACCCGCCAAATAGCCCACCCGCCAACCGGTCATCGAATACGCCTTAGCAAACCCACTACTAATAAACACCCGCTCCCGCATCGCCGGACTCACCGCCGCAATACTCAAACAGGGCTCATCCCCGTAGATAATCTTTTCGTAGATTTCATCGGACACCACATAAATCCCCGTCTCCTCCACCACCTGGGCGATCGCCCGAATCTCGTCCGCGCTATAGACCTGCCCCGTGGGATTGGACGGTGAATTCAACACCAAAAACTTCGTCCGTGGCGTAATCGCCGCCCGCAACTGCTCCGGCGTAATTTTGTATTGCTGTTCCGCCGTCGTATTCACAATCACCGGCTTCCCATCGGCCAACAGCACCATCTCCGGATAGCTCACCCAATAGGGCGCCGGGACAATCACCTCATCCCCCTCATCCAAGGTCGCCATAAACAACCCATACAGGGAATGCTTGCCCCCATTGGTCACAATCACATTTTCCGGCTGATAATCCAGCCCATTATCTCGCAGTAGTTTATCGGCGATCGCCCGTCGCAATGCCGGCTCCCCCGCCGCCGGACCATAGCGCGTCTTGCCATCAGCCAACGCCTTCTGAGCTGCCGCCACCACATGGGCCGGCGTTGGAAAATCAGGCTCACCCGCACTGAAACTGCACACATCCAGGCCCTCAGCCGCCATCGCCTTAGCCTTAGCCGTAATCGCAAGAGTAATAGAAGGCGTTACTTTCGCAACCCGTGCCGCACGTTTCATAACCGTAGACCTCGACTGACTCCCAGAAAAAATAAACCGTGGAGACCCAGCAACCCCATAACAGGACCATCACATCCCCGTCCAAGAACGAATCCCCAGCCCAGACTAATCCCCTAAATCCACGCAGATCAGTACCGTGCAAGCATAAGTTTTGCGTATTTTGGACCTTTAGTGTGTCAGGGGAACTGCGATCGCGTCAAAACCCGCCCCATAAAACACCCCCAACACGGCCAAACCAAGCACAAAAAAAGAAGCAAAACGGGATTCTTAAGGGTCAATGACCCTTAAGCGGGGGCATGGGGGCAGCGCCCCCAAAAACCAACACCATAGCCGCCGCTCGATCGCCCCCCCCCCCCCCCCCCTTCCCCCCCCCTCCCCCCCCCCCCCCACCACCCCCACCACCGCCTCCCCCCCCCGCGCGGGGGAAAACCC
>CAZZMD010000026.1:0-58649 GCA_964655355.1 uncultured bacterium
GGGACTGGCTCCATGAAGGACTCTCAATCGCAGGAATTTAGAGAATTGGTATAAGCGCAATAATAAATATCTGAGATGAAGTTAATGCGTGATAAATCGAGCCTGGGCGGTAGGCAACATCTGCCAAGGCCACGAACAGTACGTCAAAGCTGTTGCCGCCAATAATGCCACCCACGGCTAAGGCCAAAGCGCCTTGTTTTACCGCTACGACTGAGGTCACCAGTTCTGGCAGCGAGGTGCAGACAGCCGTAAAGAGTGTCCCGACAAAGCTTTCTGAAAGACCCGTTTGGGCAGCGATCGCGGTCCCTGTGCGGGCGATCGCATATCCGGCTGTCCCGATGACCACCGCGTACAAAGCCATGCAGCTGACTAAACTCAATAGGCTACTGCCGCTAGAAGCCCCCTGCTTATCCACATCAACGTAGGTTTCTGAGGTCTGGCGGGGTGACCACATGGGCGACTCCCTAGCCTTCGAGACCAGGCGTAAGCCCAGGGCATAGGCGACAGGCAGCCCAATCGACATTGGGTGAACGCCAAACAAGCTGATGGCCGGGGCTGAAGCCGCCAACAACGGCAATGCCAGCAACGTAATTAAGAGCGTACCTTGAGAAAGGTTCGCCTCCGAGGCCGCCGCGTGTTCCAGATTCGCAGTGGTATAAACGATATCGGCAATCGCTAGAAAGGCAGTTTGGGCGGCAATTCCACCTAAGGCATTACTGATAGCCAACTCAGGATGGTCGCTCGCTGCAGCAGAAACCGAAGTAATAATGCCCGGTAGAGAGGTCACTGCACCCAAAAATAGTGCGCCTACCAAGGCCTCCCCTAATCCAGTTTTGTCGGCTAGGCGATCAGCAACTTTCGTAATGCGAATGCCAAAGATAGCGATGACGATGGCAGCCAATAAAAAGACGCTAATATTAACCAGCAAGTCATTGAACATAGACGTAAAAATGGGCCATTGATTGGGAACTTGAGAATCAAGTTAATTCACAAATTTTATAAACACGAAGCCAGCAACGCACGCCATCAAATTGACAGTGAAGTTTTTAAGGTGTAGAACTTAATTAGATAGAGCGAGTGCCAGAAGTGATCTTAATCCACCCTTGCCTAGCGGCAAACGCCATCGCTTCTGAAGTTTCTCTGAACAGACAGAACTGGCTATCGACGGCACGAACCCGATCCGCGATCGCCTTCAGTTCTTGAGTTCGCCAACTGTTGTGGGGCACCACGTCACGAATCAAAATCCCTGAAATTCTGCCTGGGTATTTTTCCGCCAGGGAGCTATAAATTTCAGGATCTTTTTGACCGCTGTCGCCAATCAGTAAAAAAGGTAAATCAGGGAATCGCTCAAAGATCGGCTCAATTTGCTCTAGCTTGTGGGCTTCATGGGTGAAGGACAGCAAGCTTTCCAGGGAGAACTCAATATCCTTTAGAAAAATTGGTCCTTTCGGTATTCCGTTAAGCTCCATAAACCGAGCAAACACGTCATACATATTCCAGGCGCTACTGGAGACATAAAAAATCGGATTACAGCACTGATTCACATGGCCCCGTTGCAGGGCCATGTAAAACTCAGCCACCCCTTCAAACGGACGACGTGACTCCGCACTCCCGAGGTACACGATGCGAATCATCTTGAGCAAATCGGTGGCAGCGGTATGAACAATCGTGTCGTCGATATCGCTGATGACTCCAAATATCGCACAGTCAGGAACAATCAATACTTCAGCTTTTTCTAAAACCGAATTTCCCTTTGATCTTGGTTCGAGCAAGGCAATATCGACAGGGCACCATAGATTCCAGTCATATCCTTCAGTCTCCGGATAAAGTTCTATCTGAAAAAAGCCTTCCCGATCAGATATAACTTCTCGATTAACTGTTTCGAAACCAATCTGTAAACGAGCATCGGCTACTTCATCCGTGGCAAATCGCCGATACATATTCAATACGTTTTCAACGATTGAAGGCTTCTGCTCTTTAAGTTTGATCCCTTCATCCTTAAGCACACGCCCCTTAACCAAGAGTTTCTCAGGCGTACCGTAGCCACGATAAGGCAATACCCGAATGGGGTCTTCTATCCCCAGTGCTTTGGCAGCGGCTCCACGAAGTTCATCCACACAGCGATCAACTCGACTGGTGAATTGTGAAATTTGGTGAATCCAATTTTTCATTGCCAATTTTTCGTTAATTGAGAGACCAGTTAAATCGTTAAACAAACTGGTTACTTATCGTTTGACTTGGCCGTTGCGATCGCGGGATTCCTGCTTGGGAGCTGCATCGGCAAACTGCTGCTGATCGAAGTGATATACCGTACGGATGGGATAGGGAATGCTGAGCCCTTCGCGATCACAGGCAGACTTCAAAGCCATAATCATTGCGGTGCGGGTTCTGCGAACCACAGCCTGAGTGGGTCGAGTCCAGTACCGGACAACAAAATCAATTGAACTGCCACCAAACTCTACGATGTCAACTTCGACTTGGGGCTCGGATAGTACGCCATCAACTTTCTGGGCCGTTCGATCCAACAACTCTTTTGCTTCATGAAGAGAGGTGTTGTAGTCAAGACCAATGGACAAATCAGTTCTGCGGCAGGGTTTTTCCGTCAATACCTCAACTGGATTAGTAAATACAACCGAGTTCGGGATGACAATTCTTTCGCCCTGGTAATTGCGAATCTTGGTTGACCGAATATCGATACTCTCGACGGTGCCTTCATAATCGCTGACAATGATTTGGTCATTGACTTGAAAGGGCTGATTGAGCAGCAGCAAAATACCTGCCAAGAAATTTTTAAAAATATCTTGAAAGGCGAAACCAACTGCCACTGAACTAAGTCCAACGAGGGCAATAATATCGCCGAATCCTAAATTTGGAAAAAGAAGGATGCCGCAAAATAAAATCCCCGCCAGCCAAACCGTTACACTAGCAATTTGGACAGCTAACAACTGTAATGAGAAGTTGGAGGTAAATCTCTCAACAATCTTTCGAGTTAAGCGTCGAATCGGTCTTACACTACTCCGGGTAATAACCAGAACAATAATTGAAAATGCGACGGCGGGTAGGAACTCGATTACTCCGGCCAAGATATCCAGTAAACTTTTCTGAATAGTATCTAACACTGCTGTCATGCTTCTGAAGTATTAATATATATCTGTAGGAAGATTACTGAAGACCTAGCGCTCCGTCATCTATCTTTGGTAGCATTTGAGGCGACCTAGTTAGCCACCACACCTTTGGAGGGGTCTGGAGTCACTCAATGTAAATTCAATCTATCAAAGCTGCCAATAAAAGAAATTCCCAACTTTGCCAAGGGTGCGTTCTTGCAGCGATCACCGCTGCCAATTCTGTAATCGAATGAGCTTACTTTGACCGAATCCCGCTTCAAAAAAGGCTTCGATGTCCCAAATCAAATCGGTTGCATTGGTACAGAGATTGAGTTCGTCGTTATGGAAAAAGCTGCGGGGATCAAGATTAGCACTACCTAAACTGACCCACTTGTCATCCATCAGCACAACTTTGGCATGCATCATGCTGGGCTGATATTCATGAATTTTGATGCCCGCTTTGAGTAGGGGCAGATATCGCTCCCGGGACACGCAATAGACGTAGAATTTATCGGCTTTTGGCCCCATCGTTAGAATCCGTACATCAACACCTCGCTGCTTAATTTCAGCCAGTTTTTGACAGGTCGCATCGTCAGGTAATAAATAGGGGCTGGCAATCCACAGGCGGTGCTGAGCCGTCGCAATACAAAGCTGAAATAGACTCCGAATGGGCGAGTCTCCCATTGAAGGATCGTCTCCCGGCGTGATCAGGATGGGGGATGGTGCGGATGGGGCAGCGCTTGGCACCTGGTATTGTGACAGCTCAACCTCGCCACCCGTATCTAGCCAGTGCTGTCTGAAAAATCCGGTGAGCAACCCCACGACCTCCCCTCGCCATTCCACCTCAAAGTCATACCAGGGGACGCCCGTATGGCTGGAATCTTGGCCGTCCCAGCGATCGGCGATGCCTGCCCCACCAATCATGGCGACCGCTTGATCGACGATCAGTAACTTGCGGTGATTGCGCCGCAGATAGTCAAACGGGGCACGCGCGGAGAAAGGATTGAAGAATCGGACATCAACGCCCGCATTGGTGAGCGATCGCCAGTAGCTGGCGGGCAAACTCTCAGCGCCAAAGCTGTCGGCCAAGACCTTAACCGCGATCCCCGCAGCGGCCTTTAATTTCAACGCCTCGGCAAAATCGGTGGCCCGGCGACCCGGCGTCATCGTAAAGGTCTCAAACTCAATACTGTGTTGAGCGCTCTCGATCAGCGCCAAGCGAGCAGCCTGAATATCATCAATATCAGCCCAAAAATGAGCAGCAGTGCCCTGGGTGATCAGCGAATCGGATAGGCTGGCGATCGCGAACACGAAGTGTGGAGAGTCTGGATCGAGCCCCTTGACCCGATACTCCAGTCGCTGCCGAAAATGGCCGCTCAGGAACAAGTAGCCGCCAAAAGCAGACACCAGAATCAAGCTGAGGACACCAATTCCAACCAGAAGGGCAGCCATATATCAGAGCATTTAGAAAAATAAAAAGACGATCTGGTTCTGCATCGTATTGGACCATCGCCTGATCGCAACACCTACAGTTAATCACCTAATCGCCATTTCCCTTGGTCACCCTTGAACGGCTAGAGATTGGCATAAGTATCGGGCGCAATGGATTGTCCGCCTTCAGTCATGATGCGCTGCTGGGGGGTAATCAAATCAGCAATGCTTTCGACCTCGATCGCCATATCTGCACAGGCTACCTTGAGGGCTGCTCGAAAGGCGGTAATATCTTCACCGTAGCCGCACTGCTGTGCCGCAACGCTCGCGCCATCAGTGGCATTAGCCTTAGCGCAGTTGACTAACTCTAGTCCGGTCAAAGGAAAGGAACTACTCATTAAAAATTGTCTATTTTATAGAAGTGCAATTGTGCAGACGATATGCAAAGTCTGATCTTCAAGCATCTTGCTCAGGGTAGATATTGCCTCAATTTCGTCCAAAAGCATCAGGCTAGGATAGGCGGGTTACCCCAGCAGATAGATGAAGTTAGCCCTGTAATTCGATAGAACTAGAACCATTGATTTACAGATTCTACGAGATTCAATGGCTATTAATATCGGTCTTTCTAACGAGCAGCGTCAGGGTGTAATTGGGCTCCTCAACAAATCTTTGGCTGACACATACCTGCTCCTGATTAAGACGAAAAAGTATCACTGGGACGTAATTGGACCCCAGTTTCGGACGCTTCATGCCCTTTGGGAAGAGCACTATGAAGCGCTTACTGTCAACGCTGATGAAATTGCTGAGCGGGCTCGGATGCTAGGAGGGTATCCGCTAGGGACAGCCGAAGGATTTTTGAAGAACGCATCCATTCGCGAACACGCTGGCGATCTGCCGAATGCGAACGAAATGGTTTCCCGCCTTGTCACCGATCACGAGCAAATCATTCGTAATTTGCGAACCGCCGTCGAGCAGGCTGGGGAAGAGTATAAGGATGAAGGAACCGCTGACTTCTTGACAGGTTTGATGCAGCAACACGAAGAGATGGCTTGGATGCTTCGGTCTTTCCTTGATGGTGAAACGTTAGAGCCCAGCGGCGATCGCGACAATACCCTAAAGACTCCGGTTAAGTCTTAAAGCCCAGTTTCTTTTCTGTAATCTGTGAGCGATATCGGTAGAGGTACGCAAAGTCGTATCTCTACCGTTTTTCAAATATCTCAAGCCAGTTTAAGGCGGTGAACAATATCGGTCATAGCTGCAGATAAAGGACATCAACCTCCTTGCACAAGTTAAGGCATATCTCCTGGGAACTGTGCAAATACTGCAGCCGACGCCATCACCATTTACCCGTTAACCTCAAAAATTTCGGTGAGCCTGGACCCAGATCATCAGATTCAGCATAGGAAGTTTAAACGTGAAAAAACGCTCTCTGCTGTCCTTTTTTATCCGCCCATTTAGTAAATTTGGGTACTCCAATCCGGTTAGGGTATTGCTCTGGGGATATGGTAGCTATGTGCTAGTTGCCTGGATTCTATTATGTCTCCCCATTTGCTGGGAAGCTGGTCCAGTCAGTCTTCTAGACAACTTATTTATTGCTACTTCAGCGGTCAGCACCACTGGATTAATTACCGTCAATACGCCAGAAGCCTATAACTTTCTGGGCGAATTCATTGTCATGCTGGCTTTTCAAATCGGTGGACTCGGTTATATGACATTGGGATCCTTTGTCCTCTTAGCCAGCCAGGATACTTTGCCACAATTTCGACAGAGAGTTGGCTTAGCGGTCTTTGCTTTGCCAGAAGGATTTGACCTCAAGCTACTCATCCGTCACACGGTTTATTTCACGATCGCGGTCGAGGCGATCGGTGCAGTTTTACTATCGTTCTTTTTTGCCGCTGAAGGCGTTCCTAACCCCATTTGGAAAGCTGTTTTCCACTCAGTATCAGCTTTTTGTACTGCGGGTTTTAGTATCTTCCCCAATAGTTTGGAAGACTTTCAAGGCAACCTAGGGATCAACGTCGTCGTTAGTATTTTGAGCCTATTGGGCTCTATCGGCTTCCTAGTGGTCACTGATATTTGGCAGGGCATTGCTGGCCGTCGCCGTCGTGTTGCCCTCACCACTCGCATCATTCTTTACTTCACGGCTTGGACGATCGCAATCAGCTCTGTTCTACTCTTCTTCTTTGATGAATCCATCGTCGTTTTGCCCCTGGGAGAACGCATTTTAGGAGCTTGGTTCCAGGCAATGACGGCCCTCACCACCGTGGGTTTCAACACCCTCCCCATTGGTGCTCTTGGCCCCTTTGGCGTCTTGCTTACCATCGTATTAATGGTCATGGGAGCCTCCCCTTCCGGGACAGGCGGCGGTCTTAAATCAACCACGATCACAGCGGCCCTAGGGGGGGTCTGGGGTCAGCTCCGTGGACAAAATACCCCCGCCTATTTGGGTCGCCGGATTCCAGAAGAACGCCTACTGACAGCGTTTTCAGCAGTGGTTTTTTATCTCTTCATCTTTTTGATGGGATCGGCACTTTTGCTAATGGTGCAGGGGCAGGCTTTTGAAGATATTTTATTCGAGGCCGCCTCAGCTTTAGGCACCGTGGGGCTATCGCGAGGCATCACGGGGGATTTGACGGTGCTAGGTAAGTGGATTGTGATCGCGCTGATGTTTATAGGGCGCATCGGTGCCCTCGCATTTGGCGTGGCTTTGTTTTATCAGAAGTCTAAGGTCTCGGTACGGGAGCCCGTTGAGGATTTAGCGATTTAGCGAAGCATCCATTTGCACGGTCAAGTACACGCTCAACACGATCAAATAGAAGGTGAATTGTGGCAATCAAAAGACCCATCAAAGCAGCGGCAACACACCACGAGACAGCCGCATGGATCGAACGACTCGCTCGCTTTGGCTATGCTGCCAAGGGCGTGGTTTATACCCTGGTCGGGATTTTGGCCTTTCAAGCGGCGTTCAACTGGGGCGGCAAGGTTAGCGGATCTCAAGGCGCTTTTCGCGCGATCGCCAGCCAACCTTTTGGCAGAGTGTTGTTATTTCTGGTGGCGACAGGAATCCTTGGATATGTTATCTGGCGATTCGTGCAGGCAATTTATGACCCGGAACATGATGACGATGGGTTGGGCGGAATCGCACGACGGCTATCCTACGCTGTCAGCGGCATAATCTATGGAACATTAGCCTTTGCGGCTTTTCGCATTGTGTTTGGCGGCAGCACCTCCTCTGGCGGCAGCGGCAGCTCTAGCACTCAGCAAACGGCTACGCTGCTGTCCCAACCCTTTGGTCAATGGCTGGTCGGTTTAGCCGGTGCTGCCGCCGCTGGATATGGATTTTACTGCATTTATCGCGGGATCAAAACGAAGTTCCGCCGCAAGTTAAAGGTCAACGAAATGAGTTCGACCGAGGAAACCTGGGCAGTGCGGATTGGGCGCTTTGGGCTAATTGCAAAAGGAATTGTCTCGATCATTGTGGGCTATTTCTTTGTGCAGGCTGCCCGTACCGCTGATCCCAGTCAAGCCAAGACCACTGAAGGTGCTTTGCAAGCGATTCAGCAGCAACCCTTCGGAGCTATCTTGATGGGAGTTGTAGCATTGGGGTTAGCAGCTTACGGCATTCATCTAATGCTACAGGCCCGCTATCGGCGAATTTCTCCCGCCTAAGCAACTGAAAGTCAGCACATTCACCACATTCGGAGGTGAGCCTTTAACGGCTCACCTTTTTGTTGAATTTCCATGGTAGAAGGCGGAGTTTGGAGGTCGCTCCCCCTTCGCAAAGGCAAGCTCTACGGAATTAAAATCCTTACAAAAGCATCTCAGGACCAGGGTATCCTGGTCGAAATGCAGTTTACTATTCTGAGTATGTCCATAGAAAGAGTGCAGTTTAGGGGTTTTGCTTCTATTTATAGATGATACATTTTCTGCTTTCAAATACGCTATTGATAGCTTATGAATAAATCGGTGTGTCATTTGTCGAACGTTGGCACCAGATGTATTCCAATTTTGTGTTTATTGTCTCACTTATGGATAAGAGAATCGCCCTAAGTGTGTCAGTCAATTGGCAATTTTGAGATGCTTCTCTGACACCCAGTTATTCATGGATGTTTAAATGAGGAATCTTGTTTCATGAAAAATTCACTTCATAAAGTAGCTAGCATTTCTTTGCTATCTTTGGGTCTCGCGATCGCTCCAGTTGCTCAGATTGCGATCGCCCAAGAAGCCCCAGCCACTGAAACGGAGAACTCTGAGACGGCTGGCGAAGAATTTGAGGATGCGGGTCAGTCGTTACAGAATGCGGGAGAAGAAGCCGTAGACGGCCTCGAGAAGACGGGCGATAATATTGAGGAAGGCGTCGAGGATACCGTGCAAGATGTTTCGGAATCCGCAGGGGAAGTGATCGACGCGACGGGGGATGCGATTCAGGATGGTGTTCAAGACGCTGAGCAGGCCGCCGATCAAGTAGGCGAAGCAGCAGTTGACACCGCTAATGCCATTGAAAATCAAGCCAATTGGGGTTGGTTGGGGCTACTGGGTCTCTTCGGATTGTTAGGGCTAGCGGGCGGCAGCAAGAAGACGGAAATTGTTGAGGTCCGCGAGCCTCGCATGACCAGCGATCGCTCAGAGGCCTATCCCCACAACACGACGGCCAACACCACGACTAACACGACGACTGAGTCCTATCGCAGCTAGTTTGCGCTTGGATAATAAGTAATAGGTAATAGCATCAATAGTCCTACTGACTTGCCCTCAGTAGGATTTTTTTGGGTCTACTAAAGCTAGTGTCACAAAAAACCAACGCCACACCAGAAAATAGAGGCGGTGAACTTATTCAAGTTTGATAACTTTCAATGGTCAAACTATCTATTTTGCAGGAAAGTAAACTGCCCTCACCCTCAAATCTCGGGTGGGCGATCGCCGCTAGAAGTCGTTAGATAATCTGCCGAAGCATGTAAATCTAACGTTTGACCATTGCGGAACTGCAGCGTGTAAATTTCCGTCGGCATTTCGACCTGGGCGCTTTGCAGGGCTTCTTTGATGGCCTGAGCCGCGTCGGATGTCGTTTCCAAAAAGTTACGGCGTCGCGAATCGACCCAAAATCGAATTTCCAGGTTCACCGTACTGGCTGCCAGTTCCCGCACCAGCACGTCCACGGGGCTGACTTGTGAAATCCCCGTAATGCCTTGAATTGCCTGACAGGCGACAGTTTTCGTGGCGGCTAAATCAGCGTCATAGTCGACCCCAACGACGACCGAACTGCGGCGGTGGGGGGAAGCCGTGTTGTTGGTAATGCTGGCTTGGAAAACTTCCTGGTTGGGGATGTAAACTGTACGCCCGTCATAGGTTTGCATCGTCGTAGCCCGAAGCTGAATTTGGGTGATGGTGCCTTCAAACCCATCAATAACGACCTGGTCACCCAGGCGAAACGGCCGGGCCGCCAGCAGCACCACACCAGAAATATAATTGCTCAAAACATCTTTGAGGCTGAAGCCGATCGCGACGCTGGTGAGACCAAAGGCACTGAGCAACGCCCCAAACTCAAGCCCTAGTACCCCCAGCGCAATGATGGTGCCAAACACCCAGACGCCGCCATATCCCAGGCGACCAATCAGAACTTCGGTACTGCGATCGCCTTCGGTTTGCTGGGCCCAGGTAAAGGCGATGTAACGCACGATCGCCGCGATCGCCCACGTAATCAGCACGACGATCAACGTTCCGACCAAGGCGGGAAGCTTGTCAATAGAGTTACGAGAAAGTTGCCGTATCGTACTTTCCAGGCGTTGGGCCACATCTAGGAACAGGGGCGGCTTATCGAAGGCTTGATTCAGGTTCTCAGCCCATTTTTCGGCAAGGTCGGCGACGGGCAAGCCAAAATCATCGGCATCCTGTTGGGTCACCGTCATCACGACGCGGTTGTTGACGCGCAGGGTGGCCCATTGATCAGCAGGTACGACTTCGACCTGGATCGTTTCTGGTTGACTGGTGTTAGCTAACAAGCTCGCAATACGTCGGTTGATGACCGCACTCCGGGCTGGAGCCGATAAATCTGTTAGTCCGCCCACCTGAAATAATGGTCTCCCCCGCACTTCAATATCGGCAAAGTACACATCACCTTGGGAAGGTGGGTCGACCGTTTCAGTCGGAGGTGATGCTATGGGAGTGATGACGTCGCTGGCAGCCTCTTGGGCCGCGGCAGGACTAGAAATAGCCAAGAAATATCCCAGGGCAAACGCGATCACACAGGCGCAGAATCGGGTATTTTTTCGATGGCTTATGTTATGCAGAGAAGTAAAGATTAGCCTCATAAATCGTGGTTTACCATCGCAATTTTTTCTCCAATTAAAGAGGGCTCAATGCTGACGTCACTGTCAGCATTGAGCCCTGAAGTCCAATCAACCGGCTAACCCTAGCCGAGTTGCTGTGGGGCGATCGCAGTTACTCGCTAAGTTGCTCATCAACTGCATCTTTCAGATTTTCCTTAGTGTGCTGGGCGCGAGCCTCTACCTGCTTCGCCTTACCCTCGGCTTGATCCTTAGGGTCGCCGGTAAACTCACCAACCGCTTCCTGGATCTTACCTTCTACATTTTTAAGCGTGGCATCAATGCGATCTTCAATAGACACAGTTGAATTCCTCCATTTATCTTATGTCACCATAGTAAGCTCAATCTTAAGTTGACGAATCTATCCACAGAGAGAAGATCACTCAACCTTTAGGTAGATACTTGAATTTTGGAAGAGTATACTTGCTTGACTCGACTTTTTCTATGGATTTCCATCAGGGACGAATAAAAGCCGGCTTGCCTTATCAAGGGTTTACTTCCCTAAGGTGACATCGCGAGAATTGAATCATATTTATTTTGGCAATATAAATATATCAATGTTCGATTATCCGATTAAAGGACTTACAATTAGGAGTTTCCCGGAGCATTAAGACTGATTTGTTCTCACTTTATACTCAATATTCAGTGGATTAGGAATAGGGAATCCCACTATTGGGTGGAGAGTGACAAAATGGGTCGGTAAGTGGGCCACAAGCCCTAATCTCTCTCCAACGTCAACATTTGGTGCTCCAGTCGCGCCCTAACTTCGGACAGCCGGCCAGGCCGATCAAGCGGTAGAGAACGTACCCTTCGCAGTATCGTTCAAAGTATTCTTCGAAATATCGTTCAAACCGCTGAGACATTACATAACAGGAAGATGGAACAGTGAGCCAAACGCCGCAAATTCACGTCATTTTTAACCCCATTTCCGGACAGGGCGATGCTACGCAAGAGCGCCAACTCATTGAGAAAAAGCTGGTCGATCTAGGTCGTTTGGTCATCCATCAGACATCTGCCGAAGTGGGCAGTGAAGCCTTGGCACGGGAAGCACTCGCCGAGGGTGCCGATGTCGTAATTGCAGCGGGGGGGGATGGTACGGTGTCGGGCGTAGCCGCTGCGTTGATTGGCACCGACACTCCTTTGGGCATCCTGCCAAGGGGGACGGTGAATGCGTTTGCCGCTGCGTTGCGCATCTCCCCGTCTTTGCCAGAAGCTTGTGAAATTCTCCGTGAGGGGCACACCCGTTGGGTTGATACGGCCTGCTGTGGCGATCGCACCATGCTCTTGCTGGCGAGCATTGGCTTTGAAGCCGACTTGATGGAAGAGACGGATCGCGAAGCCAAAGATAGTTACGGCAAGCTCGCTATTTTCGTCAACGGCCTCAGGCAACTCAAAAATTTGCAGCAATTTGACATTACTGTCGATACCGATGAGCACCACGAAACGTTTGCTGCGTCCGCCTTGGTGGTGGCCAATGCCGCAACGTTAGGGACATTTTTGGCCCAGGGGCCGGATGAGATTGATGTCAGCGATGGCCATCTTGATGCCACGGTCCTTAGGCCCGAGGGCACATGGGATGCGTTGGGCAGCGCAGCTGATTTATTTCTGGCAGGGCTCTTCAAGCGGGCAGCTCGCCATAAGCAGGTGACTCATTTCCGCGCAAAAACGTTTAAAATTGCGGCGGATCCGCCGCAGAATCTCCTGGTGGATGGGGAACTGGTGGGCCAGACCCCCATCGAAATTTATTGCCAAGCGCGATCGCTCTGCGTCATCACCCCTTCGACCTAAAGGGACCTTTTGCGCGGAGGTTATCCCATCGTTTAGCTAGCAAAATTCTTCCTGAAAAGTTCTCCAAAATCGCCTCAACGGTGTCTGATATAGACGCCCCGACAGGCGAAAAATCATCAACCAAAATCATCAATCGCAAGAAACATGCTTGCCGTTAGCTTTTGGGTTCACCAAACAAGATGAGTGAGCATTTCAATTGGTGCACCAAGCGAGACGGAACGTAGCCAATTTCTAAGCCTCCAGTGCTATTACGGCGGCGACTGGTGCGAGTGACCACCAGGTCATAGTGAGGTGCTTCGGCCACGATCGCATTGGCCACGTTGCTATGGTGCAACACTTTAGAGGAGATGCTCACCCCTGGAGGCGTTTCTCCCGCTAGCTTCACCAGCTTGGCCGATATCCAACGAATGCGATTGGTGGGGGACCGCATCGGCAAGACATGTAGGAGAGTGATGGCGGCCTGGCTGGCCTGGGCGATCGCGATCGCGAGCTGCACTTTGCGCGCCTCAGTCGCCGAGAACGTTTTGATGGGAATCAAAATCGACTGAATTGCCTGCGGAGCCATGGTCAGGCGCACGATCGCCACTGGGCAATGGGACGCCCATAGCACCTGGTCAATAACATCACCAAACAACCGGGTTTTAAGGTTGAAATGGTTAGCATTGAAACCCATGACAATTAGGTTGGCCTTTTGCTCGCAGGCCGCATGACTAATACCCGTGGCCACATGGCGATCAATTCTCAAGAGAGGATCAATTTTGATGTCCAGCTTTTCGCCGAGATCCGTGGCATCTTCGAGCAGGGCTTCTCGCTCAGCAACCATTTGACGCATCCGTGGAGAATCCATCTGCGCCTGGGCTGGGGCGATCGCCAAGGGTTTAACGTAGCCCTCCTTAGCTCGAGCAATGGTTGCCGCCAGCTCAATCAGGGACCGCTCGGTCTGCGGATTGCTGACGGGCACCAGTATCGAAAAATCCACGCCTCGACTCTCAAAAATCGAAGATGCGATCGCGTCGGGTTCAAAGTCGTCATCGGGAACGGGAAGGCCACCCACAGCCTGTTTCACAATTAATGGCCCCGCGATCGCCGTCACTAACATCATCAACACAACGCCGTTGAGCACCGGTTCCGTAATGAGCCCAGCGCGATTGCCCACCAAAGCAGCAGCCAAGGTCGCGGCGACCTGCGGCAGGGTCATGCCCCACATAGTAAATAGCTCAGCCCGGCTATATTGATATAGCTTCTTGGCGGCCCCAGCAGCCAAAAACTTGCCGACAAGCAATCCACCGATAAGCAATCCGGCAAAACCAATGGATTGCGGGTTGGTGATAAAAGCAGTGACATCAATCAGCAAGCCAATATCCACAAAAAAGATGGGAATAAAAAGTACTGTTCCCACGAACAAAATCTTTTCTTTGACCGGGCTATTGCCCACTACTTCATTGACGGCCAACCCTGCTAAAAATGCTCCAAAAATTTTCTCGACACCAATAATTTCTGCTCCGATCGCCGCCACAAAAATCACCAGCAACACAAACAAGAATTGGTTGCCTTGATTGTTATTTGAAAATTTGAAGAATAAGCGACCCAGCAGATCAAAGCCATAGAGAATGGCGATCGCATATAACAGCAATCCAATCAATAAGCCAGCGAGACCCACTGGGCTGAAGTCTCCCTCCCCTAAACTGATACAAATTGCCAAAACAACCAGGGATCCAACGTCCGTAAAAATAGTCGCTCCCAACGTTGTCACCACTGCCTGATTCCGAGTGGCACCCGCTTGACTCACCACCGGATATGCCAACAGCGTGTGGGATGCGATCAGCGATCCCATGAGTACCGCACTCGCCAGTGGAAACCCAATTAATCGGGTTATACCAGTGCCAATCAATAAAGGGATAAAAAATGTCAGGCTGCCAAATGTAGCAGCACGATACTTCATTTTCTGAAACTGCTCCATGTCAAGATCCAATCCGGCGACAAACATGAGATAGAGCAGGCCGATGTCAGACAGTAATTCCAGAATGGGGTCGTCAGGACTCAGTAAGGTCAACCCATGGGGACCGAATACAATGCCGGCAGCCAGGAGTCCCACCAGTCCTGGCAATCGCAGTTTCTTAAAAAGAATCGGCACCGGCAAAATGATCGCCAACAGCAACGCGAAGGTAAAGATCGGTTCTGCCTTTAGATAGTCGATAATGGCGATCATATTTTTCACTTCCAAAATAGATATAAAAATATTCCATTAAAAAGTTGCGAGTGACGTCAATCACTCGCAATCAAATGAAGGATTTTAAAAGCCGCAACTAGCTTTCCGTCGTGGTCAGTTCAACATCTCTGCTCACCACCTGATCCACGACCGTCAAATCAGATTTCCCTAGTAGGGATTTATCGTTCGTAGGGGCTCCTTCCATCAGTTGAGGATATTGATCGCCCAAGTATTTACCAAGGAAAGTGCCGACGAACGATAATACTACCGGTCCCAGCAAAAAGCCTAAAATTCCGCTAACTTGAAATCCCGGAACGACCAAAGAGGATAGCCAAAGGCATAGACCATTCACCACATAGGAAAAGAGTCCGAACGTCAAAAGATTAACTGGAGCGGACAAGGTTCCCAATACGGGCTTGACAAAGGCATTGACCACACCGATTGAGGTCGCTGCGATCGCCGCCGCTGTAACCGTATCCAATCGTACGCCCGGCACAATCAAATCAACGACCAGCAGACTCAATGCAGTTACTAAACCAGATAATAAAATGGGTATCATACCGTCACCTAAAATTTTCGTCTCGACGCAGTCTTGTATGTAAATGCAATCGTAGGGCGATCGCTCAACCAGTACCTCTACTATTAGAGATATTTTCGTCTGAGTTAATCTCCACATTGAGACTGCATTCAGACCGCCAGCAGTTCCAACACAGCACATTCCTCCGGCTCGAGATAATCAATCTGCCGACAAGCGGATTGCATAATCGGCAGCAGTTTTCCAGCAAGATAGGCATCCGGCACCTTAGGATGCACATAATATTTCCGGCAGGTGGCAGGTCGATTGCCGAGGCGTTGAGCCGCAAACTTAATAGCTGCAATCACCTGCTTTTGAGTTGGCTCGAGGGGCGCTTCGAAAGATTGATTACTTCAGGCTTGAGCCGTTAAAACCGTGCCCGCCCAGGTCCGAAAATCTTTAGCGGTAAAGTCCTCGCCGGTAATACTTTGCAGATAGGTATTCACATCGTCAGAGTCAACGGACTGGCTCGCTATTGTCATCAAGTTATTGAAACACGCGGTAGCCCGGGAGTTCGGAACAGCGTTGAATGACGCTAGCGAGCCGTTTATCCGTGAGTTCAATATGATGCTCAATCCCACTTTTTCCCGTAAACTCAAACTCAACTTGATGCCCTTCAAGGGTGAGATGGCGAGTCCGTAACGTAGTCAATCCATAGGATTTATTCGCTTTGGCATAGGCGGTATTGCCGACTCGAATTAAGGTTTTCCCTAGGAGCTGTACAACCAGTGCCAACACTTTTTCACGAGTCAACCCTGCACGTTGGAGATGCTGCTTAGTTTGGTACCGAATATCACTCAGAGAATGGCCAAAGGGTAAGAGGCGATCAAACTTTACCTGATTCCAAATCTGACGCCATTTAGGGTGACAACAATATTATTTACGACCTTTAGCATCCCGCCCTGTTGCTTATAAATGTCCTTGCTCATTGAGGCAAATCCACACATCCTGCCAAGCTGGAGGGATGCCGATTTGCTTAAGGCGATCGCGAAGTTGGCGATCATTAATTCGCTGCCCCTCAAGGTCGAAATAACTGAATCCCCGCCCCCTTTTCTGGCGGGTGAAACCAGGCTGTTTATCCGTCACATAGGTCAAACCAGACTGACGGGCAAGCTGTTGTCGATCTAACTCCGACACAGGTAACGCGGAATAAATGGTGGACTATTTCTATTTCTGTCGCAATTCTCCACCATTTACATACCCCTTTAGGGACATCCTCCGCAGGACCGATTTAAGCTATTTCTATATCTCCAGATAGATATCTCCAGACATCCATCCGTTTTATAGTTGTGCTGAATTGGCATATTTCAAAAATAAATTTTACCAATCTGAATAGAATCAAGACAGCAATTCAATAAGTTACTATTCGGTCAAATTATCTCAGATTTCCACAATTCCCATCTGAGTTGAATTTCGATTATCACTTGAACATTGTGAATGCCGTTCAACAAATTCAAAAACAGGATCAAATCACTTCATTAAAATGCGTAGAACAATGCGTAAGAAAAACAAACTTGTGGGCATATTCAACCTGATCATCGTGACATTTGCTGTCGCTTACCTTCTGCTAGCCCTAT
The DNA here is from genome assembly GCA_964655355.1 of uncultured bacterium. GTDB lineage: Bacteria > Cyanobacteriota > Cyanobacteriia > CACIAM-69d > CACIAM-69d > CALGDE01. The sequence continues at coordinate 17,007 of CAZZMD010000026.1, forward strand.
TTTTCCTAATCAACAGCGCATTTGAGGCGAGCGTTGAATACGGACTGCGTAGCATTGCGGCTTGTTTTTTACCCATTATTGTGATGGTATTCGTCAGTACTTACACGTCAATCTCTAAATCCAATCGATACAACCCCAACATTAATTTATTTATTATTTACAGCATTTGGACAATGATAGTGCTGATGTTAGGGAGTGGTTGGCAGTTTGGTGGAGTACCTTTAATCGAGTTTTTATTGTCAAGCATATTGGCCTCAATTTTCAAGAAAACATTGAGTCCAAACAATATTGCTCAAATATATGCTTGCTGCTATGGGGTTATATTCAGTGTACTTGGTTTCTCTAGTATTTCTGGCACCTCTCCCTTCCAGGCGCTGAGTTAATTATAGAAGTGAATGCTCGGAATATTACCATTGCATGTCTTTCGATGGATGCTTACGCATTTAAACTTTTTTATCTTCACTGAAGTACCTTCTCTAATTCATTCTCATGACAGATTTCAACGGTAAGAGCGTCATTGTCACTGGAGCGAGCACAGGAATTGGTAAGGCGATCGCCATTGAGTTCGCCAGACTGGGGGCCAATGTCGCGGTCAACTATTACAGCCACCCCGATAAAGCTGAAAGTGTCCAGCAGCAGATGCTTGAAGCCTGTCAAGAAATTGAAAACTGTGGGAGGCAATCCCTGCTCGTTCAGGGGGATGTTTCTATTCAGGAAGACGTTGACAATTTATTTTCTAAGACCGTTAAAGAATTCGGATCCCTAGACATTCTTGTCAACAATGCAGGTATTCAGGTCGAAGGGCCTTCTCACGAAATTGCGATCAAAGATTTTGATCGGATGCTGTCGGTTAATTTGCGCGGTGCCTATCTCTGCTCCCGGTTAGCAATTAGATATTTTTTAGAGAACGATGTCAATGGCGTCATCATCAATAACTCTAGCGTTCACGAAGTCATTCCACGACCGGGGTATCTTGCCTACGCTGTCAGTAAGGGTGGAATGGAAAACATGACCCGCACACTGGCACTCGAATATGCCAGGCAGGGAATCCGAGTGAACGCGATCGGACCCGGAGCCACTGCCACCCCCATCAATGATTGGGTACATGACCCCAAACAGCTAGCTCGCGCCCAAGAATTCATTCCGATGGGTCGTGTTGGCAAACCGGAGGAAATGGCGGCCGCGGTCGCCTTTTTGGCGTCCGAGAAAGCGGCCTACGTCACTGGACAGACTCTCTTTATTGATGGCGGATTGACGTTATATCCAGGCTTCAGAGAATCAATCACCTGAGTATTCTAACTCTAGTAGAATAAGAGATTTAGCTGTTAGATCAGCCTAATCGCAGACCTCTAGAAACAGAGCAATGAGACTATGTTTTTTTACCATGAGTTCAGACAGGGTTCTCTAATTTTTTTGAGACGTCAACCCTGGACCTGTTGCTGGCATATATTTCACCCAAGATAAATACCTATCTCCAGAAAGACTTTACTACTGCCTGATGGTAGATGTTTCTAATTACCTTATCGCTAATAATTTAATTGATTACAGGAGATCAAACAATATGGATATCTTAAGACTAATTGCTGCAATATTTCTTCCTCCCCTGGGGGTGTTTATGCAGGTGGGATTGAGTGGACAGTTTTGGTTGAATATCTTGCTGACACTCTTGGGGTACGTTCCAGGTATTATTCACGCTGTCTGGATTATCCTAAGGCGGTAAAAATTTGAGAGTTCCTTTTCAATGCCACTGAGCTAGGTGTTTACATAAGACACCTAGCTCTTCCACCCGGAAAATCGTCTCGAATAAGTTTTCGCGATTTATAGGGAAAGCGATTCTGGCGGATAATAGCATCAAGCTATCAAGAAAAATTCACACGTTGACAAGTCGGCTCAAGACAGATCTGACAGCAAGAAAACTGTCTGAATAGATGAGAGTTTTATGCCTTTAGAGCGATGTTTTCCTGGGTATCGAATTTAATAATGTATACGGTTAGAAGTTTTCAATTGGTCTAACAGCAGTCAATTCATAGGAGATTAGGTTATGAGAACGGCAGCGATCGCTCAAAGGATTAAGCGATCATTCTACATTTGCCTAGCGGCTCTGCTACTTTGCTCAACCCTAGTTATCGGGACCGCCCAACCAGCGTTTGCAGGCAATCGAGCAGTTAATGTTGCGCAAAGTCGGGCTGAACAAGCACTCGATAACTTCGCGGGTGCAGGAACGGCGGACCGGATTCAAGGCCGTGCAGAGGAAGATTTGGGTCGTGTGCAGCGGAAAGTGGGCCAGGTTACGAACCAGCCTTCTGGCCAGGTCGAAGGAGCCGCCAAGCAGGTTCGGGGACGAGCCAAAAAAGATATCGGCCAGACGCGGGCCGCTGCTGAGAGCGCGGCTGACCAAATTGAGGATGCCAGTGAAGGCTTCGTAGACTCGGTCGAGAATTTCTTCGACTAGATATAGTCTACATTCCGCTAGTTTTATCATTATTAGGAGTCAAAAATGAAAACCTTGAGTACTTTATTTAATCGGCTTACGCAATCTTTGATCGTTGTCGGTATGTGCGCATTCATGCTGATTGGAGTAACCTCCCCCGCTTTGGCGTTTGGTAGCACCCCCAGCGATAGTTCTAAGGGCGTGGCCGAAATGGGCGAGATTACGGAAACTGCTGAGCAGACTGCCCGGAAAGGACCTCGAAATGCCAAAGAAATTCAGGAGAAGGCAAAGCGTGGTCCGAACGGGGTCCAGGGTGATGCCGGCTTAGAGAAGATGAATACTCCGGCGAATTCCCAGCAGGCGCGGACGGTTGTTGACCAGGTGGAAGACATGCTAGAGAGTGCAACTCCTGACCGCTAATTTCTCCACTGTTAAGCACATGGAACATTGACGTAAGGCTTTGATTTTGAGGCTGGCAAAGAGCATCTGTAATCGACCATTTACCGAATTAGAGAACCAATTTCTAGTTCGTGTTCAGCCGGCTTGTTTTGGCCCCAGTGAAATCTTACTAATCCATCAAAAATCTTTTGGCAGCCTTGATCCCAAGGCTGCTTTTTTATAGCTACTCAATCCCAGTATTTCGGTTGCGTGGGAACCTTGTCCGTTTGCCTTCGCCAATCAATTTGGGTGGCTGTCTAAAAGCCAAGTGCCCTGCTTCAACCAGATTCCCTTGAGTCAACAGGTGAGTTAAACAATGTTTGCCAACGACAAAGGCCTCCGTTGAGAGTGTTACTATAGGCATTATCTAAAACAAACTGGTGCTTTCACCCTAGCGTTACCAACGCCGGGCTGCAGATCAAATTTGTCAAAGCTGGAGCCACTCTGTTCAAGTGCTGTCGCATCACTTGGAGAATGCCTTTTCGAGCTGCTTTCGTTTAAGTCATTGCTGACTTTCAAGGCTGGGCATTTAGAGCATGAAGACCAACTCCACTGGGTTTGACAGCAGGGCGACTCGCGCCCCTGCCTCCTGTCCTGTAGTCGTTGCCGTTGATGATGATGAAGATAGCTTGGTTTTGCTGAGTTATATTGTCGAGGATTTGCCCTGCTCACTCTTTTGCGCGATGGATGGTAGGGCGGCTTTGGAGATGATTGTGGCCCTGCAGCCAGATTTGGTGTTGTTGGACGTTCGGCTGCCGGGGTTGAGTGGTTTCGATATTATTAGCAGTCTGAAAGGGTCGGCAGCAACAGCGGTTATACCGGTTGTTGCTGTCACGGCGTTGGCAGGTATGAAATATCAGGAAAAAATATTGACAGCTGGGTTCGATCAATATGTCAGCAAACCCTACTGTCTGGAAGATATTAAAGCGACTGTTAAGCACTATCTGCTAGCTTGTGCATATAATGGGTCTCGCCATCAGTGCTGCAGCGATGGCGACCACAATGTCGTTGATATCCCTAATCGGTCCCTTGTCTTTACGCCACGGAATTGGGCTAACAGCATTGAAATTTGGCAACCCAAGGAGCGATTCTGAAGCTTTTTAGGCTCGGTATGGAGTCTTAAAAAGGGTGTGTGAAAGGTTTTCACACACCCTTTTTATTACGAAGGAAATTACGTACGAAAGAAATTAGGTCAATGCTAACGAGACGCCGTGACCACCGACTGCTCCGTCGGTTTGAAGCTGGGGGCATCAGATAAGACGACAACGATCGCGGTTCTCCCTGTTTCGAGGGTAGTATCGCTCAAAATATCAACGACTTCAAAAGATAGAATCTCTTCCAACATATCGACCAACACTGGACGAATGGCGAGATCAAGATCAGAGCGTACTTGCTCAACGTCGACTTGAACCGGTCTTAAGTCATCTTTCTCGCCTTCGATTAATAGCTTTTCTAACTTAGTTAGAGAATCCTCAGCGATCACAACAACGGTGTTGTTAATGACTTGGCAGCTAACTTTGCCAGGAGAATGGCCGATATGGGTTTTATAAAGCTTCTGAATCTTCTGAGCCAGCGTCCGTTGAAGTTGTCCCCGGGTCTGAGGATGAGTCGTTGTACTAGTCATATTGATAGGGGATGAAAAAACAATCAGAGGCCAGGAGTTTCAAAACGCTGAAAGTCATAACCAATGATGGGCGGGCAAAAGAGTTTGTCTTGCATCTCAGTCGTTGGATTCAGCAAAATGGTACGTTTGCTCAATTCCACTGAGAATAGTTCAAACTCATGTACATCCACACTCTATATTTTCTTAAGGAGTCTTAAAAGTAACTAAAGATAGTTTCTGGTCCCAAAGATATCTATCTAAAGATATCCGTCTTCAGATAGATTGCGGGAGATTTGAACCACAGGGCGGGGGTACAGGGGCAGCTTTGCCAACAAAAAAGCAGCTGTTAAACAGCTGCTTTTGGTCAAGATTGGGTTTTGACGGGGGGCTTAGCCAGCAACGGCAAGGCTACCGGCGATCGCTGACATAATGGCTGAGATGGTCGCCGTTGAGAAGATCCACCAGGCGGCTGCGGCTGCGGCTTTGCGGGCCTCATCGATCTGATGCTGGGCTTCTTGCTTGAGCGCCTGGATCCGGTTGTTGACTTCTTTCTCCAGTTGCTCGGCTTTTTGCAAGGCCCCATCGCGAGCTGATTCAATTTGCCCGATGACGCGCTCAGCATCGGCTTCGGAGATGGCGTCGTGGGAACTCATCAGCGCCACTAGGGTCTGGCGATCGCATCGAGCGAAGCGCTGCTTAAGAGCTTCGAACCCGACCTGCGGATCGTCAAACAATGTCCGCAAGTCGCGGCGAATGCCATCGTAGTTCAGTTCTTCCCGCTCCAGGGAATTGAGGTAAGCGCGAACGCGGGCCAACATGCGACTGATAATAGACCGAATCTTGTCCTGTACTAGCTGTAGCTGCGCCAACATCTCATCGCGCACTGACAGCACCCGATCAACCACGGCAGCGGCCTCTTCGCGAGTCATGTCGGGACGCTGGGCCAGTAGCGCAATCACCGTATCACGGTCAACGGTCGCGAGGCGCTGACCTAAGCGATCGCTGCCCAATTGCGGATCCTCGAGCAGCAGTTGCAAATCGCGCTTGATCCCTTCAGGGCTGAGGGCAGCCTTGTCAGTGTTGCGCAAATAGTCTTCCAATCCTTGCTCGAAGGAAATGATTTCCTGTTGGGCTCGTTTCGCCAACCGCTGAGGCGCTTTGAGCACCTTGCGAATCGCGGCCAAAATGTCGTCAATGATTTGGTTAACTTCGTCTTCGGACAAATCGTTTCGCTGGCTAAGTAGCTGAACCAGCGTATCGCGGTCCATGGCTGCGAGTCGGTCTCGAATGGCGGCGGCCCCAGCGGCAGGATCATCCATTAGGGTTTGCAAATCGCGCTGAATGCCGGCAGGATTTAGTTCTGGCTTGCCGGTCTGGCGCAAATAGCGGGCGATCACACTGGTGGCTTCGTCGTATTTAGCCTGAGCCTGAGCCGTCAGACGGGCCGGGGCGTTGACGACTTGATACCAGTTACGCTCAACATCTTGAGCAATGCGGCGCACGTCTTGCTCACTCAGGTCATCCCGTTGACTCAGCACCTGAATAAGACTGTCTCGGTCCAGCTGCCCGAATCGCTGACGGAGGCGATGCAGACCCACACCTGGCTCATTTAGCAATAGTTTTAGGTCCCGCTTGATGCCATCGGGGTTAAGTTCTGACCGGCCAGTCTGGCGCAAATACTCTTGAACTTTTTGCCATTGATCTTGAGTCTGCAATTTGACGCGCTCTTGCAATGAGTGCGCCGTCGAAAGTTGGTGCTCCTTAAGCTGTTCGAAACGGGCAACCAGCAGATCGACTTCGCGATCATTGAAATCCGGGCGTTTCCGCAGATGTTGCCTCAGAAATTCAGCATCAATCCCGGAATAGCGGATTTGCAAATCGTCAAAGCTGGCATCGTCGTCTTCGATCAACGCTAAGAAGGCGCGATCGCGCATCTCAGAGGCCAGCTCAGCCCTAGGGGTTTGCTGCAAAAAGATACCGATTTGGCTACGGAGCTTTTTCGCTTCCGCATCGCGATCAGCACTGATGACTTCTTTCAGGACCTGTTGCCGCACCCCTTCCAATACGATAGAAGTACTCTCAATTTCAGAGGGGGTGAGGAGTCCGCGACCGCTCAAAATGTCCTCAAAGTCAGACCGCTGGAGCCGTTGCAGTTCCTGACGCAACAATTCGGGACTGGCATCCACGTCATAAATTACGTCGCGAAACTGGGCCCGCAGCCGTTCAGTCTGCAATTGCCAGGGATAGGCGCTCAGCAAGTAGTTTTCCACATCGGCTTTGACCACGCTATAAGGTTCTGGCGTATCGCCGATCTGGCTCGCCAAGCGATCGCCTTGGGAAACCAGCTCTGACTTAACTTGCTTAACTTTTGTAGTGATAGTCTCGACGTCCAAGTCAGACAGATCAGCACTGCCCATCGCCGCCCCCATCAGGGCATTGAGCCCTTGGGACAGGGCCCCCGGCGAAGATTGCTGTTGCCCCCGGCGGCGATATTCCTCCAAAAACTGATCGAGGCGATCGCCCACCGTGGCCGCAACGCGATCGCCGGGACGAGCTGACCGCAGAAAGTCCACCAGTTCCATAATGGGCTGGCGACCGGAAGCGTGGCCAATTTCCCGTTGCCAAATCTGGTGTAGGCGACCCGCAACCCGGTTAGCCTCTTGGCGAGACAAATCAGTGCGGCTGCGCACTAATTCCTCGAATACACGACGGTCGATCTGGTCTAGCGTCTCAGTATCGGCAAGGTTACCCAAGCCAGAGTCCTGAATCAAACCTTTGAAAGCCTGCTCCAGATCATTGGTGTCCAATTGCGGCGATCGCAACGTGGTCACATAATCCTGAATGGCGTCCACCAGATCGTTATCATCCAGGCTGCGACTCACCTCTTGGCGAACGGCGGCCGCCACACTCTCAGCGGTTTCAAAAATCTGATTGCTAGCGGCCTTGGCTCCGAAGGCCGCCGTTGCCGTGCCCACCAGGGAGTTAAAGCTGGCGGTTGCCGTTCGCACCACTGACCCCATCAGCGAGCCCACTGTCGTAGAACTGAACCAAAACAGGAGCGAAAAGTAGGTGCCCCAAATCACCAGGCCAGTAATCGCGCCCAGCAAAGCACTGTTATAAAGGCTAAGCTTGACCGCCAGCCAGCAGGCAAAAAACAGCGCCAAACTCACAGTGATTAACGTCCAAAAGCCGACCGCCAGACTGATGCGACCGAAGCTTGGCCCGCCGTCAGACTTTCCGCTAGAGGATGAGGAGTGGCCGACATAGGAAATTCCTGCGGCGAGGGACAAATTGGTCAGCAGGAGCTGAAAGCCAAATGCCAACACTAAGCCGGACAACAGCGCAATAAAAAACTGCGGTCCGGAAAAAACTAGCGCCGCCTCTTCCGGTGTATCGATGCCGGGTTGAGCAAGTTGGGCAAATTGACCGATGCTGGGCCAGCTAACAATGTCATACATGGGTTTTCTCTTGAACAGTTACTGACAGGTGCGGATGGATAGAGAGTGAGAACAGGCAAGGATTAGCTTTAGGCACGAACCAATGTCGGAAGACCTGCCGCCGTTTGGGCAATAAGCTGATCGACGACGTTGTGAATATTGCCGGTCTCCCGCAGCCATTGCCGCTGCCGGGTGGCCCCATTGCCCTGTTGCAACACCCGGTGCACCAGCGGCGCCACCGTCTCCCAGTCATCCTCTGCTTCGAGGGCAGGACGCAGATAGTCCAGCAGCCGGGTGGTGTAGTCATGGGCAGGGATCGCGATCGCCTGCGGCAAATCGATCAGGTCAGCCGAAATGCCATACCGGGCAGCAGTCCAATGGGCCGCCTTGAGTAACTCTGACCGGGCAGCGGGGTAGGGGGCACTCGCCTGGGTTTCCTCGTAGCTGGTGCGAACAAGGGCCTTGACCAGCCCCGCCAACATGACCGCCTCGTCAATCGTCATGCACACATCTGCAATGCGAAATTCAACGGTGGGAAAGGCTTCCGACAGGCGGATATCCCAATACAGCATGGTGGGATCGGGAATCACCTTTGATTGGATCAGGGTCTGAATAAAAGACTCATATTCAGCGAAGTCGGCGAAATAGGGAGGGGGACCAGCGGTTGGCATGCGGCACCAAAGCTCCGCTCGATAGCTGTCATAGCCGGTATCAGCAGCCTGCCAAAAGGGGGAATTGGCCGTGAGCGCTAGCAGGGGAGCAAGCCGTAGCCGACAGCGATTCACCACTTCCAACGCAATTTCAGGCTGCTGTTGAAACTGCTCGCCGTTCAGCCCCACATGCACATGGCAGCCAAAAATAATCAGCTCGCGAATAACCTGTTTGAGGTTCTGCGCCAATTCCCGATATCGGTCTTTCGGCATTAAATCCTGGTCGCGCCAGCGGGAAAAGGGATGGGTTCCCGCCGCCGCCACTGCGACCCCTTGCTGGGCTGCCGACTCAATGACAACCTGGCGCGATCGCTGCAATTCCTGCCGTAGCTCTGACAAAGACTCGCAAACATCGGTGGCAATCTCAATCTGACAGCTATGCATTTCAGGCTGTACGCGATCGCCCGCGACCCGCCGATTTGCAGCCTTCAAAACTTTGCCAGCCCGCCCACAAAGCTCACGGGTTTCGGGCTGAATAAGCTGATATTCTTCCTCAACACCCAGGGTATAGATATCCGACATCACCAATCCAACAATTATGATGAATTGACTTTGCCACCTTAGAAAGATTGACGCGTCTTCCTTTGGGAAGGAAAAGGATGTCTATCTACAGAAAGATAGAGGTGACGCCAGTCGTTTATTTCTAAACTTTTTTCAGCTATTGGATAGGCTAACGAGCCCAACTGCCTCGCAGAGGGGGCGCAACTGATTGATTGGAGGCCGTATTAGCAGTCAATATCAGCAGTCAGTTTGACGTTTGATTGTGCCTTTAACCCCGGCAATTCAACAGCTTCGATATGTCGATATGCGAGTAAAAAATTTAACGTTATGCGGCAGCCACTCAACCACAAACTGTCCTTGATTGCTCAAGGTGAAGGGGATATCACCCTCGTCTTCCTGCATTACTTCAGCGGGGCTGCCGTGAGTTGGCAGTGGGTCATTGACCAGCTAAAAGGCGATTTCCACTGCTTAGCCCTGGATCTCCCAGGATTTGGGAATGCGCCGCCCCTGGCCGACCCTAACCTCAAAAGCTACAGCACCTTCATTCAATCAGCGTTATCGCAGTTAGGCATCCGTCGCTGCGTGCTGATTGGTCATTCCATGGGGGGGAAGCTGGCGTTACAGGCTGCGGCCGATTGCATTGATGGCTTAAAACAAATCATTTTGGTGGCCCCATCGCCGCCGACCCAAGAACCCATGCCCGACGAGGAACGCGATCGCATGCTACAGGATCATCACAGTCCCCCCGTCGCCGAGACCACCGTGGACAGCGCAGCTCACCAGAAACTACCCGAGTCCCGCCGAGCGATCGCTATTCGCACCCACACCCAAGCGGAAGATCGCACCTGGCGCTGGTGGCTCCTGGAGGGCATGAACCATTCCATTGCGGAGCAGATGACTCAAATTCAAATTCCGGTTACCGTCATTGCCTCAGTCGATGACCCGGTGATCCCCTGGGACACCATTCAGCAAGAGGTGGTTGGATTATTACCTCAATCTGAGTTGGTCAAGCTGTCAGAAGTGGGGCATTTGATTCCGCTAGAGATGCCCGATCAGCTTGCCCAAACTGTCCGCCGCCATATCGCTCATCAAGTTTGAGCGAGCATGGGGCAGACCGGCAACCCACAGACTGGTCATTAGACCGAGCATTAGGACCGATCATTGCAGCCTATCTGCCGCAACGGGCCTCGAAACGGGAACTGATATGCGGGACTCGTTAGCTGACCAGCCCTGCGCGCAAGGCCCGTACGGCGGCTTTGGTGCGATCGTCCACGCCCAACTTATTCAAAATATTGCGGACATGGGTTTTGACCGTGCCCACCGTAATGTAGGATCGCTCCGCAATTTCGGCGTTGCTACAACCCGCCACAATCAGTTCCAAAATTTCCAGCTCGCGCCCTGTGAGGGGATAACTATCGAGGACCTGGGCAGAATCCGGATCCAACGAATTGATCGCCACAGTGGCCTCACCCCCCTCAGCCGCAGTCGGACTCTGGCGAACCTGACGGAGCACAATGCTGGCGATCGCCGGATCGATCCACGAGTTCCCCTGGTGGGTTTCCCGCACGGCCGTTACGAGTTCTGGCAGCTCGGTTTGCTTCATGCAATAGGAATCAGCCCCAGCGGCAAAAGCGGCCATCACTGAGTCTTCGCTGTCATGCATTGTCAGCATCAGAATTTTGGTTGTTGATTCGCGATCCTGCGAACGCTCACGAAACCGCCGCACCACTTCAATGCCGTCGATATCCGGTAAGCCAATATCTACAATAGCGACGTCAGGCTGCTGAGACATCAACAGCGACAGCCCTGCCTCACCGCTAGCCGCTTCCCCAAGGAGTTCAAGATCGGACTCCTCGTTGAACGCCACTTTGAGCCCCATACGCGTTAAGTCGTGGTCCTCAATTAAGGCGAGTCGAATAGACATAGTTGAATTCCTAAACACGGGGCACAGCGCAAATCCGTAATTCGGCTTACACCGTTACTCTCATAGTTAATCTCACTATCCCTGAAATGGGCCGAGCAAGCATACTCCTTAGGGTAGAGGCTGATCCCCGTAAAAATCTATATTGAGTTTGGGTGCTCGAGTCCCCCTGTTCACTATCTTGATTGATTAGGTGATTGATTAAGTGATCTCCTAGGGGCAGCGATCGCCGCGCGGTCTCAATTCAATAGCTTAGGTCAATAACTTAGGGAATTGCCTTCCACCACCGACCGGTGCTGCGCCCGCCATTCTTTCGGAAACCACTGTGTCAGACATGTTTGTACCCATTACGACCGGCTGGGCATCGGGTTTCATTGTGCCTTCCCTAGCCCCCAGTCCTTACGTTCCCCACGTAAACTTCGATGTCTGGCAGGCGGGTTTAGTCTGGCTCCATGCAATGTCTGACGGGACAATGGCCGCCGCTTACTTTACGATTTCCGCCGCCCTCATTTACTTTGTGCAACGGCGACAAGATGTTCCTTTTCGGGGATTATTCTGGCTATTTGGAGCCTTTATCGCCGCCTGTGGTTTAACCCATGCCCTGGCAATTTTGACCCTCTGGTTCCCACTCCATTGGGTCAGCGGTAGCGTGAAAGCCATCACCGCTGTCATTTCGCTATTTACAGCTCTGAAATTAGTGCCCCGCATCCCTGCGGCGTTGGCAATGCCCAACACCAAACTGCTAACGCGGCTCAATCAGTCCTTATTCCAAGGGATCGCTGAGCGGAAGCAGGCAGAGGCAATTTATCAGCAACTTAATGCTGACTTAGAGGCTCGCGTCGAACGACGAACCGCCGAACTGACCCAGGCCCAACAAAGGAATGAGCACCTGCTACAGCAAGAGCAAGCGGTCCGATCAGAACTCCAAATCGCACTAGCGCAACAGCGAGATACCACCGAGCGCCTGAAGATTGCCCTGGGCGCGGCTCAAATGGGCACTTGGGATTGGCATCTCGCTGACCATATATTGCTCTGGTCGCCTAGAACTTGGAGCATTTTGGGGCTGTCCCCTGACGAGGCGGGAGCTAGCTATGATCGCTGGCGAGACAGCGTTCACCCTGACGACGTATCTCGGGTCGAAGACGCGATCGCGATCGCCCGGGGGAACCAAGACATTTTTTCCGAAGAATATCGCATCCAGTGGCCGGACCGCAGTTGGCATTGGGTCTTGGCCCAGGGTCGTTTTATATATGCTGACGGTCAGCCCCATCGAATGATTGGGGTCGTTCAAGAAACGACCAAGGCGAAGCAGGCGACTTTAGCCCTAGCCGCCAGCGAATCTCGCTTTCGGGCAGTCTTTGAGCAAGCGGCTGTCGGGGTTGCCCGCCTCTCCCCCGAGGGCAAATGGCTGCAGGTCAATGCCACCCTTTGCGACCTGCTGGGCTACTCGCCAGAAGAGCTGATCCACCAGCCGTTCCAAGCGTTCACCGATCCTGCCGACCTAGCGCAAGATGAGCACTACTACCAACAGCTTATGGCTGGGGACGTGAGCGCCTGCCGTTTCGAAAAGCGATATCTCCATAAAAACAGCACGCCGATCTGGACGAAGGTCACCGTCTCGACGGAAACGGATGCACAAAATAAGGTTCTCTCTTTCATCGCCGTCATCGAAGATATTCGCCAACTCAAACAAACCACAGACGAGCTCAAGCAACGCGCCCACGAACTCGAGCAGGTCAATAGCTTGTTGGCGGTCAGCAATGCCATCGTCAAAAGTCGCAACGCCGAATTGGACCAGTTTGCCTATGTGGCATCCCACGATTTGAAAGCGCCGTTACGGGCGATCGCCAACCTCTCGGAATGGCTGGAGGAAGACCTGGGCAATAACCTGCCAGACGAAAACCGCCAACAGCTCGACTTACTCAGAAATCGCGTCCATCGCATGGAAGGGTTAATCAATGGTCTGCTGGAATACTCCCGAGTGGGTCGCCGAGAACGTCGCACCGAAATAGTTGATGTCCACCAATTGCTAACCGAAACCATCGACCTGATATCGCCTCCCGAAACATTTACCATTACGATTCCGGAGCATCTGCCCTGTCTAGAAACGAACCGCTCGGTCCTAAACCAGGTGTTCTCTAACTTAATTAGCAATGCGATCAAGCACCACGATCGCGACGATGGCCAGATTGAAATCACAGCGACAGAGCGGGAAAAATTTGTTGAATTTGCGGTCAAAGATGACGGCCCCGGCATTGCCCCCCAATATCAACAGAAAGTATTTGCCATCTTCCAAACCTTGAAAGCCCGCGATGAATTTGAAAGCACCGGCATTGGATTAGCGATCGTCAAGAAAACCGTTCAATCAGAAGGCGGCACCCTCACATTAGAATCGGCAGTCGGACAGGGGAGCACGTTTCAATTTACTTGGCCGCGATCGTGATTTCCCCAGCCCGCCATCATAGCCATAGAACTCAGAACGCTCTGCCAAGGGTTCATTTCATATTCTTACTTAAGGATGACGCCCTTCCCCTTGAAGCCCAGTATGATGGGACACATTAATAGTTGCCATTATAGTTAGACTTTGATCGTTCAGTGACTTGGGAGGGGCCCGTGGAGGAAAGACCTATCAACATTTTGCTCGTCGAAGACGACGAGGTAGATGTTATGAACGTTAAGCGGGCCTTCGCACGTAACCGTATTACCAATCCGCTTTTTGTGGCAGGTAACGGACTCGAAGCACTAGAAATGTTGAGGAACCCAGGGGAAGGCGAAAGCAAAATCCCCGATACTCGGCGCATCATTCTTCTGGATATCAACATGCCCAAAATGAACGGCATTGAATTCCTACAAGAGCTGCGACAAGATCCGAAATTAGCGCCGACTCCTGTGATTGTTCTGACAACTTCCAATGAAGATCAGGATCGCATCGAAGCCTACAAACTTAACGTCGCTGGCTACATTTTGAAACCAGTGACATTTTCCAGTTTTGCTGAAGTCATGGCGGCTCTGAATCACTATTGGACACTCTGCGAGATGCCCTAAGTAATGATGATGATGACGCTCCCTCCCCCGTTAACTTTGCAAACAGTGATGAATGATGCACTTAATGTTTTAGTCACCGATGATGATGTGACTGATCGCATGGCGATTCGGCGGTATTTGGCTAAAACCCCCTTACAAGTCACCCTCGCCGAAGCCGCTAATGCTCAGACGGCCCAACAAATGCTGGCCAGCGAACGGTTTGACTGTATCTTCTTAGATTTTCAACTCCCTGACATTGACGGGCTTTCCTTCATCAAGCAACTGCGGTTGGCGGGCGAAACGTTGCCCATCATCGTACTAACCGGACAGGGAGATGAGCAAATTGCAGTTGAGTTAATGAAAGCAGGGGCCTCGGATTATTTAGCCAAATCCCGGCTAACACCCGACAATTTGACGAGTCTGATTCGTCAAACCATGAAGACCTATCGGGCTGAACAGCGGGTGAGGGCCGCCCAAGCACAACTGCAGCAGACCAATTTACTGTTGCGGCAACAAAACCAGGAGCTTGAAAACCAGCGCCAGCGAATTGAACAGCAAAACCTGCAGCTACAGGAAGCGAACCGCCACAAAACTGAATTTCTAGCCACGATGAGCCATGAATTGAGAACTCCGCTCAATTCAATTCTCGGATTTTCTCAAATTTTGAAAAGCCAGACGAAAGGCGACCTCAATGAATATCAAATGAAGATGACGAACTGCATTCATACCAATGGTGAAAGTTTGCTACATCTGGTCAATGATATTTTAGACATGTCCACCATTGAGGCCCATCAACTCAAGCTGATTCCGCACGCTTTTGATTTGGCCGGTTTGATTCAAGAGGTGGTGTCAGAAATTCAAGTGATGGTCGTTCAGAAAGAACTTACCCTTCGGACCCAGATTAATTTGGTAAAGCGGGAAATCTATAACGATCGCCAACGGTTCAAACAAATTCTCACTAATTTGCTCTCCAACGCGGTTAAATTTACCGAGACCGGAGTCATTAGTATTGAGGTCAATAATCTTGTCGAGAATAGTCTGGAAATTGATGTGAAAGACACTGGCATTGGCATTGCCGAGGAACAGCTTGCCAACATTTTTCAGCCCTTTCGACAAGCCGATCAATCTACCATCCGGAGATACGAGGGCACGGGGCTTGGCTTGGCGATCGCCCACTCCCTTGTCAGTGCGATGCAGGGCTCGATTACGGTAGAGAGTCAGCTCGGACAGGGTTCAACCTTTCGTATCCAGATCCCGCGACAAATTGTGGTACCCCAAGGGGATAGTTGAGCCCGTCGGGAATTGTAACCACCACTTCGTACCATGACCTGAATCACTTTGTGAGTGAGTGATTTAGGTCGTGGTGGTGTACAAGGCTTTAAGGGAATGGAGAATAGGAGATTCGAACTCCTGACCTCTGCGGTGCGATCGCAGCGCTCTACCAACTGAGCTAATTCCCCAATGAAAGCGGCCTTAACGAAAGGGCCATTGTTCTTAACTAAGTTCTTAACTAAGATATCGGCTAAGGGGGGGTTGCGCCAGCGCCGGCGCGGATAAAGGCTTTCTCGGTTCCGGCAAAATATTGCTTCAGCCGCTCCAGATCTAGCTGATTCAAATAATCAATGGCCCAGTTGGCATGGCGCTGCATCATCTGGAACGGGTGACTGTTGGCCACCCCCACCACGGACAGACCAGCGGTCTTGGCGGCGGTGATGCCCGCATATCGATCTTCGATCGCCAGGCAATTTTTCGGTCCCAAGTTGGGATCCCCCAACGCGGTTTGGAGCTGGGCGATCGCCAACTGATATCCCGCCGGATCAGGTTTTCCCCACTCCACTTCCTCCCCGGTCACCACCACAGAAAATACGTTTTCCCAATTCATGGCCCTTAGGACCAACTCCACCCCCGGTTTCTCGGCCCCGGTGACGATCGCCATGGGAATTTTCGCGACCCGTAGCCGGTAAATCCAATCCTCTACCCCTGGATAAATCGGCAACTTGGGCAGCGCCGACAGGGCCTGGCAATAGAGCTGCGATCGCTGGTCCACTAGCTGGTCCAACCTCTCCGACGGCAGCACCCGCCCCCGCACCTCAAACAGCGATCGAATGCCATCGCGATCGCTCCGTCCGGCGCAACACTGCCAAAAATCCTCCGGCGTCGGCCGCAGATTTTCCGCCAACAGCAACGTATCCGTCAGCCCCCCTTGAATGGGCTCGTCGTTAATAATGGTGCCGCTGAAATCAAAAATGACCGCTTTCAAAGTCATTGTTATCGGATCCCCTGTGGGTGTGGATTGTTATCCAGGCAGTCCTATGGGCAACTATCCTAACGCTAATCCCTAGTGCTAGTCCCAAATTCGCTGCACCACATCCTCAAATACGCTCCAATCATCCCGCTCCATAATTGGCTCCCATAGGGCTTCAATATTGGGCCGCACCAGCGATACCAAGGAATTCCACTGCGCCAGGCGATCGCCCATTTGCGCCAGATCCGCCGACGACAACCCCTGAAGCGATCGCTGATAGACCAAACACCACTCCCCCCAAGTGGTTTTTCCCTCCCCAGACAACGGTTCCTGATCCCCATCCCATCCCAGCGGCGTCATCGTCTCAAACACCTCGCTCTCGTCCCGCCAACTGGGCTGGAATCGCTGCCGTAACTGAATAAAGAAATCCGAATAACTCACCTGGGACGCCGCCAAATACCGCACCGTCGCCCCCACCAACTCATCCTCATCCACTACCGATAGCCCATCAAATCCCATCCGCGCCGCCATCCGCTGGCGATATTCGTTGTAATAGGCCGGTTCAAATGCCTCTAAGCTCGCTTCCATATCCTGGGCATCCATCACCAACCCCAGGGGGGCTTGAAGCAGTTTTAAATTATTGCGGCACACCGTCGGCTGGCGACCATAGGCATAGCGCCCCATGTCGTCAAAATAGGCCGCAGTAAACTTGGGATCGTAGGCATTAATAAATGCAAAGGGGCCGTAATCAAAACTCTCCCCCGTCACCAACAGATTGTCCGTATTCAGCACCGCGTGGCAGAACCCCGACGTCATCCACTGGGCCGATAGCTGGGCCACCCGCTGCACCAATTCTTTATAGAACGCCCCATAAATCTCCTGGGGAGACCCTGTTAAATGGGGGTAGTAAATCTCAATGGCATGGTTCAATAACTTCTGCACCAAATCGGGGCGCTTCAGGTAATGCAGCCGTTCAAAGGTGCCAAATCGCAAATGACTCCGCCCCGTACGCACCATCACCGAAGAGCGAGTCGGCGACGGCTCATCCCCCCGCCAGAGCTGCTCCCCCGTTTCAATCAACGATAAACAGCGAGATGTCCGCACCCGTAGCCGCGCCAATAACTCCGACGCCAACACCTCCCGCACCCCTCCCTTCAGGGTGAGCCGCCCATCGCCTCCCCGGGAGTAAGGAGTGGTGCCGGATCCCTTCGTCGCTAAATCGTAAAGCTCTCCGTCTTGACCCCGCACCTGCCCATATAAAAAACCGCGCCCGTCCCCAAGCCGAGGGTTGTAATACCCAAATTGATAACCGTGGTAGCGCATGGCCAACAGGGGTTCACGCCCAATAAAGCGACCAAAGGCCTCCACAAAATGCTCATCCGTGACCTGGTCCGGATCTAAGCCAAACCGTGACAGCAACGCATCATTACGGAATCGCAGCTCATGCTTAGGAAAGGTGGCCGCTTCAACTGCATCAGAATAGTCATCCCCTAAGCTGGCAAAAGCAGGTTCAAAGTCCAGGGAAAGCCAAGGGTTCGTCGCGGCGATCGGGGTTGGGGAAGCCATTGCAACCGGGGAAGGGATTTGGGAAAAGTTGTAGTCGATTGTATCGACTTCTGTATCGACTTCTCGTCCTCGCCTCGTCCACTTCTCGTCCTCAGTATTTCTACCCCTAAATTATTTTGGGTAAATTCCCCAGTCGTTCTTCATTGGAGAGTGATGGGAATGGCCCCTAGGAAGCGATAGTTCATCGGTCTCCATAGGGTAGAGTTCGAGTCAACCGTGAGTGGGATCATAGGCGGGACCCTAGGCGGGATCAGACTCTGAGGATCGAGTGATGAAATCAGACGATGAAGTTGTTATCTTCCCCCTGGGCGGCCTGCCAACTCCGGGCATCGTAATAGAGGTCTTCCAAGGAAATATTATCGAGGGCTTCAATCAACTTTTGAGAAAGCCGTTGCCATAGGGTCTGGGTGACCCAATCCGTTGCCTGGGCGGATCCCCGGTCCGACGGCAGTAAATTGAGTTGAGATTGCAACGGTTCTTGCACCGCTCGCAGAATTTCCCCGACACCAATCTGCTTTGGCGATCGCGCCAGTTCATAGCCCCCTTGAGCCCCTCGAATTGAGCGAACAATGTGGGCCCGACGCAACTGAATCAACAGTTTTTCCAGGTAGGGGACAGGAATATTTTGCCGTTGGGCGATCGCCCGAGCGGAACAGGGTCGCCCCTGAACTTGCAGACTCAAATCAATTAGTGCCTTTAAACTATAGAGCCCTCGGGTCGTCAACTTCATACTAACGGCTTAAAAACAGCAAGAGAATCCTAAGAAAATTCCTATTCAGTGAAAGATTTGCCATCTTTTATATACAATAGACTGAGCAAAATCAAATGGGCTTACCATTGAATTGGTTGTTTCCCAACTTCACATTATTTGTCAACTGAAAGTCGTCCATGAGCAAGAAGCAGAAAGGTCAGCCGGAACCCCTTACCGGGCAAGCATTAGTGTCTAAAGTCAAGGAGCTTGAGCACGCTAGCAAAGAAGAGAAGGCGCGGGAGTGTGGTTATTACACCGTCACCAGCAAGGGCGTGGAACGAGTCAACATGATGAAGTTCTACAATGCCATGATTGAAGCAACAGGCATTGAACTGGACAACAAGCAAAAGCCCAATGGTCGAGGTGGTCGTAGCGCCAGCTATCGTATCAGCGTCCAATCCAACGGCAACCTTCTCATTGGATCGGCCTACACGAAGAAGATGGAACTTCAGCCCGGGGATGAGTTCGAAATCACCCTCGGTCGAAAGCATATTCAGCTCAAACAGGTGGAAAAGGCCTCGAGCTAATTCCCGAGAAAAAGTCCGTTTGGCAAAGACTGGGTTTGGGGAGTGACTTTACCAAGGCGGGAGTCATTCTTCGGACTCAGTTTTTATGGTGTCTTTTTTTGTGATGTCTTTTTTCGGGGGGCGGACCAGTTAATCACCGGAAGGGCCCAGGCTGTAGCGATGACAAAAGCCCAATTGGGACGGCATTTTTGAGGTCTATTTCTCCCCCAAAGCCCCGAAAATTTTGCGTCTGAGGACAATTCCCCCAGGGAAGATATCCTCCCAGGCGCATTCTGAATGCATCTCTGAACGCATTCTAAACGCATCGCTGATCCCCTCCCATTCCCACCCTAAGCAGGGATGAAGATAGACCAGATGGGGGTAGGGCGACGCCAGTCTAGCACCATTGGGCATGGTAGGATGCGTGAAAATTTTCGACTTAATTTGGCTTAATACGTTTCAGCAAATCCCCAACCGCCCTATGCTTCTGGATCCCTATACCCCAGTTTTCATCATTGGTGTGATGGTGACTTGCATTGTGGTGGTTGGGCTGATTGGCCTACTGTTTGGTGCCCTTGGATTGCTGACATCAAGCTTCAGATCCACATTGCGATTGGGGCTTTATGGCAGCTATACCGGCGCAATTCCGGGGGGGATCATTGGCTACGCCATTTCAACAGGGAGTGAAATGCCCTTGGCAGGATTTCTTTATGCCCTGGGGGGAGGGGTAGTCGGAGCGCTGTTTGGGGCGATCGCCGGCGTCGGTTGGCTATTTATTGGGCAGCGCTATCGAGCGGGGATCCGCCGTCGTCTCGGGAATCTGTGGGGCAAAGCGCCATCCCCGCCGGTTTCCCAACCCCCTCAAAATCCATCCGAGCCAGGGGGACAGGACCAGTTCGGACAAGACTAATCAAAACGAATTCGGAGCTGATGGGCAGTGCCTGGTTAAGGATCGGCGTCGGGATCAATTAATGGAACTAAACGATTAGATTATGGGTTCTGTCTGGGGATCAGTCAGCAGCGCCGAGACCTGAGCTAGAATGTTACAGAACGTGAAGACAAAAGCAATCGACAGGAGATCCTAGCAATGGCAGACATTAAGCCCTCTGTAACCCCGAATCTGGAAGAGCCTAAGTTTGGATTTAATGGTTATGCTGAGCGCCTCAATGGTCGGGCCGCAATGGTGGGATTCGTGGTTGCGGTGGTTGTGGAATACCTGACGGGACAGGGCGTTTTGTCCTGGTTGGGATTGGCGTAATTCGTCAGAGTGTTAATCCAGGGCATTAATTCAGAGCATTAATTCAGAGCATTGACCGAAGTGTTCGGTATGTAGCGGTGAGGGGGTCAGCCCTTGCCGCTTTTTGATGGTCCGGGGGATCCTGCAATGAGGGCAAGGGTGAGATCGTCGTCGGTGCGGCTGATAACTCGGGGCGATCGCAGGAATTTTTCGAGGGTTTCGGTGGCGTCTTGCAACAGGGCAGGGCGATCGCCTGAGGTGCTTTGAGATTGGTGGACTTGGTCCACAAACGTAAATAGGGGATCAAAAAATGGGGTAAAAGGTTTACCGCTGGGAAGTTCCAAGGCGAGCCGTTGCAGCCCATCGGAAAATAGTGCCACGTGGGACATAGGGGCAGACCAGTGGATAAATTGAGTTTCCTCGGCGGCCCGTTCATCAATAACAAAAAGAGTCTGATTGGCATATTCCCCCTGGTGGGGCTGGGTCAGGGCGATCAACTGTCCCCCCGGTTCCCGACCAATAATCGCGCCGTCTCCCACCTGAAGGGCTACGATCCCCGCCGGCGTCCAGACCATGATTAATAGCGTGCAGGCGAGATCCCGCAGGGCAATTTCCTTATCTTGAGCCAGGTTTTTTAGGGTCTGTTGCACCTGCGTGAAACTATTTTGCAAGGGCGATCGCCACCGTTCCAGCTCAGCGGGGGATTGGGGATCGGTGTCGGGGCAATCCGTACCAGCCGTGATGATTTGGGCGATCGCTTCAACGGCGACTTTGACGGCGGTTTGGGATCCCAGGTCTGAATGACTCGCCGATCCAGCCCCATCGGAAATCGCAACACAGAGGTAATTTGCCGCGTGATCCCCTGGATCCCTGCTAATTTCTTGCCATGCCCATGCATCCTGGCAGGGTTGCGATCGCCGTTCATGGCTCGTTCCCCGCACCGATCCCCCAATAACAGTCCAGGCACTCATGGGTGTAACGCTTAATGGTTTTAATAATTCAAATCTTCAATCTTTAAACTTCAGACTTCAAGCTTCAGACTTCGCCCCAGCCTGCTGGCGAGGGTAGCGCCACCTGGTCATCGGGGCGGGATTGGGAGACCTGCTGCATGCTGGCCGACAACCACAAAAACATTTCCTGGAAGCTCAGCCCCTTTAATTTCAGGGGCGATCGCACCGCCACCGTTTGCAGCCGTTCCATATCGGCTCCCTCTACGCCCACCGAGAAAAAGGCAAGCCCCTTTTTATCTTCCTCGGCGCGGATGCGGGCAGCCGCCTTTTCCATGGTGCCGGGCTCGTCCGTCGGTGCGCCGTCAGTAATCAAGAAGACCCAGGGGCGGTAGTAGGCCACCCCATTAGCGCGGTATTGAGCCTTGCGATCGCCCACCAAATCCAACGCCGAATGAATGGCGGCTCCCATGCGAGTCATGCCGCCGGTTTCCAGGGTGGGCGCTTCAAAGGCATCGGCCGTAACAAAATCTTGCACCACCTGCACCTGGTCATCAAACGTAACAATTGCGATTTCGACCCGTTTTCGCGCCAGATCATCCCGATTGAGATCATCCTGAAACGCCCGTAATCCTTCGTTTAATGCGGCGATCGGTGGACCGCTCATGGAGCCGGACACATCCAACAACAGTACGCAAGGACAACGGGGTTCTGGATTTTCTGCAAACAGAACCGCTTCATCGAGGTTAAAACTTGTGGACACGGCAATAGTGTGTTGGAGAACTCGGCTAGGATGAATGCGGTCTAGGATGTCCTGCACTGGGCGATGGACCCTATCAATGTGCCCCTATCCCGCTATGGCCATAGCCTTTGCAGAGTAACATCATCGCCGCGCATCGTCGCCGCCGATCCTGATCCTAGCTACGACCATCCCAGATTTCCGCGTTTCGTCCCTTCTACACGTATGACGTTACCCTGTGCTTTTTGAGCCGTCTTGATTTCCCCGTTTGAGTCATTGGCTGGGGGAGCATTCACCACTCGCGGGCGATCGCCTTACATATCGCTCTACAACTGGCTCCCTCATCAGCTTTTTCACAGCCCATCCCGATGATCCCCGGTCCTGCTGCAGGCTCCGGCGGTCAACTTCCGGTTCAGTGGGTTTACCGTTATCCTTCACCACCTTTTATGAATACCCAAGAACAATCTCCAGTGAATGCTATGGACTACCAAGATGGCACTGAATTCCAGGGACAAATGTGCCCAGTGACGATCCATGTGGAGGACGATCGCACGGGGATGACGATAGAGACCCTGCATCGGGCGTTTGCCGATAATCTCTACTACATTCAGGGAAAAAATGAGCTGACGGCGACCCCTTACGACTACTACATGGCGTTGTCCTATACGGTGCGCGATCGCCTGTTGCACCGGTGGATTGCCAGCAACACCGCCTATCTGACCCAGGGGGTTAAAACCGTTTGCTACCTGTCGGCGGAGTTTTTGCTGGGGCGTCAGCTCGGTAAGAACCTGTTGAACCTGGGGATCTATGACGAAGCCCAGCAGGTGGTGACGGAATCGGGCTTAGATTTTGAGTCCCTGCTAGAGGTGGAGCCGGAGCCCGGATTGGGTAACGGGGGTTTGGGTCGCTTGGCGGCGTGCTTCCTGGATTCGTTGGCCACTCTCGAGATCCCGGCGATCGGCTATGGGATCCGCTATGAGTTTGGGATCTTTGACCAGGAGATCAAGGATGGTTGCCAGGTGGAGCGCCCCGATAAATGGCTGCGATTTGGTAATCCCTGGGAAATTCGTCACCCTGAGCTGACCGTCGAGGTGGGCTATGGGGGCGTCACCGAAGCCTACGAAGATGAGAGCGGTGAATATCGCAAGCGGTGGCGGCCGTCCAAAAAGGTGTTGGGCACCCCCTACGATGTGCCGATCGCCGGGTATAACAACAACACCGTCAGCACCCTACGGCTATGGCGGGCAAGCGCCAACGTAGATTTTGATTTCCAGGTGTTTGACAGCGGCGATTATTCCGGTGCTGTGTCGGACAAGATCACGTCGGAAAATATTTCCAAGGTGCTCTACCCCAATGACAATACGGAGCAGGGTAAGCAACTGCGCCTCGAACAGCAGTATTTCTTCGTGAGCTGCTCCCTGAAGGACATCATCAATCGCCACCTGGGCGATCGCAATAACAGCCTGGATAACCTGGCGGATGCGGCGGCGATTCAGCTCAACGATACCCACCCGGCGATCGCCGTGGCGGAGCTGATGCGGCTGTTGATCGACGAGCATCGCCTGGGCTGGAACCAGGCATGGCGCATCACCCGCGATTGCCTGGCCTATACCAACCACACCCTATTGATGGAAGCCCTGGAGCGGTGGCCGGTGCCCCTGTTTGAGCGCCTGCTGCCTCGCCACCTGGAAATCATCTACGAAATCAACAGCCGCTTTATCAGCGAGGTCAAGCGCTTTGATCCCCAGGATGAGGACCGGGTCGGTCGCATGTCCCTGATCGAAGAAGGAATGCCCAAGCATGTGCGGATGGCGCACCTGGCCTGCGTCGGTTGCCACACGGTGAACGGGGTGGCGGCGCTGCACACGGAGCTACTGAAGGCGAATGTGCTCCACGATTTCCACGATATGTGGCCGGAGAAATTCCAGAACAAAACCAACGGGATCACCCCCCGCCGCTGGTTATTGCTGAGCAACCCGGAACTGACCAAGCTAATCACCGAGAAAATTGGGGACGGTTGGGCAACGGATCTGGAGCGGATGCGTCAGCTCGAGGGCTACGTCGACGATCAGGAATTCCGCGATCGCTGGCAGGCCATCAAGGATGCCAATAAGCGTGCCCTGGCGGAGCGCATCCTGAAGACCAACGACGAGGAAATTGATCCCACCTCCCTGTATGACATCCAGGTGAAGCGGATCCACGAGTACAAACGTCAGCTACTCAACATCCTCCACGTTGTCGGGCTATACAACCGCATCAAAGCCAATCCCCAAATCGACATCGTGCCCCGGACCTTTATCTTCGCGGGTAAGGCGGCACCGGGCTATTTCATGGCGAAACTGGTGATTCGGTTAATCAATGCCGTGGCCAAGGTGGTGAACCGGGATCACGATGTGGCGGGACGCATCAAAGTTGTGTTTGTGCCGGGCTATTCCGTGTCCCTGGGACAGCAAATTTATCCGGCGGCGGATCTGTCGGAGCAAATTTCGACGGCGGGTAAGGAAGCGTCCGGGACCGGCAATATGAAGTTTGCGCTGAATGGGGCGCTGACCATCGGCACCCTAGACGGGGCGAACGTGGAAATCCGCGACCTGGTGGGGCCGGACAACTTCTTCCTCTTTGGTCTCACCACGCCGGAGGTGGCCCAACTCAAGTACAACGGTTACAACTCCTACCGCTACTACGAAGACAATTCGGAGTTGCGTCAGGTGATTGATCGCATCGCCGGCGGTGAGTTTTCCGAAGGGGATACGGAGCTGTTCAAACCCATTGTCGACTCCCTGCTCTACAGCGATGAGTACATGCTGATGGCGGATTACCAAGCCTATTCCGATGCTCAGCAGCGGGTCTCGGCCACCTACCGCGATCGCGATGCTTGGATTCGGATGGCCATCCTGAACTCGGCGCGGGTGGGACATTTCTCCAGCGATCGCACCATTCGGGAATACTGCAAGGAGATTTGGAAAGTGCAGCCGGTGCCCATCACCCTGGATGCTTACGCGCCCGATCAAACGCGGCTGAACGCCAACAAAACCCGTAGCCGGGCCTAGGGATTGAATCACCATTCACCGGTCCTTAAGGTTGGGCTCACATAGCTAGGTTTACAACGCGGGGGGCAGTCATTTCGTCCCCCGTTGTTGTGTCGTTTGTTGTGTGTATTCCTAGCCAGATCGGGTTCCCGCCCGGTCTAGATGTCTGGCGCGTCTTGCATGCCGCCACCTGTCGCTATTCAAACCCCACTAATGTTCAAGCTGATTAGCGTTTTATTTGCGATGGTCGTTCTGGGGGGACTGGTTCTCCTCGGGCGACTGGCTAAACAAAAAATCAAGCTATTTCAATCGTTATATTTACCGGAATCGATCCTCGCCGGCGTCATTGCCCTTATCCTCGGACCCGGCATTTTCGGGGCGATCGCCCAGGTCTTGGGCACCCCCGCCGACAGTTACTTCGCCACTGGGATTTTCCCCGAAGATATCCGCACCGTCTGGAAACAATGCCCCGGCGTCTTCATTAACCTAGTCTTCGCCGCCTTATTTTTAGGGGAATCGATCCCCAACCCCAAAGCGATCTGGCGCAAAACCTCCCCCCAAGTGGCCTTCGGTCAAACCCTCGCCTGGGGGCAATATACGGTGGGCTTGCTGCTGGGCTTGGTCTTGCTCACCCCCCTGTTTAACGCCGATCCCATCGCCGGTACCCTGATCGAAATCGCCTTTGAAGGGGGACACGGCACCGCGGCCGGCATGGCCGACACCTTTACCCAGCTCGGCTTTGAGGATGGGGGCGATCTTGCCCTCGGTCTAGCCACCATTGGGATTGTGACCGGGGTTGTCGCCGGAACAGCCCTGGCCGCCTGGGGGCGAAAAGCCGGTCATCTCCCGGTTGATCCCAAACCGGTCAAGGACGGGGATGCCATGGAACAAAGTTGGGAAGCCCATCCCGAACCTGCAGCCGTTCTGCAAAAGCGACGGAAACTCCTGCAAGGGATGTTGGTGGATCCTATCTCCCTTAACTTTGGATTTACCGCCATGGCATTGGCGATCGGTTGGCTTATCCTTCAGGGACTGAGCTGGCTTGAATCCCTAACCTGGGGGGCCGCCACCGGCTTTGAAATCATCGGTGCGATTCCCCTCTTCCCCATGGCGTTGGTCGGCGGCATTATTGTCCAAATTCTGCTGGAAAAGCTAGGGCTCGAAGCCCTTATCAGCCGCCAACTCCAGGAGCGTATTGCCGGGGTCTCCCTCGATATCGTCGTGATTACAGCTCTCGCATCCATCAATCTGACGGTTCTCGGGGCTAACCTAGAAACCTTTGTGATTTTGGCGATCGCCGGGATCGCTTGGAATATCTTGGCCTTTCTCTACCTCGCGCCTCGAATGCTGCCCATTTATTGGTTCGAGCGGGGCATTGGCGATATGGGTCAGTCCATGGGCGTAACCGCCACGGGGATTTTGCTGATTCGGATGGTGGATCCCAAAAATCAGACCGGCGCGTTCGAGAGTTTTGCGTATAAGCAATTATTTTTCGAACCCATTGTGGGGGGCGGTCTATTCACCGCTGCAGCCCCCCAGCTCGTGTCGGAATTTGGCGCTCCCACAGTCCTAGGGCTCACCGCCGTTCTCCTCATCCTATGGGTCGGATTTGGACTCTGGAATTGTCAGCAAATTCAGAAGCGGTTGAACAGCGATACATCGGCTTAATCCCTAATCACTTACAAAAATCCCGCCCTCTGCAGTAGCAGGGGGCGGGATTTTAACGGGCCATAACAACCAATCGCAGATTGAAATCCTAGCGGGGAATCACCCTCAATCTGGCGAGTGCGATCACTTATATCGGTGATCCACACACTCCTCTAGCAATGGCTCATGAATGGGCGGGCATGCAGGGGGATAGTGTGTGGGGGGTCTTGAAGGCGATAAAACAGAAATGCCAAAGAAGAACTCAAGCGAAACTTCGATTGAAATAGCGAGAGAAATGCCCCAAAAGATCTCAATTGGAAGCCTAGGTTTCGGAGGTCTGAGTTCTTTGGGTTCAAGTTCACACACAATCCCTTGCTTGCATTTAGACATGCATTTTGCATCATCCAGTGCTTTGAAAAGGGAGCCGGCAAAAGCATTGGGCGCTCCATCATCATTTCCTGTGTTGTAGTAGGACTCTCCATCTCCCTCAGAGGGAAGCTTCACCACATATCGCTTCTCAGCCATAGTTCACATAGAGTAGACGCAAATAACAAGCCGAAATAGTTGATCGAAATGCACCTTCATTCTTCTTTAAAGCACAAAACATCCTGACCTGGTAACTCTTGTTTTGTGATCGCAACATATCGGAGCCGTCAAGAGTGAGCTTAGGGGGCGATCGCCCGGCGGCTCACGTGCCCTGTCCGTGATTACCACCCCCTACTTCTCTATCGGGGGTGCTGGATTTTTTTATGCAAATGAGCTGCGATAATTGGGACAGATGGGTCCCCAAGCCCTGTCAGCACTGGGCTGTAGAAAATTTTCTTAGGTGGCTTCCATGGTCAAAGCGCGCGGTCGCAAAATCGATCCCACTCCCATTTCCGGCGACATTGGCGTTGTGGACTTAATTGATCGATATTTCACGGCCTATAACTCGGCTCGCCTGAAGGAAATTTGTCAACTCCTCAGCCGTCGGGTGTTTCAACCGGGGGTGACCGTAGGCGTGAGTCTCTCTGGAGCGATGACGCCGGCGGGGTTTGGGGTATCGGTGTTGGCTCCCCTGATGCGATCGGGCTTTATTGATTACATCATCAGTACTGGAGCGAATTTATACCACGACCTCCATTACGGATTGGGGATGGATTTGTTTTCCAGTACGCCGTTTTTGGACGATGTGGTGCTCCGCAAGGAGGATACGATTCGCATTTATGACATCATTTTTGATTACGATGTTTTGCTGGATACGGATGCCTTTATCCGCAAAACCCTCCAGGCAAAACCGTTTCAAAAGGTGATGGGGACGGCGGAGTTTCATTATTTATTAGGCAAATACATCCACGAGTTTGAACGGCAGCGGGGGGCAGAACAGTCCTGTTTGTTGGCGACGGCTTATCAGTGTGGAGTGCCTGTTTATACGTCTTCGCCGGGAGATAGTTCCATTGGGATGAATGTGGCGGCGATCGCGTTGGAGGGCTCGAAGTTAGTGATTGATCCTTCTATTGACGTGAATGAGACGGCGGCGATCGCCTATTTTGCCCGTGAGAATGGCATTGATGGCGGTACGGGACAGAGTGCGGCGGTGATGATTGGCGGCGGCAGTCCCAAGAATTTTTTGCTGCAGACCCAGCCCCAGCTCCATGAGGTCTTGGGATTGGAGGAACAGGGGCACGATTATTTTGTACAAATCACCGATGCGCGGCCGGATACGGGGGGGCTATCAGGGGCGATCCCCAGTGAGGCGGTGAGTTGGGGCAAGGTTGATCCCGATGCGTTGGCGGATACGGTGGTGTGTTACACCGACAGCACGATCGCCCTGCCGTTGATTGGGGCCTATTGTTTGAACCAATGTGAACCGCGATCGCTGAAACGGCTCTATGACCGCCGGGATGAGTACTATCAAAAAATTCAGCGGCTGTACTTGGAGCAGCTCAAACAGGAATCCTAAGTGCAATTCGAGGTTGGGAGGGGGCGATGGATTATCGACGCTTCGGCAGAACAAACCTGGAGTTATCCACCTTTTCCCTGGGGACAATGCGGTGCTTAAGGTCTCCGGAGGTGATGTATGCCACCCTGGAGCGGGCTATTGAGCTGGGGATCAACCATGTGGAAACGGCCCGCAGTTATGGGCAAAGTGAGGTCTATTTAGGACGGGCGTTTCAGTCAGGAATTCAGCGCGATCGCCTGTATTTAACAACTAAGTTTCTACCACGGGGATCAGCGGATGAGGTGGAGATTTGCATTGATCAGTCCCTAGAACGACTGAAAACGTCTTATGCGGATATGGTGGCAATCCATGGGGTAAATACATCGGAGCATCTGGCATGGGTGCTAGACGAATCGCCTACGGGGGGTATGGCAGGCATTCAACGGGCGATCGCCGATGGTCGAATTGGTCATCTGGGGTTTTCCTCCCACGGCAGCTTGGAGATTTTAACGGCCGCCATAGATAGCGATCGCTTTGCTTTCGTGAATCTGCACTACAACTATTTTTTCCAGCGCAATGAACCGGCGATCGCCCTTGCCCACCAGAAAGATATGGGGGTGTTTATTATTTCCCCGGCGGACAAGGGAGGAAAGCTCTATAGCCCACCAGATAAACTAAAACACCTATGTGATCCCCTGACGCCCTTGGACTGGAGCTATCGATTTTTGCTCCGGGATCATCGGATTACGACCCTTAGTGTGGGACCCGCCACGCCTCAGGAGTTGGATCCCATTGCCCCCGCCAACCATCAGGCAGCGTTTACCGATGAGGCGCAACAGATTTTGGAACGGTTGGAGCAGCAAGGGCGATCGCTGCCCCCGGGCGATCGCTGTAGTCAGTGTTATGCTTGCCTGCCCTGTCCCGAGGCGATCCCCATCCCCGAAATCCTCAGGCTGCGAAATTTAGACCGGGCTTACGATATGGCTGACTACGGCAAATATCGCTATGGCATGTTGGAAAATGCCGGCCATTGGTTCCCCGGACGGCGGGGCGATCGCTGCACCGAGTGTGGGGATTGCTTACCCCGTTGCCCAGAGCAATTAAATATCCCAGCCCTGCTGCAGGATGCCCACAATCGCTTTGGGGACAGCTTTGGGCGACGACTTTGGGAGGATTAAAATTCCGGTTGCATTTTTTTATTGCTAAGACTCACTAAGACTGTGCTTCGGCGGTTTCAGCGGTCCCATCGGACTGAATTTGGATCACCACCGCCGTCATATCATCCCCATTGCTCATCTCCGGTCCCATAAAGTCCTGAATCCGCTCAAAAAGCTGGTTCAGGATTGCCTCCGCCCCGTGGCCGGCGGCACATAATTCCTCGATCGCCGCCAGTAAACGTTCCTCCTCAAACCGTTCCCCCTTCGGATTCGCCACATCCGTCAATCCATCGGTGTAATAAACCACCGTATCCCCAGGATGGAGGCGGGTTTTCTTATCCTCGTACTGACTATCGGGGGCCAGCCCAATCAGCATCCCAGCGGTATCTAGGGTGCCCAGCGATCGCTCCTGGGCGCGCCAAATCAACGGCGGATTATGGGCGGCATTGCTATAGGCCAGCATTTTTGTCGCCGGGTCATATTCCGAGTAAAACAGGGTGACAAAGCGGTGGGAATTTTCCAAATCCGCATACATCACCCGATTGAGATGGTGCAAAATTCGGGCGGGGGAATGGCCGTTTAATACCTCTGCCCGCAACATCCCTCGAGTCATGGTCATAATCAACCCCGCCGGCACCCCTTTCCCCATCACATCACCGATCGCAATGCCCCAGGGTTGGGTGGGGGACGGTTGGTGGGTGGCGCTGGCATGTTGATCATGCTGCTGGGGAATAAAGTCGTAATAATCGCCCCCCACCCGATGGGCTGTTTGGCAGCGAGCCGCGATCGCCACTTCCTGAATTTTGGGTGGGCGGCGGGGCAACAGACGCACCTGGATCTCTGCCCCAATTTCCAGCTCCCGATCCAGCCGCTCCTTCCGCTTTAACTCCACATTCAACTCGTCGTTATCAATGGCGACGGCCGTCTGATCCGCCACCAAACATAAAAGCTTGTGGCGCGTATCCGTCAGCGAAAATTGATCGCGATCGCCAAAAATATACAGCCGTCCCCGCTCGACCCCATTCACCAGAATCGACACCCCATGGAGCTGCACAACATCTGGAATCAACGCCTGGGCATGGGACTCCAACACATCCACCGCCTGACGCCCTAGCTCACTGGGGGACAGGTTATGGGCATTAGCCGTTAAAGCGCCCGTGGCCTGGCGAGCCGCCATCTCCAGCGATCGCCGCATGGTCTGGGTCATTCCTGCGCCCGCCTCTTCGGTGCAGTGGAGTTGTTCGAGGCGAATTTGACCACTGGCGCGAAATAGCAATAGCGCCCCCCCATCGGCATTGCACACCCGGCCGGCAATGAGGGGAATCAACTCTAAAAACTGATTAATATTTTTAAAACTGCGCAGGGCAAACCCCAGGGAACTGAGCAAATCCTGCACCTTATTCTGCTCGCGGCTCAACTGAGCGACCAACTCCTTCAAGGCAAAAATTGGTTCTTGGGGCGATCGGGGAACAGATTGAGGATTCGGGGATGCGGGGGGCACAGGGGCAGCAGGCATGGTGGAGGGCACCAAAAATAAAAATGGGAGGGCGAGGGCCCCAGAGGCAGCGGGATCGGCAGACGCAGGAGAGCTAATGCAGGGGATTTAGAGAATAGCTCGATGTTAGATCAGTTTTTGAAACCTGTGGGACTTACTTCACGGGATTCAACAGGGGTCCGGAGGGGCGCATCCCCTGCCTCTCCCCCGGAGATCCCCCTACTGGGGATAGCGAGCTTTGATGGCATTGACCACCGCATCAATGGTCATCCCATCGGTCACCAACTCCCATGCATCGGCAGCCTGACGCAACGGCGCGATCGCCCGGGAACTATCCAGGCGATCGCGCTCCTGAATTTCGGCCTCCAACGTTGCCAGATCGGGACAAGGTTGATTGCGTGCCATCAGATCCGCTTGACGACGACGGGCCCGTTCCGCCGGGGTTGCCGTCAGGAAAATTTTCACCTCCGCATCGGGAAACACATGGGTGCCAATATCTCGCCCTTCCGCCACTAATCCCCCCTGCTCCCCCATCGCCTGCTGCTGGGCCACCAGCGATCGCCGAACTTCCTTGTGGGCCGCCACCGCCGATACATTCGCCGTCACCTCAGCGGTACGGATGGCGCGGGTCACATCATGGGTTTGTCCCTGATAGGTGATTTCTACTTTGGCTTCCCCCCCTTGCTCCCCGGCAGCGTTACCAGGCTCCGGGGCGGATAATCGAATTTGCGCCTGGCTCACCAAATCCGCCAGGGCAAGGCGATCGCCCGGATCCTTCCCCTCATGGAGCGCCAGCCAGGTCACCGACCGATACATCGCCCCCGTATCCAGAAAAATGAGCCCCAACTCCCGCGCCACCCGCCGGGTTACCGTCGACTTCCCCGCCCCCGCCGGACCGTCAATGGCAATAATCGGCTGGCGATCGCGCAGCAGGACATTATCGATCAACCGCGCCGGTCCCACCTGCGCCGCCACCACCAGTAGCCCCACCGAGTCCACCGTCTCCAGCGGCTCCAGAGTGTCAGGATGCACCAACGCTAAATAATCCAACGCCAAATCTGATCCCGCCGTCGCCAATACATCCCGGGCGGCTGCCAGTAAGGTCTTTGCCTGGCGATCGCCCCTTGCAAATGCCTTATTGGTCTCAGTCAATGCTTGCGATAGGGCCAGCGCCCGCTGCCGTTCGGCCTCCGATAAATATCGATTGCGGGAACTAAGGGCCAGCCCATCCGCCTCCCGCACAGTGGGACACGCCACCAATTCCACCGGCAGATTCGTATCCGCCACCATACGTTTTAGGATCGCCACCTGCTGGGCATCCTTCTGGCCAAAATACCCATGGTCCGGCTGCACAATATTGAACAACTTCATCACAATGGTCGCGACGCCGGTGAAATGTCCCGGTCGCGATCGCCCGCATAGCACCGACGTCATCGACGGGGGCGGCACCACCTGGGTCTCCCTATCCCCGGTCCCGATCCCCAACGCCTCAGCCGTCGGTAAAAACACCGCATCCACCCCCAACGCCTCACACAGGGCTAAATCAGCCGCCTGCGATCGCGGATACCTTGCAAAGTCTTCATCGGGGCCAAATTGCAATGGATTCACAAAAATCGACACCACCACCAGCCCATCCTGATCCCGCGATCGCTGGATCAGACTCTGATGCCCATCATGGAGCGCCCCCATCGTCGGCACCAACCCCACAGACCGCTCCCCCTCCCCCTGCCGGAAGCGCTCCACAAAACATCGCACCGCCGCCACACTCCTCAGCACATCCATCCTCAATCCACCCCGTCACAAAACCATCGCAGCACAACCGGACCTAGGGTACACCAGCAGCCTAAGTCCATCCCAGATCTCCGGGTCATTGCCCCCCACTTCTCCAACGCTTCCTAAGCCTCCACGGCCGGAAGCCGCCCCAAGACGCCGCGCCAATAAACTCCCAAGCGAATATGACTTCCGTAATCCGACTCAGTCTTTCTACTTTTCCTATTTTTCGATCCTTTCTCGACCTTCTTACAGCGATCAGGCACCGATCAGAGCCCCGTGACGCCGTATCAATGTTGACATCGTATTGATTTTGACTCAATTAATACGGGATCAATACAGGCCAGATTGCTTTAGAAGGTTGGCCAAAGTTTCAAAAAAGCGCTCTCCCCAAGCTCCCATTCCAAATGCACAAAACAGGACAATAACTAAGGCGATCGCCCCTCTCAAGGCATCAATTGGGAATGGAGCAGTAATGTAAGGAACTGCCACAATAGACACTCCCAAACCAGCGCCCAAAGCAATCCGAGAGAACAGTTCCAATAACGACTTAGACATACCAAGACATTACCTAGGCAATTCATCCTAGGCACCTTACTAAAACAATAGTAAAAATCCCCTATCCCTCAATTATAAGACCCGAGTCTTAGCATTGGGGATAGGAGAAGTTGAGGAGAACTTTGTCGTTAACCCAGCGCCATTAGCGAACCACTGTATCCAACCAGGCTTCACTGGCGGGCAACTCAGAAAACCAGGTAAGGCACTTAGAACGCTGGGCACGGTTACTTTTATCATGGGCGATCCCCGGGGCATTATCCTTAGGATTCACAGGAACCGGACGCGAAGCTGCATCCAGAGACTGTCCCTGTGCAGCCAGCTCCTCCAAGCTCTGCCCCGAGTGGCGAACAATACTGTCACAAAATGACGTCGTCAAGTAGACCCCTAGTGCGTCAGCAATGGTTTGAACTCGCTGCTCAGGAAAGTGCGTTTGAGAAGTGGTATTGGATCCGGCGTTGGAATTCGACGAAGGCGAGATTGACATATGAATGTCGTCCTTGGATGAAAAATCAAAGTACTTGAGCCCTGACTCAAATACATCGGTCAGCAGTTCAACTTACTGTGGTTTTATTGTGTCAATTCACACTACAGCCGCCAAGGACAGGGATCAGTAAAGTCAATGGATCTCTGTCAGGCGGGGTTGCGATCCCCATCCCGGCAAGAACTGATCGATATCAGTTTTTTGAGTGATCTCGATCTTGCTTTGGACCAACTTCATAGGAACTTCATAGGAACTTCATCAAAGCTTCATAAAAAGGATTCAAAAGGTCGAGAACCGGATAACTCGGATAACCGATAAGGACTGGGGCTGGGGAGATTTCACGCGATCGCCCCGACTACACCAAGGCGGCCAGCAGGGCCTGAAGTTTGAGGCGGACTTCAGCCAGTTCTCGATGGGGATCGGATCCTTCGACGATTCCGGCCCCAGCATATAAGCGGGCGCGATCGCCGCAGAGCAGTGCGGATCGAATTCCAACGGCAAATTCCCCGAGCCCCTGACGATCCACCCAGCCAATGGGGCCCGCATAAAACCCGCGATCAAAGGATTCATATTGGGCAATGCGATTAATGGCTTCTGGGCGAGGGGTCCCGGCCACCGCCGGGGTGGGATGCAGGGCCGCTACGCCGTCCAGGGGAGACAGATGGGGGGGGAAAGGACCGGAGATGGGCGCATGGAGGTGTTGAATATTCGCCAGCTTGCGCAGTTGGGGATCGGGAGGGGCCTGGGTCTGAATCCCAAGCTGATGCAGTCGCTCAGCAATAAAATCCGCGACCAAGCGATGCTCGTGACATTCTTTGGTGCTACGCAACAGGCGATCGCCCAGCCGTTGATCCTCTAACCGGGTACGACCTCGCGGGGCAGAACCGGCTAACGCTTCGGTATATAACGTGCGCGGCTGCTGGGGGAGCTCCTTGTGCCTTTGGATACGAACTAGGCATTCTGGGCTGGCCCCGAGGAAGGTTTCTCCGGTACCGGTTCCAAAGGCGAAGGTATAGCAGTTGGGGTAGCGTTGGCGCAGGTTATGGAGGAGGGAGGCCGGGTGGGTGGCGACGCTGAGGCGTAGATCCAGGACGTGGGACAAAACGACTTTGCGAAGATAGCCCGCCTGAATATCCGCGATCGCCCGTTCGACGCCGTCGATAAATCCCTGGCCATCCCCCAGGTCATTCCTGAGGTCGGGGATTTTCCAAGATTGGCGATGGGGCAACGGCAGTGGGGCATAGGGGGAAAAGGAGTCGCGATCGCCCCCCCAGGTTTGGATTTTCTCCAATTGATGCTGATAGCGCTGCCACAGCTCGTCAACGGAATCGTGGGGATTGATGGTGCAGTTGAGCAGGGCGATGGTACGCGGGCGATCGCCTTGATGGGTGGTGATTTGCCAGCGGGGTAAAAACACCGTCGCCGCCGGTCCATCGTCTAGGAAGGGAAAGCCACAGAGGAAGCGGGCTTGGACCGCATCGCCTGCGGGATCAACCGTCACTAGCCGTTGGCTATGGTGCTGAATCCAATCGCGGGCTGATTGGAAGCGATCGGGGCCCGTAACGGTTGTTTGAATCGCACTATCTATGGCCACCATGGCGCAATTGCGATCGCGTTTTTCCCAGTAGAAGCTGAGGCTTTGGTCCTGGTTTATGTGGGAAAAGATCTGTAGTAGGTCAAGGCTCGGAGTGGGCAGCGTGATGCTAACCAACTGCGGTTTAAATTGCTGTTTCGCCCTTTTTTGCGCGGTGTCCAAAGCTTGATACAGCGCTGATGCCTGTGGATTGGGGGAAGTGACTTGACCAATTGCACTTAGCATTGAAGGGCGACTTAATAGAAAAATTTTTAAGAAAATTCATTCAGTCCACATCAGTTGATACGGACTATTGGTTATCTTAATAGACTTGTCAGATCCCCAGGGGATTTATTGCCATAGCGCGATCGCCACTGGGGCAGGCAGAGGATGGGTCGACCGGCCGTTCAGTGGGGGCGCTCAGCGGGGCCGTTCAGTAGGCTAGACATATGAACTACTTGGCGCACTTGGTTTTGGCGGGACCCGATGATGATGCCCGTCTGGGAAATTTTCTGGGGGATTTCGTGAAGGGATCCTTGGACTCCTACCGCGATCGCTATAGCGCAGCGGTATTAGACGGAATCAAGTGCCATCGGGAAATTGATCGGTTTACGGACACCCATCCGGTGTTTCGCCAGAGCTGTCGGCGGCTGGGTCCAGAATTTCGACGGGTCTCGGCGATCGCGATGGATCTGACCTATGACCATCTCCTGATTGCCCACTGGTCCCAATTTATGGCGCAACCCTTCCCCGAATTTGTAGACGCTGCCTATGCCCTCTTACAGCAACAATCCGCCTGCCTGCCCCCACGATTGCAACAAGCACTCCCGGTGATGATTCGCCAGGATTGGCTGGGCTCCTATGCCACCTGGGAGGGCGTTGAGCTGGCCCTAGCTCGGGTCTCGCGGCGGATGAAGCGGTCTGATTTATTGGCGCAGGTGTGGCCGGCGATCGCGGTTTGCCGGGAAGAATTAGCAATGGATTTTCTGGACTTTTTCCCCGAGGCGATCGCCTTCGTCGCAGCCCGGTCCCAGTCCGAGGTCGGTGGATAGAAATGATCCCATTGGGAAAACGATAGGATTGGACAGAGAAACCTAGTCACGGGCAACCCCGATGGTTATTGCGTCGCCTAACCGCTCCCCTGCGCTTTTGACTCCTGATGCTTATCGGCAGCAGGAACAACGGGCCACGGAGCGCCATGAATATTACGACGGACTCGTACTCCCCATGACTGGCGGATCCCTTATCCACAACGACATCATCATCAATTTAATTGTTGCGTTGTCGGCATTGCTCCAGGGTCAAGGGTTTCGAGTCAATGCCAATGATTTACGGATTTGGATCCCAGACGCAGCCTGTGGGCTATACCCCGACGTAGTGCTGATCCAAGGGGACCCCGAATTTACCCCTGATCGCACGGACGAAGTGGTGAATCCCCACACTATTTTTGAGGTGTTATCGAAGTCAACCGAAGCCTATGATCGCGGTAAAAAGTTTCATCTTTACCGTCGTCTGCCATCCTTGCAAAACTATGTGCTCATCAGCCAAGACCTTTGCCAAGCGGAAGTCTTCTCGCGCACAGATCACGGGGATTGGCTATTGAAGGTATATGGAGCCCAGGGAGATGAGATCGCGTTACAGGGAGTCGTCTCACTGCCCATCGCTCAGGTCTACCGCAATACACAGCTTGAGACTACGAATTGAGGGCGATCACCGGTAATGAAGAACTAGAACCATGATTTAAAACCATTAAATGAGCGAAATGAGCCGCCGAGTAATGCCTATGATTTGGCCCAGGCACAGCAAATTTTGAGCGAGTCATAGGATTCAATAGGAATAGATATATTGCATTGGATGGTGAGTTTTGGCGATCGCATCTTCGTCTTCTTCATTTGAAGCCCATGGGGCTCAGGTACAGCAGATGGCCCAGTGGGCGCGGCCGGAGTTGTTGGCACCGGCGGGGGATTGGGATTGTGTGAAGGCGGCGGTGGAGAATGGCGCGGATGCAATTTATTTTGGGCTGGATCGCTTCAATGCCCGGATGCGGGCCCATAATTTTACGGAGGCGGATTTGCCGGCGTTGATGGCGTTTTTACATCGGCGCGGAGTGCGCGGCTATTTGACGTTAAATACCTTGGTGTTTTCCGGGGAGTTGGCGGAGGCGCAACAATATTTGAAAGCGGCGATCGCGGCGGGAGTGGATGCGGCGATCGTGCAGGATGTGGGGCTATGTCGGCTGATTCGAGAAATTTCGCCGGATTTTCCCATCCATGCGTCGACGCAAATGACGGTGACCAGTGGGGCGGGGGTGGCATTTGCAAAGGACCTGGGATGTCAGCTAGTTGTCTTGGCGCGGGAGTGTTCCCTTAAGGAAATTCAGTCGATTCAGGCGGATTTGGCGGCGGCGAATGAGGGGCAAGGGATTTCGATGCCGTTGGAGGTTTTTGTCCATGGGGCCCTGTGTGTGGCCTATTCCGGGCAGTGTTTGACCAGTGAGGCGTTGGGGGGGCGATCAGCGAATCGGGGAGAGTGTGCCCAGGCGTGTCGCATGACCTATGAGTTATTTGCCGATGGGCAACGGGTGGATTTGGGCAATCGCCAATATCTATTAAGTCCCCAGGATTTATCCGGTTTGCCGGTGTTGCCGGGATTAATTAAAGCCGGGGTGCGATCGCTGAAGATCGAAGGGCGGTTAAAGTCGCCGGATTATGTGGCCAGCGTGACGCGGGTCTATCGACAGGCGTTGGATCGGGCGATCGCGGAATTGGCGCAGGATTCCGAGACGCAAATTTTGCAACCCCAGTCGGAGGAGCGCTATGAGTTGGAAATGGCATTTTCCCGGGGGCTTTATACGGGGTGGTTTGAGGGCATCGATAATCAGGCGTTGGTCCATGCCTGGTTTGGCAAAAAGCGCGGGGTCTATCTGGGCAACGTGGTGCAAGTGCAGCGCGATCGCGTTTTGGTGGAGGATTGCGAGCCGGTGGCGGCGGGGGATGGGATTGTATTTGAACTACCGCGCGGGAAAGAGATTGGCGGTCGGGTCTATGGCGTTCGGGAGGATGGACCGGATTTATGGGTGGAGTTGGGGCGGGATTTACGGCTGAACAAAAGTTTTGAGGGGGCAGCGGTCTGGAAAACTAGCGATCCCAGCTTGGAAAAGGCAGTCCGTAAAACCTTTGCTGGGGATCAACCTAAATTTCAGCGCCCTATCCAATTTGAAATCCACGGAGAAATTGGACAGCCGTTAACGGCGATCGCCCGTGATCAACAGGGCAATGTAGCCGAAATCTCCTCAGAAATGTCGTTAGAAGCAGCGCGGAATCAACCCTTAGATCGCGATCGCCTGGAAGCCCAATTTGGACGGCTGGGAAATACCCCGTTTTATCTGGACCAACTGGACTGCAAGTTGGCTGAGGGCGCGATTATTCCCATGGGGGAAATGAATCGGATGCGGCGATCGCTCGTAAAACAATTGGAAGAACGGCGATCGCAGCCAAAACGCTGGCAACTGAATCCTAATGCCACCCACCAGAATTTATTGCCCCAATCCCAGTCCGTCCCTGAAATTAAAATCCCAAAAGCTAGTATTTTGATTCGACATCTCCATCAATTGGAGAGCGTGCTGGAAACGGTTGACTCTTTGCAGGATGAAGCCAACCCATTTGATTGCATTTACTGCGACTTTGAAAATCCTCGGCACTATAAAAAAGCCGTCGAGGTAGTGCGCGATCGCCAGCTCCCGATAGAAATTTGGGTTGCGCCACCGCGTATCACCAAACCCGGCGAAACCTGGATTCTCAAACAAGTCCGTCAATCCGATGCCGATGGATATCTAGTGCGGAACTATGACCAATTGGACTTTTTCAGGGGCGATCGCTGCATCGGCGACTTTTCGCTCAATATCGCCAACCCCATCACCGCCGACTACTTTAAATCCACATTTGGGCTAGAACGCCTCACCGCCTCCTACGATCTCAACATTGACCAGCTCAGCGACCTTATTCGCCTAACCCCCGACTGGTTCGAAGTCACCCTCCACCAACACATGCCCATGTTCCATATGGAGCACTGCGTATTTTGCGCGTTCCTCTCCGACGGCACCGACTACACCAACTGCGGTCGCCCCTGCGAAGAATATGAGGTGACCCTGCGCGATCGCACCGGTGTGGATCACATCTTGGTAGCTGACGAAGGATGCCGAAATACCGTCTTCAATGGCAAAGCCCAAACCGGCGCGGAATATCTCCAGCCCCTCCTGAACCTGGGATTACAGCGGGTGCGCATTGAATTTGTCAGTGAATCCGCCGTAGAAATTTTGGAAACCCTAGAACAATATCGCCGGCTATTACTCGGGGAAATTCAGGGCGGCGATATTTGGCGATCGCTCCAACTCCATAGCCAACTGGGCGTCACCCGCGGCCAGCTCGCCCAACAGGAAACGGTCAAAGTCAAACGAAAAAAAGCCCATAAATCTCCCCAAAAGCGACGCGGCTCAAAACCCAAACGCCGCTAATTCTGCCAAGCATCCACGGGCTGACATAGGTCTAGGTCTTTGCGACTTGGATAGCTCTACTCTCCGCCGCGCTTCATCGCCCGCGCCATATCTCGCTTATCCTGCTTCCGCTTCAAATCTTCCCGCTTATCGTGGAGACGTTTACCGCGCGCCAACCCCAGCAGTACTTTTACCCAGCCTCGCTTCAGATAAAGCTTGAGGGGAATTAACGTCAAACCCTGCTGCTCCACCTTACCCACCAGGCGACGAATCTCCGCCCGATGCATCAACAAACGGCGGGGACGGCGAGGGTCGTGATTGAAATAATTACTTGTCGTGTTGTGGGGGGACACATGGACATTCATCAAAATCACTTCCCCATTGCGCAAATTGGCGAACCCGTCCCCCAGGTTCACCCGCCCCGCCCGAATAGATTTCACCTCTGTCCCCTTCAGCTCAATGCCCGCCTCAAAGGTTTCCAGAATTTCGTATTCAAACCGCGCCTTGCGATTATCCGCAATGATTTTGTATCCGTCTGAACTTTGCGCCATGGCGTCAATCCATCCCTAAATGCAACTAGAACGTTCCTTAAACTTCCATCGTTGCCCTTGACTCCCCACAGCACCAAAATGCAAAGGCGGGTCAAGCTGCCGTAACAACAACGGAATATCCTCCCATTGTGGCATCGAGCTGCGCCCAATCCGCCCGCAACGGCGATCGCCCGCCCCGCTAATCAGCCTTGGACCAAAGATAGGGTTGGAATTCTTTATCTAAAGGCGTTTCCGCGATGTGATTGGTGTAATTGTGGATAGTTTTCACCGCAATTCCCAAAATCACTTCCAGGACATGCCGCTTCGTATAACCTGCTGCCAGAAAATTTTTAATATCTTCGTCTGTCACCCACCCCCGCGCCTCGATCATCTGCCGAGTGAAGTACCGTAGGGCCTGCAACTTCTTGTCGGCCAAAGGCTCACCCAATCGCAGCGCCTCAATATCCTCAGGGGCCATGCCGATCATTTTTGCCAAACCAGAATGGGCAGCCATACAGTAATTACACCCATGCTCGTAGTTCGCAGTCAGATAGACCACCTGCTGCTCAATACTGGAAAAGCTACTTGACTCAAACAAGTCCCACAGCGCCATGCCACTCTTCAAAGTGGCAGGAGACTCCGCAAGAATACCCTCTAGATTGGGAATAAACTTGAAAGTCTCTTTGGCGTGCCGAAGCGCATCCTTCGACCCCTCCGGGGCCGTATCAACGGTATAGATTGCGAAATCCATGGGGTTCTCCATATAGATCATTTCACCAAGGAGACAGACCTGTCTACCTTGCGATCACAGGAATCGTACCTCCACCGAGACAACTCTGTCTACCCTGTAAATTAATGACCCCTGATCCCATTGGCCCCCGGCAAAAAATTTTAGAGACAGCATCCGAGCTGTTTTATCAGAAGGGGATTCAGC
>CAZZMD010000027.1:0-57797 GCA_964655355.1 uncultured bacterium
CTTTGGGATTGCGTTCAGCAACAAGCGTTGGCTGCACTTCTTCATGCTGTTCGTCCCTGTGACGGGATTGTGGATGAGTGCCGTTGGTATCGTTGGTTTGGCATTGAACCTACGTGCTTACGACTTCACGTCCCAGGAGCTGCGAGCTGCTGAGGATCCCGAATTTGAGACGTTCTACACGAAGAACATTTTGCTGAACGAGGGAATTCGTGCCTGGATGGCGCCCCAAGATCAGCCCCACGAAAACTTTGTCTTCCCTGAGGAAGTGCTGCCTCGCGGTAACGCGCTGTAAAGGTCGACTCGGTCGCTTTACAGGACGGCTAAGGCTATTCATTCCAATTGTTTGGACGGTTTAGCCAGTAAAGTTTTCCTTGCCCCTTGGACTTGCTCCAGGGGGCATTTTTGATGGGGGATCAGGATGGGGATCAAGCTGATGGGGATCAAGCTGATGGGGATAGCCAGTGGGGGATATTGAGCGATGGTTGAGCGATCGCCCCAATCGCCTTAATCAAGACCTGGCGCTAGTTTTGTGCTGATATTCCCACCACTTCTAGAAAGTTGTGCTAATTTAATGCCTGTGGCTGGTCCGTCGAAGCCGCCGGTTTAATTGGGATAGCTGGCTCTCCTTTGGAGTTGGTGAGTTAGTCCAAGTAAGCGGCAAATGGCTTTGATATCAGTGCGATCAATGTCCCTTTGAATACACACAGGAGGTGTTGCCCATGAGTTGTAGCAGCGATATGTTGATGGGTTATCGAGTTGGAGAAAGCTGGCTGCGTTCCGGACGAATCGCCGGATAAGGGTTCAGCACCTCAATTTCTGCAATCTTATTAAGTTGCAAGCTGAGGGTTAGCTTGCCTGAGCTTCGATTCTGGATTGATTTCCGGCAGTCGAGTTCCAATCGATAACCCAGCTAGACCGCCCCTATCTATCAGGTCCGCCATGAAACGTTCATCCTTCCTTCGGGTTTTTGGATTTGCGCCTCTGGCTTTCCTACTCCGGATAGGGGCGGATAGTCTTTTTAAGGGGATAGGATTTAAGGGAATGGGATCGGGATCATCATCCCTCTTATCAGAGTCAGTATCACCAGAATCAGTGGCATCAGAGTCTATGACGGTCTTGACTGCGGAACAGGTTCAAACGCGCCTCGGTACCTTGGAAGGCTGGGAGCTTCAGGGGACGTCAATCCGGCGGGTATTCAAATTTAAAAATTTTGTGGAGGCGATCGCCTTTGTGAATCGCATCGTCGAGCCGGCAGAAACGGCAAACCATCATCCCGATTTGGAAGTGACCTACGGGAAAGTGGTGGTGAATTTGACGACCCATGATGCGGGCGGGCTGACGGAAAAGGATTTTGACCTGGCCCAGGCGATCGCGGCGGTTCTCTAGGGATTTTTCTCTGGCAATTTTTAAGGAGAATCCGGTTTCTGGGCTGGAACTTTAGCAGACTTAAAACAAAAGTCAAGAAAAGTTCTGCAAAGATTGGCAAAAAGTGGATTTTTGCATGTATCATTAATGGTCGGACGTTTTGTCTGGGACCAAAACTCGGAAGGGATCTAATAATCGGCTGTGGCAAATATTAAGTCTGCAATCAAGCGCGTACAAATCGCTGAGCGCAACCGCCTAAGAAACAAGGCCTACAAGTCAGCGGTTCGCACCTTAAGTAAGAAGTATTTTCAAGCGGTTGACGCTTATGCATCTGAGCCTAGCCCGGATGCTGAGGGTCAAGTGAAAGAAACCTGGTCCGCTGCGGTTAGCAAGATCGATAAGGCTGTGAAGCGGGGTGTCTACCATCGCAACGCTGGCAATCGTAAGAAGTCTCGCCTGCACCGTTATTACAAGACGGCTACGGCTCCTGCACAGTAATCCGATGCGGCGGGGGATCAAACCTCGCTGGATTGGATGGATGGGGATGGCTGGTCTGGGCGATCGCCTGAGCTAGGGTCTGTTCTTGTCCCCCACAATTTCTCTGCTCCCGTCTACGTTCTGGAGTTTTCATCTGTGCGACTCATTGACACCCATGTCCATGTCAATTTCCCTGTTCTGAGGGATGAGATTGAGTCTGTTCGAGAGCGGTGGTTGCAAGCGGGGGTTGAACGGTTGGTTCATTCCTGCGTGAGCCCCCAGGAGTTTGATGAAATCCTGGCGCTGTCGTGTCGCTTTCCGGAGGTGTATTGCGCCGTCGGTTTGCATCCTCTGGAGGTCGAAAAGCAATGGAGTCCGTCCTTGGGGCGGCAAATTGCTGATCTGGCGGTCTCTTCGGAGCGGGTGGTGGCGATCGGGGAGA
Source organism: uncultured bacterium (assembly GCA_964655355.1). Taxonomy (GTDB): domain Bacteria; phylum Cyanobacteriota; class Cyanobacteriia; order CACIAM-69d; family CACIAM-69d; genus CALGDE01. The sequence goes on from CAZZMD010000027.1 coordinate 2,285, forward strand.
CGGGACTGGATTTTTATAAATCCAAGGCTCGATCCCAACAGATTGAGGCTTTCGAGGCGCATCTAACCATCGCCCGCGATCTGGATTTGCCCGTGATTATTCATTGTCGCGAGGCAGCCCAGGAGACAGCAGAGGTTTTGAGGGGATTTCAATCGGAGTCTTCTCGTCCGGTGCGGGGGGTGATGCATTGCTGGGGCGGAGATCCTGAGGAGACCCGTTGGTTCTTGGATCTAGGGTTTTATATCAGTTTCAGCGGGACGTCGACGTTCAAGAATGCATCGATCATTCGCGAGTCTGCCCAGATTGTCCCGGAGGATCGGCTTCTGATTGAAACTGACTGTCCGTTCCTGGCTCCGGTTCCCTATCGGGGGAAGCGGAATGAACCGGCGTTTGTGGCTCAGGTTGCTCAGCGTTTAGCAGAGGTACGCGATGAGTCCCTTGAGGATTTGGCGGCACGGACATCTGCTAATGCGATCGCCTTGTTTGGCTTGCCGGACCTGGATGATTCGGCTCCTCCGCCCGCTGATCCGCCTGCTAATCATTCGGATCGAGCGTTAGCGTCTGTGGGCTGAGTATCAATCAAACCGCTGCCGCCGCTGCGATCGCTACCCCTGTTACGGTGTCCTCGCTGATCCGCTTTATAAAGCTTACCCATCCCTCTACACCAGCAATCTTATGTTCCTTCCAATTCAAATTTCCCCGTTAGTGAGTCCATTGTGGGCTGACTAATATTGCCGTTATAAGCCCGCCAACAGCACCCGTTCGAATCGAGCAAACCTACGGTTCGCCCACCGCGATCGCCACTTGAGGAGATGCATGACTGAACAAACTTACACGTCCCCCAACTTCACCCTGCCTGACCTGGTTGAGATTCAACGGGCGAGCTTCCGGTGGTTCCTAGAGGAAGGGCTCATTGAAGAGCTGGATAGCTTCTCGCCGATTACGGACTATACCGGTAAGCTTGAGCTGCATTTCTTGGGCGATCGCTATAAGTTGAAGCGCCCTAAGTATGACGTGGATGAGGCGAAGCGGCGGGATGCGACCTATTCGGTACAGATGTATGTGCCGACTCGCTTGATTAACAAGGAGACCGGTGACATTAAGGAGCAGGAGGTTTTTATTGGCGACCTGCCCCTGATGACAGACCGGGGAACGTTCATCATCAATGGTGCTGAGCGGGTTATCGTCAACCAGATTGTTCGTAGTCCCGGGGTTTATTACAAGGCGGAAACGGACAAGAATGGTCGTCGAAGCTACAGCGCTAGCCTGATCCCGAACCGGGGGGCTTGGCTGAAGTTTGAGACCGATAAGAATGACATGGTGTGGGTCCGCATTGACAAGACCCGCAAATTGTCGGCGCAGGTGCTGTTGAAGGCCCTGGGCTGGACCACCGCTGAAATTTTGGATGGCCTGCGTCACCCGGATTATCTGGAGCGCACCATTGAGAAGGAAGGGGATTTTACGGAAGATGAGGCGCTGATGGAGCTCTACCGGAAGCTGCGCCCCGGTGAGCCTCCCACGGTGTCCGGTGGTCAGCAGTTGCTGGAGTCTCGCTTCTTTGATCCCAAGCGTTATGACCTGGGTAAGGTGGGGCGCTACAAGATCAATCGCAAGCTGCACCTGAATATTCCTGATGTGACCCGGGTGTTGACGCCGCAGGATATTTTGGCGGCGATCGATTATCTGATCAATTTGGAGTATGACCTGGGTAGTACCGACGATATTGACCACTTGGGTAACCGTCGGGTGCGCTCCGTGGGTGAGTTGTTGCAAAACCAAGTCCGCGTTGGCTTGAACCGTCTGGAGCGGATTATCCGGGAGCGGATGACCGTCTCTGACTCTGACACCTTGACGCCGGCCTCTTTGGTAAACCCCAAGCCTTTGGTGGCGGCCATCAAGGAGTTCTTTGGGTCGTCCCAGTTGTCCCAGTTTATGGACCAGACGAATCCCCTGGCGGAGCTGACCCACAAGCGCCGTCTGAGTGCCTTGGGTCCCGGTGGTCTGACCCGTGAGCGGGCCGGTTTTGCGGTGCGGGATATTCACCCCAGTCACTATGGTCGGATTTGTCCCATTGAGACCCCTGAAGGTCCGAATGCGGGTCTGATTGGTTCCTTGGCCACCCACGCCCGGGTGACCCCTTACGGCTTCATTGCCACGCCGTCCTATCCGGTCGAAAACGGTCGGGTGCTGAAGGATAAGCCGCCCCAGTATATGACCGCGGATGAGGAAGATGATCTGCGGGTGGCTCCGGGGGATATTCCCTTGGATGGCGATGGCTACATCTTGGGTGAGACGGTTCCGGTACGCTATCGCCAGGAATTTACCACCACGACTCCCGATCAGGTGGACTATGTGGCGGTGTCGCCGGTGCAGATTATTTCGGTGGCGACGTCTTTGATCCCTTTCCTGGAGCATGATGATGCGAACCGGGCGCTGATGGGATCGAACATGCAGCGTCAGGCGGTGCCGCTATTGCGTCCTGAGCGTCCCCTGGTGGGAACCGGTTTGGAGGCCCAGGCTGCCCGGGACTCGGGAATGGTGGCGGTGTCCCAGACCGATGGGGTGGTGAGCCATGTGTCTGCGGATTATGTCCGCATTACGGACCCCAATGGCAATGTGCATGAGCATATTCTGCAAAAGTATCAGCGGTCTAACCAAGACACCTGTTTGAACCAGCGTCCGTTGGTCTATCACGGGGAGCGGGTGAGGGCTGGTCAGGTGTTGGCTGATGGCTCGGCGACCGAGGGGGGTGAGTTGGCGTTGGGACAAAACGTCACCGTCGCCTATATGCCTTGGGAGGGCTACAACTACGAGGACGCGATCCTGATTAGCGAGCGTCTGGTGTGCGAGGACGTCTATACGTCAATCCACATTGAGAAGTATGAGATTGAAGCTCGCCAAACCAAGTTGGGTCCTGAGGAAATTACTCGGGAGATTCCGAATGTGGGTGAGGATACGCTGCGTCAGTTGGATGAGAGCGGCATTATTCGCATTGGAGCTTGGGTGGAGTCCGGTGACATTCTGGTGGGTAAGGTGACCCCGAAGGGTGAATCAGACCAGCCCCCGGAAGAAAAACTGTTGCGGGCGATTTTCGGGGAGAAGGCGCGGGATGTGCGCGATAACTCCCTGCGGGTGCCTAACGGTGAGAAGGGCCGCGTTGTGGATGTGCGGGTGTTTACCCGGGAGCAGGGGGATGAGTTGCCCCCTGGTGCCAACATGGTGGTCCGGGTTTATGTGGCCCAGAAGCGCAAGATTCAGGTGGGTGACAAGATGGCGGGTCGCCACGGGAATAAGGGAATTATTTCTCGGATTCTGCCGGTGGAGGATATGCCTTATTTGCCCGATGGTTCCCCGATTGATGTGGTCCTGAATCCCCTGGGGGTGCCGTCCCGGATGAATGTGGGGCAGATCTTTGAGTGTTTGATGGGCTGGGCGGGCGACTGTCTGGGCATGCGCTTTAAGGTGACGCCTTTTGATGAGATGTATGGGGCGGAGGCCTCGCGATCGACGGTCCATGGCAAGTTGCAGGAGAGCCGCGACGAGACGGGGATTGATTGGCTGTTTGACCCGGATAATCCTGGAAAGATTCAGGTGTATGACGGTCGGACCGGGGAGCCCTTTGATCGGGCGGTGACGGTCGGTAAGGCTTACATGCTGAAGCTGGTTCACTTGGTGGATGACAAGATTCACGCTCGGTCAACCGGTCCTTACTCGTTGGTGACTCAGCAGCCTTTGGGTGGTAAAGCTCAGCAGGGTGGACAGCGCTTTGGAGAGATGGAGGTTTGGGCGCTTGAGGCGTTCGGTGCTGCTTACATCCTGCAGGAGCTGTTGACGGTGAAGTCCGACGATATGCAGGGGCGGAATGAGGCCCTGAATGCGATCGTGAAGGGTAAGACGATCCCGCGTCCGGGGACGCCGGAGTCCTTCAAGGTGTTGATGCGTGAGTTGCAGTCCTTGTGCTTAGACATCGCGGTCCATAAGAGTGAAATCCAAGAGGATGGCAGTAGCCGGGAGGTTGAGGTGGATCTGATGGCTGATTTGAGTAATCGTCGTGCCCCTAGTCGACCGACCTATGAGGCGTTTTCTCAGGAGAGTGCGCCTGCGGCTCCGGTGGCTGAGGAGTCTTAGGGGGGAGCAGTTAGCACTTGGCAGCCTCTGGCTGTGGCTGGGTTTGCTCGGTTTTTGTTCGCGCTCAACGTTAAGCAGTTTTTCCTCTAAGTAAGTGATGTCTAAGCTCAAGCAGCGGTTTGACTACGTCAAGATTGGTTTGGCTTCCCCGGAACGGATTCGTCAGTGGGGGGAGCGGACGTTGCCTAATGGCCAGGTGGTCGGTGAGGTGACCAAGCCGGAAACCATTAATTACCGGACGTTGAAGCCGGAGATGGATGGGTTGTTTTGCGAGAAGATTTTTGGTCCTGCGAAGGATTGGGAATGCCATTGTGGTAAGTACAAGCGGGTCCGCCATCGGGGCATTGTTTGTGAGCGCTGTGGGGTGGAGGTGACTGAGTCTCGGGTGCGTCGCCATCGCATGGGCTATATCAAGTTGGCGGCTCCGGTGACCCATGTTTGGTATTTGAAAGGGATCCCGAGTTATATGGCGATCCTGTTGGATATGCCCCTGCGGGATGTGGAGCAGGTGGTGTATTTCAATGCCTATGTCGTGTTGGATCCGGGGAATGCTGAGAATCTGAATTACAAGCAGCTGCTGAGCGAGGATCAGTGGATTGAGATCGAAGATCTCATGTATGAGGAGGATTCGACCCTCGAGGATATTGAGGTGGGCATTGGCGCTGAGGCGATTCAGCGCTTGCTTGAGGATATTCCTTTGGAGGAGACGGCGGAGCAGTTGCGCGAGCAGATTGCGACGGCGAAGGGCCAGAAGCGGGCCAAGCTGATTAAGCGGTTGCGGGTGATTGATAATTTTATTGCCACCCAGTCTCAGCCGGATTGGATGGTGTTGAATGTGATTCCGGTGATTCCGCCGGATTTGCGTCCGATGGTGCAGTTGGATGGGGGGCGTTTTGCGACGTCTGACCTGAATGATTTGTATCGTCGGGTGATTAACCGGAATAACCGTCTGGCGAGGCTTCAGGAGATTCTGGCGCCGGAGATTATTGTCCGGAATGAGAAGCGGATGTTGCAGGAGGCGGTGGATGCCCTGATTGATAATGGGCGTCGCGGTCGGACGGTGGTGGGGGCGAATAATCGTCCTTTGAAATCCCTGTCGGACATTATTGAGGGTAAGCAGGGGCGTTTCCGGCAGAATTTGCTGGGTAAGCGGGTTGATTACTCGGGACGGTCGGTGATTGTGGTGGGTCCCAACCTGAAGATTCACCAGTGTGGGTTGCCTCGGGAGATGGCGATCGAGTTGTTCCAGCCGTTTGTGATTCATCGCCTGATTAAGCAGGGGTTGGTGAATAACATTAAGGCGGCGAAGAAGATGATTCAGCGCAATGATCCCCAGGTGTGGGATGTGCTGGAGGAGGTGATTGAGGGGCATCCGGTGATGCTGAACCGGGCGCCGACGCTGCACCGTTTGGGGATCCAGGCGTTTGAGCCGATTTTGGTGGATGGTCGGGCGATTCAGTTGCATCCGCTGGTGTGTCCGGCGTTTAATGCTGACTTCGATGGGGACCAGATGGCGGTGCATGTGCCGTTGTCTTTGGAGGCTCAGGCGGAGGCGCGGTTGTTGATGCTGGCTTCCAATAACATCCTGTCGCCGGCGACGGGACGCCCGATTGTGACGCCGAGCCAGGATATGGTTTTGGGCTGTTATTACTTGACGGCGGAGAATCCGGCCCAGCGGTCGGATGTGCGTCGTTATTTTGGCAGTTTGGATGATGCGATTACGGCTTATGACCAGGGTCTGGTGACGCTCCACACTTATGTTTGGCTTCGCTATGACGGGGCGGTGGATGCGAATGAGCCGGAGGCGGAGGCGCTGGTGTTGTCGGATGAGACGGTGGAGATTCCTTTGAAGGGGGAGTCGCCGGTGGTCTATTCCGGGGATGTGTTGATGGCGGGGGCTCCCGTGGCTGGGGCGATCGCGGCGGAAACCACGGGGCAGGTCCTACGGGTGACGCCGGATGCGGTGCTGATGCGCCCGGCGATTTCCCTGGAGGAGGCCGGTGAGCCGGAGGGTGAGGTGACGAAGCTTTACTACGGCTCGAAGTCTAATGATCCCCTGCGATTGGTGCGCGAGGGTGCGGACGGGGAGATGCTCTCCCAGTACATTCGGACGACGCCGGGTCGGATTATTTTCAACCACAAAATCCAGGAGGCGATCGCCCAATAGAAGCTATCCGGGAAAGCCCTAAGCCCTTGGCTTTCCCGTAGTTTGTCCAACTTGGGTATGGGTCAGCCCGTTTGACCCCTGGGCTTTCGATTAACGCCCGCATTAAGTCTGTCTGTTGGGACCACGTAGCGCTACACCGTCTGAGGAATCATGGCTGATAAAACTCCTGCAAAGCCCGTTTTTTACAATCGCATTGTCGACAAGAAGCAGCTTCGGAAGTTGGTGTCTTGGTCTTTTACTAACCATGGCACCGCTCGCACGGCCCACGTGGCGGATGCGTTGAAGGATCTGGGGTTTAAGTTTGCAACCCGAGCCGGGGTCTCCATCAGTGTGGATGATTTGCAGATTCCGGAGGTGAAGCGGAAGCTGTTGGAGGCGGCGGAGGAGGAAATCCGTCGGACGGAAGGGCGCTATGAGCGGGGCGAAATCACTGAGGTTGAGCGTTTCCAGAAGGTGATTGATACCTGGAACGGCACCAGTGAGGAGCTGAAGCAGGAGGTGGTTCGTAATTTTGAGTCGAATAATCCCCTGAATTCGGTCTATATGATGGCGTTCTCGGGGGCGCGGGGCAACCTGTCCCAGGTGCGTCAGTTGGTGGGGATGCGCGGCCTGATGGCGGATCCCCAAGGGGAAATTATTGATTTGCCCATTAAGACCAATTTCCGGGAAGGTCTGACGGTGACTGAGTACATTATTTCCTCCTACGGGGCGCGGAAGGGGCTGGTAGATACGGCGCTGCGGACGGCGGATTCGGGGTATTTGACCCGGCGTCTGGTGGATGTGTCCCAGGACACGATTATTCGGGAGCATGATTGTGGCACCGAGCGGGGGATTACCGTTAAGCCCATGACCGATGGGGAACGGGTGTTGATTCCCCTGGAAAATCGCCTGCTGGGTCGGGTGGCGGCGCGGGATGTGCTGCATCCGGAGACGGGCGAGGTGTTGGTGGCGCGCAATGAGGCATTTGCGAATGAAACCACCAAGGTGATCGGTGAGGCGAAGGTGGAAGAGGTCTTCCTGCGATCGCCCTTGACCTGTGAGGCGGCTCGGTCTGTTTGCCGTCAGTGCTATGGCTGGAGCTTGGCCCATGGTCATATGGTGGATTTGGGTGAGGCGGTTGGTATTATTGCTGCCCAGTCCATTGGTGAGCCGGGAACGCAGCTAACGATGCGGACGTTCCACACCGGTGGGGTGTTTACCGGTGAGGTGGCGGACCAGGTGCGGGCTCCGTTTAACGGGACCGTTCGCCATCCTAAAAAGTTTAAGGGTCGTCCTTTCCGGACCCGCCACGGTGAGGATGCTTATGTGGTGGAAGCGCCGGCGAAGATTACGATTGAGGCCGATGGCAGCAGCAAGAAGTTCCAGTTTGAAGTTAAGAACGGTGCCATTCTGATCGCTCGGGATGGGGATCCGGTTTACGAAGGGCAGATTTTGTCGGAGGTGCCCATTTCTGGTCGCACCCGTAAGTCCACGGAGAAGGCGGCGAAGGATGTGGCCGCTGACCTGGCTGGGGAAGTGATGTTTGATGGCATTATTCCCGAGGAGAAAAAAGACCGTCAGGGGAATACCACCCGTATTGCTCAGCGGGGTGGTTTGGTGTGGGTGCTGTCCGGTGAGGTGTATAACTTGCTGCCGGGGGCGGAGCCGACGGTTAAGAATGGCGATACCGTTGAGGCGGGTAGCGTGTTGGCGGAAACTCGGCTGATTACGGAGCATGGCGGCATTGTTCGTCTGGCGCCGGAGGATGAGGCCCTGGAGAAGAAGAGCAGTAGCCGGGAGATTGAGATCATCACGGCGTCGGTGATGTTGGACCGGGCGCGGGTCCGCGTTGAGAGTGGCCAGGGTCGGGATCACTATCTGATTGAGGGGGCCCAGGGACAGTTGTTCTCCCTGATCGCCGCGCCGGGCACGAAGGTGCAGCATAACCAGGTGGTGGCGGAGCTGGTGGACGATCGCTATCGCACCCAGACCGGTGGTGTGATTCGCTATTCCGGTGTGGAAGTGGCGAAGCGTAGCGGTAAGGGTAAGCAAGGATTTGAGGTGGTTAAGGGGGGGACTTTGCTGTGGATCCCCGAGGAAACCCACGAGGTCAACAAAGACATTTCCCTGCTGATGGTGGAAGACGGTCAGTTCGTGGAAGCGGGCACCGAAATTGTCAAAGATATCTTCTGCCAAACCTCGGGGGTGGTGGAGGTGATCCAGAAGAATGACATTCTGCGGGAGATCACCATCAAACCCGGTGAGCTGCGGATGATTGATGATCCCGATGTGATTGCGACGGTCGACGGTCGTCTGTTTAATGCGGGCGAAGAGATTACGTCGGATTTGTCCGCTGAGGGCTTGACTCAGGTGGAATACATCGAGACCCCTGAGGGATCGGCGCTGTTGTTGCGATCGGTGGATGAGTTCCAGGTGGAGGATGAGCCGAACGTTCCCAGCCAGGATGCCAGCGATGAGGCGGATCGGGCCATTAGTCTTCGGGCGGTTCAGCGGTTGGCCTTTAAGGATGGCGATCGCGTGAAGGCCGTTGATGGTGTCGACCTGCTGAAGACTCAGCTCTTGCTGGAGATTGATGATACGGCGTCCCAATTGGCGGCGGATATTGAGCTGGTTGCCGTGGATGACAATGAAGAGGATCTACGGCTGCAGTTGGTGATCCTGGAATCTCTGGTGGTCCGGCGGGATATTGCGGCGGATTCTACCCAGGGCAGTACCCACACTCGCCTGTTGGTGAAAGACGGGGATCATGTGGAGCCCAATGCGGTGGTGGCGCGGACGGAAATTCAGTGTAAGGAGGCGGGGACCGTTCGGGGTATCCGCGACGATGCTGAAATTCTGCGCCGGTTGCTGGTGGTTCGAGCTAGCGATTTGATGCCTTTGGATGTCGATGGGGGATCCCCGTCAGTGGCCCCTGGCGATATGGTGGTTGCCGGTAAGAGCCGTCTGGCGGACGGGGTCGTTGCTGAGGAATCGGGCCGCGTTGAGGCGATCGAGGATGGCAAGGTGGTTCTGCGGTTGGGACGTCCTTACCGGGTGTCTCCCCAGGCGGTGTTGCATATCGATGATGGGGACCTGGTGCAGCGGGGGGATAACCTGGTGCTGCTGGTCTTTGAGCGGGCGAAAACGGGGGATATTATTCAGGGTCTGCCTCGGATTGAGGAGTTGCTGGAAGCCCGTAAGCCGAAGGAGGCTTGCATTTTGACCCGTCGCCCGGGGACGGCACAGGTGGTTTACAGCGATGACGAGACCATTGAGATTAAGGTGATCGAGGCCGATGGGACGATCGCTGACTATCCCATTGGACCGGGTCAGAGTGTGATGATCCCGGATGGTCATACGGTGGCGACGGCGGAAGCCCTGACGGATGGTCCGTCGAATCCCCACGAGATCCTGGAGGTGTTCTTTAATTACAACCGGGAGCTGATGCCGGCCTATGAGGCGGCGCTGGCGAGTTTGCAGGAGGTGCAGACGTTCTTGGTGAATGAAGTGCAGTCGGTGTATCAGTCCCAGGGGATTGATATTTCGGATAAGCATATCGAGGTGATTGTGCGTCAGATGACCAGTAAGGTCCGCATTGACGACGGTGGCGATACGACCATGTTGCCTGGGGAGCTGGTGGAGCTTCAGCAGGTGGAGCGGGTCAATGAGGCCATGTCCATTACGGGGGCTGCCCCTGCCCTGTATACGCCGGTGCTGTTGGGGATTACTAAGGCGTCGCTGAATACCGATAGCTTTATCTCGGCGGCGAGTTTCCAGGAGACCACCCGGGTGCTGACTGAGGCGGCGATCGAAGGGAAGTCTGACTGGTTGCGGGGTCTGAAGGAGAACGTCATTATCGGTCGCTTGATCCCGGCGGGGACGGGCTTTAATGCCTATGACGATGGCAGCGCTGATGCGGAAGGTGGCGCTTTCGAAGGCGGGGCGATCGCGGGTGAGAATCCTTTGATCATTGGGGATAAGGATGCCTTTGGGGACAATATGGTGCTGGATGACCGTACGGCTCGGGTTTACGAGCGGGAGGGGAATCTGGACCTAACTTCGGAGGTGATTGGGGCTGGGCGCAATCCGGCCATCTTGGAGGATGAAGAGATGGTGGATGACAAGAGTGCTAGTGCTGCCGTGGGTCAAAATTCCGCGTCTGAGCCCGCTGCTGAGGCTGAGGCTCCTGCCCCTGATAGCGAGGGCGAGGAGGCATAGGTAATCAGTCGGTAATTGAAGCTGAAGCTCTGCTTATTGAACGGCCCCCCTTCGTTACTTAGGACGGAGGGGGGCTTGTTTGATTGCCCTGGGAGGCTTTTGCTGTTTTGCTGTCTGATGATTCTTAATCGTTTTCCCCAAGTTGGATACGGGGATCAACGATTTTTAGGAGTAGATCGGCCATGAGGTTGCCGACGATGAGCATGGTGGCCCCAATCATGAGTCCGGCCATTGTGAGATAGAGATCCTGGACCTGGACCGCCTGGAGGATGAGCTGTCCTAGGCCGGGCCAGTTGAAGAAGTATTCGGTGATAAATGCGCCGCTGAGGAGGTTGGAGAATTCGAAGCCTAGCAGCACGATCAATGGATTGACGGCGTTGCGGAGGGCATGGATATAAATAACTTTATTTTCGGGAAGCCCTTTGGCGCGGGCGGTTCGCACATAGTCTTGGCGGAGGACATCCAGGAGTTGACCCCGCATCAGGCGTTGGAGACCGGCAAAGCCGGTGAGACTAAGGGCGGTCACCGGCAGCAGGGAGTGCCAGCCAATGTCCAGCCATTGACCAATGAGGGTCAAATCATTGTGGTCGATGCTGGTCATGCCGCCGACGGGGAAGAGGGGCGAGACGTTTTGGGCGAACAGCAACAGCAGCAGGGCGGCGATAAAGCTAGGAAAACCTTGGCCGATGTAGCTGAGAACTTGCAGGATGCGATCGCCCCATTTGTTGTGGTTGACGGCGGCGAGGATTCCTAGGGGGATGGCGATCGCCCAGGTGAGCACGAGGGAGGCGATCGCCATATAGAGAGTGGCGGGGACCCGCTCCAGGATCAGTCCTGTGACGGAACGCTGATAGACGAAACTGGTGCCGAAGTCTCCCTGGGTGAGGATTTGGGTTGCCCAGCGCCCGTATTGCACCCACACCGGCTGATCTAAGCCAAATTGTTCGGTGTAGGCGGCGAGGACATCTTCGGTAATCGTCTGGTTTTCCCGCAGTACGTCCAGATAGTTCCCCGGTGCCAGGTCCGCGATCAGAAAACACAGCACTGAGGTTAGGGCTAGGGTCAGTAGCGCTTGCCCCAGTCGTTTAATGATGTATTGGCTGGTATTGCTGGTGGCGATCGCTCGTAACTGCGACAGGGGCGACACTTGCGACGACATAGGCGGGGGAGGTAGGGCTGGGCAACCTTAGGGGGACTTGTCTGAGGATAGCGGAGATTGGGCGGCGGGGTTTAGTTGGGTTTAAGTGGGGGAATGCTGGCTGGTTTGCCATTTTTCATAGAGGTCCGGGCGGCGATCGCGGGTGCGTTGGATTTGCTGCTCCCGACGCCATTGGGCGATCGCTTGGTGATTCCCGGAGCGCAATACCTCTGGCACCGTCAGCCCGTTGTAGTCCCAGGGGCGGGTGTAGTGGGGATAGTCCAACAGCCCGTCCTCAAAGCTGTCGGCGATCAGGGATTCTACTTTGCCTACGGTTCCCGGCAATAGGCGGATCACCCCGTTTAGCAATGCCAGCGCCGGAATTTCCCCACAGGTCAATACAAAATCCCCCAGGGAGATTTCCCGCGTTACCGCTGTCATGACTCGCTCGTCTACCCCCTCATAATGCCCACACAGGAGTACGACCTGATCGCAGTTAGCAGTCAATTCCTTGAATAGATTTTGATCCATCGCTTCCCCTTGGGGGGACAAATAAATCACTTCCCGGCGCGGCAACACTGGCAGGGACTCTAGGGCGGAAAAAATTGGTTCCGGTTTCATTACCATTCCGGCACCGCCGCCGTAGGGTTCGTCATCGACTTTGCGGTGGCGATCGCGGGCAAAATCCCGAGGATTGGTGCGATGAACCGTTGCGATGTCCTTCGCCAACGCCTTTGCAATGAGTCCCGAGCTGAGGGGAGAGTCGAAAAATTCGGGAAACAGCGTAACGAGGTCAAATCGCATAGGGGGCAGGTCAGAGAGAGGCAAAAATTGGAAAGGTCATCGCCGATTTTAACAGTCCTGCCCAACGGGTTTATCTCTGGGGAAAAAGGCTCTGGGAAATAAAGACCCTGGGAAAAAAGGGGGATAGAATGCGAACACGACTGCTCACCGCATCCTTTTCGTTCCCTGGAGCTTGTTCTGTGAAATTGATTGTTGGTCTCGTTGCCCTGCTAGGTATTGGCGGAGGGCTGGCGTTAACCAATCCATCCCCAGAAAGCTATTCCGAGAACGCTAGCTATCGACTGGTGGAAAAGCTACAAACGGAAGCCTGCGATGAGGTCCAAAATGCCCTGGGGATTGATTTGCAGGCGGCCTGTCAGGATGTGGTGGCGGAGCTTCGTCCCCAGTTGCAGTCTTTGATTATGGCCAATACGGAGCGGATCAATTTGGTGGTGATGAGCCATTACAGAACCAACTTGACCGCTAATACGCTGCTGCCGGAGTTTTTGGCGGGTGAGTTGCCCAGCTATGAGGTGGAAAGCCTGGGCGTGGCGACTCAGGTGTTGATTTATCGGGCGGAAGAAGTGCCTGCGCCGGCGGGGGCAGAGTAAGCCCGCAGAGTAAGCTCAGGGCTTCTTGGGCAGGGAGGGGGGCGATCGCCGTTACTGCTTGGAAAATAATTAATTTTCGGATTTATTTTGGGGGGAGGGATTAGGGAAAAATGGCAGACCAGAGTATTATGGTTGACTGTCTGTCATTTTGTTCACACCAGCCTTTAATCTTTAATAATGGTCAAGATTCGCCTCAAGCGCTTTGGAAAGAAACGCGAAGTTAGCTACCGTATCGTCGCTACCCAGAGTACTTCCCGTCGGGATGGTCGTCCCCTTGAGGAGTTGGGTTATTACAACCCCCGCACCAAGGAGACTCGCCTTGAGGTGCCCGCGATCGTCCGTCGCTTGAAGCAGGGCGCTCAGCCTACCGATACCGTTCGCAATCTTTTGAAGAAGGCGAACATTTTTGATCAGGTGAAAGCCCAAAGCGAGACCGCTGAAGCTTAATTTTGAGGCGGATTGGGGGTGTGATGTCCCGGATTTTGAGATTGCTTCTGGGATCCCTAAGGTTAAAATCCGGGAAAGCCCTGATGTGCCTCTGACGCATCAATCTGGCGTATCAAGACGTATCAATCTGACGTATCAAGTGGTGCGATCGCGTGACTTCTTCCCCCACCTCACCTGACTACCCCGCCCTCCTGCGTTTTTTCCTGGAGCCGTTGTTAGAGAGCCCCGATGCTCTGGTTGTTGATTGCGAGCAGGTTGCTAGCCGGGGTCGAGTCTGGATCCGCATTGCCCTGGCACCAACGGATCGCGGTCGAGCCTATGGGCGTGAAGGGCATACTCTGCAAGCGATGCAGAAAATTGTGGCCCACGTGGGGCGCTTGGCTGGGCAGCAGGTTTCCCTGGAATTATTTGGGGAGCGATCGCCCGGTCGGGAGCGGCGAGAGGGGCAACGATCCGAGCGATCTGAACGTCCATCCCGCCGGGATCCTGGCTCCCGCCCTGCGCCCCCTCGCCGTCGTCGACCCGACGAGTCCTAGCGGACGGCGAGTCATAGCTGACGACGAATCCTAGCTGATATTGAGCTGACACTGAACACAAGCATTAACGGTATTGACATTCCCCTGGTTTGGCGAATTTTGACTTAGAGTTGCCAACCCCCGAAAGCGCAGTTGCGTTGGCTGGCTACCGAGAAGAGAATTTAAAGCAATTGTCCCGTTTGACTGGCGCTACGGTGGTGCTACGGGGTCAGCAGATTTGTGTGTCGGGCCAGGAGAAGCAGGTCGCCCAGTGTGAGGCGTTGGTGCGATCGCTGGAGCCCTATTGGTCGAAGGGGCAACGGGTGGATGGCGCTGATATTTTGACCGCTCGCCATGCCCTGGATACGAAGCGCCAGTCGGAGTTGCAATCGATCCAAACCGATGCGATCGCCACCACCCGTCGGGGGGAGACGATTCGCGCCAAGACGTTTCGCCAGCGGCAATATATTCAGGCGATTCGCAAGAATGATTTGATTTTTTGCACCGGACCGGCGGGCACTGGAAAAACGTTTTTGGCGGCGCTGTTGGCGGTGAAAGCCCTATTGGCTGGCGAGTACGAACGACTGGTCCTGACCCGTCCGGCGGTGGAAGCGGGGGAACGACTGGGGTTTCTGCCGGGAGATTTGCAGCAGAAGGTGGATCCGTATCTGCGGCCCCTTTATGACGCTCTCCATGAAATGGTGGATCCTGAAAAAATTAACAGCCTGATGGAGCGGGGCATTATCGAAATCGCTCCGCTGGCCTATATGCGGGGGCGTACCCTGAATCGCTCCTTCGTGATTATGGACGAGGCGCAGAATACGACCCCGGCCCAAATGAAAATGGTGTTGACCCGTTTGGGGTGGCAGTCTCGTATGGTGGTGACCGGCGATATTACCCAGACGGATTTGCCGAGTTATCAACAGTCGGGGATGGCGATCGCCCGCAAAATTCTCGACGGTACCGAAGGTATCGCCTTCTGTCAGCTCACTAAGGCTGATGTGGTGCGCCATCCTCTGGTGCAAAAAATCGTGGCGGCTTACGAAACCTTTGAGGAAAAACATCCTCCTAGGCAATCCAATGGACGACCCGGCCGACCGGAGGGTGATCGCCCTCGTCGCGATCGGCGCTAAATTCAGGCACTAGATGCTAAATTCAGGCACTAAATTCAGAAGCCTGTTCCTAAGACTTGCCCTTAAATCTCGTGGAAGTCGTAGAGCACGACGCCACTGTTGGGATCGTTGCGAATGCTCACATAATCCGATCGCAGCATTTCCGTCAGCGCTGCTTCCACCGTCTCGAAATTGAGCCCCGTATCCATGACCCCCTGGGTCACCGATAGCTGACCGCCTCGCCCGCTGGCCGCTTTCACCAATCGCACCATAATTTCCTGTTGGGTGGGCTCTCGCTCCGGCTGCGACACCGCTGGCATTGACCCGGCGACCCCGGGATAATAGCCACTCAGAAGCGATCGCCGCTTCAGATTATGCTCATCCACCATTTCTGGGATGAGGAACAAATCAATAAACTGTCCAAATCCGAAAAATCCCCAGGTGCAAAGCCATAGCAGCCCGGTGCCAATTTTCCGGTTATAAAACCGATGCATCCCCGAGACGCCCACCAGACATCCCAACCACAGCAAGTAACTGGTTCCCGTATTAGTACTGCCCGGTACTAACTGCGTAAGGGCTGCGGTTCCCTGACCGTTACTTGCTGTGGCGATCGCTTTCTGTTCCATCTCTTTCCCCATCCCGCTGGATGGTCCTCAACCCGTCCTGTTCTTACCCTATCCCGTCCGATTTTGCCCTGGGGAACCCGGTCAACCAGCTGATAAACAGTCCCCCGAGGATTCCCGTACCGGGCGATCGCCCTGGCGTTACGGCTACCTCCCCTTTCCAATCCCCCGGATCCTCAAATGCCTCAAATGCCAGTTAGATACCCCAATAAAAAGCCAGTCAGATGCCCGTTAAAGGCAAGAAATATTACGGGAACGAAAAACATTTAGTAACACTTAACGTCAAAGCGATCCACCTCCGAAAAGACCTTGGTAGACTAGACCCTAATTCGCTGAAGGAGCGGATGGCCTTGGCAAAGTGAATGCCAGAATGACGGGGAACAAGAGCGTTCTAAGACAGTTCGCTTCCTTTGGATTTCAGCCATAAGCGCCTGGGCTTCATCCCAACCGACATCAAGCAAAAGAGTCATAAAACATCCATGGTTAACTCCCTCGAAAAGCAGGCAGTAGCAGCGCCGCAAGGCTCAAAAATGCCGGCAAAGGACACGATCCTAACGCCGCGTTTTTACACCACCGACTTTGATGCCATGGCGGAAATGGATATTTCCGTCAACGAGGATGAGCTGAAGGCCATCATCGAAGAGTTTCGGGTGGATTACAACCGTCACCATTTTGTGCGGGATGAGGAATTTGAGCAGTCCTGGGATTCCATCTCGGGGGAAACTCGCGAACTGTTTATGGAGTTCCTAGAGCGCTCCTGCACCGCTGAGTTCTCTGGCTTCCTGCTCTACAAGGAATTGTCCCGGAAGCTGAAGGGCAAGAACCCCATTTTGGCGGAAGGCTTTGACCTAATGTCTCGGGATGAGGCGCGTCATGCGGGCTTCTTGAATAAAGCGATGTCTGACTTCAACTTGGCGCTGGACCTGGGTTTCCTGACCAAGTCTAAGAAGTACACCCACTTTGCCCCCAAGTTCATCTTCTACGCGACCTATTTGTCTGAGAAGATCGGCTACTGGCGCTATATCAATATCTATCGCCACCTAGAGCAGCACCCCGAGGATCGGATTTATCCCATCTTCCGTTTCTTTGAGAACTGGTGCCAAGACGAGAACCGTCACGGCGATTTCTTTGACGCGGTGTTGCGGGCGAATCCCCAGTTCCTGGAGGGGCTGAAGGCGCGTTTGTGGTGCCGTTTCTTCCTGCTGTCTGTGTTTGCCACCATGTACCTGAATGATATTCAGCGCAGTGGTTTTTATGCGTCCATCGGTTTGGATGCTCGCGAGTATGACAAGCGTGTGATTGAGCAAACCAACGAGACGGCGGGTCGTGTTTTCCCGGTTATCTTGGATGTGGAGCACCCTGCGTTCTATGAGCGTTTGGAGAATTGCGCGGCAAATAACGAGAAGTTGACCGCGATCGCCCAGTCCGATGCGCCGGCTCCCGTGAAGCTGCTGAAAAAGCTGCCCTTGTACCTGAGCAATGGCTTGAACCTGGCGAGCATGTACTTCATCAAGCCCATCCGCATCGACCTGGAGACCCAAGCTAACCCCGTCCGCTAAGGAGATTTCCGACTGCGGATTGTTACTAACTGTGGCGTTTAACTTGGTTGTGATGGCTTGACTCAGGCTTGATTTAGCTTGACTGAAAGGCCCTCAGCTTTCTGATGAAAGTTGGGGGCTTTTGTTGTGGCAATTTCGTCGATTGTAGGGAGGGCACTTGAGACCGCGGTCATAGGTAAGCTTGCGCAAATGAAATCAGGCCTTATTATTAGGACCAGTGTGGTGTGAGTGATTGAATTTAGAGGATAGCTCTATGCTGGCCAAAGCTCCGTCGGCGACTAGCCGGATGCAGCGATCGCCCGAGCGACGTAGGTTATGGAACTACAGCGCCCGTCGTTTGGATGCCAATGCCATTCAGCGACTCTTTGATATTGGGTTTGCGTCCTTCATCCTGGTTGCCTGTGCGCCCCTCTATCTCCTCCTGGCGGTGGCGATCGCCCTCAGCTCCCCCGGTCCTATCTTCTATAGCCAAACCCGCGTCGGTCGCAATTTCAAACGATTCCGGTGCATTAAATTCCGCACCATGGTCACCAACGCCGACCAAATTCTCCAAACCCTTCTGGAGAACGATCCGGACGCCCGCCACGAATTTGAAACCACCTACAAACTCAAAAACGATCCCCGCATTACCTGGATCGGCAAATTTCTACGGGTGACTAGCCTTGATGAATTTCCCCAGTTTTGGAATGTGCTGAAAGGGGATATGAGTGTTGTGGGACCCCGCCCCCTCGTTCCCGAGGAACTCCCTATGTATGGTCGCCATATTCGCCGGGTGCTGACGGTGCGCCCGGGGGTTACGGGGCTATGGCAGGTGTCCGGACGCAACAATATTCCCTACGATCGCCGGGTACTGATGGATGTGTATTACGCGTCCACTCGCCATCTATTTATGGATCTTTGGATCATTCTTAAAACCTTTGGCGTCGTCTTTTCTATCAAGGACAATGGTGCCTATTAAGACACCCCTCAGGGGCGGTTGATCCGGAATTATCCCGATCATGGGCTATGTTGGTGGATGATTTGAGGGGCTATCCCCAGTCTGCGGGCACACTGGAGAGGATAGACAGAATACCCCCACCACGACGGTTAATTAGACGCCACTATGACGCAAGCTAAGCGCGCCCTGATCACGGGAATTACGGGACAAGACGGTTCGTATTTATCAGAGCTATTGCTGGAGAAGGGCTACGAAGTCCACGGTATTATTCGCCGGACTTCGACCTTCAATACTGACCGAATCGATCATATCTATGAGGATCCCCACAAGGATGGGGTGCGGCTGCGGTTGCACTATGGCGATCTGACGGATGGTACGACCCTCCGAAAAATTATTGAGATGGTCAAGCCCCACGAGGTGTATAACCTGGGGGCTCAGTCCCATGTGCGGGTGAGCTTCGATGCGCCGGAGTATACCGTTGATGCGGTGGCATTGGGCACGTTGCGGTTGCTGGAGGCGATTCGGGATTTTCAGCAGCGTACGGGCTATGAGGTGCGTTTTTACCAAGCCGGTTCTTCGGAAATGTTTGGGAAGGTGCAGGAGGTGCCCCAGCTAGAGACGACGCCCTTCTACCCCCGTAGTCCCTATGCCTGTGCCAAGGTTTATGGTCACTGGCAAACGGTGAACTATCGCGAATCCTACGATATGTTTGCCTGTAATGGCATTTTGTTTAACCATGAGTCCCCTCGCCGGGGGGGCACGTTTGTGACCCGGAAGATTACGCGGGCGTTGGCACGGATTATTGCGGGCACCCAGAAAAAGCTGTATCTCGGGAATTTGGATTCTAAGCGGGACTGGGGCTTTGCGAAGGATTATGTGCGGGCAATGTGGCTGATGCTGCAACAGGATGAGCCTGATGATTATGTGGTGGCGACTAACGAGACCCACTCCGTTCAGGAGTTTCTGGAGGTTTCGTTTGCCTACGCGGGCCTGAATTGGCAGGATTATGTGGAGTTTGATGCCCGCTATTTGCGCCCGGCTGAGGTGGATCTCTTGATCGGTGACCCGGCGAAGGCGAAGGAAAAACTGGGCTGGGAGCCGTCGGTCACTTTCGAGGAGTTGGTGCATCTGATGGTGGATGCGGATATGCGATCGCTGGGGTTGCCGCCGTTGGAAAACAGTAAGGGCGATGACGGCGATATTGCGACGAATCGGGCTGCTGGGATGGCCAGCGCCGGCTAGGCAAAGCAAGATACCAGGGGAGCGGAGTGCAGGGTGTTTACCAAAGATGGCACCCTGCAGGGTTGTATGACCATGAATTGGTTTGGGAATTGGTTTGGTGAGGCAAGCTCAGAGGCAATACATTATGGATTTGAGTGGTAAGAATATTGTGGTGACCGGGGGCGCGGGCTTCCTCGGTAAGGCGGTGGTGGCTCAGCTTCTGGCGGCAGGGGCGGATGAAAGTAAGATCCTGGTGCCGCGATCGCGTGAGTATGACCTGACGACGATGGAAGCGTGCCAGCGGGTGGTGGAGGGGCAGGACGTGATTGTGCACCTGGCGGCCCATGTGGGCGGTATTGGACTAAATCGGGAAAAGCCGGCCGAGTTGTTTTACGACAATTTGATGATGGGGGCGCAGCTTATTGAGGCGGCTCGTAAGGCTGGCGTTGAAAAGTTTGTGTGTGTGGGCACCATTTGCGCCTATCCCAAGTTCACGCCGGTGCCCTTCAAGGAAGAAGACATTTGGGATGGCTATCCTGAGGAGACGAATGCGCCCTATGGGGTGGCGAAGAAGGCCCTATTGGTGCAACTCCAGGCCTATCGCGATCAGTATGGGTTTAATGGCGTTTATCTGTTGCCGGTGAATTTGTATGGGCCGGAGGATAATTTTAATCCCGCCAGCTCCCATGTGATTCCGGCGCTCATCCGTAAAGTCTATGAGGCGCAGCAGCGGGGGGATGCCACGATTCCGGTTTGGGGAGATGGGAGTCCGACCCGTGAGTTTTTGTATTCCGACGATGCGGCGCGGGGCATTGTGATGGCGACCCAGTCCTTTGAGTCGTCGGAGCCGATTAATTTGGGTACCGGTTACGAGATTTCCATTAAGGATTTGGTGGAGTTGATCTGTAAGCTGATGGGCTATGAAGGGGAGTTGGTGTGGCAAACCGATAAGCCCAATGGTCAGCCCCGCCGTTGTTTGGATACCGAAAAGGCGAAGGACAAATTTGGGTTTGAGGCGCAGATCAGCTTTGAAGAGGGGCTGAAGCGCACCATTGATTGGTATCGCGATAATGCGGCGGCTATTGAAAAGGCTGAGGCGGCGATCGCCTAACTCAGCCCACTCAAAACAGCAGCCAACCGCCCAGCATTGGATAGCTTAGGCGGTTGGCTGTTTCATATCTATAGTTTCTAGCTTGAGCTTCTAGCTTGAATTGCCGGAGCGCTACGGCTTAGGGGGCTAGATCAAGCCGCCGATTAGCTGTAGGACCAAAATGGCTGCCATGGGGGACAAGTCCAAGCCACCCAGGGGGGGAATGAACTGTCGGAACAAGTTCAAGTAGGGGTCGGTCAACTGGGTCAAAATCGAGAACGGGGGATTAAACCAGTTGATGTTGGGGAACCAGCTCAGCAGGATACGGAAAATCAGGATTACCGTGTAAATCGCCAAGAATTGGGAGAGGGTCCCGGTGAGTAGATCTAGGGAAGCGTCCATAATCTGTGTGTTTTCTCCTCCAAGCTCCCGAAATGGGATCCTAAATTTCCTGTTCTCCAGTCAGTTTAACAGAGCTTTCCCGGGGGTAGGGATAGGGATAACCGCCAGATAATTCGCCCTGGGACGGGGGCTTGGGACGGGGGTGCGATCGCCCCATAACCCCCGTTGCGGCTGGCTTCATTTGCACCCTTGATAACTGCAAGGTGATAACTGCGAGGACTACTGCTGGAAATCGTCATCGCCCATGGTGCCGGTGGTGATGGTCACCTCCCGCTGATCGCTATTTCGCTGGACCACTAGGGTCATGGGATTGCCC
Source organism: uncultured bacterium (assembly GCA_964655355.1). GTDB lineage: Bacteria > Cyanobacteriota > Cyanobacteriia > CACIAM-69d > CACIAM-69d > CALGDE01. The sequence goes on from CAZZMD010000027.1 coordinate 23,531, forward strand.
ACCCCCGTCGCTTCCACCGCTTGCTGAACCTCGAGCGGCTCCTGCACGGCTTTGCCTTGGATTTGAGTAATCACGTCCCCCGGCCGTAGACCGGCTTGCGCGGCGGGGGATTCGGGCACCACCTGCACCACGAGTACGCCGCCATCGGCCTCCAATTTGAAAGGACTGTTGGGGTCGGTGTTGATGCGCTCCTTCAATTCAGGGGTAATGCCGACCATCCGAATTCCTAGGAAGGGATGCTCGACTTTGCCCTTGGTGACAATTTGGTCGGCAATTTGGCGGGCGCGGTTAATGGGGATGGCAAAGCCGATGCCCTGGGCTCCGCGGATGATCGCAGTATTAATGCCAATGACGCGCCCTTTTTCGTCGATGAGGGGACCGCCAGAATTGCCGGGGTTGATGGCGGCGTCGGTTTGAATAAAATTCACCCGCTTGTCCGGGATGCCCACTTCGGAGCTGGATCGACCGGTGGCGCTAACAATGCCGGTGGTGACGGTGTTATCTAAGCCCAGGGGGTTGCCAATGGCGATCGCCCATTGGCCGGGGTCCAATTCCTCCGAGTCCGCAAAATTAACGGTGGGTAGCCCTTCCGCTTCCACCTTAATCACGGCCACATCGGTTAACGGATCCGCCCCCAACACCTTACCGGGCAACTCTCGCCCATCCTTTAGGGTCACCGTCACCGTATCTGCGCCCTCGATCACATGGGCATTGGTGAAAATCTGACCGTCGGAACTCACGATAAAGCCGGATCCGGATCCCTGACGCTCCCGCTCCTGACCCCCACGACTCCGGCGGCGGGGTGCTGGTGCTTCATCGCCAAAAAAGCGACGGAAGAACGGATTATTAAACGGATCGTCGTTGCTCTGGCGGCGCACGGTCCGGGAGGCATCGATTCGCACCACCGACGGCCCCACCGACTGCACCACATTTGTTACAAAATTGCCGCCAATTTTCCCTGGAACTGTATTGGCTTGGGCTTCGGGGCTGAGTTCACTGGTGGCCAGGTCTGCCGACTCCGGCGCGGCTGCTGAGGTACGCTCCTCTTCAGCGCTCGGCAGCAGGTCTGAGTTAAGCAGTTGAGTACAGCTAGCACCCAGAACGATTAAGGACAGGGACAGAAGGGATTTTTTCCACATGGGTTGCTGTTGTGCCGGTGTTGGCGGCGGTTGGGGGGATGACTCCGTGGGGGACTCGGTCGCGCGAGCGGTCGAGGGCTTGGTGGTCACCATGGCGAGAACTCCGTAGGTTTTCAGTGTAACCCCCTTCTCTTGGGGCTTGGGTTTAGCCTACGGAATGGATTTGACGCTCCCATCACAGCCCTGTGTCAAACCCATGTCAAGGGTGTGTCAAGGCGATCGCTGGGGCGATAACCGGGGCGATCGCTGGGGCAGTGGCTAGGGTAATGACCTAGCTCAAGGGGCGATCGCGATGGGTGAAGGATTTGGCATCGGCTCCGCTATAGGTGGCGGCGATATGGCCGTCGCCCACCAGTTGATATTTATAGGTGACCAGTCCCTCTAAGCCCACTGGTCCTCGAGGGGCGAGGCGACTGGTGCTGATGCCGACCTCTGCGCCGAATCCATAGCGGAAACCGTCGGAGAAGCGGGTGGAGCAGTTATGGAAAACCCCGGCGGCGTCGACTTCCGCGAGAAAACGATCCGCATTTACTTTGTCTTGGGTGGCGATCGCTTCGGTATGGCCGGATCCAAATTCAGCGATATGTCCCAACGCCTGATCCAGGTCATCCACCACCCGAATCGAGACAATTAAATCGCTATATTCCGTGGACCAATCCTCTTCGGTGGCGGCGATCGCCTCAATCCCCGCCCCTTGCAAAATTTCTAGGGCAGTCCCATCGGCCCGTAGCTCTACGCCTTTGTCCCGTAGTGCCTTGCCGGCAATTGGGAGAAATTCAGGGGCGATCGCCCGATGGATCAACAGCGTTTCTATGGCATTACAGGCGGACGGATATTGGATTTTTGCGTCGACGACGAGATCGACGGTTTGGGCGATATCAGCCGACTCATCGACGTAAATATGACAAATCCCATCGGCGTGGCCCAACACTGGAATCCGCGTATTGTCTTGGACATAGCGAACAAAGGCGTTGGACCCCCGAGGAATAATCAGGTCCACATCCTGATCCAGATGCAGCAGCTCCAGGGTTTCCTGACGGGTGGTCAACAGTTGCACCGCATTGGGATCAATGCCCACCTCCTCCAGACCCTGATGAATGGCTGCCACCAAGGCGGTGCACGATCGCACGGCTTCGCGGCCGCCCTTCAGAATGACGCCATTGCCGGATTTGATCGCCAACGTGGCAATTTGGACCACCGCGTCGGGACGGGCTTCGAAAATCACCCCCAAGACCCCCAACGGACAGGTGATTCGTTTCAGCACCAGCCCATCGTCCAATTCCCGATGAATTTGCACTGCGCCGAGGGGATCGGCCAATTCCGATAGGTCCCGTACACCGGTAATGACCCCGTCAAATTTGCTATCGGTCAGCTTCAGTCGCCCGAACAGCGCCGACGAAATACCGTCTTCCTGGGAAATCTGACAATCTTCAGCGTTCGCCGCCAGGATTGCATCTTTTTGGGTTCTCAAGGCTTCGGCGATCGCCTCTAGGGCCCCGTTTCGGGTCGCAATATCGGTAATCGCCAGCGATCGCGCTGCCGTCCGAGTGCGCCGCGCCCTTGTTGCTAAAGAATCCGCCGCTCCGTCTACAGTATTCACCGCAATATTCACCGCTGCTGCAACCGTCATGGTCTTACTCCCTACTGTTTACAAGTCTCGTTCTATAACTCGTTCTACAACTCGCTTATCAATCTAAATCTCTAGTATCAATCTAAATCTCTAGGTCCCAAAGGTGCGATCGCCCGCATCTCCGAGCCCTGGCACAATCCAACCTTGCTCATTCACCCCTTCATCAATAATGGCGGTGTAAATCACTAAACCGGGATAGGCCTTATTTAATTTTTGGAGCGCCGGCGGAGCGGCCACCACCGAAACAATCCGAATTTGCTCCGGGCTGAGTCCCCGACGGGTTAACTCCTCCATTGTCTTCATAATGGAGCCCCCCGTCGCCAACATGGGTTCTGCCACAAACACTAGGGTGCCCTCAGCAAAGGCCTCCGGCAAACGGTTGAGGTAACAACTGCATTCCAGGGTTTCCTCATTGCGCACCAGACCCAGGTGATACACCGACGCCAGGGGCACAATGGGCTGCATCCCCTCCAACAGCGACAGCCCCGCCCGCAAGACCGGCACGATCGCCATGGGGAGCTGGGGATTAATAAACTGTGCTGCGGCTACGCCCACGGGCGTTTCCACTTCCGTTTCCACCACGGGCAACCATTCCCGTAACGCTTCGTAGGTTAGCCAGCGCCCTAGCTCGGCCATGGCCGTGCGGAACAAGGGGGCGGGGGTCTGGGCGTCCCGTGCAACGCCGAGCCAGTGTTGGATCAGGGGGTGGGGCGGAACGTAAACGCGCAGTTGCAGGGGCATGGGAGATACCGAAAATTAAGCAGAAACCGAGGGGTGAACGGACCCGGTCAATCTTGGAACCACATCATACCGTCTGGGCGATCGCCAGTGACGGTGGAATCTCTCGGCTGCATTTTTCGCCGCTTACTGTCGCGTCTTAAAAAAATATTGGCTCGCAGTATTGACACTGAATTTCAATAGAGCTACCTTGGATTCAAGAAAAGGCAGACATTCTTATGTTCTCCTCTCTAGTAAACGGGTAATGGGGCTGACCAGTCAGGTCGGCCCTTTTTTCTGCCTGTAATTCCTGAGTTTACTTGAATTGCTTTCCCTTGGGGATGGGTGATTTTTAGGGCTTGGCTTGGGACTGGGCTTGGGATTTGGCTGGGATTGAGACCTGAAAACTGTGAATAATCTTTTTCATTAACCATTTTTCATTGACTATTTTGGCTAACTTCTTCGCTGAATGGTTGCCCAGTTGGGAAAGTGCCCATGCTGATGGGTGGGGGCAATGGCGTCCGGCTAGAACGGTTGTGCTGGATGTAGGACTTTTAGGAGCGTGGGCGGTGAGATGGGACAAGCAGCAGGCGATCGCTCCGAAACTAGATTTTTTGGGCTGGGATTGATGGGCGGTCGGGCGATCGCTGCAATTACACTTGCTGCGATGGGGGTGGTCTGGGTGGGCTTGCCTGATCAGGCTCGGGCGGATCGTCCCTGTGAGGCGTATTCGTTGGACCATCCCGAAATTCCCCCCTGGGATGCTTTTACGAACTGTCCTTTGTTGCGGGGGACGTTTCAGAATCAGGATTGGCGCGTGACGTTGGCGACTGTTGATACGGGCGTTTATTCCTATGAAGGGAGCGATCGCCACACGGGGGAGTCGATTTATTTATCCAGTCGGGAAGTGAGTGGCACTGAGGCGCGTCCGGTGTATACCTTCCGCAATGGGGAGACGGCTTATACCGTGACTTTCCGCGATAACGACCACAACACTATTCGCTTGCAGGTGTATCAGCGGGGGCGTTCCGTTCTCAATCAGTTGCTTCAGCGCCGTTAGGCGAGGTCTGTTGTTGTATCCCGTGAATTTGCATTTGCATGAAACCTTATGAAACCTAGTGATTATGTTGCCCGATTCTCCCGAGTGACCTGGCTAGGGTTGATCGCTGGGGTGGTTATGCTGGGGGCGATCGCAGAAGGGGCGATCGCCGCTCCCTGCCGTATGTACACCGAAGATACTCCCGACGAGATCGGCTATGGCTATCGGGAAGTGAACAATTGTCCGCCCCTGATTGGCACCTTCCAAAATGAGCATTGGCAGGTGGATTTTCGCCGATGGGAGCCGGCGGCATTTTTCTATCGGGGTACGAATCGGCGCACCGGCAACACCATCCAGTTAATTGATGACGAGGTGCGTGGCACGACGGATCGCCCCCAATATTTATTCCGCAATGCCAACACGGTTTATCAAGTGACGTTTCGCTCCAATGATCCCAGCACGATCCGGGTGGAAGTTTTCCAGAATGATCGCCGTATTTTGAATCAGCTTTTGACCCGTATTGCTGATTGATATCGTTGGGACATACGGGCGATCGCTGGCAAAAGTGGCCTTATAGATGTGAACGAGGAGAGATATGAGAAAGCTAGGCGCTGGGCTCGGATTGGTCGGGGCTGCGTTGCTGGTGGCGACATCTGCAATCGTGTCAGAGTCTGTATTCCAGGTATCTGGGGCTGCTATCCCCCAACCAGAAGCTTCCCTGGCGGCTCGTCCTAAAAGCGCCGAGGGGGCGGAGAAAGCCTTCCGGCTCGCCAATCGTTTGGCGGACCAGGGGCAGTTTGACGAGGCAATGGCGGCTCCGTGCCATGTGTATGCCGAGGGGATTGATGGTGGTAACGATGGCTATCGGGAGGTGAATAATTGCCCTCCCGCGACGGGGACGTTTCAAAATGAGCGTTGGCGGGTGGAATTTGGCCGGTGGGAGCCGGCGGCATTTGTCTATCGCGGTACGAATCGCCTGACCGGTGACTCCATCCAGGTGGTGCATGGCGAGGTGCGCGGCACGACGGACCGCCCCCAGTATCTCTTCCGTAATGCCAATACGGTTTATGTGGTTTCGTTTCAGGCGGATAATGCCAACGTGATTCGGGTGGAGGTTTGGCAGAGCGATCGCCGCATTTTGAATCAGCTTTTGACCCGTATTGCCGATTGACGGGCGATCGCTTCAGGGGGACTGATTCTAGTGGATTTGGCTCTCGGTCCACCGTTGTTCGGCGGCGGCGATCGCTTTTTCCACCTGCTCAAATCCGGTGCCGCCAAAGCTATTGCGGGCGGAGATGACGGTGAGGGGGGTGATCGCGTCGTAAATATCGTCTTCGAAAGCAGGGTGTAGGGCTTGCCATTCTTCTAAGGTGAGATCCTTAAGGAGTTTGCCCGCTGCCAAGCTGGTTTTAACGACTTTGCCCACCAGGTTATAGGCTTCGCGGAAGGGGACGCCCTTGGCGGCGAGATAATCGGCGACGTCGGTGGCATTGGAGAAATCTTCGGCGACGGCGCTGGCCAGGCGTTGGGTTTGAAACGTAAGTCCTTCGTCCAACAGGATGGTCATGGCTTCTAGGCAAGCTTTTGCCGTGTTGACCCCATCGAAGAGTCCTTCTTTGTCTTCCTGAAAATCTTTGTTGTAGGCGAGGGGCACCCCTTTCATCAGCACCAACATGCCCTGGAGGTCGCCAAAAACACGACCGGCTTTACCTCGGACCAATTCCGGCACATCGGGGTTTTTCTTTTGCGGCATGATGCTGGACCCGGTGGCGCAGGCGTCCGTTAGGGTCACAAATCGAAATTCTTCCGATGCCCAGAGAATAATTTCTTCAGACAGGCGGGACAGGTGCACCAGGATCAGGCTGGCGGCACATAGAAACTCAATGGCAAAATCGCGATCGCTCACCGCATCCAGGCTATTGGCATAAACGTTCTCAAAGCCTAGGAGTTCGGCGGTGTAGTGGCGATCAATGGGAAAGGTCGTCCCGGCGAGGGCCCCTGCGCCGAGGGGGCTGGTGTTGACGCGGCGTTGGATTTGGACCAGGCGATCGCTATCCCGTTGCAGCATTTCCACATAGGCAAGGAGATGGTGGGCCAGGCTGATGGGCTGGGCGCGCTGGAGATGGGTATAGCCCGGGATGGGGGTTTTTAGGTGCTGTTTTGCCTGGTCGAGGAGCACCCGCTGAAAATTAAGGACGTGCTGGCGAATTTCGTCGATTTCGTGGCGCAGGTACAGGCGGGTGTCGGTGCCCACCTGGTCATTGCGCGATCGCGCGGTGTGTAGCTTTTTCCCGGTGTCGCCCACTAGCTCGGTGAGGCGGCGTTCCACGGCAAAATGCACATCTTCCGCGTCGACGCCGGGGTTGAAATTGCCGGCGCGGTATTCTTCGCGGATTTGCTCTAGACCGTTAACTAACTGCTCCACTTCCTCGGCGGAGATAATCCCCACCTTGCCGAGCATTTTGGCGTGGGCTTGGGATCCGGTGAGGTCGTATTCAATCAGGGCAATGTCGAATCCGATGCTGGCATTGAATCGGGTGATCGCCGGATGGAGCGCCCCTTCAAACCGTTGGCTCCAGGTTTTTGCCCCAGACGTATTGCCAGACGCTGCCGGTGGCTGATTGCTTGACTGACCCACGTTAAATCCCCGCTGTTAAGTATCCCGTTACTCCCATTATGGTTAGCGCGATCGCCCCATAACTAGCCGTTCAGTATGCCACGGCCGATGCTGCGCCCGGTGATGTTTGGCGGGGGGCGTCAGGGGGCGATCGCCTAGGAACTGGCAGGAGGGGGTTGGGCGGGTCTGATTTCTACCCGGAATGAGGTCCCGGTGCGCTGCTCCATTTGTTTCTGGAGCGATCGCACGAAGGATTGCACTTCCCCGGGGACGAGGCGTTCGGTGCTGCGGAGGGTCAAGATAATGCGGGGTTGACGGGTTTCCCAGTTGATCCGGGAGCTCACTAAGGCCCAGCGGGGAATCAGGGGGCGACGATTGGAATCAAAACGGTCTTGCAGGATGATCCCCAGTTCAACCTCGTCCAGTAGTCGTTTCTGCCAGTGGCCCGGGTAGTGGGGGGGATTACCGCGCACGATTTTCACTTCTTTAACCAGGAAGTTGAGGGCAAAGGTACGCTGCGATCGCCGGAGCCGCTTATGCAGAAAATCTTCCACCGCCTGCACCTGGGTGGGGGTTACCGGCTGATCCGATTCCACATATAAATCCACTTGAAAAGGCGTCTGGTTCCAGTCAATCCGCACCTCTGTCAACTCCATCTCTTTCCCCAGGGTAACGGTTTCCCGCTGGAGGATGTGGCGCAAGCCATCCCGGATGCGCACTTGGTTCATTAGGGTGGAGAAGCTTTGGAATAGGGGAAAAATGGTGAGCGCCGTAAAGGCGACCCCGATCGCTAGGGCGTTGCTGGTGCGGCGGAAGCTGACGTGGTAGCCGTTAACCACAAAAACGGCCATGCAGGCTAGGATAATCCCCAGCAAATTCGTGGCATAGAGCAAAAATGCGCCCCGGCTGGCTTGGTATTGCTCCACCGCTAAATTGATCCCCACGATGCATAGGGGCGGCATCAGGGCCACGGCGATCGCGGTTCCGGCTAAGGCATCACTCACCTGGGGGCGAATTTTTGCGAAACCGCACACGGCCCCTGCGACGATCGCCACGGCCAGATCGGTCAAGTTGGGCTGGGTCCGATTTAGAATCTCCGGACCAAAGGCCGAGGCGGGCACTCGGATGGCCCATTGGGCCAAGGCGGCCAGGGCAATGGATAGGACTGCGCCCACCACCACCGAAATCGATCCCTGGCGCAATAATCGCCAATCCCCCTGGACTGCCCCCATGGCGACGCCGCGCATGGGCATCACCAGTGGTGCCACAATCATCGCTCCGATAATGGTCGCGGCACTCCCCATCAGCAAGCCTGCCGTTGAGATCAGACAGGAGCAGATCGCCAGCACCATATAATTCAAGCTCAGCTCCGCATCCTCCAGTAGGGCTGCCCGCATTCGCGCACATTCCTCCGGTGGCAATGTCGTTGCTACGCCGCGCACTAGTTCCATGGTTTTCCGCGCTCCCGATATTGGGCCAATCCTGTCGGTACCCGTCAAGCAAAATCACGGCGGACAGGCTAATTGCCAGTGTACGACAGGGCTCCCAAGCCGAGGGAAGGGTGGCGGCGGATGGAGCGGAAGATGGAGCGGGATATGGGGCGGAAGAGTTGAGGCTGCCCCTTGTGCTTCGGCGGGGAGCTTGGGACAATTGGCGACGGCGATCGCGGTGGATTGCTGGGTAAGGTCATTGGGTTAGGTCATAGGGACCGGGGGATAAAAACGGGTGGCAATTGAACTGCGAAGTTATGTGTTTTTAGATCGATTGCAGCCCCAACACGCCGCCTATATTGGCACCGTGGCGATCGGCTTTTTGCCGTTGCCAGGGGATAGTTCGCTGTGGATTGAGGTGTCACCGGGGATCCAAATTAATCGCATTACCGATGTGGCCCTGAAGTCGACGGCGGTGCGCCCGGGCGTGCAGTTTGTGGAACGCTTATATGGCCTATTGGAAATTCATTCCACTCGCCAAGGGGATACCCTGACGGCGGGGAATGCGATTTTGGCTGCCTTGGACGTGAAGGAGCGCGATCGCCTCAAACCCCGTGTGATTTCCAGCCAAATCATCCGCAATATCGACGCCCACCAGGCGCAGCTGATCAACCGCACCAGCCGGGGCAATATGCTGCTGGCGGGGCAAACCCTCTATGTGTTTGAGGTGGAGCCTGCGGCCTATGCTGCCCTGGCGGCGAATGAAGCGGAAAAGGCGGCGCTGATCAATATTCTTCATATCACCGCCGTGGGTAGTTTTGGGCGGCTTTATCTGGGGGGTGAGGAGCGGGATATTTTGGCTGCGGCCCGGGCAGTGATAGATGTGATGGAACATGTCAGTGGTCGCGAGCGGGTCGATGTGCGCAAGGAATAATGGGCATCCCCAAGGGGGATTATTCGGGCGCATGGGGGCCCATCGGCGACTAGCAGGCAATTAACAAGACAGGGGGAAAAACGACGGTGGCGGATGCGGTTCATTTAATGCAGTTACAGCGGGGGGCGGCCCAGTGGCGACAGTGGCGTCGGGACCATCCCGAGGTATTGCCAGAGCTATCCGCGATTGATTTATCCGGCGTGACCCTGGGCGATCGCCCGATGCATCAGTGCCAACTCCACCGGGCAAATTTACGTCAACTGTGTGCCCCCGGCAGCGATTGGACGGGGGTAAAAGCGCTGGATAGCCATTGGGATGGGGTAAATCTGGAATTTGCCACCCTGCGGAAAATGGAGGCGATCGGCAGTGAGTGGCGGGGGGCTAATTTATGGGGGATCGATGGGCGGGAGGGCAATTGGTCCGCAGCGGATTTTCGTGATGCCAAGCTCGAACATGCGAATCTGGCGCGGGCGATATTAAATCGGGCGAGTTTCTCAGGGGTGATCGCGACTGGGATTTCGCTGGTGGGGGCGATCGCGGATCGGGCCAATTTCTCCGATGGCGATTTTCTGGGGATGGCGGCCCAGGGCCTGCAATGCCGAAATGTGCGCGGACATCGTCTGCGTATGGGGAGCGCTGACTGTAGCGAATCGAACTGGAGTGGTGCGGAGCTTATCCAGCTCCACGCCCCCTGGACGCGATGGGATGGCGCTGATTTATCCCGAGCAAATTTATCGGGGGCAAACCTGCGGGGCGCTAAGCTGTGGCGCACGAATTTATCGGGGGCAAACCTAACCGGGGCGGATTTGGCGGGCGCGGATCTAAGGGGGGCCAACCTGGACGGGGCAATAGTGGGGACGGCCCTAGACGATGCTTTAGTTCCCGGACAATTTTTAGATTGTTAATCTAAGCTAAACCCACCTATCAAAATATTTAATGGGTGGATGATTGCGGATCTTTCAGATTTTCGGCACAGTCTAGGGTGTTATACGCGACAATTCAGCGAGACGTCCCACACCCAGCGTATTGGTGCGGGACTTTTTTTGGCTAAATCTTGGGACAGTTTGGGGACTGGGCTTTTTCTGGGGTGTTGAGGGCTCAAACGGGGTTATTGGCGGGGGTATTGGAAGTTGGTGGTTTGATGTCGATGGGTCGATTGTTTGAAATTTTGACCGATGCGCATTCCCCGTAGCCCAAGGGCGTATCCTGGGGACGCCAACCTACGCTGCAGAACCCCCAGCTCCCATGAAACGCCGCCAACTTTTGGGCAATATGGCCCTTAGCGCTTCCGCTGCCACCGTCGCTGCTTGTACTAATGGTGCGGGACCGGCCAGTTCGACCGGGGATGGGGATGCCACCAGCAGTTTGCCCAGTGTGCAATGGCGCATGGCGACGAGTTGGCCGAAGTCCCTGGAGACGATTTTTGGCGGCGCGCAAGAGGTGTGCGATCGCGTGGCGGCGATGACCGGCGGTAAGTTCACCATTACGCCCTATGCGGCGGGGGAAATTGTCGGCGGCTTGGAAGTTTTTGATGCGGTGCAGAGCGGCAGTGTTGAATGCGGTCATACCTCGGGCTACTACTACACCGGCAAAAATAAGGCTTTTGCGTTTAGTACTGCGGTTCCGTTTGGTTTGACGGCTCAGCAGCAAAACGCTTGGCTTTATCAGGGAGGTGGGCTGGATCTGATGAATGAGGTCTATGCCCAGTTCGGCATGTTGGCGCTGCCGGCGGGGAATACCGGGGCGCAAATGGGGGGATGGTTTAAAAATGAGATCAATAGCCTGTCGGATTTGCAGGGGTTGAAGATGCGCCTCCCGGGCATTGGTGGCGATGTGATGGCGGGGTTAGGTGTCAATGTTCAGGTGTTGCCCGGTGGGGAGGTGTATTTGGCGTTGGACCGGGGCACTATTGATGCGGCGGAATGGGTGGGACCGGCGGATGATGAAAAGCTGGGGTTACAAAATGCGGCGCAGTTCTATTACTATCCCGGTTGGTGGGAGCCGGGCGCGACGTTGGATGTGCAGGTGAATAAGGCGCAGTGGGATCGGCTGCCGGTGGAATATCAGGAAATTTTTAAGACGGCGACCTATCAAGCTAATGCCAATATGCTGGCGAAATATGAGGCGCTAAATCGGGAGGCGTTGCAGCGGTTGGTGGATGGGGGAACCCAGTTAAGGGCATATTCGCCGGAGATTTTGAAGGCGGCGCAGGAAGGCTCGGCGGATTTGCTCAATCAATTTGCCAGCCAGGATGCGGCTTTCAAAAAAGTGTTTGACCAGTGGAACGCTTTCCGGGAGCAGGTGTCTGCTTGGAATGCGATTAACGAATTGAGCTATGAATCCTTTGTTGCGCCGGAGGTTTAGAACTCACAGATATGTCCCTCAATCTTCAGGTTCTTCAGGGCAGCATTACTAAGCTCAACGTTGACGCCATCGTCAATGCGGCAAACTCCAGCTTGCTGGGGGGGGGAGGCGTTGATGGGGCGATACATAGGGCTGCCGGTCCCGAGTTGGTCGCTGAGTGCCGTTTGTTGGGGGGATGTAAAACGGGTCAAGCAAAAATCACTAAGGGCTACAGATTGCCGGCGAAGTATGTCATCCATACCGTTGGTCCCGTATGGCAAGGCGGCGACAAAGGAGAAGTTGCGTTGCTGGAAGAATGCTATTCCAACTGTATTCGGGTTGCTTTGGACAGATGTTTAAAATCGATTGCGTTCCCCTGCATCAGTACTGGAATATATAAATTTCCAAAAGACTTGGCCGCAGAAACTGCCTTGACTACGGTTACCAATGTTCTGCCAGAGACAGAGGATATAGAGGTTTCATTCTGCTGCTACGAGCAAGTGGACTTTCAGATTTACTCAGCGCTTATTAATGGGGAGTAAATTTCTTTAGCTCAGTCTTTTTAGAAGAAAGGACAGGATATGCCGATCGCCCGCCCCTCGGATGTTGTTAAACCATGCCTGGAGCTGCTGCCCCTGTCGCGGTGTCAGTCCCCAGACTAAATAGCGGCAGAGCCAAATGAGTTCTGCGAGGGTGAGACCGATGCAAAAGGCGAGGGCGATCGCCGCTGGACGGTTGTGAACAATGGCGTAGCGCAATCCCACCCAGGTGAAATAGTGATTGAGCAGGGCGATTTCATCCCGCACCCACCACAGGCTGAGCCCGCCGAGGATTAGCCACGATGCGCCAACCCCGATCGCACTCACCCAAAGTCGTAGGGCGATCGCGAGTTTGAGGGTTTTTAGGGTCGAATCGGGGCGATCGGGGGAGGGTGGCCGCATAAAGCCGCGTTAGTGGGTGCTGAATGTCAAAGACAGCTTAGCCTAGGAAATGTCGATTCTTTCGCCGTTCCCAGGATTGCGGCATCCCCCATGGCAAAACCCTGTATCGTTCTCACCACCCATCCCGAGTTGGCCGGGGCAAAGGCACTGGCAAAAACGCTATTGCAAGAAAAACTAATCGCCTGCGCCACCCTGGGACCTGGGATGCAAAGTCTTTATGTTTGGGATGGTGAGATTCAGGAAGATACGGAGGTTCAATTGTTATTAAAAACCGACCTGGATAAGTTTGAAGCCTTGGAAGCTCGCGTTAAGGAATTGCATCCCTATGATGTGCCCGAGTTGTTGGCGATCGCGGTTACCCAAGGTTCAGCAGATTATCTCCAGTGGGTTCAGGATTGTGTGGGTGGTTGATGGTGATTGCACGTCCAAGTATTTCCCTCTACCCAAAAATGTCTAGACACGACGACCTTAAATCGAATAAACCTAGTCTTGCGGAGGCTTCCACTGCCCAACCAATTTGTATCGCTTTATCGTGACAGTCTTGTATGTCGTATGCGGTATGTATTCAGTTCTGTAGGAACCTCCTCCATATCTGTTTCGCGGATCATATTCAGGTATTTGTCGGGGGATGAATGTGGTTTCTGCCTGCTTAATATTTTCAGAAACCTCTTGAAAACTACATATGGGCTTCCAAAGCTCAACTCCTCCAATTTTATTACAATAGCCGATCAGCTTTGCTTCAGAGTCTTTTAACTGATCCAGTACCGTACGATATTTCATTGCACAATCATTATCCTCACTCTGCTGAATTGTAAGCTTGGCGGCTTTATAAAAAGCCGCTCTAGCTCTCAGTGCGAATTCTCGCGACATTCCTTTGTCCCATGCAACTGTTTTCGACCCACTCTCCTTAGACCCACTCTCCTTAGGATATTGGTAGCAGAGTGATATAAGGAGCGCAATTGAAATTACGTACTCATAAATCTTTATTTTCTCCTCAGAGGAGCGCCAGAAAGAAGATTCATATTTTTGGGACTTCTTTAAATTATGTTTATAAACCTTGCTAAGCCTATCTACTGCCATTTCAAGTTGGAAATGCTTATCTCCTGCCTTAGGAAGGTCCTCTTCCAAAATATCGATCGCGCTTTCATATTCAATCTCTGAGATTTTATTAAGGACCGTAGCTAAGTCATCTCTTACAAAGCCTGTAACTGTGTTCCAGGCACCAACCGCTTCGTTTATTATTCTTAATACTTCTAGGATGTGAGTGCCTAAAGTAACAATGTCTGCCATCTCGTCTGAGCCTGCCATCTTGTCTGCTCCTCTTTTAGAGGAATTGAATAAAATTCACACCCACAGTGGCTTGAAGGGGCTAGTGAATTGGATATTCATGTCTTCATTAAACTGAATCTGAAATCAGGAAGATGTGAACAATCAAAAATTTTGACACTGCTCTGTATGTCCTCTTCCTGAGAAAGCAGGGGCTTGAAATGCATCAAGGCTTATGGATTTTACCTGACTGCTGCCCATCAGTAATTTGCTACAGCCTTCAAGGATGTAGTTACTCTCAAGAGATGAGGGTTAGGACCACCCGCAATTATGCTAATTAGTTCAGAATGGTGTGTCTAGCTAATAGCAGCCCCCAAAGGTGCGATCGCACTCAATTTCAATCCGGGATGATCACCGGCTGCTTGATCACAATTCCAAGAATTTTTGAATAGCAATACGGGGCGATCCCAAAAATCTTTCACCGTCATGGTGTTAAAAATCTTGCCCGCTTCTTCTAATGCTTCCCAGCCACCCAATACCCAACGAGCAGTGCTGTAGGGCAATGTTTCTAGGCGAGTTTCGACGCCATATTCATTCGCCATCCGGTGTTGGACGACTTCAAATTGCAGTTGACCGACCGCGGCTAAAACAGGATCCCGCTTGGCTTCATCGGCGGAACTCATAATTTGGACTGCCCCTTCTTCCCGTAGTTCGGTGACGCCTTTGTGGAATTGCTTAAATTTGGACGGGTTGGGGTTGCGTAGATAGGCGAATAGCTCCGGCGTAAAGCAGGGGATGCCGTCGTATTCCAGTTTTTTGCCGACATAAATGGTGTCGCCGATCGCAAACATTCCGGGATTGTTCAAACCAATCACATCGCCCGGGTATGCCTCATCTACGGACTCCCGACCTTGCGCAAATAATTTTTGCGGGCGTGCCAGTCGTACATTTTTGCCGGTGCGGGCATGGCTGACGGTCATATCCTTCTCAAATCGACCGGAACAGACCCGCACAAATGCCACGCGATCGCGGTGTTTCGGGTCCATATTTGCCTGCAATTTAAATACAAATCCCGAAAATTCCGGCTGGGTCGGCTCAATTTCACCCTTATTGCTGCTGCGGGGACCGGGCTTTAGAGCGTAATCCAGGAACGAATTTAAAAATAATTGCACCCCAAAATTGGTCATGGCACTGCCGAAATAAATGGGCGTCAACTCCCCAGCGTGGACCATCTCCGCATCCAGCTCGCCTCCCAGTTCATCCAAAATTTCCAGCTCTTCCCGAAATTGCGCATAAAGTTCCGGGTCAATCAACTCTTCCAAGCGGGGATCATCCAGCTCAAATACCGTTTCTTCCGCCGCTTTTCGCCCGTGGGTGCTGCGCTCAAATAAATGCACCTTACGTTCGAGCCGGTCAAATACCCCCGTGAAGCGATCGCCCTGTCCGATGGGCCAATTCACCGCATAAGTGTCCATCCCCAGCTCCTGCTCAATCTCATCCAGCAGCTCCAGGGGCTCCTTCGTGGGGCGGTCCATCTTGTTGGCAAACGTAAAAATGGGCAACCGCCGCCGCCGACACACTTCAAATAATTTGCGCGTCCGGGGCTCCAACCCCTTCGCCGCATCAATCAACATCACCGCATTGTCCACCGCCGACAACGTGCGATAGGTATCCTCACTGAAATCCGCGTGACCGGGCGTATCCAGCAAATTAACCTGATAATCCTTGTACAAAAACTGCAACACCGTCGAGGTGATCGAAATCCCCCGCTGTTGCTCCATCGCCATCCAGTCCGAAATCGCTTGCTTCTGCGATCGCCGAGCCTTCACCGCCCCCGCCTCATGAATCGCGCCCCCGTATAACAGCAACTTTTCCGTCAGGGTCGTCTTACCCGCATCCGGGTGCGAGACGATCGCAAAATTGCGCCGCCGCTCCACCTCAGTTTTCAACTCACCGGAATTTAAAGTCTCAGCAGTGGCCATACGGGAATCAACCAGGGGCGACGAGGGTTCAGTCCCTAATTATAAAGGCTGGGCGATCACTGCCTGAATCTAAATATGCTGCTACTGTTTCGCACTAATTCATCCGTCCGTTTCCATCTCTAACTGACTGATCACAGATTAATAGACATGACTCGGATCCTTTTCAGACTCTACTTGCTCGAGTTCCATGATGTACTCCTGCCCTCCAACATCCTTGCCTTCATAATCACGTCCATAGGTTTGAACTGCTACTGACTCCTTCCCACCTGCGCAACGCTTAATACGCCATATAGCTATTCCAAAAATTGAATTCATATCTTCAGGGTCAGTCTGATATGGCAAACGCTTATCGAAAAAATCAATCATCAAGTGATTGTCTTTTAGGCAGCCTTTGAAACCTTGAACAAGCTTGTCCTCTTCACGATCAGAGTATTCAGCATTGATGACGTAGTTTCCAAAGACAGAATTGTCGTCAAATAAATTCAAATCAACCCGTTGGATATGCTTAAGTCCATAATTCACATATGATTTTGTACTGACTATTTGGGGTTCCCTCATAACCTTCTCTTTGCCAGAAAACCAAGATTGAAGTAGGGAGATAATTGAGGAAACTGAACCAACGAAACTAATGAAATTCATAGTTATGGTCTCTGTTAACGCTGTCTTGCCAAAGATCACAATTCAGAAGGTTGACCTGCTCGTCCCGTCTGTTGACTAGTAGTCCCATGTGAGGGAAGCGCTATACTTCCAAATCTGATCGCTCTTACAATCACAACTGTAGCAACAATGCCCTGCCAAAGTGAAACCCCTCTCCCGGGCAAGATGGCCTTTGAGAAAGGGGTTTGACGTGATCAGATTTTAGTAGCGCTTATTTCGCTAACTGAGCTTCGATCGCCCCAGTCAGTGCAGCATCTTCGGGGGTGACACCACTCTCGAAGCGACCGACGATTTCACCACTCTTGCTGATCAAAAACTTCTCGAAGTTCCAAGCCACATCGCCGGTGGGATCGGCATTCTGGGTCAGGCTTGCATACAGGGGATGTTGCTCAGCACCTTTGGCATGAACCTTGTCGAATAGGTCGAAGGTTGCGCCGTAGTTTTCGGTGGCAAACTTCTTGATTTCTTCGTTGGTGCCGGGCTCCTGGGAACCGTAATCGTTGCAAGGGAAACCCAGGATCTCAAATCCTTGGTCCTTGTATTTTTGGTAAAGCGCTTCCAAACCGGAATATTGCTTGGTGTAGCCACACTTGGATGCCAAGTTGACAACCAGCGTCACTTTGCCGGAATAGGCTCCCAAAGTAGTATCAGCACCGTCAATGGTTTTGACTGCAATATCGCTAACGTTAGCCATGGGTTTGAACTCCTTTCAGGATGTTTGAAGAGAAAACGTAGAGTTTCAGATGACGCATAAAACGCCAGAAGTGAGTGAATTTTCGATTGTTAGTGCGCCGTTTCTAAGCCGCTGCCGTTAGATTTTCAACGGTTTTCAAGGCTTCAGCAACGTGGGCTTTGGCATCCAACATATTGTTGAAAATAGTCTGCACAACCCCTTCCTTGTCGATGACATAGGTCACCCGACCGGGCATCACCCACAGGGTATTGGGCACACCAAAGGCATTGCGCGCCTCATTTTTGACATCGCTCAGCAACACAAACGGCAAATTATGTTTGTCCGCAAACTGTTGATGGGATGACACCGAGTCGCTGCTGATGCCGATGACCGCCGCACCCGCATCCTGGAATGCTTGATATTCATCCCGAAATTGGCACGCTTCCATGGTGCAGCCGGGCGTATCATCCTTGGGGTAGAAATACACCACCACCGGGCTCTTGCCTAGAAATTGGCTGAGGGTGATGTTGGTGCCGCTCTGGGACGGCAACGTAAAATTAGGGGCCTTGTCGCCCACTGCGATCGCCATAGTCGACAGGATTTATTAACTTTTATTTCATGTCTATGGTATCGCAGGAGTATCCCTCAAGCCTTCGCCCCCTGAGATTTACTTCATGAAATTTGCCGATCGCCTTGCCCCGCTCCAGTTCAATGTGTTCGCCGCGATGGATACGGCAAAAGCAGAAGCCGCTGCCCAGGGACTGGATATTGTGGATTTATCGTTGGGATCGGTGGATTTGCCGACGCCGCCCCATGTGCTCCAGGCGATCGCCGATGCTTTGGATGATCCCAGCACCCATGGCTATCAGCTCTTCCGCAACAATGCTGAATTCCGCCGGGTGGTCGCCCAACGCTACGAGCAGGAATTTGGGATTTCAGTGGATCCCGAAACGGAAGTTTTGAGTTTGATTGGATCTCAAGAAGGGACAGCGCACCTACCGCTGGCGGTGATGAATCCCGGTGATGTAGCGCTATTGGGCGATCCCGGCTATCCCTCCCATTACGGGGGGGTGCATTTGGCGGGGGGCGAGATTTACCCCATGGCGCTGTTAGCAGAAAATCAATTTTTGCCCGACTTTTCCACCATTCCCCAGGCGATCGCCCAGCGATCCCGCCTAATGGTCCTGAACTATCCCCACAACCCCACCACCGCCACGGCTACCATCGACTTCTTCCAAGAAGCGTTTAGTTTCTGCGACCACTACGACATTATCCTGGTCCACGATTTTGCCTACGACCAGATGGTCTTTGGTGACCAATCCCATCCGTCTATCTTTCAAGTAGATCGCGAGAAAAAGCGCTCCATCGAATTTTTTACCCTCTCCAAAGCATTTGGAATGGGAGGCTTTCGAGTGGGGTACGGCATTGGTAACCGTGACCTGATTAAAGGATTGCGCCAGGTTAAAGCTGCCATTGATTTCAATCAGTACCAGGGGATTTTGCGAGGGGCGATCGCCTCCTTAACCGGTGACCAAACATCCGTGAAAGAGCGGCGCGATATTTTCCAACAGCGCCGTGACGCCTTTGTCCAAGCCATGGCTGATATTGGTTGGGAGGTGCCCATGCCCAAGGCTACGATGTTTGTATGGGCAAAATTACCCAACCCCTGGGAAACGCGATCAATGGAATTTTGCACGCAATTAGTCGCAAAAACGGGGATCGCCGCTTCCGCAGGCTGTGGCTTTGGGAAATCCGGCGAAGGGTATGTGCGGTTTGCTCTGGTGCGATCGCCCAAAGAATTGCAAAACGCCGTCCAACGCATCGGTGAGTTCCTAAATGCTTAGTCTTCAGGACGATAGCCCACTAATAAAGCCATTTCTCGCCACTTCCAATAACAGTCCACCTCCTTAAATCCAATTTCTCGAAACCATTGAAGTTGGGTTTCTACATCTAATAATTTATTGGATGGGTCTTTAAAGTCTGGTGGATAACCAATCGCCAATAAAAACTCTCGATGGAGTCGCTCTGTTGGGGAAGCCACATGCTCTAAGTTGCAAAATATCCCCCCCGGTTTTAATCGCTGAAAAACTTCTTGATAGAGCAGTCGCTTCCGTTTGTCTTCACAATGATGAATGGCAAAACTAGAAACAATGGCGTCAAACTGTCCTAGATCGGGCAGGGGATCATCCATATTTGCTTGGATCAAACTAACGGAATTATCCTTTGAAAATCGCTTTTTCGCTTCTGCCAACATCGTCTCCGAAAAATCCAAACCAATACCCTCCGCCGGCGATCGCTCAATCTTCAACAGCGCCAACAGCCGTCCATTCCCCGTCCCCAAATCCAAAATTCGCTCCACCGACTGCGGCACCAATTCCAGAACCAACGCCTCCCCCTCCGTACGATGGGGGATCTTATCGGCGCGGCTGAGATAGTGCAACGCATGGGCGGGCGATCTCCACTGATTATCGACATTCCCACTATTGCCACTCGATGGCGATACAGGCTGACTCATAACACGTCTTGGCCGGCTCCTAAACGACACAACCGTCAAACTTCGGCTGCCTCTATTTTGACCGCCCTCCGTAAAAAAAGTTCGCTGAAAAAAGGTCGCCCATTCCTCGCTCCCTTGCTACGATCAGGCCCAAGTCTTCGGATTGCCCGCGACTGCTCAACTTTTCAGGAAGCCGTTCTATGTCCTTCGTTGGTCTCCACATCCACAGCGATTACAGTCTTTTGGACGGGGCAAGCCAATTACCCAACCTGGTGAAGCGGGCGGAAGAATTAGAAATGCCGGCGATCGCCCTAACGGATCACGGGGTGATGTATGGGGCGATCGAGCTGCTGAAAACCACCAAGGGGACCAGCGTAAAACCGATTATTGGCAATGAAATGTACGTCATCAATGGCGTACTGGATGATAGCAAAGCTAACCCGACAAAACGGCTGAGAAAATATCACCAAATTGTTTTAGCCAAGAACAAAATAGGCTATCAAAACTTGGTAAACCTAACCACAATTTCGCACCTGGAAGGGATGCGTGGTAGCGGGATTTTCTCCCGCCCTTGCATTGATAAAACGATGCTGGCGGAGAACTCTGAAGGACTGATTGTTACCAGCGCTTGCCTCGGTGGAGAAATTCCCCAAGCAATTATGGCTGAGCGTCTTGATGTGGCGGAGCGTGTGGCGGGCTGGTACAGAGATGTTTTTGGGGATGATTTTTATTTAGAGCTTCAGGATCATGGCTCCCAGGAAGATCGCATTGTTAATGTTGCCCTAGTCAAGCTAGCTAAACAGCTTAATGTCGAACTGATTGCCACCAACGATTCCCACTTCATCTCTTGCTATGACGTGGAAGCCCATGATGCATTGCTGTGCATCCAAACCAAGAAAAATGTTACGGAAGACAAGCGCCTTCGATATAGCGGAACGGAATATATCAAAAGTGGCGATGAAATGAAATTGCTCTTCCGAGACCATTTGGAAGAGGACATCATTGAAACGGCGATCGCTAATACGGTTAAGGTTGCTGACAAAGTTGAAGACTACAACATTTTAGGGGAGCCACGAATCCCAGACTTTCCCGTTCCTGCGGGGCATAATGCCGATACCTATGTGGAGCATGTGGCGTGGGAAGGGTTGATTGAACGCTTGGGTGTGGCATCCAAGGAAGAGATTTTAAATGACAAAAAAGAATATGCGGATCGTCTGGTCTACGAATTAGAAATGCTCCAGAGAATGGGCTTTTCTGCTTACTTCTTGGTTGTTTGGGACTACATTAAATTTGCCCGCGATGCCAATATTCCTGTTGGACCAGGGCGAGGCAGTGCTGCCGGATCATTAGTGGCCTACTGTCTACGCATTACTAATATTGATCCCGTTCACTATGGACTGCTATTTGAGCGATTCCTAAATCCCGAACGGAAATCGATGCCTGATGTTGATACGGATTTCTGTATTGAAAAACGAGATCAAGTGATTGATTATGTGACTCAGAAATATGGTGATGATCGAGTCGCTCAAATCATTACTTTCAACCGAATGACGTCCAAGGCAGTGCTGAAAGATGTGGCACGGGTACTAGAAATTCCCTACGGGGAATCGGATCGAATGGCGAAGCTGATTCCTGTTGCTCGAGGTAAGCCCGCCAAGCTGAAGGTGATGATTTCCGATGAGACTCCCGCTCCGGAATTCAAAGAAAAATACGATAAAGATGCCCAAATTCCTGATGCTCCAACCGGCATGACCTACCGCCGTTGGCTGGAGATGGCGATGCGGATTGAGGGCACTAATAAAACATTTGGGGTCCATGCGGCTGGCGTCGTTATCTCTGCTCAACCCCTGTCCGAAGTGGTGCCGCTCCAACGGAATAATGATGGAGCGGTGATTACCCAGTACTACATGGAAGATGTGGAAGCGATGGGGCTTCTGAAAATGGATTTTCTGGGGCTTAAAAATTTAACAACGATTCAAAAAACGGTTGATCTGATTGAGGAAACGAGTGGGGTGAAAGTCGATCCCGATGGGATTTCTTTGGAAGATCCTGCTACCTTCCGACTCCTTGCTGGCGGAGAACTGGCGGGCATTTTTCAATTGGAATCTTCGGGGATGCGTCAGGTTGTTCGCGACCTTAAACCGTCTTCTCTAGAGGATATTTCGTCGGTCTTAGCCCTTTACCGACCAGGACCGTTGGATGCCGGTCTGATTCCGATGTTTATTAATCGGAAACATGGGCGTGAGCAAATCTCCTATGACCATGAGGTTCTAGAGCCAATCCTGAATGAAACCTATGGGGTTTTGGTCTATCAAGAACAGATTATGAAAGTCGCCCAGGATATGGCGGGCTATACCTTGGGGGAAGCGGATTTGCTGCGGCGAGCCATGGGTAAGAAAAAGCTTGAGGCGATGAAGAAGCAGCGGGTGATTTTTGTTGATGGCTCTGCCAAAAATGGCATTAAAACTAAGCTTGCGGATGCCCTGTTTGACCAAATGGTTAAGTTTGCGGAGTACTGTTTTAATAAATCCCATTCAACCGCTTATGGGTATGTGACGTATCAAACGGCTTGGTTGAAAGCTAATTATCCTGTTGAGTATATGGCGGCTTTGCTGACGTCAAATAGTGGCAATCAGGATAAGGTTCAGGCTTATATTGCAACTTGTTTGAAGATGGGAATTGAGGTGGAACCGCCGGATATTAATCGTTCAGGGTTGGATTTTACGCCTTTATCAGATGGGGATGCTCAAGATCATCGGATTCTGTTTGGACTATCGGCGGTGCAGAATTTAGGGGAAGGGGCGATCGCCAATATTGTTGCGTCTCGGAATGAGGATGGGCCGTTTGAGTCTTTGGCGGACCTGTGCGATCGCGTGGATTTGCGGTCAGTAAATAAGCGAGCCCTGGAGGCGTTGATCCATAGCGGTGCGTTTGATGGGATTGACGCCAACCGTCGCCAGCAGATGGAAGATTTGCCGCTGGTGATTGATTGGGCCCAAAGCCGAGCCCGCGATCGCGCCAGTGGTCAGGGGAATTTGTTTGATCTGATGGGGGGTGAAGCGAGTGACGGGGCTCAGGGGGGCGGCGGTTTGGAAATGGCGCCGAAGGCTCCCCCGGTGGACGATTATCCGGAGCAGGAGCGCCTGAAGCTGGAGAAGGAGCTGCTAGGGTTCTACGTGTCTGACCATCCTTTAAAAATGGTGCAGCAGCGATCGCAGATGTTGGCGCCGGTTGAGGTGAAGGATCTCAGTGACCATTGTGGTGGCAAGGCGCTTGTGAGTGCGATCGTGATGGTCACCACTGTGAAGCCCGTTATTACGAAGAAGGGGGATCGCATGGCGA
This sequence comes from uncultured bacterium, assembly GCA_964655355.1. GTDB lineage: Bacteria > Cyanobacteriota > Cyanobacteriia > CACIAM-69d > CACIAM-69d > CALGDE01. Next base: position 46,735 of record CAZZMD010000027.1, read on the forward strand.
TCGTCCAGGTCGAAGATTTGACGGGGCAGGTGGAGGGCGTCGTTTTCCCCCGCTCATTTTCCCGCATTGGGCACCTGGTCGAGCCCGATGCCCGGTTGATTATCTGGGGCAAAGTCGATTGGCGAGATGAATCGGTGCAGTACATCATTGAAGATGCCGAGACCATCGAATCCGTGCAAATTTTGATGGTGGAATTGTCGCCGGAGATGGCAGGGGAAATTCAAAATCGCGATCGCTTACGGAATACCTTGCTGAGCCATCAGGGGGAAAATCCAAAAATGCCCGTTGTGGCGATCGTGTCCAATGGGCAGGGTCAGCGCCAACTCGTCCGCTTCGGCCCCCAGTTCCGCGTTGAAAATCCCCAGGTCGCCGCGCAAGCCTTGCAGCAAGAAGGCTTCACGGTACAGACCCAGCCCTTGTCTGCCAGCTAGCGTTTCTGCCGGTCGTCCTGCGACGAAATTTGTTATTAAAATACAGTGAGCATCCTGCCCCGCTGACTCCCCAATTTCCGGTCATAATCAGGGGACCGGTCATATTAGGAATTAAAACTAACGCGAATACTGCAGCACCATTTTCGGGCCTCGCCACATTCATGACTAGCCACCCCCCAGACGCCCACCCGCCCGACATTTCCCCGTTTGATTCACAGGTCGAGCATGGGAGTGAGAGAGACGATGGTGCCAACCGTTTGGAGAATACGATTTGGCTGATTTCCAGTAATCTCGCCTTACAAGATCAACTAAAGCAATATCTAACGCCGATTCCCCAGGGGAAAGTAAGCTTTGATACTGGAAAAGCCGTTCTTTCCCAACTGAATCGTTTATTTCAGGTCGCCGCTGATAACGTAAAGCCCCCCCCATCCTTCCCTCAGCCTGTTGGGCTAATGCTAATTGCTAGCGACTTGGTGGATATGACAGGTATCAGCTTGCTGAAGCGTATCCGTCAGAAATACCCCAATCTCAAAGCCGCCGCCCTAATTATTGGGGATGAGGAATCCTTACAGTCTTCCAGTCAAGACCCACAGGTTCTGCGAGAGTCAGCCTTTCAAGCAGGGGCCGCAGACTGTCTTCTTCCTCCGCTTATTGCCGCAGAGATTCAAATCAAAGTGGGGAATTTCCTAGAGCTTCAATCGACCCTTGTCCGCCAGCTATCCCCATCAACTTCTCCCCAGATATCCCCTGCTGTTGTAGATGAAACGATTGAGGAAAGACCTGGTTCAGAACAATTGCAGGATGACTATATTCAAACCCTAGAAAGCGAAAATCAATATCTCAAAATAATCTTAGATAATTTACCCCAGCAGGTGTTTTGGAAAGACCGTAATTTACGGTTTCTGGGCTGCAATCAACGATGGGCTGAAGCGGCTGGAATTAGTCATCCCAGTGCGATTTTAGGCAAAACAGATTTTGATTTGGTCCCCAACGGGGATCTGGCCCAGAAATTTCAGGATAAGGACCAGTATGTTTTGACCACTGGCAGTGTCCTGGAGGAGACGATCGCCAAAGTGAAGGCGGATTCAGAGGGCAATCGTCGCTGGCTAGATGTCACCCGCCAACCGTTGTTGGATACTCACAATCAACAGATTGGGGTGATGGGGGTGATCAATGATGTGACTCAGCAGTATGAAGCGGAAGAGCGGCTGCGATTGGCGGAGGAAAAGTATCGAGAAATTTTTGAAAATGCCGTTGAAGGCTTGTTTCAGATATCAACTGAAGGACAGTTTCTCAGTGTTAATCCTGCGCTCGCTCGATTGTATGGATACTCGTCCCCAGCGGAAATGATTCAAGAGGTGACGAATCTTGATGATCAAATCTACCTCCAACCCAAACGTCGGCAAGAAATCCTGGCCTATCTGCAACAGTTTTCTGAGTTGACGGATTTTGAATCTTTGGTTCGCCGTAAGGATGGACAGCGATTTTGGGTGTCAGAAAATATTCGTCAGGTGCAAAGTGATGAGGGTGAAATTTTATATTTAGAGGGGAGCGTCACGGATGTGACGGAGAAACGACAGGCAGAGATGAATCTTCGTAAGCAGCGCCAACAATCTGAACGGTTGCTGTTGAATATTCTGCCTCAAATGATTGCCCAACGCCTCAAAACAAGTCCGGGGTTGGTGGCTGACAACTTTAAGGAAGCAACGGTATTGTTTGCCGATATTGTGGGCTTTACGGAATGGGCATCTCAGATTGATGTGTCCGAGTTGGTTAAAGTTCTGAATAATATTTTTTCGGAGTTTGATTTATTGGCGGAAGAGATAGGAATTGAGAAGATTAAGACCATTGGTGATGCTTATATGGCGGTGTCAGGGGTCCCGACGCCTATCGAAAATCATGCTGAACGGATGGCGGAAATGGCATTGAGAATGCAGGAGGTGATTGGTCAGTTTTACCGGCGATCGCACAGTGGAAAGGAGCCTTTTCGTTTGCGGATTGGAATGCATTCTGGGGCAGTTTCGGCGGGGGTTGTGGGCTTGCGGAAGTTTTTCTATGACCTGTGGGGAGATACCGTTAATGTGGCGAGTCGGATGGAATCTCAGGGGACGCCGGGGCGAATTCAAGTGACCCATGAAACCTATCTATTGATAAAGGATAAGTTCTATTTGGAATTTAGGGGAGAGTTTAAAATTAAGGGCAAGGGCACCATGCAAACCTATTGGTTACTGGGACAGAAGCCTGAGACGACGGATGAGGAATGATGTTTCGCGGGCATCGTATTCCAATGCTTATGCTTGGATTGAGCGATCGCTCGCTACCATTGAAAAGGCAAATTGGTATCGATCGCCCCGGGCATTGGATGGGTTATCCGGTCCGGTGATGCTGCTGGATGGGAAGGCGGTTTTGAATTTTGCCAGCAATGATTATTTAGGATTGGCGGGTGATCGCGAGCTGATTGAAATGGCGATGGCGGCGGTGGAGCAGTGGGGGACGGGCAGTACGGGATCGCGGCTGATTACGGGACATCGGGAGTTACATCGGGCGTTGGAACGGGCGATCGCTGAGCTGAAGCAAACGGAAGATGCGCTGGTTTATAGTTCGGGGTATTCCGCCAATCTTGGGGTTTTGGCGGCAATTGTTGGGGCGCGGGATTTGGTGATTGGGGATGCCTATAACCATTCCAGTTTGATTAGTGGATGCAAGTTAAGCGGCGCGAGTTTTCAGCAGTTTGACCATGGGGATATGACGGCGTTGCGATTGATTTTGCAACGGGAGCGATGGCAATTTCGGCGCTGTGCCATTGTCTCTGATAGCGTTTTTAGTATGGATGGGGATGTGTGTCCGCTGCCGGAGATTTTGGCGATCGCCGATGAATTTGAGGCGATGGTGGTGGTGGATGAAGCCCACGCGACAGGGGTGTTGGGGGAGTCGGGGGCTGGGGTGGTTGAGGCGACGGGGTGCACGGGGCAGCTGCTGATTCAGGTGGGCACCTTGAGTAAGGCGTTGGCGAGCTTGGGCGGTTATGTGGCGGGGTCGGCGGCGTTGATTGATTTTTTGCGCAATCGATCGCCCAGTTGGATTTATTCGACGGCGCTGTCCCCGGCGGATACGGCGGCCGCATTGGCCGCGGTGCATCGGGTTAAGACAGAACCGGAGCGGCGCGATCGCCTCGCCCAAAACGCTAATTATTTACGGGAAGGGTTGGTACGGGTGGCTGATCCTTGGGGCGATCGCGGGTTTAAGGTGTTGCCCAGTGAGACGCCGATTATCTGTTTGCAGGTGCCCGATGCGGCGACGGTGTTGGCGTTGGGGGCAGCGCTGCAGGCGGGGGGGATTTTTGCGGGGGCGATTCGTCCGCCGACGGTGCCCACCAGTCGATTGCGGTTCACGGTTCGGGCGGACCATACCCAAGCTCACTGTGATGTGCTGCTAGGGGCGTTGGAACACTCTATTCAGGCGCTTGATACCGAAAAATCCGAAAAAGCAAACTGAAAAAATGAGACCCAAAAAATGGGACCAAAAAAAAGTCAGGGTAGGAATGACTCCTCCCTGACTTTTGAATGCTTGATGGGATCCGTAGTGGATCCCAAACTTGATGGGCGGGATTAGGCGATCGCCGCCATCTTGACCTCGCTGGTGTTCAGCATGTCTTGCAATTCCTGAGCATCAACGGTTTCTTGCTCAATCAACTGCTCGGACAGCTTATCCAGGATGTGCTTGTTATCAATCAGCACCTGCTTGGCGCGACGATAGGCTTGGTCCACCAGGTTGCGGACTTCTTCGTCGATCGCTGCGGCGGTCTCCTCAGAAAAATCACGCTCGGCGGCGATGTCGCGACCCAGGAACATATTGCCCTGCTGGCGACCCAAGGCAACGGGACCTAGGCGATCGCTCATCCCAAAACGGGTCACCATCTGGCGAGCCACGCTGGTCACTTGTTGCAGGTCATTAGAAGCACCGGTGGTCACTTCTTCTTCACCGAAGATGATTTCTTCAGCAATACGACCGCCAAGGGCAACCGCCATCTGATTTTGCAGATAGGAGCGGGAATATAGACCGGACTCCATGCGCTCTTCGCTGGGAGTGAACCAGGTCAGACCGCCAGCACGACCCCGAGGGATAATGCTGATTTTCTGCACAGGGTCGTAGTCGGGCATCAGGGCACCGACCAAGGCGTGACCGGCTTCGTGGTAAGCCACCAACTCTTTGCGCTTCTGGCTCATCACGCGGTCCTTCTTCTCGGGACCCGCCATAACGCGATCGATCGCATCGTTGATTTCGTCCATGGACACTTCGGTCAAGCCGCGACGGGCTGCCAAAATTGCCGCTTCGTTCAACAGGTTGGACAGGTCCGCACCGGTGAAACCAGGGGTCCGGCGAGCGATGCGATCCAAGTCAACGCCGTCTGCCAGGGTCTTGCCGCGGGCGTGGACGTTAAGAATTTCGGTACGACCGGCGTAGTCGGGACGATCCACCACCACTTGGCGATCAAAACGACCGGGACGCATTAGCGCCGCATCCAATACGTCGGGACGGTTGGTGGCAGCCACGACGATGATGCCGGTGTTGCCCTCGAAGCCGTCCATTTCGGTCAGCAACTGGTTCAGGGTTTGCTCACGCTCATCGTTACCACCGCCGAGACCGGCACCCCGCTGACGACCTACTGCGTCAATCTCATCAATAAAGACGATACAAGGGGCGTTTTGCTTGGCTTGCTCGAACAGGTCGCGCACCCGAGAGGCACCCACACCCACGAACATTTCAACGAACTCAGAACCGGAAATGCTGAAGAAGGGAACGCCAGCTTCACCGGCAACGGCACGAGCCAACAGGGTTTTACCCGTTCCCGGAGGACCCACCAGCAGGACGCCCTTAGGAATTTTCGCGCCGACTGCGGTAAAGCGGTCTGCATTTTTCAAGAAGTCAACGACCTCGGTCAGCTCCAGCTTGGCTTGCTCAATGCCCGCCACATCGCCGAAGGTAACTTGGGTTTGGGGCTCCATTTGCACCCGCGCCTTGGACTTACCAAAGGTCATTGCGGGATTGCCGCCGCCCCCTTGGGCACGACGCAATAGGAAGAACAGACCCACCAGCAACAGAATGGGCAGGAACAGGCTGCTCAGGGCGCGAACCCAGAAGTTGTCATCGGTCTGGGGCTGCACCGCGATATCAACGTTGTTCTCGCTGAGAATGTCGATGATTTCGGGATCGTTGGGCAGGTTGACCAGAATTTTGGTGCCGTCTTGGGTGGTCGCCAAAGCCTTGGTGCGGTCGGCACTCAGGCTAACGCGGTCTACCTTATTGGCTTCGATATTTTCCACAAACTGGCTGTAGCGCCAGGTTTCGCGGGCTTCGGGCTGCCGGTCAAAGAATGCCGTCGCCAGGGCGATCGCCACGATGGCCAAAAGGGCATATAAACCGGCGTTTCTCCAACGCTTATTCACAGGGGCGTTCCTCCTAAAGCTGACCTAAAGTCTCTGAGTCACGATTCAACACCAGGTGATGACCGTGGACAGAGACCTGTTGATGCCAGGGTGGTGTTAATTAATTCGTGTTAACTAATGTTAACGCAAGACCCGGCGTGGGGACAGTCCTGAATCTGAGCTAATGGGGGGAATCGTGGGGCAATCACCGTACCACGACCGGTCAGTATTTCTGCCCACGCCCCGAAAGGGCTACAGATTTCTTTTAGATTGTCTTGGAATTCTATTTTAGCGAAGAGAGGTTTAGCGAAGAGAGGCGCTGGCAGGGGTGACCTGAAAACGACCGTCTGTGCGGACATAGAAAACGCTCTCGGTGTCCGCTGCGGATGAGATTTGGTGCATCGACGGTCCCATCGAGCTGAAATAGCTCCCTGGTTCTAAGGTGTTGATGGCGTTTTTGACGGCGGTTTTGGCGGTGCCCTTGCCCAGGATTTGGTGTTGCGGTTGTCCCTGGATTACGACGGCGCGGATTTCGGACCCTTCATTGCGAATGACGCCCGAGAAGCCAGCGGGGAGTTTAACTAAGGTGCCGTTTAAGGGGGAGTCCGATGGCGTTCCTTGGAAGTTGCCCCATAGAAAAGCAATCTCGGGACCCTCGGCGTCGTTTGCCAGCCCGGACGACTCAATCCAACTCGTATTTGACGCATCTAGCCAAACGATGTTGGAGGCGTCCACGTTGACCGGCTGCTCGTCGCTGGCAAAGGCTTGGTCGGCAGGCTGGACGCCAAAATAATCCTCAACTTCAATGTATGCCAGGGCGTCGTCTCCCAGGGCTGCGGTGATGTGGACGCCGCCAGCGGGCTGGGTCCAGAACGATCCGACGGGCATAAACATGTCTTCTGCCGTCGGATCATCATTATGGAGGGTGCCGTCAATCACGACGCCGCGATAGGCGACGTTGTGGATATGGGGCGGTGATCGGAAGCCATCCACAGGTTTGAGGAGAAAGCCGGCGGGACCGGGACCGGTGCGATCGCCCCAGAGGGTGCCTGCTTGGGGGCTTTGGTCTCCCCGGGCGGGATTGAGCTGTTCCCAGTTCACATCGGTGGTTAAAAGCACGGTCGAGGTCGTTGCAGCGGTGGAGGCTGGAGCAAGACCCCTGGCGGTGATCGGCAAGCCGATGCAGAGGGCGGCGAGGATGCTTGCGAATGCCAGCGCTAGAAACTTTTTCATGCCTCAATTCTCCAGGTCCGATCCCTAGGTTTGATCTCCGGGGCTGATGTCTCCAACCTATCGCCCATTTCTTAAACTGTGGGCGATCGCATTAACGAATTGATCGTTGCCAAAGGTGGAGCAGATGATCCGCTGCCTGCGATTCAGAGGTTTGCCACAGGATCTTGCCCTCAGGGTCCAGCACGGTATGGATGGGGATCAAACCAACGCCGCTGTTGCTATAGGCGATCGCCTCCAACCTCGTTACCCAGTCGGCGGTCCAGGGACACGGGGTCACGGTCTGTCCATCATTTTCTAGGAGCTGCGTTAAGAATTTTTGTCCGGTGCCGGGGAGGCGTTGGTTGATGGGGCGATCGCTGCTTATTCCTGCCTCGACTTCTTTAGGTAGAGGTGTAGATAGAGGTGCGAGCAAAGGCGGAATCCACCATTGCCCATCCCGATAGCCCCACAGGTTACCGGTCGCGGTTTCTAACCAGTGCCCCGCCTGGTTCGTCAAAATCGTTTCGGCGGCATGGTGCGATCGCCCCTCCCGCGCGGCGAGCCAGGGGGCTAGATAATTGCTGGATTTGTATTGGGGGAGGCTGCGTTGATAATCCGGCGGGGCGACCCAGGCGGTGATGCCTTTCATTTGTCGTTCCGCTAGGTCGGGCGGGAGCGATCGCCCGGTGATCCATTCGATGCCGTTGGGGAAGACGACGATACGCACTACCGGATAATGCCCGTGAATATATTCCGCGCCGGCGCGGATATGGTCCCAGTTGGGGGCGATGAAATTGAGCTGTTGAGTGGCGTGGCGCAGGCGATCGCAGTGGGCCTGCCATTGGGTGGCGGGGTGGTCGAGATGATGGTGTACCCGCAGGGTTGTAAATAGCGTTGCCCCATAAATCAAACCGGGGTCGCTAATCGGTAAGGTAATAGTGTCGCCAAGCACTGGCTGACCGTTATACCAATAGGTGGTTTGCCCGTCCTGCTGGGGATGGGCATTGTTATTGGCGTTGTCGTTGTTAGGACTGCTGTTCATGGTGTTGTCGGTGCCGTCCCTGGATTTGGGCTTGATGGTTGCCCTGGGATTTGTGGGGAGCTTTGGCCATTGTGTCGGCATGTGCGGTCCCCTCTCCGTCGCGTTTTCCCTGTCCAATCAGCGCCAACGGGAAGATGCCGGTGTGATGTCCAACGGTGTGTCCAACCGTGCGAAAAATTGGCGATCGCAACTGCAATTCCACGGGTTATTGAACTTGGGGCGTTTGGCCAGTTATAGCTTGGTGGGCGCGGCGATCGGCAGTTTGGGATCGGTTGTGGCGGCGGGGGGACAGTGGGCCGGTGTCGGTAGTCCGGTACGCCAGGGCTTAAGTATTCTCACGGGGATTTTATTGATTTGGTTTGGATTAGCCCAAATTAAACCGGACTGGATCCCAAAAATTCCGATTCTTCATCCCCTCAGCGGTAGCCAAGGCCATCAGCGCATTAACCGATGGTTTGATCGGTTTGGACGCAATGCCACTTGGTTTCAACCTGCCTTAATCGGCCTACTGTGGGGCAGTATTCCCTGCGGTTTTTTGTATGCGGCTCAACTTAAAGCCCTGAATGCGAGCGGTCCCCTTGGCGGGGCGTTAACCCTTTTTGCATTTGGGCTGGGCACTCTGCCGGTGATGGTTGGCGTTGGGGCAACGGTGGGGCAATTGGGGAGTGATCGCCGGAGTCAACTTTTCCGGCTCGGAGGCTGGATTACCTTGGCGGTCGGTGGTTTAACCCTCCTGCGCACGGGACAAATGGTGGACTATACCGGTCACTGTGCCCTGCTTTGTCTGATGCTTGCTCTGCTAGCCCGCCCCATAGCCAATCTCTGGCCCGCCCCCTTGAAATACCGTCGGGTGATCGGTGTGGCTGCCTATGTTCTGGCGATCGCCCACTGTGCCCATATGTTTGAGCACGCCTTTGAATGGCAGTGGCAGGCGATTTTATTTTTGCCGCCGTCGAATCAATGGGGTATCTGGAGTGGGGCGATCGCCCTTATCCTGATGACTCCCGCTGCCCTGACCAGCTTTGATTGGGCGCAAAAAAATCTCGGCAAAACCTGGCGATCGCTGCACTTGCTTAGCCTGCCCGCTTTAATTTTTGCCGCTGGCCATACGATTTTTAGTGGCTCCAGCTATCTCGGTCAGATTGATCTTTCCACTGCAAACTGGACCCGTACTGGCATTGTGGGCGTGTTGGCGTTAACGGTATTAGTGCTGCGCTGGACGAAATCGAAAATTACCGCTTAGTCGTCGATCTGGCGATTAATTCTTAGTTATCAATTTCTGCCATTTCGATGGTGCGCCCTTGCCAGTCTTTGACCAGGAAATTCAGGGGGCGATCGCTGCGGATCTTATTTTTGATGCCCCGCATCTGCACCTGTAGCAAAATCTGTTCTAAACAAGCCCGATCAAAACACACGTGTCGCTGACTATTTTTGTAACCGTAGTTCGCCCCGGAAATAACGTGGATTTGCACATTCTTCTTGAGCTGATACCACAATCCATCGGGTTGATCCGTGGGGGACATGGCTCGGGTGGGCGGATTGTAGGTCGTCGGCGATAGGTACAGCGGGTCGATGCCAGACGTGCCCAGGGTTTGCTCGTAATTGTAGTAGTACTGCAACGGCACATCCGCCGCTGCAAAATTTAGGTCGCCCTCATAAAACTGTCGTGCCACCTCCAGGTCCGACACCATCACCGTATGGACCTTCGGCGCGCTGGTGAGGAACATCCACATGGCACCGCCGTAGGCGACCAACAGCATCACCATAATTCCCTGGCTGGAAAACAACGTATCGAGGGGAATTCCGAACAGGGCGAGTGGCAGCATCGGGGGTAGGACAAATATCACGGGCGATTGGGACAGGGCAGTAGGGATATCTACACCCATCCTAAACGACGACAATGCCACATGCGTTTGTGCCCTTGTCATACTCGAAAATACGAAACGATACACCGGTCTCCCTATGATTTCCCTGAAGACGACGACCCTACTCGGCGTGTTGCTGACGACTAGTTTGCTAGGTGCTTGCGGTCAACCGAGTCAGGATGCCGCCACGGATGCGCCCCAGCCTGAGGAAACGGCGATCGCAACAGACTCAGCTCCAGCTACTGAGGCGACGGATGAGGCAACGGAAAAAGTGGCTAAGGACTCGACTGATCCCGTTGCGAAGTTTATTAATGCCCCCGATGGGGTCGCGATTAAGGGGACAGACCCGGTGGCTTATTTCACCGAGAGCAAACCGGTTGCCGGCTCTGAACAATTCGCCCATGAGTGGAACGGCGTTCAATGGCACTTTTCGAGTGCCGAGAATCGCGATCTATTCGCGGCCGATCCTGAAAAATATGCACCGCAGTATGGTGGCCATTGTGCGTGGGCTGCGGCTGAAGGATACGTGGCTGATATCGACCCAACTGCTTGGAGCGTCGTGGACGGCCGACTGTTCTTGAATTTCAATGCCAGCGTCCAGCGTCAGTGGGAACAGGATATTCCTGGCTTTATCGCGGCGGCGGATGAGAAATGGCCGTCGGTGGTTGCCGATAATTCCTAAGGGACTGCCAAGGTTAATCATGTTATTCCCCCGGCGATCGCCCCATCAATCCTTTGCCGGCCTTTGCCGGGGGAGTAAGCCACAAAAAAAATAGGGCAAACTTTGCGTCTGCCCTCGATAAGCTGCTGAAACTGGAGGAGAGTCTAGGACGCTAGGGCGATCGTCAACACTTCCTTTAGTTCATCTTTCTGATACATCTCAATCAAAATGTCAGAGCCGCCAACGAATTCCCCATTGATATAAACCTGGGGGATCGTGGGCCAGTTGGAATACTCTTTAATGCCCTGACGGATGTCATAGTCAGACAACACATCAAAGGTTTCGTAGGGCACCCCGAAGCTGTTCAGAATCTGCACCACATTGTTGGAAAAACCACACTGGGGCATCAGCTTGGTCCCTTTCATG
>CAZZMD010000028.1:0-56634 GCA_964655355.1 uncultured bacterium
GACGTAGTCAGCGGATTTACAGTCCGCCCCAGATCACAAGAGCGGCGCGTAGGGGAAGCGTGTAGATCTCGGAGGTCGCCGAAACTGTGTTGCTCTGATAACCCCGTCTTTACTGGGATTTATTCATCCAGAGCGTCCTAATAAAAAGGGCCCCCGACGAGAGTTGAACTCGTGACCTCACCCTTACCAAGGGTGCGCTCTACCACTGAGCTACGGGGGCTTTTACGTTTGATTCGGATCAAGCCTGAAGACCTAATCGCAAACCTTAATTGCGGACAATGGGCCGGGTTGGATTCGAACCAACGTAGACGTAGTCAGCGGATTTACAGTCCGCCCCCATTAACCACTCGGGCACCGACCCACGTCGTCCACGGGAAACAAAGATAACACACCGTTTCGCCCTGTTAAAGGGTTTTTCAGGAAATCCAGTCAGAAATCAGTAATTTTCTGAAATCGCCCACCAATAGGGCATCTAGGCAGGTCGCGATCGCCCGGGTCGGTCGCTTTCGTCATAAATTTCGCCCACCAACTCCTCCAAAATATCCTCCAGGGTCAACAGCCCCACCGTGCCGCCATATTCATCCACAACGATCGCAATATGCAGTCGTTCCCGCAGCATTTCCTTTAATAAATCCGCCAGCCGTTTGGTATCTGGCACATAGGTCGGCGGTTCCATCACGGTGGTCACCAAATCCTGCTCCCGATGCTCACCCGCCTGTTGCGATCGCCGCAGCACCTGCAACACCCGTTTCAGACGCACAATGCCCACAATGCTGTCCTTAGACTCCTCCTGGACAGGAATACGGGAATAGCCCGTATCCAGGCAAAGGTTAACTAGGGCTTCCAGGGTCGCCTCGTGGGGAATGGTTTGCATATCAATGCGTGGCTTCACGATTTCCTTGGCCTGAAGCCGGTCTAACATCAACGCCTTATTGATCAACTGTCGCCGGTTGAAATCGAGCTTGCCTTTACCCCCGAGGATCTCGATCATCAACTGCAAATCTTTGACGCTTTCGCCCGCTGGAGTCGCATCACGGCTCACCAAGCGGATCGCCGTTTGGGCAATGCCCTCAAACAACCGCACAATGCCCAAGGCGTCCAGAAAATTGGACAGTAGATAGATGGGGCGGACGATCACCTTAAAGATAGGGATCGTATTGGTCACCGCAATGGATTTCGGCGTGATTTCCCCAAAAATCAACACCAGGAACGTAATGGAAGCGGTAGCAATCCCGACGCCGACCCCCGACTCCCCCAGCCACACCACAAAAATATTGCTGGTCAGAATCGCCGCGAAATTATTGATCAGGTTATTCCCCACCAATAGTGTCGTGATAAATCGAGTCCGCTTCTCTAGCACCAGCGAAAAAATCCGGTCCGGATCCCCCTGCTCCCGAATGAGCGATCGCAATTTGAGGTTGTCCAGGGCTGTAATCGCCGTTTCCGAGCCGGAGAACACCGCCGACAACATCAGCAAAATCGCCAGCACGGCCACATCGATCCACACCGCACCGAGCATAGGTTGAGCCGTGGCGAGGGGAAGCACCAAGTCGAGGGGGGTCATGGATTTATCGATGGGTATTTATCGATGGGTCGATCGCAGGTGCTCCCACTTTAAAACGAGGACCCCGGTTGTTCTAAAAATTCTTCCTCGGCGGCGGTGCTGGTCCGCCCCAGAATGGCATTGCGATGGGGAAACCGCCCGAATTTTTCAATCACGTCATAGTGCTTCTGGGCATAGTCAATAAAACTCTCGCAGTGGGGCTCTTTTTCGAGGCTTGCGAATAGCTCTAGGCATTTTTCTTGGTCGTGGATGGTCTCGCTATGTTCAAAGGGTAGATAGAAAAAGACTCGCTGAACCGGCAAAACCTGTTGGTCGAATCCTTGGGCGATCGCCCGTTTTGCGATCGCTAATGCCTGAGAGTCCTGGGCAAAAGATTGGGGCTGCTTGCGAAACAGATTCCGAGAAAATTGATCCAGCACAATCACCAGGGCCAAGCAGGACAGAGGCCGATCTTGCCAATCATCTAGCTCGCCGTGGCAGGCCTGTTGCAAGGTCTGACCGAATCGTTCTCGAATTTCCTGATCAAACGCCTGCTTTTTAATAAACCAAGCTTTGACCGGTTTGCCATAGCCCTCTGAATCGGGCGGTCCAAACCAAAAATCCAGCACATCTTGATAGGTCGAATGGGTCATCTTCTTCTATCCCAACTTCTATCTCAACGCCTACCCCAACCGAGCGAGAATACACCCCGCCCCCAGAAACAAGCCGCTCCAAAAGTGCAGGGTCACGGCAATGAATTTACTGGTTTTTACCACGGCAGGCTGATCATGGTAAGTCAGCACGTGGCGACACAGTTGAAACACCCAAGGCAGGCTCAACAGACAAAGCAATGCGGCGATCGGCAAGGTTCCGAGGGCAACCCCCAATCCAATCACCCCAAAAGCAACCCCACAGCCCGCGGTGACCCCATACGCCGATCGCAACGTTCCCATCCGCGCCACCGGAGATTGTTTCCCCGCCGCCAAATCATCGTCCACCTGATGGAAATGGGAGCACAGCAAAATCAAACTCGTCGTAATCCCAATAAAAATTGAAGCGAGCCAGTTAGGATTCCCCAAGGCAAACGTATCCAGACTACCCGTTTGACTGTAATAAGCGGCGCTCAAAGCCAGAGGACCAAAGGTGACAAAACAAATCGGCTCCCCCAATCCCAAGTAGCCAAAGCGGAACGGCGGTCCTTGATACGTGTACCCCATAAAGCAAGTGACCAGGATAATCCCCAACACCGTTAGGTCCTGTTGAAGCCATGAAATCGTCGCGATCGCCCCAACCCCGACCAACAAAAATGCATTAGCAATCCAAAAAATCAGATTGCGTTTCCCCGTCAAATTCACAATGGAATGGGCCTTATTCACATCAATGCCCGTATCGGAATCAAACACATCATTCGTCAGATTCAACCAGGCAATAATCGCGATCGCCCCCACCAAAAACAAGCCCAAATGCAACCTATTGAGCTGCCCCGTTTCATAGGCCGCCATCGCACTGCCCACCCAAATGGGGATCACCGCCACCGTATACATCGGTAATTTGATGGCCGCTTTCCATAGATCCCGACGGGAGGGGGACGCCGCCGTCGATGGGGTCGCCGGAGCGGTGTTCTCGGCGATCGCGGGGGATTCGGATTGGGAACTGGTGGTCATAGGAGAATTGAAAAGGAGATTGAAATCGAGAAGACGAGACTATGGGGGCAGCGTACCCAAAAGCTACAGGAATCGACGGAAAAATCACAGAATTTTCTTGGCTCTTCACAATCCTAGGGGCAGGGCTTCGAGAAGCCCATGGATTTGTGGCGATCGCTTGAAATCACCCAGATCGGAAATGTTAGTATTCGGCTTTAAGTTCCGTTGTCTGGCATAAGTGGGACTCTCTAACTCGAGGGAGAGTTGCCATCGTATGCGTAATAATGGACTGAGCTAGGGGCGTCGCGATCGCACTCTATCAGAGCGATCCAGGCTGAGAAGCACCCTCAGAACCTGACCCGGTTCACACCGGCGGAGGGAAGCTGTTTATTGAGGAAATCGAATATGTTGCGTACCGACTGGGTTGCAAAGCGCCGGGGACAAGCCAACGTCTCCCAGATGTTCTATGCCCGCCAAGAGCTGCTGACGGAAGAGATGCACTATGTGGCAAAGCGGGAAAATTTGCCCGTGGAGCTAATCCGGGATGAAGTGGCCCGGGGTCGGCTGATCATCCCGGCCAATATCAATCACGAAAACCTGGAACCCATGGCGATCGGGATTGCGTCCAAGTGCAAAGTCAATGCCAATATCGGTGCGTCCCCCAACTCGTCTGACCTAGATGAGGAAGTCGCCAAACTGAAATTGGCGGTGAAGTACGGTGCCGATACGGTGATGGACCTATCCACCGGTGGCGGCAATTTGGACGAAATTCGCACCGCCATCATTGGTGCATCCCCCGTCCCCATCGGCACGGTGCCCATTTATCAGGCGCTGGAGAGTGTCCACGGGCGCATCGAAAATCTGACGGCGGACGACTTCTTACACATCATCGAGAAGCACGCCCAGCAGGGGGTGGACTATATGACCATCCACGCCGGCTTGCTGATCGAATACCTACCCCTGGTGAAGAGCCGGATTACGGGCATTGTGTCCCGGGGCGGCGGTATCATCGCGAAATGGATGCTGCATCATCACAAGCAAAACCCCCTCTATACCCACTTCGACGACATCATCGAAATCTTTAAAAAGTACGATGTGTCCTTCAGCTTGGGGGATTCCTTACGTCCCGGTTGCACCCACGATGCGTCCGACGAAGCGCAGCTATCCGAGCTAAAAACCTTGGGACAACTGACTCGCCGGGCCTGGGAACACGATGTGCAGGTGATGGTCGAAGGTCCGGGTCACGTGCCCTTGGATCAAATTGAATTCAATGTGAAAAAGCA
Source organism: uncultured bacterium (assembly GCA_964655355.1). Lineage (GTDB taxonomy): Bacteria > Cyanobacteriota > Cyanobacteriia > CACIAM-69d > CACIAM-69d > CALGDE01. The sequence goes on from CAZZMD010000028.1 coordinate 4,470, forward strand.
AATGGAAGAGTGCTCCGAAGCGCCTTTCTATGTGCTTGGCCCCTTGGTCACCGACATTGCCCCCGGCTATGACCACATCACCAGTGCGATCGGTGCTGCCGTTGCCGGCTGGCATGGGACGGCCATGCTTTGTTACGTGACCCCGAAGGAGCACCTGGGATTGCCCAACGCCGAAGATGTGCGCAATGGTTTGATTGCCTACAAAATCGCAGCCCACGCAGCGGATATTGCCCGCCATCGTCCCGGCGCGCGCGATCGCGACGATGAGCTATCCCATGCTCGGTACAACTTCGACTGGAACAAGCAGTTTGAACTGTCCTTGGATCCGGAGCGGGCGAAGGAGTACCACGATGAAACCCTGCCGGCGGACATTTATAAGACCGCTGAGTTTTGCTCCATGTGTGGACCCAAGTTCTGCCCGATGCAGACCAAGGTAGACGCAGACCAGTTAACCGAGCTAGAAAAATTCTTGGCCAGCGAAGAAGCCAAGAAGAATCTCGTGAAAGTTCAATAGGCGTCTCTCAATAAGCGCCTCTATCTCTAGTGCCTATGGCACCGATCGCCCGGTTTCCTCTTGTTGGGAATCGGGCGATCGCAGGTTAGGGGGAGAGAATCAAGAATAGGGATTGCATTAGGCCGATGACGACTCCTAAGACCCCGCCGATATAAACGATCGCCTGTAATTCGCTACGAACGATCCCTTGAACGGCTGCTTCTAAATTTTTGGGTGAGGTGGCCATAACCTGATCAACAATGACCGTTTCCAAGTCTAAAATGGGCAAAGCTTGGGCAACAATTGTTTCTAGATCCCGCTCTAAATACCGGTCTAAAATCAAGGCCAATTCATAGCTGACGGGTTCAAAAGAGTCTTTTAAAACCGATGACGTTTGCAGACGAGTGAGGATTGTCCCCGCTAATTCTTCCCAATTCGCGGTGTTGCCTAGGTCTTGGATAATATCGACCCCACGCCCTTGTAAATAGGTGCGAAAACTGTGGCGAATGGTACGACGAATGCGGCGCATGGAAGAGGCGGGCAAATCTTTGGGTGATGCTTCTCGGAGCCAGTGGTAGAGGCGATCGCGAATTCGCAAATCCCGAAAGAGCACGGCAAGTTGTTGATTCGCTTGAGCAGGATTACTGAGACAAAATCGTCTTAAATTATTCAGGGTATTTCTAACACCAAACACGTTTGCAATGACCCAGTAGGTTCCTTGGGATTGCTGTCGGAAACTGGCATCTAACAGTCGGATATTATCCTCAGTCAGGAAATCAATAATGGCTAGCCGGAGGGCATTGGGGGTCAACACCGCATCCACAATCCACTGGGCCAGACGTCGCGCTTGGGATTGGGTAAGTTCATAGTCGGCAATAAGCTGATCTAAAACCTGATTGATTTGTTTTTTTAAGAAATCTTCGCTACGGCTCCAAACCTTCAGCAGTCGAGGTAGCGATTCCCCCATAAAATCTTGCAAGATACCGCCGAGGATTTGTGCCGTTCGTTGTTGGCGATCGCCCTGGAGTTGCTCTACTGCTAAACGTAAAAGCCATTCCAATGCCGCCTGGGTTCGTTTTACGTCTAATAGCCGCCGAGCAATTTTTTCGAGTTCCGTCGGGGTCAGCAAAGACCCCACAATGGCACCGGAGATACGACTGGCTAATCGTCCCTGATTACGGGGAATTAGACCGGGCGTAAAAGGGATTTTAACTCCCTTAATCAACACCGGTTTGTAGGGGCGAAAAAGCATTTTAATGGCGAGATCATTGGTGAAATACCCAATTATTCCGCCGGCGATCGGCGGTAAAACAATAATCCACCAGTCACTGCCCATTGCCACTCCCATTAGCACCTATAACCTTTCCGTTTCGGTTGCAAGATCATCCTAATGTTGCGCAGAATCCGTTCTGACAGTCCATTACAAAACAATGCGTTCCAGAGCGGGGTTAAATTTACGGAGTTAAATTTACTTCGTTGCCACTAGGCATCCCATCATACCAGTGGCGATTGGATGGTGGACAGCATGGCTAAATCCAGCGTCACGGGCAAGGGTTTCCTGTTCCTTGCCCTGGGGGAAACGCGCAAGACTGGGGGCAATATAGGCATATTCGTCAAGCATGCCGCACCGTTCGGCAGTGGGAACGACTTGGTTTTCCAGATACCAATTCTGCACCGTTTGTAACCAAGGCTCGACCGGGCGATGCATATCTAAAATGGCGACTTTGGTGCCGGGCTTTAACACGCGATAAATTTCCCGGAGCGATCGCCCAATATCGGACACATTCCGCAGGCCATAGCCCATGGTTGCCCCGTCAAAATAATTGGTCTCAAACGGTAATTCCAAAACGTCTGCCTCAACCCATTCGATATCCACAGGACGAGTCTGAGCCTTAGCGCGAGCAGCGGCGATCGCCAATAATTCAGCGGAAAAATCAACGCCGATAACATTGCCTGCAGGGGTCACCGATTGGGCCAGTAGATAGGTTAGGTCGCCACTGCCACAACAAAGATCTAAAGCGAGATCGCCCGGTCCAACGCCGGACCAATTCACCGCCATACGTTTCCAGATGCGATGTAATCCAAAGCTGAGCTGGTCATTGAATTGGTCATAGACCGGGGCAATGCGATTAAACAGCGTTTGGACAGTGTTGGGATCGACAGCGGCAGACATAGGCGATCGTTGTTTAAGACTCGGTTAGCGGTAGAGGGAGGGCAGGCGAGAACAGACGTTAAACAGGTTTGATCTGTTGCTTGAGATAGTGGCTGATGGTTTCCGCGAAGGGTTGGGGATTAACGAGAAATAACCAGTGGTTGCCCGGCAGTTTTTTTAGGGTGAGGTTAGTTAAATATTGCCGGTAGGGACGGAGTTGCCACTCGCTGCGGTTGAGGCCTTCCTCGGCAATTAAAACCAGGGCGGGGGTCGCTAGGGGGTCCGTCAGTCCCGAAACCAACATCACCGCTTCGAAAATGCCATTGCGGGCGGCGATCGCCAGTTTACTGCCCCAGGTTTGGTCTGATTTTTTGGCCAGGTTGCCATAGAAGGCGTGCTGTTGAAGGGGGCTCCAATCCCGATACTGCTTTAGGGTTTTGGCTTTGGCTTCGGCGGCGGCTTGGGTCTCGAAAGGGCCCATCATTTGCAGGAAGGGTAGGAGCTTATAGAACAGGGGAAACGTCAATTTCCAAATCTTTGGCAATTGACCGATAAAGAAGGGATCCACCAGAATTTGAGCCCTAAATTTCTCCGGCGATCGCTTCACCCACAGGGGTACCAATTTACCCGCCCAGGAATGACCAATCGCAACGATGGGATCAGTGACATCGAGGGCATCTAACAAAGCTTCCAGGTCGTCAATTACGGAGTCAAAATCATAGCCGTCATCCGGTTTATCGCTGTCCCCATGGCCCCGCAGATCGGGGGCAATAACTCGGTAATTTTGCTGAGCTAACGCCTGCCCCAAGTCACTCCAGATAGCGGCGCAATCCCCCAATCCGTGGAGCAATAGCAACGTCGTTGGGGAACCTTGCTCAGGGTTGGCGGGCTGCCAATCGAGATAGTGCAAATGGAGCGATCGCCCTGGCAAGGGGATGCGATGGGCCGTGTACCCATAATCCTGGACCAGTGGAGCGGGGGAGGATGCAGATGCCATAGGGACGCAACGAAGGGGAGCTAGAGCGGGAAAGGCTTAGGTAGTTTTTAGGCAGCTTTTTGATAGCGTAGCCATCTCAGACTAACCGGGGGACGCTGGCCAACGGGCAGGGCAAAAATGCGTTTAGCCAAGGCCCAGGATTCTAACCATTGCCGCGCTTCTTTGGCTTCCGGGCTTAAATGGGCCATCTCGTAGGCCCAGGCATCCTCATCAGCAACGAATGTCAACGCCGTGCCCTCAATCGCGGCCTCCAGCATCGCCGGCGGAAACATCATGGCATCGCTTACGCGCCCCATTTCCTGGGCAAGCTGGGTCGGTTCATAGCCATCGCTAGTCACAAATGAATCCAGGAGCACCTGTCCCTCCGGTTTCAGGGCGATCGCCACCCGCTCAAACACCTGTCGTAATTCCTCCAGGGACGAAAAATAGGGCAAAACCCCCGTCAAAATCACATAATCAAAACTATTTTTGGGCAACAGAATCCGGTCATCCAGGATCGATCCCTCAATCACCTTTACCCCATTGGGAGTAGGAAGCTGAGCCAATCGAGTCTGGAGCGCATCCAGCATCACGCCGTTAGAATCCAACACCGTCACCTTGTGACCAAACCGCTTCAAGGCCAAAGCATTACGCCCAGTGCCACCGCCGATATCCAAAATGGACAGCGATCGCTGTGCCCCATCCGTTTCCGCCAATGCCGCAGCCACATCCATCACCATGGCATCGGGGAACGCCTCAAACTGTTCCGGCGGACGGGCACTAACAAACCGCTGAGCCTGATCCTGAGGCGAGACCACCACCAGATCCAGTCGCCATATCAGCCCCTTAGCCGGAGGCGTCGCCGTAACGTAGCGCACCACCAACCGCGAATAGGGGGATTTGTCATAGCCCTCCTGAACCTTGGTCCGGAACAACTCCGCCAGTTGGGGCAACTCTTCCGGTTTGAAAGGAGAACCCAACGCCTGGGCCAGCCGTTGCGATCGCTCCACATAGGTGGTCACCAAGGACGGCACACATAGCAACGCCCACTCGCCGCGCACCTGTTCCCAATTCACACTCCCCGCCGCCAACGCCCGATCCAAAAGCGCAGGATCATTCACCAGGACACTGCACGCCGGTCCTGAAGGCGTGGGGGCAGATTGGGCAGAGGAGGATGAATCCATAGATTTAAAGCTAAGGGGAAGGGGGTTGAAAGGGCAGGGGTTGAGGGGGTGGATAATATCCGGAATGGAGCAAGGGGACAGATCCAGATCGACCTAGATCGGCGATCGCCCCCGGCCACCGTCAAAATCTAACCGCAAAGGGCCCTCGGGCTCAACCCTGGAATGCGCCGGGATACGGCCCGCCATATCGCCCTATTCGTTGCAATTCCATTGCAATTCATTGGCATCCTCACCCGCCACCAAAGTCCCTTCCTACAATGGAACCCAGCCCAAGGCCTCTCGCTCGCTCTTGGGTCATCCTACTGTCTACCGTCCGGTGTGGATCCATGGCCGCTGCCCTCGACAATCTTCAGGCCCTTATCATTGGCATCAATGCCTATGGCAATGGCATTCCACCCTTACGCAGCGCCGTCAATGATGCGGAGGCGATCGCCACCCTGCTGACGGAGGAATTTGGCTATCAGGTCCATCTCCTGTGCGATGAACAGGCAACGGCAGAGGGCATCCGCACCGCCCTAAAAAAGCTCAAAGACACCGCCACTGCCCAAACGCGATTATTTTTCTATTTCGCCGGTCACGGCATTGCCTTAGATGGGGCCGATAGCGCCGATGGTCCCGTGGGCTATGCCATTCCCCAGGACGCCACCACCGAAGAGCATACGTTTCTGCCCATGCAGGAGCTGCACGATGGACTGGTGATCCTCCCCTGTCAGCATTTATTGGTGGTCCTGGACTGTTGTTTTGCCGGTAGTTTCCGCTGGGCAGGACTAACCCGCAAGGCAGTCCCCTCCAAACGCATGTACCGGGAGCGATTTGAGCGCTTTTTGCGGGGCAATGCTCGCCAGGTAATCACGTCGGCCGCCCACGATGAAAAAGCCTTAGACGTACTCTCCCGATTTGGCGATCGCGAAGGGGGCGGAGACGGGGACAGCGGCAGCCATTCCCCCTTTGCCCAGCTCCTGATGGATGGACTACGGGGCAAAGGAGATTTATCCCAGGACGGGGTGACCACCGCCACCGAACTGTATATCTACCTCAACACGGAGCTGGCGAAGGCCACCAGTGCCCAAACCCCGGGCTTTAGCCAATTGCGGGGCCATGACAAAGGGGAATTTGTCTTCACCGTGCCCGGCTTTGATATGAAAAGCCTGGAGCCCGCCCCCCCCCTGAATAAACGCAATAATCCCTATCGCGGATTGGAAGCCTTTGACGAGGCCCATGCGGAGCTATTTTTTGGGCGACAAAAAATTATTGAGTCCCTGACCGCATTTGTGGAAACCCATCCCCTAACAGTGGTGTTGGGGGCGTCCGGTAGCGGTAAATCCAGCCTCGTCAAAGCGGGACTCCTGCCGGAGCTGCGGGAGCAGGGAAACTGGACAGTATTGACCCCCATGCGACCAGGGCAAGATCCGTTTTGCTCCTTCAATCTGACCCTGTTGGGCGATCGCGGTCAGGCGGTGGATATGGCCTCGCGAGAGGCGGGCAGCGTGGCATTGCAGCTCCGCCTAGAGGAATTGCAGCGCACCTACCGGGAACACCACAAGGGGGGACGTCGGCCCACAGAGGCGGACGGCGAAGGTCGCAAAGTGCCGAAAGTGCTGCTGATCATCGACCAATGCGAGGAGCTGGTCACCCTAACGGAAGAGCAAGACAAAGCCGCCGTTAACGACGCCAGCCTCGCCATGCCCGATCCCCAGGGCAGCGTTAAAGCCCAATTCCTGGAAACCATCCAAAAACTATTGGCGGATTGGCCGGACTATTTTCGGGTAATCCTGACCCTGCGATCGGATTTTGAACCCCAATTCCTAGAATCGCCCCTCAGCCCAATCTGGTCTGACGGGCGATTTGTGGTGCCGGTGATGGGGCGAGCGGACTTGCGGGCGGCAATTTTGGAACCGGCGGCAGCGCGGGCCATTTATTTTGATCCGCCGAGCTTGGTCGATCGCCTGATTGACGAGGTGGCCCAAACCTCGGGTTCCCTACCGTTGCTGTCCTTCGCCCTCAGTGAGCTCTATCTCGCCTTCTTGAAAGCCAGCCGGGCCGGGGAACGGAGCGATCGCGCCATCACCCTAGGGGACTACGAAACCATCGGCGGCGTCGCCAGCTCCTTGGCCCGCCGCGCCGATGCCGAATGTGATGCCCTAATTAACGAGGATCCTCTCTATAACCACACCCTACGGCACGTCCTCCTGCGTATGGTCACCACCGGCGGCGGCACAGAATTGGCCAAACGCCGGGTCAATGTGGCGGAGCTAGATTATGAAGATGCCGATGCCCGCGATCGCATTGACGAAATCCTGGCGCGCTTTGTCCAAGCCCGCCTATTTGTCCAGGGCACCGAGCTGGACGGCAGCAGCTATGTGGAACCGGCCCACGATGCCCTTATTTTGGGCTGGCAACGGCTACGCACCTGGCAACAGGAGAACCGGGAACAAACCCTGCTCCAGCGTTTGCTGTTGCCCGCCCTCCGGGAATGGAAGCAAAATCAATACTCCAAACGGTTCCTATGGTCTAAAAATCCTCGCTTGCCCCTCCTGCGCCAATCCCTGAAAGCCGCCGCCGGAGAACGGTGGCTCAACCGCCAGGAAGCCACCTTTGCCCAGGCCAGCGTCAAGCGCAACTCCACCCTGCGCCGTTGGATGACCACCGGCGGCGTCATGCTGGTGAGCAGCTTAGTCTTCGGGCTGGTGGCCATGGTGGCCGGTCAACAGCGGACCGCCCTCCAGCAAAAAAGTGCCGATGCGGAGCTGACCCTACGAACGGATACGGCCCGGGGGGTCATCCAGGCAGTGGAAGTGCTCAATGATGCGCGATCGCCCTGGATTATCTGGGATCAGGGCAGCCAGATTCCCGCCCAGCGTAGTCTGCTCTATGCAGCCCAAGCCCCCCTGGAACTGCGCCGCTCAGAACTGACGGGCCACTCCCTCGTCTCCAGCTTCGCCTTCAGCGCCTACGGCGATTTGGCCGCCACCGGCCTACCGGACGGCTCGATCCGAGTGTGGAATAATCATGGCCGCGCCCTCAATTGGCCCATCCATGCCCACGATTCACAGGTCATAGAGCTAGCCTTCTACGGCAAGCGCAATCGTCTGGCTAGCCTGGGGCTCGACGGGCTTCGCCTGTGGACCCGCAAAGGGGAAAGCCTGACCCGTCAGCCCATTCCCTTTACGACCCTCCCCGTCTCCCTAGCCATCAGCCCCGATGGCCGCTATGGCGCCATCAGCACCCAATCCGAAACCATTGAAATTTGGGATTTAGAGACTGTCCAGCGGGTCCGTACCCTCACCGACGCCCCTGTAGCCGCAAGCGCCATGGACTTTTTCCAGGGGAAGAATGGAGAAGACTACTTCGCCGCCGCGAGCGAAAAATCCCCCGTCGTCGTTTGGTCCCTCACGGATAACCAGCGGGTTGTGCTGCCGAATATCGCCGATGGGTCTGGTATTCGATCGCTCGCCTTCAGCCCCAGCGGATGCTATCTGGCCGGCGGCAGCTACAACGGGACCGTGACCCTGTGGAAGCACAAAACCGGTAAGGCGGAAGCGACGCTCCAGCTCCACTATTCCCCGGTCACGTCCCTCCGCTTTGACGCCCAAGGGCGTTTCCTAACCAGCGGCAGCGGTGAAGGCACGATCCAAGTGTGGGATTTGCGCGAACGAAAAACCCTTCCGCCTCGCTACAGCCATGAGGGAGCAGTCCTCGATACGGTATTCAGCCGCGGGGGCAATTTGCTGATGAGCGGTGGTCGGGACGGTGCGCTGAATGTCTGGGATATGGATACACCGCCCCTCGGCCAGGAGTGGAGCACCTATCCAGCCCCTGCTGAGGCGAACAAGGGGGAACCAGGGTCTTGCCCAGGCCAGATGAATCTAGCGCCAGAAACCCTATCCATTGCGATTCAGCCTCCCCCCGATCACACCGCCTACGCCTGGGGAAATGTCCTTCAAAATTTATCGCTGGCCACGGTTGATGAGGCGTTAGGGACAATGTTCGGGCGACAAATGGGGCGGCTTGCGCCACCGCCCCCCCCTAGCGATTCACCGCCCCCCTCTCCTGTGCTGACCCAGAATGCCGAGGGGGATTCCGAAGGCGATCGCAAAGATGATTCCGAGGGTGATCCTCCCGGAGCCAACCCCTCGCGATTTAGGCGTCGACGCTTACCATTGCCCTCGCCACCCGAGTTGAATCCCTTGGTCTATGGCAACCCCCTGCAAGCGGAGCTGACGAAATTCCAGAAATATCAAGACAATAAAACCCTGGTGGTGACGGCGGGGGCCGATGGGCTGCTCCATCGGTGGAGTTTGGACGGGGAGCAATTAGGGGAGCCCTTGGCAGACCACACCCAACGGGTCAATGCGGTGGCGATCGCCCCTGGCACCAATCAAATTGTTAGCGGGGGGGGCGATTACATTCTGGAGAGCGATCGCCATCTGCGCACCTGGCATGAAACGGGGCAACTTATCTCAGGGGCTGGCATCGGCAGCGGCCACGGTCAAAACGTCACCGGCATTGCCATTGCTCCCAACGGGGAATGGATGGTCACCAGCAGCAGCGATCAAACGGTGCGGATATGGGACGGCCAGGGACGGCCGTTGGGACTCCCCCTAACGGGCCATCGCGCCCTGGTTAATGCGATCGCCATTTCCCCCGACAGTTCCAAATTTGTCAGCGTGGCGGACGATGGATTTGCCCTGCTGTGGAGCCGAGGGGGACGGCTGCTCCACCAGATTGAAACCAAGGTCCAGGGGGACGAACTGCTATCGGTGCAGTTCACCCCCGACGGCGACACCATTGTCATTGGCAATTCCCGAGGGCTACTGCAGTGGTACAGCACCCGTACGGCCCGAGCCCGGCGTCCCCCCGTCCATGTCCACCGGGGAGCCGTCTGGGCGATCGCCTTTAACCCAGCCACCTCCATGCTGGCCACTGCGGGCGGTGACGGTCAGGTCGGCCTGTGGACCCCCACCGGTCGCCCCCTGGGCAAACTCGGCGGTCACCGGGGACGGGTGCGAACCATTGCGTTTACCCCCAACGGATACCAGTTGGTCAGCGGTGGTCTGGATGCTCAAATCTGGGCCTGGCCGACCGATTGGCATGATTGGCTAACCACCATTTGCGATCGCCTCAAAAATCATCCCAGCTTTCTCTTACCCGCCGACTCCGTTAGCCAGGGAGCCGTCACCGCCTGCCGCACCATGGCTTGGGGAGAAACAGAATACGGCAAGGAGCAATATGGTCAGTATTTAGAAAACCGTGCCCGAGCGGTCGCTAGAACCGGCGATTTTGACACCGCGGTCGACCTGCTGGAGGAATCCCAGGAACAACTCACAGATCGATCCCGTTTCCACTTCCGAACCCGCCGCCGTGAATACCGCCAGGCGGCCTTCGAAAGCCTCATTAGCCGGGGGGAGAACCAAGTCCGCGCCGGGGAAATCCGCGCTGCCATTGCCAACTACAATCAGGCAGAAAGAACAGCGCCCCATTTCGCCTTTCCGCCTCGCGCTTGGCATGTGCTGTGTCGCTTCAGTCCTTTGTATGGCACCGTGAACGCCCAAATTTTGCAGGCTTGCGATGACTCCATCAGTGCGACGGAACGGGATAACTGGCGCCATTTCGATGCTCGGGCGATCGCCCGCATCTTGAGTGGTGATTTCTTTGGGGCCATCCAAGACATTGAAACGGCCCAAGCCCTCGTGGCCCAAGAATTAGCCGCCGTGGATCCCGACACCCCTCCCGATGCCATCTTTATCCGCGTCCTCGAGGGACAACAGGCGGAATGGGAAGGATGGCTCCGAGCCCTCCAGGCGGGGCGAAATCCGATCTCCGAGGAAGTACGGACCCAAAAATTAAGCGAATTCCTGTAGAGGATCCCCATAAAATCCGCCCTACAACACACTATCAAGCGACAAGCCCTAACCGGTTTGATCCAGGCTTGATCGGTAAATCCTGAGATAATTCTGATCAATTGTTACGCGGATCCAAGGAAAAATCAGCGTATTCTTTTTCACATTCCGGGACTATCTCCGATGCTCAATGCCATCCGTTAGGGATCAGTGTCCCCCCAGGAGCGTCTGTGCCCTCAATCGAGATGAAATAGAGAACTGAGGAGCCCGTCCCGGTTTTGAAGCATGAGACAGGCTGTCTAAACCCTCCGCAGAGGTGCCCCGCAGAGGGGGGTACCCCCTTAACGTAATCGAACAATCGTGTCAAAAAAAACACTGTGCCGCGCTGGGTAGGGATTCCCTGCAGGGAGACACCCCCAACGGTCTAACCGCCGTTTATAGCTAGAATATGCAACATCGGTAAGGGTAATTGCCTAGCGTAGATCTACGCAAAACCGACTCAGCCACTTTCCAAAAGTTCCCCCCCCATACGGGATGTGGTCTTGATTGCAGTTTGAGCCGGGTAGAAGACGATAGCATTGCCCTTAGTCTACTGAGATTCAGCGGTAGCGATCGCAGCCCAAGGCCGCGGCGCTGTTCTGCGGGATTGGGTTATGGGTGCACCATGAATCACTTATTGCTAGCAAGCTTAGTTGGATCGTCACACTATGCAGCGGTCCGGGATGACTCTTTGAAAGATGAGGACAACGCCGCCTGGGTGATGGAGTTGCCCAAGGCGGAGCGGCGGCAATGGGTGAAGCGTATCCGTTGGATTCGTCTGGTTGATCGGCTGGCGGAGAAGGAGCAGGGGCCCCTGTTGGCCATGGCAGGGAATGCCGGTGCCACACCGGCAGGGGAGGCATCTTCGCAGGGATTTGTCCGGTTCTGCAATGCCTGGCAACAGCTACAACAGTCCAGCGGCTCGACAGCGACAATAGATGCGTCCTGGGATACGCCTTTGGAAGCCCCCCTAGATGAAATCCTAGAAGCGATCGCCCAGGAATGGTTCCACCCAACCCAAACCGCAGTGGATCACCTCTCGATTTGTTCCTGGGACCGCTACTTAGCGGCGATCGACCGGTATCACTGCCATCACGTACACATCCAAACCCTGGATGACTATGAGGCCATGCTGGATGGGCTAGCGGGATCCTTCTTCCAGATTCTGCCGTTTCTGGAGCCCCACCATTGGGAATGTGCCCGTTACTTCGGCATTGTGGACCAGTTTTATAACAACTTGCGGGACATTTACGAGGATGCCCAGCGGGGAATTTGTTATTTTCCAGCGGAAACCCTGACCGCTTTCGGGGTCTCCCGCGAGTCCATTTTGGACGGTAGCTGTATCGGGACGGAAAATTATCGACGGATGATGGAGTTTTGGATGGAGGAATATCTGCTGCAATTGCGCCGCCGTGCCCACGGCCTATTGCTGTGCCCAGATTTGCATCCGTCCTGGGTCCGGCTGCGGGCGTGGTGCCTCCATCGTTATGAGCGTATTGAGCTGGTATTGCGGCAGTGTGAGTTTGATTTTCGCCTATTTGCCCGGTGCTATTGGCAAGTCGTCCGCTCAGATTTGGAGCATTATCATCGGTTGAGTTTGGGGCCCACTGAGGATGAGTCCTATCAATTATCAACCCCTCAGCCCGCCCTCTCCCCCCACTCGCTTGTCCCTTCGATCGCCCTCCAAGTCACGGAAGTTCCCACAACCACCGTCCCTGGGGGCATCCCTAACTTGAGTGCCCCCTTTGCGTTGACCCCCGGGTCGATGCCGAACCAGGGGGTGGTCACCTGGCGTCTGGCGATCGCCCAATTCCTGAAGGTATCACCGGTAGCGGTTTCCCTGTCCCAACGAATTTTTGTTCATCTCAGTCAGGCTCCCCCTGCCCATCGGTCATCCCTAACCTCCCCCTGTTCCCTGCCGAGGATAGAACGGCCCCAGACACCAGACCGGGGACTCCAGGAGATCCCCGAACCATTGGGGGTTGCCAGCGGCCACACGTTGCCCTCACAGACGGTCCACCCCCAGTGGGTGAACTTGAAAACAAAGTATTCCCGATGGTTTGAAGGATTGAAGGCGAAATGGGGCGATCGCTGGGGGTGGCGGTGGTTCAATCGGGCGGAGCGAAAATCATCAGGTCCCGAAGCGGCTGCCCTGATGCCCTAGGATTAATGCCTTGTAGGATTAATCTCCCAGGATTAATTGCCCTGGGACATGATCAAGCGCCCTTCGGTCCAGTCTAGAGTCTGGCCTAGGCGACGGCGGTGGGATCGACATAGGCTTGAACCCCTTCCGGATCCAGGGCCCGCAGAATATCGCTGGCACGGCGGGTTTGCACGCCATTGAAGTCCCGCATCACCACCAAGTATTGTCCTGCTGCCAGACGGTTACGGTAGGGCAATGCATCGCCCCCCCCCACGGTGAGACCGACACTCCCCCCCGCGACAATACTGCCCATTCCTGCCGCGATCGCCCCCAAAACGCCGCCGGCTAAGTGGTTGCCAATGGGGCCTAACCAGGGAGTAAAGGTTTGTAGCTCGGAAATGATGCTGAAGACAAACCCCGCAGCAAATCCAAACGGCACGAGCCAAACGGCCATAAATTTTGCCTGCTTGATGGCTTGGGATTTGGGATCGATCAGGCCAAACTCATCGGCAGTTTTGTAACCTTGCCCTAAAATAGCAACCTGCTCCAGGGGAAAGTCTGCCTTTTCCAAACGGGTATAGGCTTCCTCTGCAGTGATGCGGTCACGAAATACAGCAACTAGATAATTCATAGCGGGAGTTTGTAAAGCGTCGCCACCCTTGATAAAACTGCCATTGGCAGCCTTCTGGGGGTGCGCAGCTCTGGGGAAGTGTGCGATCAATGACAGATCCCAGTGTTGCATTAAACGCCCACGGGAGAGGGCAGAGAACGGGAGATTATTGCCAGATTGCAACGGGGGCGTATCTCTCGTCTATCTATGTTCGACGGTGCTCTGTTCGATGGTGTTCTGGTGTTCGGCGGGGAAAATCCAAGACAAGACTGTTCCCAAGGCCGCCTCCAGCGGGATAAAGCCATACTGATAATTGGGGGACGCCCATCCGGAGGGGCACCCGTCGCCCGCAATGTCTACCCACCATTACGACCCAGGCGATCGCCAGTCTGGGATGTTTTATGTCATCTCTGTCCCCGTCCTCTGATGCTTCGTCGTCCTCGCCGCCCTCTCCCCCGATGCCGCCCTCCCATCGCCCCTTAACGAGCGTTGTTTTTGCCATCAGCGCCGATGGAAAAATTGGAGATGATCAGCGATCGCGGGCACGGTTGGGAAGTAAGGCAGATCGACGATATTTGGAGGAACAGGTTGCCCGGGTCGATGCGGTGTTGATGGGGGCAGGAACCTTGCGATCAGAGGGCTCTGCCATGGGGGTCTATGATTCGGCCTTGATTCAGGCGCGAGAAGACCGGGGACAGTCCCCCCAACCCGCTCAAATTATTGCCTCCGCTTCGGGGGCGATCGCGCCGGATTTAGGATTTTTCCAGCAAGACTGCCCCCGCTGGCTATTGACAACTCCCCAGGGGGCGGAACGGTGGGGCAATCAGCCCGGATTTGATCGGATTTTGATTATGCCCACCATCGCCGACCCGTCGACGGCGATCGCGCCAGTTAGGCCACTGATCGATTGGTCTAAGGCCTTGGGTAAACTAAAAGCGGAAGGCATTGCCCATTTGGCGATTCTGGGGGGAGGGACCCTAGTTGCGGCTCTGTTGGCGATCAATGCCATCGACGAGTGGCATGTAACCCTTTGCCCCCTGCTCATTGGCGGCGAAAATGCCCCAACCCCGGTGGATGGCTCCCAAGGATTCCCTGCCAGCCAGGCACCGCGCCTCCGGCTTAAATCGGCTCGTCCCGTAGGCGATGAGGTGTTTCTCTACTACGTTCGCGCTGAGGATTCCCCGAGTGGAGGAGCGGAAACGCCATAGTCCAGCGTGGGGAACGCAGATGAGGGGGATGGAGTCACGGGGATCGGGAGGGCGATCGCTGGTAATCCCCTCGCTCAGACCACCCTGGATTAGCCCATTGTTTTGCTCCCTTCCATCTCCGTCCTTTGTTCTAGCGTTTACGCCTCCCTTGGCATGATGAATTCCCCCAACCGTCTCTCCCTAATTCAAGCTCGCTGGCTACAGTGGACCCTGCGCCGCCGTGCCGCCGCCCCCCCTCGCCTTAGGAGGGCGATCGCCGGCTTCAGCCTGCTGGAGCTGCTGGTGGTCATGGTCATGATCGGCATCCTGGCAGCCTTGGCAGCCCCGAGCTGGTCCAATTTTGCCAATAATCAACGGGTGGGAGCCGCCCAGGATGCAGCATTGCGGGCCCTCCGGGAAGGTCAATCCGACGCTCGCCAGCAAAAAAGTATTTGGGAAGTGTGCTTCCGGGATACGGGGGATAACGTCGAATACTCTGTCCATCGGGCCGGAAATGGGGGATGCGCAAATGCCCTTTGGCGGCCCCTGTTGGGCGAAGCCAGGGCCCTGGTGCAAATTTCCACTGGCAACTCTACCTTTACCGGTGGTGGCCCCTACGGCGTTCAATTTAATAGCCGGGGTTGGGTTGCCACCCGCCAGGACGGCACCCAATATGCGGGCAATTCCGCCAATGTGGGCGGGCGCATTAGTTTTGCGATTCGCGATCGCGAAAATCTAGACTATTTCGGCTGTGTATTTGTCGATACCTTACTGGGGGGCTTCCGAGCGGAACGGGACGACACCTGCCAAGGGCTCTAGACCGGCATTGACCGCTGGAATCGACCGAGATTGACCGGTATTGCTCCCATAGTGTTATCATCAATAGCCCGCCCGATGGGACATCCGACAAATTAACACTCTGACGCCCCTTAAAACGGCAAATGAATAGCCCATGAATAGCCAATAAATAACAAATGAGTTGGGCTATTCTGGCAGGGAGGTGAGTTGACAAGCGTTGGGGGCTGCGCCCAACAATGCTTCTCCTGTGACCCGCCGTTGTTGCAAGTTCATTTTCCATGGTCAACGCTTCATCCCATACCCCTTCCATGGCTGATCCCGCCCGGAGTTCGCAGGATCAGATGTTTCGTGCTTTGGTTGATCAATCCCTGGAGGTGTTGCGTAATCTGCTGCAAGACGGCCAACTGTCTCCCCTGGACCGGGCAGAGGTCGCTTTGCGGGTGTTGGCGTTGGCCCAAGGGGACGGGCGATCGCCCGGCATGGGGGGGGAGTCCCTCGGTCTCAATCGCCAACTGCTAACCCTAGTGGGCGATCGCCCGGTCAATGGGATCCAAAATGAGCCATCCCCATCGGATGCAGACAAGACCGGCGAGACAGACAATTTTGATGTCGGTGGTCTCGATAACAGCTTGGTGGGGGCGGCCGGAGCGGGGAATGGCGCGGCGGAAGCGGCCGTGGTCAGCAAATCTTTGACCTGGGACATCCATAGCGAGATTATTGCTCCCCGCTACGCCAAAATTGATAATTTTCTCTCCCCTGAGGAGAATCAACAGGCCCTGGCGATCGCCCTAGACAATTACGACAATTTTGTAGAATCCAACACCACCACCAACGCCGATAACTATCGCCAGTCCAGCGTTCTATACGCCACCTACTACACCGAGCTTTATCATCTGCTGCGGAAACGTATTCTGAAGCAGATACCGTCCATCGTAAAGGAGCTGGGGATGGACTCCTTTTTGGTCTCCCAGGTGGAGATGCAAATGACCGCCCACGGGGACGGGTGCTTTTACAAAATCCATAATGATTCTTCCGGCAGCACCGATACCGCGAATCGGGTTCTAACCTACGTGTACTATTTCCACCAGGAACCAAAAGCCTATTCTGGCGGCGCACTCCGCATTTATGAAACGGATATCCACGGTCCGGCGACGGAGCCCTCAGAATTATTTGAAGATGTGATCCCCGAGAACAATTCCATTGTGTTGTTCGATAGTCGGGTGAAACATGAAGTATTGCCGGTCGCTTGCGCCACCCACGCATTTGAGGATAGTCGGTTCACATTGAACGGTTGGCTGCGGCGGGTATGGGATAGGGGGCACTCAAGTCTCCGTTATTCTCCGTTACTCCTGTTTTCTTTCACGCCTGTTCTTCTTCCAATCTTCTTCTGACACAGCCCATCCAGTCCCCATGAGCCAACTTTCCACCCTTGCCGGATCCGGCGTTCCCCTTCGTGGCGATGACATTGATACCGATCGCATTATTCCGGCTCGGTTCCTACGCTGCGTCACCTTCAATGGCTTGGGGGAGCATGTGTTTGCCGACGATCGCGCCCAGTTGAATGGGGATCATCCCTTTGACCTGGGGCAGCACCAGTCCGCAGGAATTTTGGTGGTAAATCGTAATTTTGGCTGTGGCTCCAGTCGGGAACATGCCCCCCAAGCGATCGCCCGCTGGGGAATCAAGGGAATTTTGGGGGAGAGTTTCGCCGAGATTTTCTTCAATAATTGCATTGCGATCGGTGTTCCCTGCGTCACCGCCGACCAAGCCGTCGTCAAAGCGGTTCAAGGCTTTGCGGAAGCCAATCCCGGGGGGGCGATCGCGATCGACCTGGAGAGCCTCACTGTCACCTATGGCAGCACCACCAGTCCCATCACCCTCAACGAAGGGGCCCGTCAAGCCTTCCTCAGCGGAAAATGGGACAGTTGCGGTCAATTGGTCGCCCAGCTCGATACGATTCGCGAAACGGCAACCCATTTGCCCTATGTCAATTGGGACAGCGGCAAGCTCTAGGGGGGAGAGAGATAAGCGATATAAACGCGTTATTGCTTTAGTGATTCTTTCTGATAGTTATTCCTTTCAATTGTTCTAGCCCCAAGAACTGGTTCTTGCTCCAATGACGAACGATCAATCTGGCGCAACTTTATCTTCAACAGATTCCCTATCGGTGTTGACACAACAGTCAATCACGGCGCTACAGCGCGTTTTAGGGGACGAGACTATCCCTATTGGCGATCGCAAAAAGACAGCCCTGCAAGTTCTGGACCTTGTGGAGAAACAACGGACTGCGCCCACATCCCAAGCTCTCCCCCCCCTAGAACACCCCCCTAATCCATTCAATGCTGCCCCAGCGCCAAGAGTAGCCCCCCCCTCTATACCAGGGTCAGCAGAGTGCAATGATACGCCAGCCCATGCAGCTCCGCATGCCACCCGTAGCGGCAAAATTCTGTCACCGCATTACTTCGTCTTTCATGACTTCTTACCCCTTGAGGACAACCAAAGAGCCCTATCCATAGCGCTAGAGAATCATCACAATTTCATCCCCTCGCTAACCACGACTCCGGAACGGCAAGAGGCGCGTAAGTCTTACTCTTTAAGTTTCGACCATTTCCTGGAACTCTCCAAGCAGCTGGTAGAGCGTATCGTCGCTGTCCTACCCCAGATAGTTACAGGCATTGAAGACATTCCTGTCAACATTGAAATCAATATGACTGCCCACGGGGACGGGTGCTTTTACAAAATTCATAATGACTCCGGCGAGCCCAATGTAGAGACTCGGGTCCTCACGTTTGTTTACTATTTCCATCAAGAACCCAAACCCTATTCCGGTGGGGAGCTACGCATTTATGAAACGGATCTAGGGAATTTTTCCTCGGATCCCTCTGATTCATTTGTAGACTTTACGCCAAGAAATAACTCTATCATCTTCTTTGATAGCCGCATTAAACACGAAGTCTTGCCCATATCTTGCCCATCTCAACGATTTGAAGACAGTCGATTTTCATTGAACGGATGGGTGCGCCGCCCAGATTCATCCGAGGCTCCACCGGTGCAAGTATTTTAAACATTTTGGCAATATGGTGTTGCCGGGAAGCATGAGTTGTCGGGAAGCGTGAATGGACCTTTAGTAGTTTGCTCTACTTGCTCTAACAGAGTTTAACCAGTCACTTACCGACGGCGAGGAATATCGTGAATCAGAAAATCCTTTGCCATGGAGGTATTGGGAAAAATCGTCTGGGCTTCCTTCAATAAATCCTTGAAACTTACTGCATTTCCCGGCGTATAGCGAGGACTGAAATGGGTCAAAATCAGATGCTTCACCTGGGCGCCCAGGGCAACTTGGGCTGCCATTGTTGAAGTGGAATGCATCCGCTCAAAGGCCATTTCCGCATCTTGATGGGCAAAGGTGGATTCATGGATAAGCACATCGGCGTCGTGGGATAGCTCGATCGCGTTTTCGCAAAAGACAGTGTCGGTGCAATAGACAAGCTTTCGTCCGACCTCCGGCTCTGAACAAAATTCTTTGCCCTTGATGACTCGCCCGTCTTCTAAGGTGACAGTCTTTCCCTTTTTTAAATCCGCATAAACCGATCCCGGCGGAATGTCCATTGCCTTGGCTTTTTCAATGTCAAAGCGACCGGGACGATCCTTTTCTTCGACCCGGTAGCCAAAGGCAGGAACCCGATGTTTTAGGGGCAGACAAAACACTTTAAATTCTTTGTCTTCAAAAATTTTCCCCGGCTGCACGGTGAAAATTTCGATGGGGAATGCAAAGCGGGTTTTGGAATAGCGTTGGCTGGCTTTGAGATAGTCCTTTAATCCCGGCGGTCCATAAATTTGAATCGGTTGGGGATCTCCCGCTAATCCGCAGCTTGCCAGTAGCCCCATCAGTCCTTCAGTTCCGGTGGCCCATAAATTTGAATGGGTTGGGGATCGCCCGCCAGACCGCAGCTCGCTAATAGTCCCATCAGACCAAAAATGTGATCCCCGTGCATATGGGTCACGAAGATTTTGGTGATTTGGCTGGGGCGTAAATCGCTGCGTAGGAATTGGTGTTGGGTGCCTTCGCCGCAGTCAAAAAGCCAAATATCAGACCGCTGGGGGAGACGCAACGCCACACTGGAGACATTGCGCGATCGCGTGGGAACACCGGAACTGGTGCCGAGGAATGTGATTTGCACGGGGCGGAGTCTCCTGCGATCAGACTTGCAAGCGGGGCGAGTAAAGGGGGCTCGTGATTATCGCAAATGAATTAGCCCAGGCGCAACTGTAGGGCATCGCGGGCCTGTTCGCGATCATCAAAATGAATTTTTTCGGTGCCTAGAATTTGATAATCCTCATGGCCCTTACCGGCGATTAAAACACAATCACCTGCCTTGGCTTCGGTGATGGCGGTACGGATCGCCTCAGCGCGATCGCCAATCACGACCGAGTTCGTGCTTGCCTCAATCCCTTCCGCCACATCGTTCAAAATTTGCTGGGGATCTTCCGTGCGGGGATTGTCCGATGTGACCACCGCCCAGTCCGATTGGGTCGCCGCAATATTGCCCATCAGGGGACGTTTGGTGCGATCGCGATCGCCGCCGCAGCCAAAGACACAGATCAGCCGCCCCGACACAAACGGCCGCGCCGCTCGCAAGGCATTATCCAAACTGTCGGGGGTATGGGCATAGTCCACAATGACGCTGATGTCCTGCTTTTTCGCTGCCTCGACGGTGACCCGCTGCATGCGACCGGGTACGCCGGGGAATTGGGGTAGGGCATTGACAAGGGTTACCAGATCTAGCCCCAGGTGTAGGCTCGCGGCGATCGCGGCCAACACATTTTCCAAATTAAATTGACCGACCAGGGGCGATGTAAACGGCACAATCTGCCCATCCGGGGCGTGGAGCTGGCCGGTGACGCCGTTTAATTGATAATCCAAATCCGTTAAATAAAAATCGGCGTTGGTATTAGCCACGCTGTAGGTCCACCGGCAATCGCTGGGCACTTGGTCCGCCAACCGTTGCCCATAGTCATTGTCAATATTGATCACGGCGCGACCGGTTTCAGCCAGGTACGGCGCCCCAAATAAAAGCGCTTTGGCGGCAAAATAATTCTCCATGGTGCCGTGGTAGTCCAAATGATCCTGGGTCAGGTTGGTGAACACTGCCGCCTGGAATTGACATTCCGCCACCCGCCGCTGGTGTAGCCCGTGGGAGCTGACCTCCATCACCGCCGAATCTGCCCCCGCATCCCGCGCCGTCGCTAGCCGTCCCTGTAGTTCCACCGCAAAGGGGGTCGTATTTACCGCCGTTTCTTCATAGCCCGGCCAACGGTTCACCAACGTGCCAAACAGAGCCGGCGATCGCCCGGCGGCGGTCAGAAAATATTCAACGAGCTGAGAAGTCGTGGTCTTGCCATTGGTTCCGGTGATGCCCACCAGTTGCAAGGTTTCGGTGGGATTGCCGTAGAAATTGGCCGCTAGGGTGGCACAGGTGCCGGTCACATCCTCCGCAATGATCAGGCAGGGATTTTCTTCGTCCGTTGGGGCAGCGTTTTGGGCGGCTTGGGGGGAGATGATGGCCGCGATCGCCCCTGCCTCTAGGGCTGCCCGCCAAAATTCACCGCCGTCGACTTGGGTGCCAGGCATTCCAATAAACACCTCCCCCGGCTGACAGGTTTTGGTGTTCGTACTTAAACCTTTGACGGGGGAATCGAGGGCAGGGTGGTCGGGCACCGTCGCAGAAAGGGAAACCGTTGCCAATAAGTCACGCAGTTGAGTCGCCGCTGCCATGATGATCCTCTCCCTTGATGTCCTAACGTCCTTCAGGTTGGCTGATTGTCGCGATTTTAGTGCAATTTTTGCGTCCAAGGGGTGCCTGGGAGCGATCGCTCAGTGACCCAGCCCACCCTTAAGCCCCTGTGAAAAAGCGCCAATAAATATCCCACAGGTCATTGCCCCACAGCAGGGCAGTCAACGCTCCCAACGCCAAAAAGGGACCAAAGGGCATGGGTTCCCCTCGCTTCAGCAATCCCACCGCGATCGCCCCGCCCCCCACAAATGCGCCATAAACGCAGGCGAGAAAACTAGTAATCAACAACAATTTCCACCCCAGCCAGGCCCCAATCATGGCGGCCAATTTGGCATCGCCGGCCCCCATCGCCGGCCGACCCAAGGCGATCGCCCCCCCAAAGGAAATCGCCTGAAATAGCCATATCCCTAGCGCCATGGCGAGTAGTCCGCTCAACAACCCTGCCCCTGCGCCCGCGAGGGAATTCTCCGCCCAATATCCCAATCCCGCCTGGGCGACCAAGCCCATCACCACCCCCGGCTCCGTCAAGCGATTGGGCAGGGTTAGCGTATCCCGATCAATCAGGGCTAGCGCCACCAGTAAGGCCACTAAAAACCAGTACGCCAAGGTCTGTAGCGTAAGACCAAATTGCCATGTCACCAGCAGGAATAACAACGCCGTCGCGGCTTCCACCAGGGGATAGCGGGGAGAAATTTTGGTGCCACAATAGCGACATTTTCCCCGCAACCATAGCCAACCCAGCACCGGCACATTGTCCGTGGGACCGAGGCGATGGAGACATTTGGGACAGTGGGAGGGGGGATGGAGCAAGGACAAGCCCGCCGGCAGCCGATACACCACCACATTTAAAAAACTGCCGACAGCGCTGCCCATCACCAAGGACAGGACGATCGCCGGCAGATATTCCCAAGACTTCAAACCGGTGGTTAGCGCAAGATGGAGCATGGGTGGCATATAGCATAATCAGGCGATCGCTCAGGGAATTTTGAATCGCAACCCAATCCCCTAATCCCCATTGCGATCGCCCGTTTGTTTCTCGAATCAGCGAGCAGGCGACCTAGAAGCGATCATGAATCACAACATCGCTGAGGGGGAGTTGCCCCGGACGATCCCAAGCTGGCTTCACCGGCTTGCCTACCACCACAAACATAGAAACCACATGATCATCGGGTAGATTAATCAGCTTGCCCACCGCATCAAAATCAAAGCCGTCCATGGGGCAAGAATCGTAGCCCATCGCCTTCGCCGCCAACATAATGGTTTGGGCCGCAAACCCACAGCTACGCATGGCCTCATCCCGCTGGACCCGAGGCTTATCCACATAATAGTTCCCGATCGCCGGCACCAAAATATCCTGCACCGGCTGGGGTGCATTTTTCCAGTAACGCTCCGGTTCGTTCTTCCAGGAATTGAGATCGGCGCACAGGATCAGCAGCAATGAGGCTTCAGTTACCTGGGCTTGATCCCAAGAAACCTGACGAATTTGCTGGCGTAGCTCCGGATCTGACACCACTACAAAGCGCCAGTTTTGAATGTTAAATGCTGTCGGGGACAGAATTGCCAGGGACAGAAGCTGGTCAATCTCCTCCGGAGTCATGCGATGCTCCGGGTCGTAATGCTTGACGGCGCGGCGGCTTTTGATGGCGGAAAAAGTATCCATAAATCGGACCAAAATCAGCAGGATCAGCGGCGGATGGATGAGTCATGCTCTCCACCCTCCCACAGCGTAATGACGTGACAGCCCTGTTATCGACCTTATTGTTGACCTTTTTGGTCAGTTTTTGTGACTAATTTTGTGACTAATCTTTTTGTTACTGATCTTTTAGGGATTGGGTCAGGGGCTGAGCCTTTTGGGCCAACAGCAAAGCCCGCTGGGCGAACACAGCAATTTTGTCGAGATTATTAACCTGCTCTGAATATTCGCTCAGGCTGAAACCACTTAACTCAATCAATAGCTGATAGACCTCTCCATTCCATTCCGCTTGTTCCTTGAGGGGGGCCGGCAAGGACGTGTCAGCGATCGCAGTTTCGCTCCAGTCTGGCAGGGACTTCATGGTGATGGGAGAGGTGAGATATGTCATGGATAGATGCGCAGGCTAACGATGGGGGCAAGTGCTTATGGGGAGGGTCCATCAACGGGCGATCTTCCCGCTTTAATGGAGTTCCGCAGTAAGCCTCAGGGTTACATTAACTTAGCTTAACCGTCCCGGATTTCTCAACCCTCGGGCTCACTACGATCTAATTCCAAAACTCCAACGGTTTGATTCCAAAATTTCAATCCCAAAATTTCAATCCCAAACTCCCGACGAAGCAACTCAGGGCAGGTCTAAATTCAGTCCCACTTCCTGCCGATAGCGATGCATCTCTAAACTGCGATCGCCATAGACACTGCTGATTTGCTCATCACAACAGTCAATGGCAAACTCATTCAGCTCCGACTCGGGCACATCAAACATCGCCTCAAAGGTCTTGGCTTCGACTCGGCAAAACCACGGGCGATCGCTATAGATAGTGCAGCGGCGATTAATCTTGTCATAATTCACGCACCACCCGTCAGCCCCCACCATACTCAGGTAGCGTTGCAAATCTTCCGGCGGCAGATAGTCTTCTAAATCCGGACGTTCCCGCGGCTCTAGATAGCAACAGGCACCACATCGCTCAATACATTTCCACTGGGCCATAGTTTTTCGCAGGAACGGACAAAATTCAAAAATTCGCTGAATGCACTGGAGGCACGAATCGGGGCGATCGCCACCGGAAACACCCTTCAGGCAGTCGAGCAAGCAATCCTAAGGGTTTGTTGAATTGTTACTGATCTCAGCAAACCCTGAGAAAACGGAAGCCGCCATCATAAGATAGTCGAGGTCATTTTAGGATCAATTGTCTTATTGAACCCATAGGCAGGGTAAAATTCCCCCCTAGGCGTTCATAAACATTAGATTTAACCTTGCTTGGGAGGAACGGAGAGCCATGGATGCAGCTTTGAATATCGTGACTGGCATTAACTGGACAGTGGTGTTGCAATTGGCCTCGTTGGGGCTGATTGTGGTGGCGGGTCCGGTGGTGGTTTTCATCCTCGCATTTCGGGGCGGCAACCTGTAGGCGAGCCACTCACAGGGACGGGGACACTGCCACGGTCCTTAGGGAAAGTTATTTGACCTAGGGCGCAGAGTCGATCCGGCAAATCGCCCCGAAAATTAGGTTTTTGCCCGACAATTTTTGTTCGACGATTGGAACGCCAAGGTATATCTACTTTGGCGTTCGCTTTTTGCAGGCAAGGGCGATCGCCAAGCTCCCCTATTGCCAATTCCGTGTAACTTATGTCAGATCTAAGGCAGTGTCACAGACGCTATTCTTTGCATCCTCAGGAGGGCGCGATCAGTGCTAGCTCGGGTTTGGAGTGCTGCCCTAGTGGGCATTGATCCCATCAAAGTCGGGACGGAGGTGGATATTTCCGGGGGATTACCCTCGATGGCGGTGGTGGGGTTGCCCGATGCGGCGGTGCAGGAATCGCGGGAACGGGTGAAGGCGGCGATCAAAAATGCTGGGTTTGCCTTTCCTGTCCGCAAAGTAATTGTGAATCTTACACCGGCGGATCTGCGTAAGGAGGGGCCAAGCTTTGATTTACCGATCGCCATTGGGGTCCTGGCCGCCTCCGAACAATTGGACAGCGAACCGCTGGATCACTATTTATTTTTCGGGGAATTATCCCTTGATGGCAGCCTACGACCGGTGGCGGGGGTCTTGGCGATCGCGGCGGCAGCGGCGGAGCTAGGGATTACCCATATGGTGGTGCCCCAGGATAATGCCCAGGAAGCGGCCGTGGTGGACGGGCTGACGGTCTATGGGTTTGAGCACCTGTCCCAGGTAGTGGAATTTTTGAATGGGGGGCGATCGGCCACGCCGCTGACGGTGGATTGTGCGGCGCAGCTACGGCAGGGGGACGACCATGCCCTGGATTTGAAAGATGTTAAGGGTCAAGCCCTGGGGCGGCGGGCGTTGGAAATTGCAGCGGCGGGGGGCCATAATTTGATTTTTGTCGGTCCCCCCGGCAGCGGGAAAACTATGCTGGCGCGGCGATTGCCGGGGATTTTGCCCCCCCTGAGTTTTGCAGAGGCCCTGGAAGTGACCCGGGTCCATTCCGTTGCAGGACTATTGCGCGATCGCGGCACCCTGGTGGCCCAACGCCCCTTCCGTAGCCCCCACCATTCCGCATCCGGTCCGTCCCTGGTGGGGGGCGGCAGCTATCCCAAACCCGGCGAAATTTCCTTGGCCCATCGGGGGGTTTTATTTTTGGATGAGCTGACAGAATTTCGGCGGGATGTGCTGGAATTTTTGCGCCAGCCCCTAGAAGAAGGGTTTGTCACCATTTCCCGGACCCGTCAAACCGTTCAGTTTCCCGCCCTCTTTACCCTCGTCGCCAGCACCAACCCCTGTCCCTGTGGCTACTACGGCGATATGGTGACCCCCTGCACCTGCACCCGCCGTCAACGGGAGCAATATTGGGCCAAGCTCTCCGGTCCCCTTATGGATCGCATTGATTTACAGGTGGTTGTAAATCGTCTGAAACCCGAAGAAATTACCCGACAACAGGGGGGCGAAGCCTCAGCCCCCGTTCGCGATCGCGTCCAAGCCGCCCGAGAAATTGCGATCGCCCGATTCCAGGGCACATCCACCCAATGCAATGCCGACATGGACAGCGCCCAACTCCAACAATGGTGCGCCCTCGACGACACCAGCCGCACGCTCCTAGAAAATGCCATCCGCCGGCTAGGGCTATCGGCCCGCGGCACCGATCGCATCCTCAAAGTGGCCCGTACCATCGCCGACCTGGAGGGCACCGCCCCCCTCCAGGCCTCCCACGTCGCCGAAGCCATTCAATATCGCACCATTGATCGCATGGTTTAAGAATCGAATGGTCTAGGAATCGCATGGTTTAGGCATCGCACGCACAGGGAGAGGGTCTAGAAGTCTGAGTCTTCCTCCTCCAGTGCGTCCGTCTCAGCCTGCAATCTCACCGGCAGCGTAATCGTAAACCAAGTCCCCACCCCAAACGTGGAATGACACTCCAGCTTGCCCCCATGGTTATCCTCTATAATTTGCCGAGAAATCGCCAGCCCTAACCCGGTCCCTTTGCCCACATCCTTCGTCGTAAACGACGCATCAAAAATCTTCGTCAGGGCCGAGGGCGGAATGCCCAAGCCATTATCGGCGATCGTAATAATCACCGTCCCCTTATCAAAATCCGCATCTTGGGGATCAGGGCGGAAGGAAGTATCAATGGTGATGCGATTCGGAGCAACTACTAACTCATCAATCGTGCGTTTCTCCGCCTGCTCGTCAAACATATCCACCGCATTGGCCAACAGATTCATAAAAACCTGATTCAGTTGCCCCGGAAAGCAATACACCGCCGGGGTGGCATTGTAATTTTTGACAATTTCAATGGGGGGTCGATGGCTATTCCCCGAAATGCGATGTTTCAAAATGAGCAGCGTGCTTTTCAAGCCCTCGTGAATATCAAAGAGGACCTTATTTTCGTAATCCGCCCGCGAAAAAATCCGCATTGACGAACTAATTTCCTTAATGCGATCGGCCCCCTCCGCCATGGACTCCAGCACCATCGGAAAGTCCGTTTTCATAAAGTCCAGCCCAATATCCTCCGCCAACGCCTGAATCGACGGCGGAACCTCCTGCACATGCTCCTCATAAAGTCCCAGCAGGCGCATCACATCTTCCATATAGCACCGAGCATATTTAAGGTTGCCCACCACAAACCCCAAAGGATTATTAATTTCATGGGCAATCCCTGCACTCACCTGCCCCAGACTCGACATTTTCTCCTGCTGCACCAACAACAGTTGCGATCGCTCGAGTTCATCCAAGGCGGCCTGTAACTCCTTAGTCCGCTCCAGCACACACTCCTCCAAGCGCTGATTAAACGCCTTCAGCTCCTGATTTTGGCTTTCCAAGGCCGCACTCAAATTACGGAGCTGGAGGTGTACCCCCACCCGCGCCAGCACTTCCCCCCGGTCAAAGGGCTTGGTGATGTAATCCAATGCCCCCGCCGTAAACCCCTTTACCTTATTTTCCGGCTCCGACAGCGCCGTCATAAACAACACCGGAATATCCTGGGTAGCCGGCGTTTTCTTCAGGCGGCGACAGGTCTCAAACCCATCGATCCCCGGCGGCATCAACACGTCCAACAAAATCAAATCCGGCGGGGAATAGGTGGCCTGCTCGATCGCACTCTCACCATCCGTGGCGACCCAAACCTCTAAGCCGCTATTTCCCAAGGCTGAATGGAGAACTTCCAGATTAGTCGGGTTATCGTCAACCACCAGAACGGTGTTGGGGGTAGAAGGGGAATAGGTCACGGCGTCTGTACAAAAAACTCAGGGGTTATAGATGAATCGGAGATGCAACCCTAAGGACGGAGGAGGTGAGCGGGATGCCTGACGTTGAGATCCCACCCATCAAAAGGTGTCTGTTTATACAATTCATTGCCGTAAAAATCCCAGCAATGGACGACGGAAAAAGGGAACGAGATGCCAGGGAAAGCTTAGGAGCGATCGCCTGATTTAGAAAGCCCTATGGGGCCGCCTTACTCTATCCTAGCCGGGGCGATCGCCCTCAGGACAGGGTAAAAGTTGAGATTGTCTTAGGTTAAATAATGCACAGGGTGCAATTGGGGGGCTGACGCCTCCGGTAGATCATATTTACGGGGCTGGAATAAGTTGCTCTGGGATACATGGCTCTGGAATACATGGCACCTACTTGTTGGGCGGGGAAGGGGGAAAATTGGGGCGATCTGGATCCGACAAATCTGGATCGGGCGGATCTTGCTCGGGGTGGTCCTGATTCTGGCGATCTTGATCCTGGCGATCCTGATCCTGGCGATATTGCTCAATGAACGCGCGGATTTTTTTCACCTGGAAGGTCTGGGCCAGCTTATTGATTTCACCGGTGAAGGGGGCAAGATGGGGGGCCGCCGCCGCCATTTCATTGGCATAGTGCTTGATTTGGGAAATATTCCCCTGCATGGCTAGCCGGAAGAGCGCCTCTAGTTCGTCGGGCGGGGGAGGTACTAGGGGGCCATCTGCCGGTGCTGGGGACGCTGTCCTGTCCGTCGATACGGGGGAGGTTGAGGGGGCAGTGGCTTGGGCGGGGGCCCCGTCATAGACCCAGTGCAGTTGGAGATGCTGGCTGATTTGACGGTAGAGCTGGTCCGCTTGGATCGGCTTACTCAGGAAGTCACTGGCCCCGGCCGCCAGACTTTGGGCGCGATCGCGATCAAACACACTGGCAGAGGACACCAGCATCGGAATATGCCCCACCTCGGGGGCTTGGGCAAGTTGGGTCAGGATCCCGTAAACGTCATCGGTGTTGGGCCAATCCAAGTCAAGGATAATTAAGTCCGGGGGCTCGTCACGGGCAAGGTCCGCCACCGTTTCGAGCTGACTGGCTTCCTGGACAAAGAAGCCAATGGGCTCCAGCAGTTCCGTGAGAATAATGCGGTTTTCCAAGCGATGGTCCGCGACGAGAATTTTGACCGACTCTTCCTGATAGCCTCGGATATCACTCCACCGCTCGGATTCACGCTCCAAGGACACATCGGCACTGCCCACCAGGGTGAGATCAAACCAAAATTTACTGCCGTCGCCCGGGCGACTGGTGACATGGATATGGCTCCCCAATAGCTCAACGATTTGTTGACTGATGGCCA
Source organism: uncultured bacterium (assembly GCA_964655355.1). GTDB lineage: Bacteria > Cyanobacteriota > Cyanobacteriia > CACIAM-69d > CACIAM-69d > CALGDE01. The sequence continues at coordinate 33,413 of CAZZMD010000028.1, forward strand.
ACCCCAGGCCGGTCCCCTGCGATCGCTGGCTGACATCGCCCGCCTGTTCAAAGGGCATAAAGACCTTCACCAGGGTACTTTGGTCCATACCAATGCCCGTATCCTGCACCGCAAATCGAATCCGTTTCGCCGTGGCGGGATCCACACCGGGGATATCCAGAATATGACTGGGGATCTTGTCGGGGGACGGCGAGGCGGATAGGACACTAACGGATAGGGTCACCTTGCCTTGGTCGGTAAATTTAACCGCGTTCCCCAGGAGATTAATCAACACCTGGCGCAGTCGTTTGGGATCGGAGATGACCCCATCGGGCAGGTTCGGGTCTAGGATGGCCTCAAAGGTTAACCCCCGCTGAATGGCCCGCATATTGACCATTTCCACCACGGATTTAAGGAGCTGGGACAGGGAAAAATAGTTGGGATCAATGTCCATCCGCTGGGCTTCAATTTTGGCCAGGTCCAGCACGTCATTGATCAGGCTGAGGAGATGGTTACCACATTGACCGATGGTCTGGACGGCCTGATGTTGCCGGGGGTTGAGATGGCTATCTTTTTGGAGGATTTGGGCATAGCCCAAAATGCCGTTGAGGGGCGTGCGTAGCTCGTGGCTCATATTGGCCAAAAATTCGCTTTTGGACCGGTTGGCAGCGGTGGCGGATTCCTTGGCGCGGTCAGCCGATTCTTTAGCTTCCCAGAGTTCAAAAGTACGGAGCTGAACCCGAATTTCCAGTTCCGCAAAGCTGTCCTTAATCCGGGCGGACATTTGATTAAAGGAGTGGGCGAGGGATTGGAGTTCCTGGATGCTGGAGGAGCTGCGGACGGATTGGGATTGGGTAATCGCCCCACTGCTGATGGAGTTCGAGGCTTCGTTGAGTTCGAGGATGGGGTGAGTAATAAGACGGGCAATGCTGATGCTGATGGCGGTGGCAATAAAGAGGGCGATCGCCGCGAACAGCATTGTATTGCGGGTATTACGCTGTAGGGCTTGGGTAAAGTCCGATTCGTATTCGGCCACAACCAGCAGCCAGTTCAGCCCCTGATCGTTAGTCAAGGAATTGACATACACAAACAGGTGATCGCGCCCCAAATCAATCTCTAGGGTTTGGGGACCTTCCGCGGTGGGCACATTCTCGAGGGAACTATACCGTTGCTTCAGACGGATCAAACTCCACTGCAGCGCCTGATTATCGCTCTCGAAGCCATTGACACGCCGCTGGCTATCTCCATCGGGCAAAAACACCGGCTGATCAGCATTGGAGCTGGCCACCAGATTCCCAGAGCGCTCCACAATAAACGCCGCACCGCGATCGCTCAGATTGAGCTGCGATAAAAACTTCGACAGCTCCCCCAGATTGAAATCGATCGCCAACACCCCCATCAGGGAATTTGTGGCGTCATAGAGGGGGTGAATAGCGCTAATAACCAGACGGGGACGCAGTAAGTCTTTGTAGATAGGCGACCAGGTGGGTCCTTCACTCCAGCGGGCCTGGCGAAACCAAGGACGTTCCGTGGGGCGAAACCCATTGATTGTTTCGAGGAGGGTGCCGGGACGGTTGGGATTACGCAATTTTGTGCGTTGCAGTTGATAGCCCGTGCTGGCATTTTGCTTCCATAAAATCCCGGGCGTCGAGGCGCGGAGGGGACTGCCATTCCCCGGGGATGGAGAGGGATCGGGAATCAAATCCTGATACTTGGGATCGGCGATCGGGCGCTCAAGGCCAATAAAATCATTCTCAGGGCTCGCAAAATAAATCAGCTGCGCCGACTCATTCAGGGGCGCATGGTGCCACAGATAACGCTCCCAAACCTGAAAATCCTGAGGGTCCAGAATTTCCGCCTCAATACTGGCCCGGGTCGTGCGCAGAAATTGATGGGGGAGCCGGGTGTAGGACTTGACATAGGCATCCACCCGATCCGCCGTTTCCCGCTGCAGCTCCCCCACCATGCCCTTCACCGTTTCTTCACCGCTGCGTAGGGACACATAGGCCGTGACCCCCACAGCACTGACGATCTGCACCACAAAGGGGATGATCAGAAAAAAGCTCAGGGAAATTCTGCCATCATCTTTAGGGCTTGGAAATCGGAATTTTGGGCGGCTTTTCCCCCATCGGGAGGGCCAAGGAAAAGAAAAAGAGGAGGAAGGCAGAGGTTTCACAGCAGAACAGGGTCAAGGCTAGCCAGCGAATCGCGGAAGATGGCAGAGCAACTGTAGAGGCACCCTCAGGCACTGACGCGTCTCAGACTGATGGTGGGTTAATACCCGTCGATGCTTATTAGTACGTAGGGTCAATCCTGCGGCCAGTGTAAATAGTCTAAGGGGGATCTTCCCACCCCCCCTGTTCAAGGTGAACAATCGGCAGTGGAGAGGGAGGGGGAATGGGAATCGAAATGGAGAATAGGAGATTCGAACCCTTGATCTCTGCGATGCGATGGTAGAGCCCAGATCTCTAAAACCTTTATTTCAAGATAGTTTCAGGCTTTATAGAAAAGGTTTCGATCTAGCTTCGATCTAAGATCCCCAATATAAGATTCTCAATAATGGCTGGAAACTCAATAGGAATTCTCTAATCCGTCGAGAAGCGCAACTCATTTAGCGATCGCAGCATTTCCTGATCCGATGTGCAAGCCTCATTAACTGCATACATTTTAAAATCATTCAGAAGATAGAAGCTGAAATCTAGAATTGATGGCAGGGTGAAAAACATAATATGACTGACTATGTAAAGCGCCCATAGATTCAAGAGCTGACAATTACTGAACGATATGATGCGGTCCCGACAAATTCTTACAGTAGATGATTCTGTTGACAATCTTTTCTTAGTTGAGACAGTCCTAGATTGCAGCGAATATCACTTAGAGTCTGCCAAGAGCGGGAAAGAGGCGTTGGCCAAGGTGGAGCTGTCCCCCCCCGACTTAATCCTCCTAGACATCATGATGCCGGGCATGGATGGGTACGAAGTGACTCGGCGTATCCGACAGTCTAAGCAATTAAATTACATTCCGATTCTATTGCTGACGGCTCACGACCAAGCGAGTTTAGTGGAAGGGTTGGATGCAGGCGCTGATGATTTCATTCGTAAACCGTTTGATATTGAGGAACTTCGGGCGCGGGTGCGATCGCTGCTCCGCCTAAAAGCAGCCATAGATGGGCAGTTACATATGATTCGTCAGCGAGACGATTTTGTGGCGCGACTGACCCATGATTTGAGAACGCCCCTGGTGGCCGCAAATCGCATGTTGACTTTCTGCAAGAACGAATCCTTCGGCGCAGTGGCCAAGGAGGCCAAAGATGCGATCGCCGAGACCATTCAAAACAATAAGCAGCTTTTGGACATGGTCAATACGCTGCTGGAGGTCTATCGCCATGATGCTGGCCATAAAACGCTGGCATTGTCGCCCGTCAATTTGTGTGATCTCGCAACGGCGGTGGTGAATGAGTTGAAGCCATTAGCCGATGAAAAGCAGCTAGCATTCGAGATTAGTGATGCTGCAGGCAGCCCAATTGCTGATGCTTCGCCCTATGAAATGCGAGGAGACGCGATCGAGTTGCGCCGCGTGATGACAAACTTAGTCGGAAATGCGCTCAAATTTACCGATCAGGGGCAGATATCGGTGCAACTGGACCGCTCAGATCAAGCCCCCCCTAACTTGCCGACCGACGGCGATCGCTCCGATGTCAGCGCCTGGCTGGCGGTCAGCGTAATTGATACTGGCATAGGGATCTCTGAGGCCGATCAGTCCGAAATTTTCGAGTGGTTTCGTCAGGGCAATCAGCGCCGTTCAGGCAGCGGTTTGGGGCTCCATTTGTGCTGCCGTATCGCTAAACTGCATGGCGGTTGCATCGACGTGGAGTCTGTCTTAAAAAAGGGCAGCACATTCACGCTATATTTGCCGGTCAAAAAATAGCATTCGAGAGGGCATTTTCGACGAAGTGGCTCTGTAGTCCGATGTTCCGTGAATGCCGTTTCTTTGGGGTGGATGCGTTCATAAATTGGGATAAAGAATCGGTAGTTTGGCGTAAGTTTTAACATGAGAGGATATCCCTTCTGATAGACGTCATCAATGCTGATATTTTTTACTATGAGTATGTCAGTTAACCAAGAGGGTTCAACATCATGAGTATCGAAGATAGAGTTGAAGCAACGGCTAAAAACGTCGAAGGTAAAGTTCAAGAAACCGTCGGCGATTTGACGGGCAATCCTTCTGACGAAGCTGAGGGTAAAGCCAAGCAGGTAGAGGCTCAAGCTCAGCACGCCAAAGAAGATGTGAAAGACGAAGTCAAGAAAGCGGTTGACTAATCGCTTTAGCATCTTATCTAAAGGGAGGCGAAACATTCGCCTCCTTTTTTTTGACGTTTTTGGGATTTAGGGGGGGGATGAATAGAAATACAAATCAGGCACGAAAAAGCCCCTCAGTTTTTCTTCTGAGGGGCTTTTTCGTGCTAACGGTCTTAGGCGGATTTAAGTAAGCGCATTACCAGCGAAACAACAAACAACGCCAGGAAAATAAAGAATAGAATCTTGGCAATACTGGCAGCACCAGCAGCAATACCACTAAAACCGAACACTGCGGCAACGATCGCAATAACAAAAAAGACCAGCGTATACTGTAACATGGGTTCGTCCCAACCAGAAAAATAGTATCCCTATCAGACAAGAGAAAGGATAATTTCACATCTACCTTTTTATAGAAAACATACTTTTAGAAATAAGAGCCTGCCCTAAAAAAGAGGCTCAGTTCTATCAGTTACTGGATGTCCTTTACTCTGATATTGAATTGTGGGCCGCCACGAAGTTCGACCCTAGTAAACACCTTGCGATCGCCCTTACTTCTCGACGTCGGGAACGATATCGGGGCGCTCCTTGTTTTCCCAACCAGCAGGACGCTTGGAGTTATACCAGGCGATGGAGCCGATGCTGACTGCTGCAACGAAGCCGACAACTCCAACGATCACCATGCTCGAGAAATAGGGAGCATTGGCTGCTTCCACCTGCATTAAAGGCATATAGATAAGTAAGTCCATGCTGTTTTGAATTAACTAACACTGGAAACAGTATCCAAATACCTTGGAGAGAACATCTGCCTCAGAGCTGATTGAGCATCTCTATCTTGAGGCAGAGCCTTGATGGCGTACTTGATTTTGCGTCTCGAATTAGCCTTTTTTCTCTTCGCTTGCTTACCCTAAAATTGACACAATGCCTGCCATAGCTTGATACTCGGTACCAGTCATTCCCTTGTCTGACCCCGGATTGGCGAATCGGATGAGCCGTTGAATTTGATGTCCGCTTTGAGGTCTCAGACATCTTCCGAGATCTATCATGGGGGGGATTCGAAAAAGCCATAGTCCTGTCACCCTGGATTATCGTTTCTCAACAGTCTAGAGAGGTTGACCATGTCTGACCTGAATGGCGTGATGATGCAGTACTTTCATTGGTATGCAGCGTCTGATGGCAGCTTGTGGAATGAGTTGGCTGAGAATGCCGACGAGCTGGCTAGAAAAGGCGTGACTTCGGTCTGGTTGCCGCCGGCTTATAAGGGTATTGGGGGCGGCCTCGATGTGGGATACGGCGTTTACGATCACTACGATTTGGGAGAGTTTGACCAAAAGGGGAGTGTCCGCACCAAGTACGGCACTAAGGATGAGTATATGCAAGCGGTCAAACGGGCGAAAGACGCCGGCATCCGTGTGTATGCCGACGTGGTGTTCAACCACATGATGGGAGGCGATGCGCCAGAGGAAGTTGAGGCGACTCCGCTTAATCCTGATAATCGGGGGGAGGTCATTGGTGAGCCGCGCACCGCTAAGGTGTGGACGCACTTTAAGTTTGAGGGGCGCGATCGCAAATATAGCGATATGGAGTGGCATTGGTGGCACTTTGATGCGGTCGATTACAACGAGAATGATCCCGATTTCAAGGCAGTTTATCTGCTCAAGGGCAAATCCTTTGACAATAACGTTGACCTGGAAAAGGGAAGCTTCGACTACCTTATGGGCTGCGACCTCGATCTGGAATCAGAAGAAGTGCGCACCGGGCTGAAGGAATGGGGTACCTGGTATGTAAATACGACTGATGTCGACGGTTTTCGCTTTGATGCGGTGAAACATGTTGGGGCAGGCTTTTTCCCCCAGTGGCTGAATCACTGTCGCAAGGAGTCTGGCAAGCGCCTGTTTGCAGTAGGCGAATATTGGTCCTATGAAATTGAGGCACTTCATCACTTTATTGATGTCACGGGCGGTGATGTGCATTTATTTGACGCTCCGCTCCACTACAATTTCCGGGAAGCCAGCGTTGCCGGTGGCGATTACGATCTGCGGCAAATTTTTGACAATACGTTAGTCAAGCAGCAACCGGCCCTGGCCGTAACCCTGGTTGATAATCACGATTCGCAACCGCTGCAAGCTCTGGAGTCGGTGGTTGAGCCATGGTTTAAGCCGTTGGCCTATGCGCTTATTTTGCTGCGCCGAGATGGGTATCCGTGCATTTTTTATGCCGATTACTACGGAGCGCACTATACCGATGTGGGGGATGACGGCGGTGAATACGAAATCTGGCTCGACAGTCATCAATGGTTGATCGATAAGTTTCTAGACGTTCGTCAAACCTATGCCTACGGCGATCAATATGACTATCTGGACCACCCTCAGACCATTGGCTGGACTCGCTTAGGGGATGAAGAGCACCCGGGCGGCATGGCGGTGATTTTGAGCAACGGCGATCGCGGCACGAAATGGATGGAGACTGGACAGCCCAGTCAAACCTATACCGACATTACAGAGCACGTCTCTGATCCGGTGACGACGAATGACGACGGTTGGGCTGAGTTTCGCTGCGAGGCTGGCTCGGTTTCAGTTTGGATCCCGCAAAGTTAAGGGCCGGGTCAAAGTCAGTAGAAAAAATAAATCAATCAGGACTTGCCAGGGGCTGCGATCGCGAGAAATGCTCTTCAACGGCGCCTACAATGCCGCCCCTGAAAACGTCTGCCAGTAGATCTTTCCAGCGGTGGGCCGAGTTTCTACACAGCGATAGAGTAACTGACCGACTCCGATTCATTAACTTGAGCCTGTACGGTTAGGTAATGGTATGGAACTCGGAATTCAAGGAAAGGTTGCTCTGATTACCGGTGGTGATTCGGGAATCGGCTGCGCAACAGCGAAGTTGCTCGCGGCGGAAGGGGTTAAAATTGCCCTTTTAGATAAGGAGATGGAGCCGTTGCGAGCCACGGTTGAAGAGGTCAGTACGGTTGGCAAGGCCTTCCCTGTGCAAGCTGACCTTCGCAATCTGTCTGAAGTGGAAGCCGCGAGGGATCAAATTGTCAGTCACTACGGCACGGTTGATATGTTGGTCAACTGCGCCGGGATCACGGGCGCAACTGGCGATTTTATGGAAATTAGTGATGACGAATGGCATGAAGCGATCGAGGTCAATCTGATGGGGGCCATCAGAGTGTGCCGCACCTTCATCCCCTTGATGCAGGAATCGGGCTGGGGCCGGGTTGTGTTGGTGACCTCGGAGGATGCTGTGCAGCCTTACACTGATGAAATGCCCTATTGCGCGGCCAAGGCTGGTCTATTGAACTTCACGAAAAATCTGTCCAAAGCTTACGCCAAAGATGGAGTGCTGGCGAATTCGGTCTCCCCAGCTTTTATTGCCACGCCCATGACCGACGCCATGATGGAGAAGCGGGCTGATAAGTTAGGGGTCAGTTTTGATGAGGCGATCGCCACCTTCCTCAAGGAAAAGCGCCCCCATTTAGAGCTGCAACGCCGAGGCGAAGCCCAGGAAGTTGCTGCAGTGATCGCGTTCCTCTGTTCCCAACTGTCCAGCTTTGTGGTCGGCGCAAACTACCGGGTCGATGGGGGCGCGGTGGCCGGTATTAGCCTTTAGCCACAACGATGCACAGCCTGCTTGGGGGCTAGTAACCTAACGTTTCAGATAACGCTCCAGGCAACGCAGGTGTCAGGAATCGGGCGTCTCAGACTCGGAGAGTTAGGGTCATGGGACGCCTGGATTGCTCGGTTACTGTCCATCACTCAAGGCTGAATTTACCGTCCCACTGGCACGCAAGGGGCTTGCCCCGGGGATTAGTGTTAGTGGACTTCGGCGTAGCGCTTGACCCAAAATTCTTCGAGCCACTGTCGGGTTGTGAGGGCAAGGGGCAGTGCTAAGAGGGGTCCTAAGAAACCGAAAAAGATCGAGAAAACAACTTGAGCTAATAGTGTGACGGCGGGTAATAAATTTACCTGGCGTTTCATTACAAAAGGCGTCAGAAAATTGCTTTCAATCTGTTGAATTACAACGTAAAGACCGATGACCGCGATCGCTTTCCAGGGGACTTCCAATAGTGCAATCACGGCTGGGGGAACCACACTAAGAATCGGACCGATGTTGGGGATAAAAGCAAGCAACCCTGCCAGCAAGCCATTCGCCAGTGCCAGAGGAACGCCCAAAATCCAGAGCCCAATGGTGCTCATAAGGGCGATCACTACAATATTGAAAATAGTGCCAATAAACCATCCGGCGATCGCCTCTTCCGATTTATCCAAAACCCGATCAACCGCTTGGCGTATTGAGGAGGGGAATATCGTTCGAAATAGCCGGCGATAGGGCTTTGGGCTGAACAGCATCATCAGAGCAATAACAATCACCAACAGTGTATTTAGAGTGAGAGAGAGAGTATTTGAAAATACGAGAAAGAACCGATCAATCAGCATTTCCAAATTGAGATTTCGTAGCTGCTCAGACAATACGTCGGCGATCTGCACTTCATACCATATTCCAGCATCAGCAAGACTGCGGTCCTGCAACCATTGTTGCAAGCGATCAACAATTTCAGGAGAAAGCACAATGAGTTCTTGAAATTGTTGGCTAAATGGAGGCACTACAATAATGCCAAAAATGCCAACCGTCAGAATACCACTGAGAACCACCGTTAACACGGCGGCCCGGCGGGACGGAATCCATTGCTGAATAAACATCACTGCCCGGTTTAAGACCACAGCAAAAACGACGGCAGCGAATGTCAGCAGAAGAATCATGCGTATCTGCCAAAAGATATATAAGCAAACCACTAGGACAACTAGGGTCAGCCATTGACTATACTTCACTCACTTTTCTCCACGTTCATTCACAGGTGATCGTACTCTAAATAGGGGTTCTTATGAAAAAGATTTGCTCAGGGCATCTCTTTTCAAAACTGAATTTATCTATCTGAGTGGGGACCTTAGCCGTCCACAAAACTCATCGTGACTTGCCTTAAGCTTACTGGCAATAGCATCACCAGCAATTGACGCCTAAAAGTTCAGATTGGTTCCGCAATTCAAGACGGCAGTCGTTATACCTTTTGCTAGATGAAACAATGATCCAAAAGCTCTAGAATTTTCCCAATACAGTACGAATTTTGGGAATCTAAGAGATGACTTATAGCAAAGATTTTGCCTACGACGGTAAGGGCGCAGTCGCAGGAAACGAAAATCCTTTGCCGGAAAAAGATAATGCGGATAATTTGGGGCAGCTAGCGGGTATTGAGTTCCAACCTGAAGAAGCGATCGCGACGAAGAGCAAGCTAGAAAAACGAGATGAAGAGCGCTGGGAGCTGGATGCTGATTCAGCTCAATCTGAGCTTTAAGCCAGCGGTAGATTCCAAAAAAATCAAGAATTACCAGGATAGCTTTTATCTTTCGACCATTTGCGATCGCTTGGGAAACTGGACTTGAAAGATTGGATGGGGGGAGATCATTTTCTCCCCGTAGAAAGAGGAAAATTAGTCCGCGCTTACTGTACCTCTAGATAAGATAATTTCAACGTAGACTATGATGCTGAGCAAAAGAAGTGTTTTTCACCCTTTTCGAATTGTTAATTTAGGGATGGTGCTTGCCACATCTTCACTCATTACTTTCGGTTGCAGCGATGCTCCGTCGGAAACAGCAACCCCAGAAGATGCAGCCGAAAACATCACGACAGGGGAAGTGGCGGACGGAACAGAAGGGCTGATTGGTAAAACCGTTTCCGTCCGATCTGAGGTTGGCGAGATGGTCGGAGAAGTCGCTTTCTTGCTCGAAGATAACAGCCTGCTAGGCGGCGAAGATGTTCTGGTCATTAATGCATCCGGTGAGCCAATTGTCCTCCCCGAAGGAGATGGCACCCCCGTCCAGGTAACCGGCGAAGTGCAGCAGTTGGTCATCGCCGACTTCGAGACCGAGTATGGCTTGGCACTCGATCCCAGTATTTATTCTGACTATGAGGGACGACCGGTGTTGATTGCCCGGTCGGCGGCGCTGTCCCCTGACCCCGGTGACTTGACCATCAGCCCCCATCTGTACCACAACAAACGGATCGCTGTTCAGGGCGAAATCGAAGAGCTACTCTCTCCTCAGCTGTTTACGTTGGACGAAGAAAAACTTTTTGGCGCCGAGGACTTGCTGGTCTTTGTCGATGCCATCAACCCTGAGGCACAGGTCGGAGAAGAGGTGGTGATAACGGGCACATTACGGCCTTATGTCAAAGCCGAGTTCGAGACCGAGTATGATTTTGATCTTGGACGTGCAGAGGAGAAGGTGGAAGTTGAGTATTCGGGAAAACCAGTGTTTATAGCTGATGGAGTCTATCCTTCTGCACTGTGATTTCGAGCTTTCTGGCAGGGCCGAATCCCTCGCGAAATCATTCAAGCGAGCGTCATAAATATTGTACGGAGAATGCTCATTGCTGAGAATCTCCGTATTTTTTGAGTATAAAACCTGTGCTTCTGACGTATCGACTGAATTGATTTTTTCAAGTTTTTTCTCGTTCAAATACTTGAGGCGTCAATGACTGTCTCCAGTGTTTTTCACCCAGGGAAAGATTGCGAGACAAGCCTGGGTTTGAGAGGGCCAACCATCATATTTAGGTCTTCGGAATCGTGCTCGGGCTTGTTTGATCTGGGTTCTGCTCCAGTACTTTGCGTCCCTATCAGCCGCGATCGCAGTCGACCGATCTATACCCATATCTAGATGAATCGGCAAAAGAGTTGCTCTAACCTCACTTACGAATGAGTCGCTGTATTGATTGTTTGGGTAGAACTGATGTATCTAATTGTGGTCGGGGCAGAGGTGGAAGGGCAACGATTGATTGAAATCGCCCGATCGCACAACCACGAAGTGACATTGATCGATCCGTCGGAGGAGAAGGCTCGGCGGGTGCTCAAAAACAATGATGTGCGCGTTTTGGTCGGCAACATCGCCGAAGACGAGATTTTGCAAGAAGCCGAAATCGGGCTGGCCGATGCCGTAGTGGCTGTGACCTATGATGACGCCCAAAACCTGATGGCGATGGTGTTGGCCAAAGAGCATCAAGTGGCGAATTTGGTCAGTCTGGTCAACCAGAAAAGCCATGATTCCATCTTTAAAAACCTGGGGGTTCAGGTGGTCAGTGATCCGGCCAGGGTTGTCGCGGGTCAACTCTATGAGTGCTTCGAGGGGGGCGCGGCCTAAATGAACATCCGATTTCGGGGGCTGAGTCGAGATCTGAGTAAGTTCTTGTTGATTCCGGCGGGCATGGCGATCGCGTCATTGCCGGTGTGTTTCTTGGCTCGAGAATGGTTTGCGATCGCTCCTCTGGCGGCGACCGCCGCGATCACGTTAGCTCTCAACCGCCTGCTGCACTGGTGGGGGAAAACCGTTGAGGAGACCTCACTGTATCAAGCTTTGATTTGTGTGGCGTTGGGCTGGGGGCTGATTTCTACGATAGGGGCGCTGCCGCTATGGCTAACGGCGCTCAGTTTGGGCACCAATGCACCACCTGCCGTGGAGCCTTTTCGTCAGCTTCTTAATGCGGTGTTTGAAGGTTTTTCAGGGTTTACCAGTGCAGGTCTGACGATGGCAGCACGTCCGAGCGAACTGCCGACCGCTCTGCAGTGGTGGCGATCGCTGATGCAGTGGGTGGGCGGCGTCGGCGTTATCGTCTTGGCCCTGGCGGTGATGGAACCGACACAAAGTCAGTACGCCCTGTATCAGGCGGAAGGCCGGGAAACTCAGTTGCGCTTCACCGTCACCGGCACTGTTAAACGCATTTGGAAAATCTACATTGGCTACACCGTCTTCAGTATTGTGCTGTTTCGCATCTGCGGCATGGCATGGTGGGAAGCGCTCAACCACGGCATGACGGCCATTGCCACCGGGGGCTTTAGCGTGACCGATGGCAGCATGAGCAACTACAGCGCAGTGATCAAGTTAGCCATCATTTTGGTGATGATTTTGGGATCAATTTCCTTTGGTCTGCATGATCGCCTATTACGGTCCCGGCGACTGTCCCCCCTATGGCGCGATCGCCAGCATTTTTTGCTCATCGGATTACTGGTGGTCGGCGTGGTCGTTTTCGCGATCGACAACGCCAGCCTTACGGGGCAGTTTGCCTGGGTCGATAGTGCGTTTCAGTGGGTATCAGCCCTCAGCACCTGCGGCTTTAGCTCCCAAACTCTGTTCTTTCTCAGCAGCAGTCAAAAAGTATTGCTCAGCATTGCGATGGTCATTGGCGGTGCCGCCGGCTCAACCGTAGGGGGGATTAAACTAAATCGAGTCCTGGCCCGCATCGAGTCAATCACCTGGCGCTTTCGACGCCCAACCCTCACCTCCCGCCAATTTGTACTCCGGCGCATCGACGGCAAAGCACTGAAGGTTGCCCAAGCCAGCCGCCAAATTGAAGATGCCGCCGCCCTGGCACTGCTCTGGGTGGTGGTGATTACCCTTTGCGTGTTGGGGCTGATGCGACTTGTCCCAACGGAGTACGGCCTCACCGACGTAATTTTTGAAGCCTCTTCCGCCCTAGGGGCGGCTGGCATCTCCGTCGGGATCACGGGACCGTCGCTCCACTGGTTTGGCAAGACGCTGATCATCATGCTGATGTGGATGGGCCGCCTGGAAATCTTCCCGGTTTTGATGCTGCTCACGCTACCGTTCAACGCACTGGTACAGCCGCGGCGATTCAATATATTTGCGGGTAAAAAATGAGATCCGGTTGCCGTAACCCTGGATCGCTAATCGCGCCAACTGATCCCGCCCCCCCAAGCGGGGTCACGAAACCGATACCTTGAGCACTCCTTAGACTTTGACCGGTCGCTTTAACTTCACCTCGTAATATCGGCAAGCCAGACAGCCAACACCATAAATAATCGCGGCATCGGACGAGATCCCGATCGCGGTCCCGATTCCAGGCAAGATCTCCAGAAAGCTCAAACCCGACTTCAGCGTACCGGAGCTGCCGGTGAAGACCGCCCAAATGGCCAGCACTTCCCCCCGACGCTGCGCATCGTCCGTCGAAAAGCCATAGATTGCCGCAATTTTGTAAATCATTGCCGCCTGTAGAGCCGAGATTGCTCCAATATCTAAGGCAAACAAAAATACGGCCGCAGGGGGAACGATATTAGTTAATAGTCCCACTTGTGCAGCTTGAAACGTTGTCTGGCTAATCACCCGTTGCGCCAGTTTTTCATCTGTATCGAGGGGAAACTTAACCCGAAGTTCTGCCACTTCTTGACGCACCTTGTCGTCATTAACTTGACCCAAGGCCGCCAGCAGCCAGCTCAACCCAGGGACCCCAGTGGCAAACTTAATGAAAGGAATATCTGCGATCGGGGCAACTGCAGAGCCGAAGAATCGAGTGGCTTGCTCTATCAACGGGTACGCAGAGCTAACAAAAGCATCTCCTACGGTGTTCGTACTTTCTTGCAAAGCGGTTGAAAACAGATCGAAAAAACGGGTCACATTCTCAGTGGCTGAGCCAGAATTTTGATTAGGGGGGGCGGAACTCATGGGTTTACTCCGGTCAAGGTACTAATCACTGCTAACATTCCAGCGCTAGCTACGCATCGACCGTAATGGGGATAGTCACCTAATTATCTTTAGCCTCCTTGGGAGCGGATGGACGCTGAATAGAGGCGTTGGTATTCGCTACCCACCAATCACAATGCGGATGGTCTGTACCCCAGACTCCACCGGAATTTCCAAAACCCGAGTCGATGACTTGGGAATAACACTGATTTGTCCATTGGGTTCCAGACTGGCGATCGCAACCTGACCGGGAGTTTGTGTTCCTGCTTCTGCCCTCAAAGCCATGGCCAAATCAGCTTTAGTCAAATGGGAAACCCGCAACGCCTGCTCATTAAGTTCGCCATCTTGCACCAGGACGCGCGATCGCCCTTTGAGCCAGGGTTCTAGCTGCGGTAGCCGAAACGCCAAAGCCGCCACTAGCCAATGCAGACCCACTAGGGTGATCCCGGCCCCCAGGGTAGACAACAAGCCCGCCGATCCATTGATTGCTCGGCTTAAGGTCGCCCCCAAAGTGATGCTGAGAACGATATCGATCGCAGCGTATTTACCCGCGAACCGGCGATCGCCCACGAGCCTGACCATCAGCCAGGCCGCGATGTAAATCACAACGGCCCGCAGACAGATCTGTTGCGCTGATAGGGTCAATGCACCTAATCCCAGCAAGGCGCTCAATCCAGCCCATCCGAAAAATTGCATGATGTCTTCATCGCTAACGCTTTCCCAACATCAGGCATAAATTAAATACCCCCTTATTCAATCAATCTACGGGGGGATTTCCGTTTTGCGATCGCAGAGGCAAACTAAAGTAGCCTCCCAAAATGCCCCCTATGCAGGTTGCAAATAATCCTTAGGGCAAGCTATCTCCGGTTAGTTGAAAGCAGTAATCAAATAATCCTATGTCTATCGATCCGTCCGCCCTAGTCTACACATTGACAGTAGGAACTTTAGGTTATGTGACTGTCATCCTATTTCTACGCCTTTCAGGCAAGCGGACCCTTTCAAAATGGAATTCCTTTGATTTCGTAATAACGATCGCATTCGGGTCCATTTTATCCGCCATTATTCTGGCCAAAGAAACAACACCATTCCTCCAGGCAACTTTAGCCTTCGGGTTGCTAGTGGTCTATCAATTTATCTTGACCTGGTTATCAGCCCGCTCGTCAATTGTGCAAAAACTGATCAAATCAGAACCTTCGCTACTTTTCTACCAAGGTCAGTTTCGGGAACGAGTCCTCAAAAAACAGCGTATTGCGAAGGGAGAAGTGTTAGCCGCCATCCGCAGCCAGGGGCTCGGCGATGTGAAGCAAGTCGGCGCTGTGGTGCTAGAAACCGATGGCAGCTTTAGTGTAATTCAGCAGTTGGATGATGCATCCTCTCTCCAAGACGTCAGAGATATTGATCTAGCTTCAGATAGATTTGGCCCCAATTCATACTGTTTAAGATAAGCGGGGCTATGTAGTTGATTTCAATTTAAACATGGGCAATTCTCTTCCCTGGTGGCGCAACTCGGTCATCAATCGTCGGGCTTATAACTGGGAAACCGAGAATCAGTTCATGGGTCAGGGAGACTGGTGGAACAACGCCGTTATTTATCAGATCACCCCCTGGAGCTTTTGGGACACCGACGGCGACGGTGTCGGTAATTTGGCTGGGATCATCCACAAATTCGACTACATTGTTTCGCTGGGGGTGGATGCGGTTTGGCTGTCACCGTTTTACCCGTCGCCCCTCAAGGATATGGGCTACGACATCTGCGATATGAAGGATGTTGACCGGCGATTTGGCACCCTAGAGGATTTTGATCGCCTGCTCGCGATCGCCCATCACTTCGGCCTCAAAATCATGATTGATCAGGTATGGAATCACACGTCTGATCAACATCCCTGGTTCCAGGAAAGTCGCAAAAGCCGCGATAACGCCAAGGCTGATTGGTATGTTTGGAGCGATCCGAAGCCCGACGGTTCCCCCCCCAACAACTGGCTCTCGGCTTTTTCCGGTGAGAGCGCTTGGGAATGGGTAGAAGAGCGGCAGCAGTATTATTTGCACAACTTCTTGACCGAACAGCCAGACTTGAACTGGCACCATCCCGAAGTTGTGGACGCCCTGCTCGACACCGGACGCTTTTGGTTGGAACGGGGCGTTGATGGCTTACGCTTAGATGCGGTCAACTTTTACTGGCACGACCCGGAACTCAAAGATAATCCCTGTCGCGATGCTGAAGGGGGCGTGCCCGATGGTTTGCACGCGGGGCATCCCCTCGCAAAACAATTGCTTAAACACAACTTCCAGCCGCCTCAAAACTGGGACATTATTCATAAAATTCGGCACCTGGCAGATGAGTATCCCGGTGTGGTCACCCTGGGAGAAATCACTCTCTGCGAAGACTCGGTGGCCCTAGCAGGGCAATACATTCAAGGGCGCGATCGCCTGCACCTGACTTATCACGTGGGTCTACATTTTGACCGCCCCCTGACGGCCAGTTGCCTTAAGGCCGTGCTGAGGAAGGTGCAAACTCACTACCCCAACGGCGGCACCTGCTGGATTGTTGGCAACCATGATTACGGACGCTTAAAATCCCGCTGGTGTGGCGAAGACGGCACCCCGTATCCCCCGTCTTTTTACCGCATGGTGGCGGCAATGCTACTGGTTTTCCCCGGTGCATTCTGCCTCTATCAGGGCGACGAGTTGGGGCTCACCGTGGCAGATATTCCCGAAGACATTCCCCCTGAGAAGATAAAAGACCCCTTCGGCAAAGCGTTTTACCCCGATTTTGTCGGCCGCGATGGTTCCCGCACCCCTTTCCCATGGAATAACAATCAACCTTTCGCCGGCTTTACCCAGGGAGATGACACCTGGCTGCCGATGCCTGACGAGCATTACGACCTGGCGATGACCCAGCAGAGTTGGGATCCCGATTCCCTGCTGAATGTCTGGCGGCGGCTACTGCATTGGCGTCAGCAACAGCCGGCGTTGAAGGCCGGCAACTTTGAGCTGTTAGATACCCCTGGCTCAATCCTGGCTTTTACCCGCTGCTATGCCGAACAAAAACTCCTGTGTGTGTTCAACGTCAGCGACACGCCACGGGATTACGATCTGCTGAATAAAGCAGATTGCAAAGGACTTAGCCTGGGATTCCCAGTCTGTCGGGACGGCAATACGGTGGCGCTACCAGCATACGGCGTTTTCTTAGGTGAAATTCAGATTCAATCCTGACCAGAATAGTAAATCAATAGACCTCTCTATATCACGTCTTTTTGCATAAGTTATTGGTGTGCAAGTTAATTAAACTGCCATTGACTAAACTGCCATTGACAAACTATCTATTAGCGGAAGTGTGTGCGATCGCTCTTCCGCTGACTGCTATCGAGTCCTAACCCCGTTTCCTCCCCTGGATAGAGACGTCAGAAATTAAGGTCCTGTATGCTTGTGCGTAGCTGACTGATATATACCACGGCGATCACTTTTATAACTATTCGTTAAATCCATGAAGGATGGAAGATATTTTCATTGCTTTGCCCGACACCTTAATTATCGGTAGCCTAGCTTTTTTCGGCTTTTTTGGTCTGCTGAGAATTTCGGGAAAAAGAACCTTATCAAAGTGGAATGCCTTTGATTTTGTTGTCACCGTGGCTGTCGGGTCAGTTCTGGCCACGACGATCATGCCGCAACCGGCGACCCTGCGGCAAGGTGCCATTGCCCTGGGTTCGCTAGTGGGCTGGCAGTCCCTCTTAGCCTGGATATCGCTACAGGTACCGATATTTCGCAAGCTTATCGAAGGCCAGCCCCGTCTCTTGCTTTGGCATGGAGAGTTTCAGGAAGCGGCGTTGCAAGCGGAGCGCATCACCCACGACGAGATCCGAGCGGCCATTCGAGCGCAGGGCATTGCAGTGGTTGAGCAGGTTGGCGCAGTCATTTTAGAAACGGATGGCACTTTCAGCGTACTGCCCACTGTGGAAGAAACCATCACGCCGTCTGCCATGGATAACGTGGAAGGGTTCGAGCCGGCGGGAGAGGAGAGTGCTGAGTCAGAGACAGCTCGCGAGGGGTTGAATCCCGGTCAACTCAATTTGGAAGGAGAATTATCATGAGCCCAAAGCAATTATGGCGAGTCATTAAGGAAGCTTTCGAGGCGTGGAACCGGGACAATGCCTCACGACTAGCCGCTGCATTGGCTTACTATACGGTTTTTTCGATCGCCCCTCTGCTGATTCTAGTCATTGCGATCGCGGGCTTATTTTTCGATTCAGCCTCCGTGCGCGACCAGCTTATGGACCAAATTCGCTCGCTCGTTGGAAGCAATGGCGCGGCGTTTTTTCAGACCGTACTCGACAACGCCAACCGTCCAGGGGGCCAATCAGGCTGGCAGGCCTCTGTCATTAGCATTTGTCTGCTGATTCTCGGGGCTACGGGGGTACTGACCCAATTGCAAGACGCTTTGAATACCGTGTGGAATGTCAAGGTTAAGCCAGAGATGGGCTTTTGGGGCGTGGTTTATAAGCGAGTATTGTCCTTCGGCATGATTTTAGGGATTGGCTTTATCCTATTGGTTTCGCTGGTGTTGAGTGCGATCGCAGCCGGGTTTTCCAGTTATCTTGCCAGCATCGCGCCAGGGCTAGATTCAGTGGGTCAACTGTTGAGTTTCTTGGTGTCTTTTATTGTCACTACGTTTGTCTTTGCGCTGATTTTCAAATTTGTACCGGATGTGAGAATTAGCTGGGGTGATGTTTGGTTTGGCGGCATCGTAACCGCACTGCTCTTTTCCCTAGGTAAGGTGCCAATTGGTCTTTATTTGGGCAACAGCGGCTTCACATCGACCTATGGAGCAGCAGGTTCCGTCGTCATTCTGCTGGCTTGGGTGTTTTACTCGGCGCAAATTCTCTTTTTCGGAGCTGAACTGACCCAAGTATATGCCCGTCGATTTGGTTCCCGCATTACGCCCAATCGATATGCCGCCAAGGAGTACTTGCCATAATCTCCGGCTCCGATAATTTCGGCACCAATCTTCAATCAGTCAGGCATGGCAGCAGACCAACGCGATCGCCAGAATGATTTACGATAGTCTTATTTCCCGATAAACGCGCCAAAAATATCCCCAAAGATCCTTTAGGGTAGTGGAAGACAGCCATGAATGACTTGGGCCGAGCTTTAGAAGATAAAGTAGAACTTATTACCCAAAGATGGGTTGAAGCCGTCCACCAAGATTCAGAAATACAGAGTGCAAAAAAACTGGCCTATGAGTCAGTTAGAAACAGCTTGCCTGACGTTCTCAAAGAACTAGCTGGGCTGCTTTCGCCTCGCCTGCCCGGTGATGAAGAAGACTTAGAAGAAAGGAGTTTGCACCACGGCTACGTCCGAGCCAAGCAGGGCTACGACACTGCTGAGATCGTTAGAGAGTATCGGTTACTACGTCAGGTGATTCTCGTGGTTCTCGAGCCCGATTTATTGTCAGGCTCTGCCCAAGAAGTTTTATCATCGGTGCGATTAATTGACGGGGTATTTGACGAAGTGATTACTGCCAGCATGGAGAGCTACATTGATTCTCGCCTGGTAGAGTTGCGTCAAATGCAGGGGCAGCTTACGCTAACAAATCAAGAGCTGAATCGCCTGGTGCAAGTCCACAAAGACAATTTGTCTTACATGGCCCATGAGCTCAAAACACCTCTTAATTCAATCATTGGCTACTCTAGTGTATTGCTACAAAAGCAAAAAAAGAAGTTTAGCGAAAAGGATACTACCACCAATTTAGATCAATTAGAGCGGGTGCTGAGAAACGGTCGCAAGCTCCTACAAATCATCAACGACACGCTAGAGATCTCCCGTTATAACCAGGGACAAATTGCGCTTAATCCAAGTCCAGTAGACGTTGGCAATTTAGTTCAAGAAATTATTGAAGATGCCCTGATGCCAATAGCGATTGAAAAACAGCTTGAGCTACAGGTTGATGTTGAAAATGCTCCTGCTTCGGTATTCATTGATAGTCTTCGAGTTCAGCAGCTCGTCACAAATCTGGTGGGAAATGCCATTCGGTATACCGAAGAAGGCCACATCAATGTTATCTGTCGTCAAAAAGAGGGTGACCTTTGGGAGATTGAGGTGGCTGACACCGGCATTGGGATTGAAGAGGAAGCGCGATCGCAGATTTTTGATCCCTATGCCCGCTCCAACTCCCAAACTCGGGCGATCGCGGGCACCGGGTTGGGGCTCGCGATCGTTAAAAGTATTGTCAATCTCATGGAAGGACGAATTGAATTGACTTCTGAGGTGGGTCGAGGTTCCACGTTTACCGTGACTTTACCGCTCATCGTCCCGGATTCCTAGACGAGGCCGGAGACACATCTTTACAGGATAAGAAAAGCATGAAGTACTCGATATACTCCATGCCCCCGCTGGCTATGCCGTCACTGACCTTGAGATACGAACTACTGCCAAAATTCGTCGATTTACGCAGTCAGTTCCCAAACTTCAGGGAACGTCTAAATGATGCCAACGCCTTTACTGCGCTGATCGGACTGCATCGTCAATTCACCATCTTCATCAGTTTGGTTCCGAGCCTTTAACTCGGCTGCCCGCCGGGCTTTCTCTGCCTGATGCTTTTCCCGCAGATCGCCCGGCTCGTTAATATACATTTCCGGCTCGATCGCGTAATTATTCGCCAATCCTTCCTGATCGACGGTAGCACCAGCGGTTGTGTCGATACTACCTGTAGAGTTCTCTTGAACCTGCTTATAGTTCTCTTGCTCACGCTCTTTGCGGGCTACTGTTTCAGCAGGAATTAGATTGGGATCGTAACTATCGGCTTCAACTCGAGGATTACCCATGGAAAAAGTCTCCTGTGTTTTAAATCCTTAATCAAGATGCCACAATCCGAACGATGTCTTCATCGCCCCAAAGATATAGATAATTTCTACATGATTACGATAACCACCCTGCACGGACAGCAATCCTATCTATAGAAATAATCTCTTAGCTAGATGTCTAGTTAGTAGAAGGAAAGTAGATTGAAACTACATTCTTCAAAGTCTCTAGAAAGCAGTTTGAAGAACAGACAATACTTGAGAGGTTTACTATAGTTGACGGCAATAAGGACAGCACTTCTACCAATGAACAAGATACGCCAATCGAGCCTAGTGAGCGGCGGACTGGCACTAACGCCCCCTCTGGCGACACTAGAAGTGGGGCCGAGCCGGAAGCCCCCGGCGATAGAAATACCCAAGTTCCGGGCGATCCGAACCAGGGAGCTGAAGCTAGCTAAAGATTGGTAATCTCAGCAATTTTTATCGGGCAACATAATCAGGCAGCATAATTATGCTGCCTGATTTTTTGATTTTCTACCTTAGGACGGGGTCCGAAGGCGTCCATTTTCCTAATTTTCATCGCCGGTTTTCATCACTGAGTCAGGGATCATCTGGACCACATTTAGCCAGCCCAGACCCTACAAGAACTTTGTGACGGCGCCGTGGAGTCCGTCGAGCAGCACGGGTCTAATCGTAGTTCTGAATATTTCTAATATGGCTTATAGTGATTAATTATCTGTAAAATCACCGACGCCAGATTTTATGTCCTCTACCTTCGGGGTGTTTTTTCGATCTGTCGTTTTATTTATTCTAGTAGAGTAGAGAATACCCGGTTATACATGATTAAGGCAATTCGTCCAACTGCAGAAAAAATTGCCGTCGCGTTGGATTTCGATAACACGTTGGTCCCGGACACCTACGACAAGTTGATCGAGTACCTAGGCATGGATGCGGCAGCGTTTCGCCAGCAGATTTATGAACCAATGAAGGCTGATGGCTGGGATCATATTCCAGCGCGATTTCACAGCTTAATTGATTATTCCCATAGTCGTGCGGACCCGAGTGAGAAAATAACCCGAGAAACCATACGTCAGTTTGCCCAGTCACTACAGCCTTTTCCAGGGGTTACCGAGTTGTTTGATCGTTTGCAAACTGCCGCACAAAACATCGTTCCTAACATCGAAGTGGAGTTTTACTTAATCACTAGCGGCTTTGTCGAATTTGCTCAGCAGAGTAAAGTCGCCAGCCATTTTAAGGCGATGTGGGGACCAGAGTTTCACTACTCAGAGGCTGGGGAAATTGCCTGTTTGAAGCGATCGCTGAGTCACGCAGAAAAGCCTCTCTATCTCTATTTTTTGTCAAAGGGAGTCAGTGAGCTGAAAAATAGAGACGATTTGCTGTTCGTTTATGAAGATCTTTCTCCTGAGGCGTTGGCTATTCCGCTATCTCAGGTAATTTATGTCGGCGATGGCGCTTCGGATATTCCCTGTTTTGCCCTGTTGAAGCGAGAAGGAGGCACCGCGATCGGGGTCTATCCTGATGGCTCCGCCCAGCAGTGGGCTAATCGCTACCAACTCAGCGAAGGAGAGCGGATCAGCAACTTAGCTCGGGCTGATTATAGTGAAGACTCAGAGCTCATGAAGTCGTTAACACTAGCTGTTGAAAGCATCTCCAAGCAAATCCAACTCCAGCAGTTGAGTCGAGCTGAGTAAAACGCCTTTTTTCAAGCGAAAGTAGCAGGTAACATGGCGAGACATCCGCAACACTTGCGCACCAGTTTGCAATCCCTAGGACTGCGCATTGCGCTGGGGCTGGCGATCGCGGGCGGCATTTTAGGATATTGGTCTTTTACGGTTAGCGGTACAGCAAGTTCCCTACAGTGGTGGGGCAATTGGCTGCAGGATATCGGTACAGAAATGTTGGGTGCAGCTGTCACCATCTTGCTGGTTGAATTGGTCATCTATCAGAAACGTGACGAAGCCAGTCGGATTGATGAGGCCCTTGCCCGGCGTCGCGAGCATCTTACCAATCAGCTCAAGCGAGCCCGTACTCTAGACAGACGTCAAAAGATTCTTAATCGCATGGCTCGGCAAGATTTGCTAGCAGATGCGTGGCTTTATGGGCTCAATTTGCAACAGATCTGTCTCGACGAATACGACCTTACTAATACGGATCTGTACGAGGCTAGTTTGGCGAATGCCTCGCTCAACCAAGCTAACCTTACCGATGCCACCTTGCGGCGCGCAAATTTAAGCCACGCCAATTTATCAGCAGCCAATTTATCGGGTGTTGATCTTGTCGAGGCGAACTTGGATGGTGCTGATCTGTTGGGAGCGATCTTAGAAGATGCGGATCTCAACCAAACTCGTTTTAGTTGCAAAACTCGCTTGCCAGACGGCTCCTACTGGTCACCTGAAACAGATTTAGATGCATTATTAATAGCCAAAGAACGACACGACAACGCCACCTAAATACAGAATTAGGATTGAAAGACTTTCGAAGCCAATATTTCCGACGCCGTACTTTTCACGGCGCAATAGCCCCAAGAGCAATATCCCCGTCATCAGGATAGTAATACCAATTCGCTAAAATAGAGAGGTTGTTGAGGTGCCCCTAGGGAGGGCCCT
>CAZZMD010000029.1:0-54162 GCA_964655355.1 uncultured bacterium
CAGCCCAGCGGTTTGGATATTACTGATTGATCGAATGCGACCGTTGCGATATTCCTGCAGATATGACTCAGGAAAACAGTCATCAGCAGCTTCTCCTATGGTGGGGCTCCAAGGGTCGACCACATCTTCCAGAATGACTTTCCCCCGCCAGTCGGAATCAAACCGATAGACGAGTGCTCGATCGGTCTCAAAAAAGCTACGGACTTCGCAGACAGCCGTTTGCAGGATGGTCTGTAAATCCAACGACTGACGAATTTGACCCGCCACTTGATTAAACAGTTCAGCCTGTTGCGCGAGTTCTCTAAACTGTGTTTCTGAGGCTTTGAGACAGTTTTCGGTCCGCTTCAGGTTGGTGACGTCGTTAAACGTGCAAACCATCTGTGCTGCTGAGGTCTCTGATAAAGTTAACGGCACCGCATTGACCAACAAAGACCTGGACTCTGGGTCAGACTCGGAGGTGAGTTGAACAATGGCATTTGATATGGGTGCGCTGGCGGCAATTTGGCGGAATAATGCCTCAAGAGATGGCGATCGCGGCTCCTCAGCAGGGGGCGGCAAAGACGATGCGGTCTCTGGGGTAACGCTGCTGTGCCACAGGTTATGCAACTCACTCTCCTGAGAGAGCTGCAGTAAGTCCAGCATGGCCTGATTGCACAGTTGGAGTTGAGCCTCTGAACCAATGACTAAGACCCCGACTTGGATACCTTGCAAAATTTCTTGCAGGTAACGCTGGCTCTCTTCAACCACTTGGACATAAATGACCTGGGCAGACAAGCGGCGGTCAAATAATGCGGTGATGAGGGCTAGGGCAAGAATAATCAGCGACCCTAGAATGACGGTGGCGGCTAACGGTGTGACATTGTCGGATGGCAGGGGAGCGGCTGCCAGCACCGTGCCAGGGATGGCCTTAAAGTGGGCAGCGGCCATGCCGAGATAATGCATGGTGGAAATGGCTCCGCCCATGACTAGAGCTGCCAAAATTTTTTTCCACTTGGTCTGAGCCGTCTGCTCTTCGCGGAGTTGGAAAATGAGAAACAACCCCACCCCCGAGACTCCGATCGCGATCAGGATGGATAGGCTAAATAGAATGGGGTCATAGTCCATCGTCAGCGGCGCTGTCATGGCCGCCATGCCGAGATAGTGCATGGCGGCGATGCCGAGCCCCATCAGCAGGCTACCCCCCACAAGATTCCAACTGCCGAATTGAGCGCGACTGGTTAAAAAGAATGCCAAGGCCGATGCCAAAATGGCGGGCAAAATCGATACCAGCACACGCACTAAGTCGTAATCCACGACTACGGGCAGTTGAACGGCTAACATGCCGATAAAATGCATTGCCCAAATGCCTATACCGAAAGTGATCGCACCCCCAATAAGCCAAGTGATTTGGCCGTAGCGTTTGGCCGCAATGATTCTGCCAGCGAGTTGAATCGCGGTGTACGAGGCAACCACGGCAACGGCAACAGACACAATGACCAGCCAGGGATTGTAACTAGCTGCCAGCGTTTCTGCGCCAGGTTCGGCGTAAAACATGAGCAGTGTTTTAGGGCATATTCAGAAATCTTAAACAGTATTCCCAATCAGAGGATATTTGGGAATAGGTAGGGGTAAAAAGGTCACGCCAATCTGCGTAGCACTAATCGAATCATGGCAATGTGAATGAAGGCTTCTGAGGACTCTGGAAGATGCTCATAATCGACATTGAGTCGACTGCACCAGTGTAGCCAACCATAAGTGCGATCAACCATCCAGCGTTTGGGCAGCAGGACAAACCCTTGAGTGCCTTCGGGACGTAAGACCACCTCCCAGATCAAGCGAAAGGTATCCATCACCCAGTGGCAAAAGTCTCTACCAGAGAAGACCCCATCCCCCCAAATACGCACCAACCGAGGAAATCGATGAGTCTCGCTCTCGACCTTCACCAAAAGCGATCACCCCCTCAAATCTTTCCAACAAGGCGATCGCCCCCAACAGCCCAAGGCCCCATTGATTGCGATCGCACCATCCCCAGCACCTAAAAAGTCTGGACTTAGTATAAATTTCCTGTCGAGCTCCAGGGAGTGAGCTAGAGGAGCAATCTGCCTACGCGATCGCCACGTCTTTGGAATGTCATCAGGATTATGAGAGCCGGCGAATCAGAGCAAGCAATCGACTTGATTTTTGTCCAAATTTCGTCCACGCCCAAACGACTGCCAGCTAAGCCTTTGAAGCTATTTTGAGGGGTAGGCATCTCCTGTCCATTTCGTCCAAATCTCGTCCATTCACCTATCCCCAAAGGCTGAAACCCAGTCATGGCGGCCATTCCAGAGTTTGAGATCCTTGGCTTCATAAACCCAGGGTCGGCAGTTCAAATCTGCCTCGAGCCACTCCAAAACCCCCTCCCCGCAAGGGTTTCAGGGATTGTAACAACGAGTAAAGTTGGATCCCTCCGTATTTGGACTAGATTTGGACTAAATTTAGACCGGATTCTAGGGGAATTCCCGGAGGTGACCCAGTTCCAGATCTGAGTGGTCGAGATCTGCGACTCAGAAAATTATTTGAGGACGAGGCGGATTATCCAGGACTCGGCGGCGGTAATCGCCGTGACCAGGAGAAATGCGCCCCCCGCCTGTCGGGCTGGGAACAAGCCCAAAAGCTTCCAAACAGATATCAATTCGGCGAAAAACACCAGTCCTGGATCTAGCGCTTCTATTCGATTGGCTTGGCGATCGAGCCGTTGCATTAGGGGCGCGTTCTGGTCAATTTGCTTCTCTATGTGGGTCAGGCGGTCATTTATCCGTAAAAGTTCATTAACGGCGACAGGAGGGACAGATTTAGGGGGAGTGGGGTCGTTCATTGTCAAAGCTCAATTCGAGTAGATCCACCGCTTACAGTTATTCCTTCTGGGAGTTCTGTGGGGGTCGGTGGCGTCTCCCCATCCCAAGTCCAGATCTTGAGGCGAATATCGGGTATCCACCGCTTGGGCCTGAACTGAATTTGATAAAGGGGGCGAGAGGGGTGGACCGCAAACTGTCCCCGATTAATGGGCAGGTCGAAGGATTGAATTGTGTACAGCTCACCCCCGTTTAAGGTCTGTAAATACAATTCCCCCGCCCTTAGCCAGGTTGACTTAGCCCCCTGGCTGTAGGCTTCGACCAATAACGGCGATCCAGGTAGCGACTTGCGCCACTGAATCGCTGTTAACGGTGTGGTTATGCGTCCCTTGCGGTCAGTCTTTGCCCGGCGGGTACGGCTAAACGCTTGGGACCACATTAGGTGCTACTACCCTTTACCCACGCGAATCCATTTCCCATCCATGCGGAACAGTTCCGCTTTGGTGCCTTGCAGCCATTTTCGGATATCAGACGCCTTTGCCGCCCCAGGGACGGGTAGGGAAATCGTCCGAAAATTCCCCTTAGCCGTTTTTTGCTGGGTGGGGTGCTGGATCTGGATGGATTTAGTCCCCTTGTACCCCTGCAATAGCCGCCCCTTCTCCCCCGTAAGTTGGGCGTCCGTGGGCTCTTTCAGGTTGAGTAGGTCAATGGTGTCCTGAAAGGTTCGGGTGATTACCCCGTGGGTCACGTTCGACCCCTTGCGCTTGTAGGTGATAGTGCCAAGGTAGGCATCTACTCTAGCCCCCCGGTCTTTAGTTTTTTTCTTTGGTGCCATGGTTAATTACCTGATCGTGAGTTTTGCGAATCAACGCCGAAATTGTCGGCGTAGGAGGATTACGCCAGGTAATCGGTGGCGACAATGGACAAATTCCCGCCTACCAAGCTGGTAGTAACCGGAATGGTGAAGTTGCCAGCGATCGACCCGTCAGACAGGTCAGCGGTCAACGTAAAGGCCACATCCTCCGGCAAGTCAGCCTCAGGCTGTCCAGCGTTAGCGGTGATGGCGTTGGCAGTCAGTTCTACCAGGGCGGCGGCGGCATTGCCTCGAACCGCGCCCAGAGCGGACGTAGCATCAAAATCAGCAACGGGGGCGTAGTCGTCAGCGACCAATCCCATCGAGCCATCGGCGGCGATCGTCAGGGTGCCAGGGAACGTGTAGTTAACGGTAACGGTCCCAAGCTCCAAATCAGGCTCGATCTGGATATTGTCGACATCGCCCTCAACAGCGGCGATCAATTGAGCAGTCTCCAGCAAAGCGCCAGGGATATCAGCCTTAGTTAGTGCAGTCATGATTTTTGTTGTGGTTTTGAATGACTTTCTCTGACGCTAGCACGCCCTGAAAGCCTTGTGGGGTGGGCGATACGGCAGTCTAAGGCTGGTCGTTTGTGGTCACGTCCCTAGGAACGTGACCATGCTCGACAACACTCCAAAAAAAATTTTTTCGAGGTCGCTAGATGCGGGTCAATTCTTTGAATCCTTCACCCGGTGGAGCGTTCTTGGTATCCAAAAACAAGCCCTGATATCCCGTCATCTTTCTACGAATGCCTTTCCCGCGTCGCTGCTGCGGGTAGTGCTTCCACGTCTCTTCCCGTAGGGTGTCCCGAGAGAATTTGATAGCCGCCCTAATGAGAGTTTGCCCCTCGGTTTTGCTTGATGCGAAAACCGTTATCTGTCGCCCAGAACTGCTGTAACAGCTCACCCGGTGGGGGCCATGGTTGTAATTGAGGGCTTCGAGTTCTTTCCTGGTGATCCCTTTTTTGGCGTTGGGGATTAGCAGGTTGGAGTAGCGGCGGGTGTTGCGCCCTTTCTTGGAGTCTTTAAAGCTGTCAGAGCGAAATCGGATTCTGAGAAACTGTCCCGATGGTAGGGGTTTCACGTCGATAGGGATATCACCAAAGAACGTCCCCACATCCTTCCCATCCAGCATCCCCGCCTGGGCTGCAACGATGGGCAGCCCTTCCATCAGGTGCCCCTGTCCCCCTGTCATCTCGAAGGTCTCACCGTCTTTGGTGGTGACTTCGATCGTTCGAGTGGGTCCAGGGTCACTGGCTGCATATTGCATGGCGGCCACATGGTCATCGATGGTCATGGCCACCACATAGCCAGCGCTCACAATGCCATCCTCAATCCCGTCGATTAAAGCTTCTGCAGGCCGGCGCCACTGCTCCGGTAGCTTCTCGATTTTTTCGTCAATCTGTTCTGCGATCGACCCGTTTGGCAGGTTCTCATCTGTGATGCTGTCAAAGCCAAATAGCTCATTCCGGCGTAGGAACAGCACCGAGTTAATAAACCCATTGGATATCATCGCCGTTGTAGCCTGCCCTAGGAACTGGCGCACGGCGTTAGCTGCCTCGTCATTCTGTTCCTCAGCCAGTGCCAGACCGACCTTGGCGCTCAGGACCGGCACCTTAATGCCCTTGGCGGCTTGGGCACTTTTCCCGGCGAAAAAGTTGGCAATGCGGACAATACCAAATCCCAACTGTTCCCCAATTTTGTCAGCGGCGCTGGTCAGCAGTGCGTTATTGTTTGCTTCAATTTGCTTCTGTAGCTCTGCATCTGTGGCATTCCAATCAAAGGTTTTGATTGCAAAATAGCCCTCTACCAACATGTCCCAGAGCTGGTCAAAATCGAGTCCAAAGAAATTGACGATCTCGCCAAATGCCGCCCCAACATAACGGGCTAATCGCCCTAGGATCCCAGGCGATTTTTTTGCTAGGCTTGCCCCTTTTCGCTTGAATGTTAATTCCCGTTCCACATCGCGCGATCGCAGTGAGCCGAGGCTGAAGAAACTAGCCATTATTTAGCCCCCCTCGGTTTCTTCTTGTCGACAACTTTGACCTCTAACCCTGCCTGCTCGGCAGATTTAACGAATCGCTCCCACCGCTTGTCATGGACTTTCTTTGTCTTGCGGTCGTGTTTGATGCCCTCACCGGTTAGCCCCTTAAGTCCCGGTTTGAGGGGGCGATACAGGGCAGCGCGGGCAATTTCTCCATCCTCCAAAATCCGCGCCAGCATCGGGAGGATTTGCTGATTATCCACACACTTGAACGAGGCATATTTGCGCTTGGACGGTTTCAGGAAATCCTCCATCTCCTGGGGTTCTAGTTTGTTGTTTACCCCCGCTGCTGCTGGGGTAACTGATAGCCTCACCTCTTTAACCTGTGGCTGGGCTGCATAACCTAGAAATGTCGAGGTAGCCTTAGCTGCGTCTAGGGCTTGGTTGGCAAGGATTTTGGTCTGGATTGTCTCAACGATGTTTCTCAATCCCACATTGACGGCTGAATCGGCATCATCCGCCGTTGCTACCTGCAACTGGTAGATTTCGTCGATCGCATGGGCCACGTTGTGGATCTTGACCTCCGTTCTCTTCCCGTCAGGTTTTAGGAATGGGATATCACGGGGGAATTGCCCGATTAGTGCGTCAATACATCGCACTTGCCACTGGGCTACCTCGACCAGGTTTGAGTAGGTCTTGGGCACCCTGCTCTCTGGGTCGTCCGCTGTCAGCGCAGCTCGCATGGGTAAATCCCTCACCCCGATTGCTTTCTTCAGCTCGTCAAGCTCCCTTAAAACGCGCCTCACCTCGTCCTCCCGGTCGTTTCCTTGTTTATCGTTGTCCCGACGCTGGTTGTCGTTGTGCCGTCGTTGGTTGGCGTTATCCCGGCGCTGCCGTCCATCGTCGCCATTCCGTCCATTCCGCCCATTCCTGCCGTTGCGCCCGTCTCTGCCATTCCTGCCATCACGCCCATTCCTGCCATCGTCACCCTTGCGCCCATTCCTTCCGTCCTGCCCCGCCTTGCCAGTTCTGCCGGTTCTGCCCTCGGCACCATCGCGCCCGTTCCTACCATCGCGCCCGTCTCTGCCATTTCTGCCATCACGCCCATTTCTGCCATCGGTCCCATTGCGTCCATCGGCACCATCGCGCCCGTTCACCCCATCTCTGCCATTCCTGCCATCGGCTCCCTTGCGCCCATTCCTACCATCGCGCCCATTCCTGCCATCGGTCCCATTTCGTCCGTCTCTACCGTTGTCGCCATCACGCCCCCTCGGTCCCGGTTTTCTGGCCCTTAAAAGTGCTTTATCGGCCTTGCGTTCAGCCCGTGCCGCTACGCCGGTAGCGTCCCCGGCTCTCCGCACGGCCACATTTGAATTACCTACAGCGGTTTCAGAGTTACGCTCTGACCTGATTGCTCGATTCCTCGCGGTGTTTGCCCTTCGATCAGCCGCCGCCGCCCGCCGTGATGCATCGTTGCCAAGTTGGGCCGCTCGGTCTGACCGTTGCCGAGCATCCTTAGCCCTGGAGCTGGCATCAGCAGCCATCCCCGCCGCATCTGCTCCCCTATCAGCGGCGATTCCCGCCAGTGCTAGCGCCTGCTCCCCGGTAATTTTTCCCTCGTTCGCGACAGAGATAGCAATCTCTCCGACTTCGATCGCGTCGCCGGCAAAGTCCATAGCCTCGCCCGCAAAATCTAGGGACTGTTCAGCCTTCGACCATGCACCGTCAGCCCGGCTGGTAGCTTTGCCCGCCTTCAAGGATGCTTTGCTTGCCGTCTGTGTGGCTTTCCCGGCGGTAGACTTTGCCCCTTTAGCCAGCCCCTGAGCCAGTCCAGCCAGCCCCTTAGCCCCGGTTGCAATCCCTTTCACTGCTCCAATCAGGGCAAATATTTTAGCCAGCCCGATCGCTGCGATCGCTGCCAATGCTGCTGTAGCCATCGCCTTAGCTGTGTTCGCCGTAGCTTTAGCCTCAATCCCTGGGATTTTCGCTTTCTCAGCCTCAGCCCGTGCGAGGTATGCCATTTGTAGGGCGAGCTGGGCCTGTTGCCGAGCTATCAGATCCTCAGTGGTTGATTTGGGGATTCGGATTTGCCCGATCCTATCAGCCAGTACGGAAACCTGTTGTGTGAGGGATGCCAGGGTTGCATCAATATCCTGACAAGATTGATTAGACATGGGACGGGGGCATTAGAGCCTGTTGCTTTCAATTTGCTGGATCAGGGCATCGGCTCGGGCGATCGCCCCGTCTATGCCGCTTTTCGCGCTGTTAATGCCCGATACGAGGGAGGCACAATCCAGGCAGCAGAAATCGAGGGGAAAGCTACCGCATTGGAGTTTCCCCGGCTTACATCCGCAAAAATGTTCCCAGGGGATGGGGGCATCGGGCGCGGTCCAGATCCGCTCATTTCCTGCGCTGTCCCTCACTTCGAGGGCGTAGCTAGTGACAGGCTCGAACCCTGAAATTAGGGGGCCGATTTCGTATCGAACGGGGGTTCCCCATTGCCCCCCATTGTTGCCAGGCACTGTTGATAGGAGCTGAGAGACAGCCCCCACAGCATCCTCTACGTACCATCGGGTGCGGTCTGCGCCTGAAAGCTGTCCGACGATTCCAAACACATGCCGAATCGGCAGATAGATCTCCTGAGTGACAAGCCAAAGCCCTTCTTCGCCATAGTTTGGGCTAGTGGTGTGGGTATTAACGGATCGGCGACCACGGGTGGGGGTTTCCAGTTCCTTGGGCTCTATCTCTATCGGCGTGTGCTGCGTATCAAACACTTGGATGCGGTTCCATAGCGTCACCCGGACCTGTGCCCGAACCTCTCCCCCTGTGCATTCAATAATTGCCGACATGGGCTCTAGCCGTAGACGCCCGCATCGAAATTAGTGGGGTTGTACGGCTCACGCAGCCTTACCCGAACCTCTCGATACAGATAATCTTGCTCTGTATCAAAGTCCCTCAAAATCTGATTCTCGCTGGGGACGAAAGAAATACTCTGATCCGACGCCACTTCTAGCCCCGAATCAGGAAAACTTCCCGACTCCAGCAACGCCCACACAAACGCGGCGATTATCGGCTCGGCCTTGTGATCAGGGTCCGACCCCAGGGACGGGTGTAAAGCCGCCTTGGGGATAGTGATTGAATCTGCGTCCTGGGTGGCTCCAGGGAGCACATCCGTGAGATTAAGTTCCGCCATGGTCTAAATCAATACTCAGAGTCTCAGCAATTTCCCCTATCTTCGCAATAATTTGCGCCCCTGTGTAGTTGGGGATGGTTTCCTGGGTGATCGCCGCTTTGAATCTGTCCCACTGATACAGGAGTCGCTGATACTCCCCCGCCGTCGGCCCCTCCTTGACTAGGTTGGCGATCGCAGTGCTAAGCCCTCCGATTCGATGGGATAGACGGGTGCTGGATTCGGCGGCGATGTCGACGGCTATAAACTCCTCCGTCGCTGTCATTTGGTCCCGAAATCTCGCCCAGTCCCGCTCCCAAACGGGCCAGGTGAATCCATCGACAGGGTGATAGCTTTCCCATGAACCGTAAACCCGCCCCTCTGGGATTTCGACGGGCTCAAAGCCATCAGCTATAAACTCCTCATTCATTCGCCCCTGTTCCCCGTGCTTTCTCTGTTCGGCGATAGTGCCGTCGCTGTTGAATCGAACCCAGAAAATTTTTTGAGCCATGGTTACAGATCCCCTCGGTGAATTTCGCCGCCAAGCATTACTTCAGACCCTACTAAATTGTTTCCACCGCTAGAATCTGGTCCTGTCATTCGGAATCTAATGAACCTGTAAGGAGCCGGTCTGGTTGCCAAGGGGCGAACCGCCGACCAACTGCCAGCCGCATCGGGGAGGAAATTTGGATCACTGATGTTTGCAACCTCAGTCCAGGCAGCACCTGCAAGGTCAGCGCCATCACCAACTTCGACGACGAAGGACTGAAGCCTGATTCCGGAGAAGCCAGAAATATGCTGCCAAGCAAAAGCGTTCAGGTTGACTCGATGCCCAGCCCCACTGGGATCAAAGTCGAGCGCGATCCAGCCTCCGGCAGCATTGTCAGCGTCGAATCGATTCAAGCCTCGATCTGCCGCCAGGATTAGGTCCACAGGGCTGCTGCCTGAAGCTGAAACCGCACATCGAACCCCATCCAACGGGTTTGACCATGTGGTGTCCCCGAAGTTGGTCCCAAAGGTGAATAGGACATCCGGGTCTAAGGAAACAGCAAAATCAGATCCCGAGATGTCGACATTAATAACGGGACCGCCGCCGCCAACCCCGGCAGACGAACCGCCGATTACTTGGTGCTGCCACCCCTGAGCGGTCCGGAGAAATAGCGTTGTGGTTTGCGGTGCCAGTATGATCGCGGGATCCTCTGGAGCATCTCCTGGAACCTCGCTATTTTCCTCAGATGCGTTGACTACAAAAAAACCATCGCCTGGCTGTGACGCAGGTAGAGCCAGGGTGGGAACCGGCTCCGTTATCCAGACATAACGAGGCAAGTCAGGGGCGATCGCATTGCTGGCAGTGGTGAGGGGTTGAAAGGTTAGCTGCGGAGCCGGTGGTGCTAGCAGGGCAGACTCCCAGACCCCTCCGGTGAAAATCAGGTAAGCCGATGAACCAGCGGGGATGGTGATATCAGTGCCGGCGATCGCGGTGTCGGTATCAGTGTCATTGACGATCGTCCAGCCGTCCCCGTCCGATTCATCTGGCAAGGTGAGCACCGGCACCGGCAACAAAATCCACACGTGCCGTCGCCCGGTTGAATCGATAGCATCCGATATTAATTGTTGCCACCTAAAGTCAGGCTGCCCGAAGGGGTCCGGCTCCGGATCGCCGGGACCGATAACCACCGCGCCCCCATCAAAGACATTCGCATCAAAGGCTGGTGCATCGAAAGGGAAATAGAACTCCAAACCTAAATTCCAGACCAGCTGATTAAATTGCCCCTGATTATTGGATGCGAGGTATCGATTAGAGAGGGGAGCAGACACCAAAACACCGGGATCTGCTTCCCTACGGGAAACCGTGTAAAAGTCTCGCGATGTTTTAGTGAATGCGGCGATGATCGCTTCGGCTGAATTGGTCCCACTCGGCACCAGGGTGGCGAGTGAACCTTTAGGGATTGTGACTGAGTTTGCATCCTGGGTAGCCCCAGGGAAAACCATATCCAAGGAATAGCTGGTCATAGGCGAAACGGTGCAGCTAATGCACCGATTGAATGCTTAATTAATAATCATTATCTCATGCAAAACCCTAGGCAGTTCTAAGCAGAATCACCTAGGGCTTTGTCAGTTTTAAATTCCCGCCGATTAGTTTTATCTTTGACCACCAACAGCGTCACCAATTCAAAGGGTGTTGGTGGCGCGTTGGTGCTGGCATTGGTGGCGCGTTGGTGGTGATTTCACTGGGTGTTGGTGCCGTTGGTGCCAGTTGGTGGGGGTAGCCATTTTAGAGCCTTGCCCGAGTCATCTAAATCACCAACGCCATGGGCTACCAGACGTTCTAAAAGGACATTGATCTCGGGAACAGAAGTGCCCTTAAGGCAGTTTATATCTCGCTTTATATCGCTCCCCGTGACGACAGATTTTCCCTCTCCATACTCTTTTATTTTCGTCAGGTTCTTTTCAATCTCTGGGCTTTGAATATCCTGTTGCTCAACATTAAGATCCGCGTCTTGGGTGATGACGACCATCGCCGGATTGTATTCAGGGACTACCGCTGGTATCTCTTCCACGATGCAGGGCCGGCGCTGGGCCATCACCTGGGCCAGGGTTTCCGCTCCGATAGATTTGGCATGGGCGATCGCTGTCTTCCCCAGTCGGATGTAGGTCAGGTTTTCGCGATCTGCCCCCTGCCCGTCAATTTTCAGAGACCGAACCTGATCATTTTGGGGCAGGACGATCAGCCGGATTTTGACTTTTCGGGCTTCCCTGAGCAGGGTTAGGAACTGATCCACCAAACTTCTTGGGGTCGCTGCGATCGCTGCCAGAATCTCATCCCAAATCACATTCACGAATGGGCCAACGTCTTCCCCCTGCTCCCACAACTGGTAACGGCGGTCCATTTCCTCCGACAATGCGCCGATGAAACTGACGACGGAGACCCGTCCGGCGCTGCCATTGAGCAAACACGGGAAATCGGCGGGCTTATCCTTGGCGGTGCCATAGTCGCGGCCACCGCAATAAACCCGGTTGCCCAGGGCCTTAAAATCCCCCGGCTTACGGTGGGGGGCGATCGCCATGGTCACCCCGCCCAATTGTGTTGCCAATGCTTCGGCAAGGGTGCTCTTACCAGAGCCAGTGGGACCGACGATCGCCAGGTGAGCAAATTGGTCAGGTTCACTGTTAAACCGCTGCCAATCAAAGGTCTGAGCCGGTAGCAGTAACTGGGTTTCGGCAGGGGCGATCGCCCGCGCCCGCGCATCCATCGTTGGCCACATGCCAGACACCGCAGCGGTCCCTAGTTCCGTTGTGGTTTGGAGGAATTGGGCGTAGGCTTGCAGCTCATGCCGAGAGTACACCCCACCCATGGGCTCATATTGCTCATACTGCCGACGTTGCACCCATGCCGCTCCCAATGCCACACCAGCGGCACCGGAGGCGATCGCCTTCCAAGCTTTCCCCAGTTGGGGTGGGGTACTCACCAAAAACAACAGCACCGACAAGCCCAATAGACATCGGCTTTGCAGCAGGAATCGGGCGCTAATTTCACGGGGATTCATAGCCAAACACCCCCCACAATTCCAAGGATGATCGAGCAGCCATCGAGTAGCCATTGGGAAAGCTGAAAGCGCACAAACATGGCGACCCCAACAGCGATTAGCCCCAGGGCTACCAAGCCAATGAACCACGCCCCCAAATCTGGGGAGACGGTGGCGATCAACTGGAGGATTTGGGTAGTGATGGATGCCCCAATGGCGAGGGCTGAAATACGGTAGATAGATGTTTCAAGATTCATAAAGCAAAGCCCAGCGCCAATGGCTGGGCCGTGACGGTGGACGACTGATTAGGCGAAGTACCGGAGGCATCCCCCTGCGATGTTGCCGGACCATGCTAGAAGCACCGCATCAGTTACCTGTTCCCAGGTGAGGCTACCCTGAGCGACTAAGGCGAGAACGATAAGGGGGATGGCCGCGAAAAGTATCCCGTGCTGGGTGGCGATCACCTGTTGTCTCTGCCGTTTGGTGGGCTGGGGGGCTGATTTGGTACGCCGTTTGGGTTTGCGGGGTTTAGCCTTAGCAATCGCCATCACTGGGCACCCTGGCAAAAGTTTTCAATGCGAGCGTTGGTGGCATCGGCTTGAGATTCCAGAGCGGCAACCTTGGCAGCGCTGCCGGATTCACCAGCGGCCACGCCGGCGTTCCACATCGCCACCCCAGCAACGCCGGTCCCCAGCGCCAAAATCAGGACATAGGCGATCGCCAATTTCGGGGACGGAGATGACGCGGGCGTTGGTGCCGTGGGTCGTGTTGGGGCACTCGGTTGAGATGCCGCTGTCCAATGCCATACACCGGGGGTCATCTCGGGATGGGACGGTGCCGGCGGAGCGGTCGGATAAGGGTAAGCCATAATGATTAGTTGGATTCGTGTTGGGTCCGAGCAATCGCCCTGGGTTGAAAGGTAAGAGAGTTAGCCCAGGGCGATTGCTGTGATTATGTGTCTGCGACCGCTGCCGCGATGGTGGATGTTGTAGTGCGGTCGATACCGGGTGGCGTAGCCTTCGAGTTCGGGCGATCGCCGATCGGGCAATAACACCAGCCCCACCATCAGGGAAAGGGCGATCGCATTACTGGCGATCAGTCGTTTGGTCATCGTGGGATTCTCCTAGGGTTTGAAGGAATTGGCCGTAGCGGTGATTTTCAAGGGACCACCAAAGGGCGATCGCCCCAACGGGGGCCAGGATTAGGCAAATAATCAGAGTCATAGTTCCTGAAGTGCTGTTCTAGGGGCGGACTGAGTGGGCGTTAGTGACACGGGGGCCACGCTGGTACAGGGCTGGGGATAGATGGGGGCGTAGAGCTTCAAGATCCCTTCGAGGACTGCCCTACGGTCTTTGTGGGGGATTCCCAGACGATCGCAGGCTTCATGCAGCAAATCCAGTGGCTCGCCCTCGACTCGAACGGGGGCCATTAAGCATCACCCCCCTGGTAGCGCTGAAGGGTTCCGGTGATATTGGCGAGATGGGGCTCTTTGGGAATGATGATGGTTTGGGAGTTCCGGTAGCGGTTCCGCAATAGATGGGCCCCACCACCGGTCACGATGATGCGATCGCAGCGGTCTTTCCAGTCCTCAAACTCAATCAGGACGGTGCCCCGGATGTTGTCCCACCATTCGTTAACGTAGTGGCCATACCAGGGAGACCAATCAATGTTGGGGTCACCAAAATACCGGTTGTCAGTGGCTAAGCCGTTCATGATGGCGGGGATTTTGGGATTTTTGACTCCACGGGACCGAATCACCTTAAGCAACCGATCGTCTAAAGCAATTTGCTTGGCGAGCCAGACTACGCCCCCCTTATCCTCCCCAGCCTGGGCGACGGGGTTCCCCTTGTGGTCGAGTACGGCGGCATTCCAGGAGCCGCCCCCCAGGTCAATTACGACGGTCATGGCGTCATGGCTGCCACTGGGATAGGCAAGATGCCACACCCCATAGGATTCGGGGGCTACGGTGACACTCTCTACACTCAGGACATGCTCCTGACCGGCGCGGGTGAATCGGTGACACCCCCGCAATTCCATCCGTAACGCGGCTTCCACGTCCGAATCGTCATAGTCATGGTGGGTCACCACCAGATCGAGGCTTCCCGCCTCCAAAACCGCATCCGGAACGGTGGCAAGGAATAGCAATCGGGCATGATCGGCTTTATTGCCAATGACGGCAGCGCGGCATCCCCGGTAATCCTCGGCGCGGTGTCCGACGTGATACCGCTCGCCATCCACGACAATCGCGGGGCTGTCGGGGGTCGAGGGGAAAGAGCTACGCCCCTGGGGCAGGCGAGCGAAAATACTGCGAACGGTGCGATGGCCGGACTGGGCCATGGTGGTTGATTGGTAATTGCCCAGGTCCATCGCACACAGAGGACGGACATTCTGGACAGGCGGCGGCTGGGGGGCGGTGATTGCCCCCTTGGTGGATTTGGCCATGGGTTTTGGTTGAAGTTTTGGGCGTATCCGCTGCAATTGGCGTGCCGGTGGCGTTCTGGCGCGGTACCGAGCGTTACGCCTGCTTACAGCGGTGAGCGGATGTTTCTTTCTCAATGTTTAGCCAGCGGACCAAAGAAAACGCTGGGAACGCATACAGGGCGGGGCTTGTAGGTGCATGGGTCTTGTTCAGCGGCACCGTTACAAGTGATCCATCTGTATCCGAATGCAATCAATATAGCACACAGACTATCTCTTGCTACACACAGACACAGGTGATACACTCGATGTCATGGAGGTCCAGCCAGACTATGGAGTGCAATCATGGGTATATTCCCCGTGACAAAGGCTCTATAGGAAATGGCTGAAATCAACCTGGGTTCAACTCCCTTGTCCGACAAAGATCACGACTGGTTTAGGGCGATGGCCTCCGCCTATGGGTGGACCATTCGCACGAAAATTTCGGAGATACTTAAGGACTTCATCCACGAAAACATGGAGGAGTTCGTCGAAGTGGTTGCCTACTCCGCCAGGAAGCATGGATTGACTTTTGATGAGGCATTCCACCGGCTTCGCAACAAGGAGGAGTTAGGGGATCCACGCCCAGACTTCCCTGTAGTCGCCGAAATGGAGGAAAAATTAGATGGCTTAACGCAAAAATAGGGGTCCGATGCAGTACCGGACCCCAAATCAAGAGAGTATTGTTGTGAGATTCCCCTCAGCTCAGGGGAGCCCAAAACTCAACAAAAGGTACTGCAATGTTAGTCAAAATCAGGAACGGTGACTATATCGACTTGCGAGGGTGTGACCTTCGAGTTGATGAGAGTTGCGAGTCAAGTTACCCAGTGGTCATGTATTCCCGACGGGATAATTCTGAGTACGTGGTAGACATGCTCGACACTCCCCAGAGCGCCCGTGAGCTTATGGACCGAATCACGACAGCGCTCGCCGCTAATGCTAAAGTTTTCCGTCCTGACGAGGACTAAGTAACTCGAAGGCGATCGCCCTGCTGTGGTGGTGTGGCGATCGCCCCCAAGACTTTGATTCATTCCGTCGGGAATTGTGATCAAGTGTTGCGATCGTCCGTTGAATAAGCTTTAAACCCTGTTAGTGAGTTCGTGACTCGCTATTTTTTCTGTGCCAATACGGAGAATTTTAATGATTTTTCTGCTCTCACAGTCCCGCGATCAAAAGTTCAGCACAAAATGTTCCCCCCAATGGGGGATCTTCGCAGATACTGGTGATGGTGAGTTGTAACCGAGAGTATCCCTGCAAGGACACCCCCGGTTTTAGGAGCGTCCTGGTTAGCCCCAGGGCGTCCCTGGTAGTTCACAGATTTTCTGACACGAATCTCAGTAGAACTACCCAAATACTCGCATCGAAGCGACGATTTTGGGAACACACATGGCAACGTTTCGTGACTTTTCGCGAATTATCCCCGGATTATTTCGCAGACTTCGAGTCTATGAACGGGTCTTGATGCAAAACCAACTGAGCATCAAGTATCTAACCTCGGAACTGCGCCAACTCAGGACGCGACGAAATCCCATCGACACCACAGATGAATGTTTAGACGCCCTAGAGTGTCTCGGTCCTGATACCGGTCTAAGTGAATGCTCGATGGGGTTGTGCGCCGACCCCCAAGACTGCCCCTTTCGGAGCGCCTGTGAAGGCAGTGCGCCAACCCCATCGAGCGTGGCTAAAGTATTTCCCCCCATCCCTACTGAGCAGTTGGGTTAGGCGGGCCGGAGCGCCAATCCGGCGTTTTAAATTTCTGCAACCGTCGCAGGTCCCCAAACCATGCGACTACAGAGAGGCATTTCTCACATGATTTTATCTTTCATTCGGCGGGGCTTCCCCGTCCGGAACCTTTGCGATCGCTTTTTTTCGTGGCGTTATGACTTGGTCATTGATATTAAGCGTCTGCGATCGCCCATCGTTATCGAGCGCATCCCCGCCAGCTTCTATGGCCACGGTGAATGGTTTTCTGTCGCATTTCTACTGCGATCGCCCCTGGGTCCATTCCTAGGGTCTCGAGGGCGATCGCCCATGTTTGTCGACCACAAGCCCATAGAGTTTGGCGGCTGCTGTTCCTACTTGTCCGCGCTGTCGAACCCAGAGCGGCTGTGGATTTCTGTTGAATGTGATTTTGGCTCTTTTGACTGGCTACCCAAACGAGTTAAGGAGATCTCAACACTTCCGGTTTCCCTTCTTGGCAAGACTTTGGGTGAGAACGTCGAAGTTTGGAGGATTCCGGTACTTGGATCCTCATTCGGGGAGTGGGCCATCCATCCTGAATGGTGGCAGGATGATTCCCTCGTCGATGATTCTGAGTTGGGCGTTTACTATGTTTCCTCATTCGGCGACCGCGACTGGAAAGTAACCCACAAGGATTCTGGGCTGGCCGTGAGTTCAGGGTGGGGATTGTCTGAGGCTTGGGCGATCGCTCAAGCGATGGCAGATGATGAGTGGATTTCATCGTCTATCCGTCGACTGGGGATCCAGGGGGCGAGAACGGACGAGCCCTTTAAATCAGCGGTTAGACGGGTGGTGGAAAATGCCCTGGCTAACTTGCACGGCGATGGGGAGGTTTAGCCATGACATTCAACATTTTGGACTGGCGCGATCGCCTGGAAATCGTCAAGGAAACCCAATCGCAGATCACCGCTAAATGCCCCGTCTGTGAAGGCACCAACCTAAAAATCGACCCCAAATCCGGGAAATGGCAGTGTTGGGACTATCCTGACGACCCGGCCCATAAGAAAGCCATCCGCGACGCCATTAACCCACCCACCAAACCGGGCGATCGCGCCGAAAAGCCCCAGCGTAAGGCAGCCCGAACGGAGTGGGTTTATGAATGCGCAGATCCAAAGCACCGTGTAAAAGCCACCCGCATCGACCACGAGGGCAAGGGTAAGCAGTTTTTTCAGTCCTACAAAATCAAGAACCGCTGGGTTAAGGGCCGAGACGTTGACGACACCACCAAAGACCATATCCGGTCCATGGTGCTGCCCCTTTACCATGCCGAGATTCTGAAGAAACTCCCCCAAGCGGACTACCTGTTTATCTGTGAGGGTGAAAAATCGGTTGACCGGATGCGGTCCCTGGGATTACTCGCCACCACCGTCCTGAGTGCCAAATGGAAGGGCGTACGGGATTATTTCGAGGTATTCCGTGGACTGGAGGATAAGTTAGTCATCGTCCCCGATCGCGATAAGCCGGGGGCTGGTTTTGCTATGGCGATCTATGCCACCTTCCCCAAATCCCGATGGTTGCATCCCTATCCCGAATCCCCCCTATGGAACGCGCGATTGCCCCACAATGGCGGCGTTGATATTGCCGATTGGATTGATGATGGGGCCACCGCTGAAGAGATTGTGGAGGCAATCACCGATTTGCCCAAGGTTGCGATCGCCAACTGGGACCAAGATCCACCGACGGAGCCGGAACCCACCCCCGCGACCGATGGCATCAACTTGCTAGCCGAAGTTCAGCGCATCATTGATCGGGAGTTGGATGAAGGGGAAATGATGGCCGCTCTGATTGAGTTGGGCGATCGCACTGGGAAGCCATTGAGCGTGCTTCAAAGGCTCTACAAATCCTGCCTAGCTCAACGGGAACGGGATGAGGCCCTGAACGAGGGAGCCACGGGGCTAGGAACTTTACTGAGGTTTGCTCAGAAGGAAATCCCCCTAGAACAAATCCTCCCCCCTCATCTCGCAACGGCATTGCATTCCAAGGCAAACTCAGACCGACTGGACCCGGTACGTCTAATGGCCAACCTTCTGGCCGCGTCCGCCACAATGCTGGGGGGGCGGGTCAGCATTGTGGCCAAGCAGGGGAAAAACAAGCATGACGACTGGAAGGAGCGGGCGATCGTCTGGTGTTGTGATTGCAGCCCACCATCCACAGGGAAATCAGTAGCCCAACGGGCCATCTATGCCCCCATTAAGCGCCGCCAGCGTGAAGCCGACGCCAAACACGAATCCGACCTAAAGATCCTCAAGGAACTTCAGGAAGACTGGCGGCTAATGTCGTCTGACGATAAAGCCCAATACCGGGGCACAGGGCAAGACCCCGCCCGCTTTGAGGATCAGATGGTGGAGGAGGTAAAACTTCTCGAAGTGGGACAAATTGAGGCGGTACTGAAACTTCTAGCCAAACTCGCCCCCAACTCTGGAGTGTGCTGGCTTCGGGATGAACTGGCTGGACTATTCCGCTCCCTAGACCAATACAGCTCAGCCGGAAAGGGAGAAGGGCAGCAAATCCTATTAACCGCCTGGAATGGTCCCATGGACACCAGCGTGCGACGGGTCGACGACAAAAATAGCTTTCGGCTAAAGGGGCAGCTCCTAAACCTATGCGGTGGCATTCAGCCAGACGTTGCCCGCAAACTATTCTCCCTACAGGACGACCCTGACGGTCTGCTATCTCGGGTTCTGCCCTGCGTCCCCAAAATCCCCGATGATTTTGCGGTGTGGAGTGACACCACCGTCGACCTCTACCCCTGCCTAGATAAGATTTATTCTAAGCTTGAAGCCATTCCGTCCCATGAATTTCGCTTCACGCCAGACGCCAAAAAACTGTGGCAAAAGCGCTGGGAGACCCTAAAGCGGGGACTGGTCAAGAACCTAGAGAACAAACCCAGCTTTGCCTACTTCTTAGGGAAACAGACCACCTATGTCCCCCGGTTTGCTCTAATCCTGCACTGCATTGAAGTAGCTTGCGAGGTTCGCCCCCTGACGGAGGAAATTGAAGTGGACACCCTCCGGAGAGCGATCGCCTTGAGTGATTATTTCTGTGGGCAGTTCCTGCTACTCCTGTCCAATGCAGCCGGTGAGTCCGG
This sequence comes from uncultured bacterium, assembly GCA_964655355.1. GTDB lineage: Bacteria > Cyanobacteriota > Cyanobacteriia > CACIAM-69d > CACIAM-69d > CALGDE01. The sequence continues at coordinate 19,631 of CAZZMD010000029.1, forward strand.
GGCACTCTCCCCTGATCTCCTAAAAATCTGCAAACTAGCCCAAAAAAAAGGGGGGACGATCAGCCGCCGTGAGGCTCAGCAAAATCTCAGCAACAAAAAAAAGAGGTGGAGGGCGTCGGAGATCGGCAAATTATTTGATGCGATCGCGTCCCAAGGGATTGCAAAAATTGACGGTAAAAACCTAGTTCTCCTAAAAAAGGTCCAACATTTCCAACAAACAGCCGAAACCCAGACAGGGCAAGGGATTGAGGTGTTGGAAAAAGGTCCAACACGCGACCAACAAGTTCCAACAAATGTTGGACGTGTTGGACCTATGTTGGACCCTGATCCAACACCCCAAACCCAGTCCCAGGGCGGGTTGCAGCCATTTGTTGGAAATGTTGGACATTCTCCAGAAGATCGCGGAGTCAATCGCGGATCCGAGTGGGCGATTAGGGGGCGATCCGTGATCATTACCTCCACAACTCCAGATCGAATTTTTGGGGTGATGGATGGAGGGGATGGCAAGATTTTTGGCTATGACGCGCCGGTCGATAAATTTATTCAGGCAGTGGATGGTCCGAGCCCTGCCCCGCAATGGCTAAAAAATGTTGCCAGCGCTCCTGAACGGCTCGAAGTAGGCGATCGTGTGGAATACACCGGGGAATTCTTCCCCGCCCTACGATTTGCCCCCCAGCCTTGGACAGTTAAGCAACTCCACAAGGACCAGGTTTATTGCGAAGACGGTAATGGCGACATGGTGCCCAAGCGATCGCTGTGTGATTTGAGGAAGGCTGAGAGCGCCGAAGGCGACCAGACGGACGGGGGTAAAGCTTCGTAGTTATGGGGCAGGACGCAATCAAAAAACTAATCAAGGCGGCCAACGGCCGGTTAAAGCGGGATGGTTATCGGCCAAGGATTGAGATGAGGGGAGCATCCCTGGTACTGCGGGGGATGTTCCCCCCGCCGCCTGGGGAGATCAAATCCCGTCAGCAAAGGCTACCCCTGGGGGTTCCAGCTTCGGCTCAAGGGGTTGCCGCTGCTGACGCCACCGCCAGATCTGTGGGGCGATCGCTCATTGATGGATCTTTTGACTGGTCACAGTGGGGCAGAGGTCCGACCCGCCATGAAACCATTGCTCAATGGGTGACAGCATTTGAGCTGGATTACTGGCAACGACGGGCCAAGACTCCCAAAACTCTCACCACTTGGAACTCCGATTACAAACGTGCATTTGACCAACTCCCCGGCTCGGCAGCCCTCACGGTAGACCTACTGAGGGAAATAATGGTGGACCAGACTGATCCAGACACTCGAAAGCGCAAACGATTCTGTTTTGCCTTTTCGAGATTGGGGAGGTTTGCTGGGCTTAATGTTGAGTCCCTCGGTAAACTCCGGGGAGAGTATGGATTGCGTCGGGTAAATCCCCGAATTATTCCCTCACAGGATGCGGTGATGGAATGGGCGTTCTGCATCCCTAACCCTAAATGGCAATATGTCTATCGAATTTTGCTGTTGTATGGTCCCAGGGCTAGCGAAGTCCACACATGCCACTTTATTCCGGGGAGCGTAGAGCTTCACATCACAGATGGAAAAACTGGCCCGCGTGTTTCGATGCCCTACCCGAGGGAGTTGGCTGAGCAATGGCAAATCTGGAAGGGAGACTTTCCAAAATGCACCGGAGCTACCAATTCAGACCTAGGACAAAGAACCTCCCGCGCTCTCGCCCGCTATGGCGTTCCCTTCTCCCCTACACTGATGCGGCATTATCGCGCGGTGGCTGCATGGGGGCATGTTCCGGTGGAAATTGATGCCGCATCAATGGGCCACAGCGTGGAAGTTCACCAAAGGGTGTATTGGCATTGGGCCAACAAAGAAAAAGTCGTCACCGACTGGGGGCGCTCCCATTCAAGGTGAGCGGGGTAGATCTCCCCACCAAAAATAGTCCAAATTTAGTCCCCTGGTGATCACCCCGAAATATGGTCACCAGGGGCTAATTTTTGCGCCCCCTTTCTCCTGCATTTAGTCCAAATCTGGTCCAGAGAAATACACCAAAACCCTGAAGCTCCCATATACACTGGGTTTCGCGTTGGGAGACTCAGGGATTCATAAACCCAGGGTCGGCAGTTCAAATCTGCCTCGAGCCACTCTAAAACCCTACCCCTGTAAGGGTTTCAGGGATTGTAACGACAAGTAAAGTTAGCCGTCTCCGTATTTGGACTAGATTTGGACTAAATTTAGACCGGATTCTAGGAGAATTCCCGGAGGCGATCGCCCCTCCCAAAGCCATGCAATATGTCCCTCTATGGCATGATTTTCCCATGGTGTTCTGGGAGTGTTGTGATGCGGGTTTGGGCTGGGGCGATCGCACTGGGATTGGTGATGGGATTGCCCATTGGCGGGGCGGTATGGGCGATCGAACCCAGGGTCATTGACGGGGAACTGACCACCGATGATCGGAAACTGGACAATGGAAAATATCTCGATGTCTATCAATTCCAGGGCCAGGCAGGAGAAAGGGTTGCCATCGAATTAGAGAGTGACGCGTTTGATGCGGTCCTGGGGGTGGTGCACAACCGAGCCCTCCTGGTCGGGGATAACAATAGTGGGGGTTTAACCGATGCCTTGATCGTGGTGGAATTACCCGAAACCGGTGCCTATCAGGTTCTTGTGAATACGGTCAAAGTTGGCGCAACGGGAAAATATCGGTTGAGTTGGCGCGCCGCCACCCTAGGAGATCAGCAACGACTAGAAGCGTTCCAGCTCAATCGTCAGGCGCTCCAACTGTCCGCGCGATCACAATTGCGTGAGTCGATGACGTTATTGCAGCGCGCCAACCAGCTATATGGTGCCGCGGGCGATCGCATCGGAGAGAGCACCACCCTCAACAACATTGGCGAAATTTATCGGAGTTGGGGGCAATATCCCCAAGCCCTAGAGAGCTACCAACAGTCGTTGGCCATTGGCCGTGACTTGGGTGATCGCACGGTGGAAGGCACCGTCCTCAGCAACCTGGGATTGGTGTATTACAGCCAGGGGAACTACGCCCAAGCGTTGGACTATTACCAGCAGGCATTAGCCATTCGGCGGGAAGTCAGTGACCGTGTGGGGGAAGGGGTCACCCTCAACAGTATGGGGTTGGCGCATTCCAGTCGGGGAAACTATCCCCAAGCGTTGGAGTACTACCAGCAATCATTGGCGATTCGACGGGAAACGGGCGATCGCCGGGGAGAAGGCACCACCCTCAATAACATCGGTTTGATTCACCATAGTCAGGGGCAATATTCTCAAGCGTTGGAGTATTACCAACAATCGCTCGGGATTCGGCGGGAAACGGGCGATCGCCTTGGGGAAGGGACCACCCTGAATAACATCGGTGCCATTTACAAAAGTCGGGGGCAATACCCCCAAGCCTTGGAGCATTACCAACAGGCCTTGGCCATTCTGCAGGCAGTGGGCGATCGCACCACCGCCGGCACGACCCTGAATAACATGGGTGAAATTTACCGGGGGCAGGGGAACCTCCCCCAAGCGTTGGCGTACTACCAACAATCGTTGACCATTCGGCGCGAGGTAGGCGATCAGGCGGGGGAAGGCGTCACCCTCAACAACATCGGTACCGTTTACCAACAGCAAGGTCAATATCCTCAGGCATTGGACTATTTTCAGCAAGCCTTGGCGATTCTCCGTGCTGTCGGGGGGCGTGCAGGGGAAGGGGCCACCCTCAACAACATTGGGTCAATTTACAAAAATCAGGGGCAATACCCGCAAGCGTTGGACTATTACCAGCAGGCATTAGCCCTTAGGCGGGATGTGGGCGATCGCTCTGGGGAAGGGGGCTCCCTCAGCCATATTGGCGGCATCTACCACCTGCAAGGGAACTATGCGGAGGCGTTGGACTATTACCAGCAGGCATTAGCGATTCGGCGGGAAGTGGGTGATCGCCCTGAGGAGGGCGTTACCCTCAGCAATATCGGCATCATTTATGGAAGCCAAGGGCAATATGCGCAAGCGCTCGCCCATTACCAGCAGTCATTGGCGATTCGGCGGGAGGTGGGCGATCGCCATGGGGAAGGCGTCACCCTCAATAACATCGGCTTAGTGCACCATCGCCAAGGGCAACCTCCCCAAGCCTTGGACTATTTTCAACAGGCATTAGCGATTGTCCGTGATGTGGGCGATCGGGCTGCAGAAGGGAGCACCCTCAATAACATTGGCTCGGTGTATCAGAGCCAGGGGCAATTTGCAGTAGCCTTGGAGCACTTCCAGAAGTCATTAGCCATTAGCCGCGACGTCGGTAATCGTGCCGGAGAAGGTATCAACCTCGATAACATCGGTTTAGTTCACTACAGTCAAGGTCAATATCCTCAAGCCTTGGACTATTTCCAGCAGGCATTGGTCATTCGGCGGGAAGTGGGCGATCGCGCGAATGAAGGATCCAACCTCAGCAATATCGGCGCAGTTTATGAACGTCAGGGGCAATACTCCCAAGCGTTGGACTTTTATCAAAAGGCACTAGCAATTACCCGTGAAGTGGGCAATCGCGCCGGAGAATCCACCACCCTCAGTAACATCGGGGTCTTCCATTACCGGCAAGGGCAATACGCCCAAGCTTTAGCTCCCTTCCGCCAAAGCATCGCCACCAGTGAAGCGATTGAGCAAGATTTATCCGCCAACGATCAAGATCGCATTGCATTCTTTGAGACCAGAGCCGCCACCTACACCCTCCTCAATGCAACGCTGATTCACCAAAATCAAACGGCAGCCGCCCTGGAACTCGCTGACCGCTCCCGGGCGCGATCGCTTGTCCAATTCCTCACCCCATCCAGCGGCGACCAATCGGGGCAGGGCATTAATCAGGGCATCACCATTAACCAAATCAAACGGCTGGCGCGGGATAAAAACGCCACCCTGATTACCTACGCGATCGTGAACGCCGATCTCTACATTTGGGTGGTGTCCCCCACGGGTGAGCTGAACTTTGTCAAATCCAACCCCGAATCCGCTGGTCTGACCATCAGTACCGCCTCCAGTGGCATTCGCAGCGCCGCCACTCTCGGTCCCCTCAATGATCAGCTTTTCAATCGGGCTCAGTATCGGATTGATCTACAAGCATTACGGGGAGAAGGAACAGGCCCCCTCTGGGCAGGCAGTCCTCAGCATTTAGAGCAAGGCTATAACCTCCTCATCAAGCCCATCGAAGCTTATCTGCCGAAACCGGCCGGCAGCCGATTAATCATCGTTCCCCACCGTGAGTTAGGTACCGTTCCCTTCGCCGCCCTTTTCAAAGAAGGGGAAGGATTTTTGATTGATCGCTACACCATCACCGTCACCCCCTCCCTTCAAACCCTCAACACCCTCCAGCAGAAAAAAAACACCGCCATCGGCAGCCCCCTAGTGGTGGGCAACCCCAGCCCCATGGTTAACCAACTCAGTCAACTCCCCGGCACCGAGATCGAAGCCACCGCGATCGCCCAAAAACTCAATACGCCTCCAATCCTGGGCAATCAAGCCACCGAAGCAGCTATCAACGCCAAACTTTCCACCGCCAACATTCTTCACTTCGCCACCCACGGCGTTATTCCCAAGAATGATCGCGACCTCAATAGTTGGCTTGCCCTCGCTGACATTTCCAGCAAGAGTGGCGAAGACAACAAACTCACTATTAGCGAAATTTTCAACAGCAACCTCAACGCTCAACTAGCAGTTCTCAGCGCCTGCAACACCAACAGCGGAGAGATCAGTGGTGAAGGCGTCGTAGGGTTAGCCCGTGCCTTTCTGAAAGCAGGCGTTCCCACAGTCGTTGCCAGTTCATGGAAAGTGCCCGATCGCGAAACCCAAATCCTGATGGAAGAGTTTTACGACCAATTGTTGGCGGGCAAAACCTATGCCGAAGCCCTGCGAGCTGCCCAACTCAAAGTCCGTTCCCAATCCCCAAACCCCTTTGCTTGGGCTGCTTTTACCGTGATTGGTGAGGGCGATCGCGCCCTTATCCAGAACTGATGCCACATTTCCCCCATGCCATGATTTCCCTATGGTGGTTCTGGGAATGCTGTGATGCTGAAGAGTATAGCTATTCCCCAGCTCCGTGACATGGCCCTTTGGATAGACCATCAGCCCTTTTTCTAGTCCAAATGTAGTCCAGCCTCAAATCCTCGCCAGCCAAGGATTTGAGGAGATTTTAGACGGTGTCATTGTTAGCGTATCTAGTCCACACTAAGTCCACTTCAATATCAATAAACCCTGAAGCCACTACTTAGCAAGGTTTTCAGGGCTTTCGGGCACTGGTTTCATAAACCCAGGGTCGGCAGTTCAAATCTGCCTCGAGCCACTCTAAAACCCGCTCCCCGCAAGGGTTTCAGGGATTGTAACAGCGGGTAAAGTTGGTTTCCTCCGTATTTGGACTAGATTTGGACTAAATTTAGACCGGTTTCTAAGGGATTTCTCGGGGGCGATCGCCCACAGCTACCCATCACAGCAAAGCCCCCGCCATGAATTTGGAAGGAGCTTGGTTGATTATTGAGTTGTGGGGGCGATTCAAGTCCGCCCCCTGGCATCACTGAGACCTATACGTGGCGACGGTTTCAGTGATCTAAGATTTCCTGAGAGTCGCATCTACATATTGATTGGACAAAAAACAGACTAAAGCGCATTATCTTACACCCAGTTCCATGGGGTGAGGCTTGAGTCTCCGGAGGGTGATCAGTGGAGCGATCGCCCCTAAGAAAGGCAAGCTCCTCCTAGGCGATCGCCTAATACAAAAATCCAACTTCCCAAATATGAAGCCCCCTGATCGCAGCGCAATCAGGGGGCAACGTTATTCAAGAACGCCGAGTTCTAACCAGAAGTTTTTGTTCGAGTCGAATTCTGAACGTGTCTCTGACTAGATGAAAGACGCTTCCGTCAGACCCGAAACACCCGTCAGGACGGCGACGGTTCGGCTGCCTTGGGCGATCGTGGTTTGAGTACCATCTGCCGTTAAGGTCAAGTCTGCAAACGCGAAGCCCGACAGGCGGATGATATCAGTGCCGATGGCAAAGTCAGTGATCGTCTCGATTCCCGTATCGTCGCTGCGCAACACAAAGGTATCGCTGCCAGCGCCACCGATGAGGGTATCCGATCCCAAGTCACCACTGAGCAGGTCATTGCCGTTGCCACCGGTGAGAATGTCATCACCCTGACCGGCATAGATGAAGTCGTTGCCATCCCCGCCCGTCAGATCGTCGTTTCCGGTGTTACCGAAGATCTGGTCGTTACCGCCACCGGCATAGATGAAGTCGTTGCCACCGAAAGCCAAGATCATCTCGTTGTCGTCGTCGGCAGACGAACGGCTGATGAGATCGCGGCCTTCGCTGGGCGCTCCAATCGCAGGCGAGAACATCAGGAACAACTGACCGCCTTCCTTGAGGTTGTCATCGGTAATCGCAGATTGAGCCCCTTCCTGCGAGTTTTCGTCGTCTTGATCAGCAAGACCGTGCGCTTGAACGTTGGCCAGGAAGACGTTACCACCTGCCACATCGAACAGGGTGGAGACATCAACGACACCGGACGTTTCCCATTCGCCCGCATCCAGGGTCACGATGTTGCCTGCTTGGTCAGCAACCGTGATCGATCCAGCGGCCTCGAACGTGTCCCCGTCCTCATCAACCGCAGTGGCCGGAGTGGGAACCGTGGGGTCAAGGATTTGAGTCCGATCAACATGCGCAAGCCGCAGGACATTGCCACCCACCGCCGCCTCTGCAGCAGAGGCATTGGGGTCGAGGCGAACAATACTCGCTTCGTTGGGATTCACCGCACCTAGGCCGAACAGGATTTCGCCAGTGGCCAGCGTGTCTTCTTCTGCTTCGTCTTCCTGGATGTAGATGTAACCATCGTCGGCCCAATCCAGGTTGTCAGGGCTACGCAGGGCGCGGGTGGGGTCTTCGTCACCGTCATAGAGAACGGTTGCAACGCCGGTCAAGGATCCCGTACCGGTGGTGAAGTCAAAGCCCGAGAAGTCGGTGTCGAGGGTGTAGATCGCACCAAAGGTATCTGCACCATCGCCATCGGCATCGATAAACGCATTATCAACACCGGTGACCGCCTGAACAATCTGAGAGGGATTGTTGGGGTTAGTCGCAACGTCCTCAGGACGCGAGATGTTGAACGCATTGACCGCTTCAGCCTGGGCAAACAGGTTCCCCTGGGTGGGGAAACCAAACGGATCGAAGTCACTCAGTGCACCATCCAAATCCTGGGAGACAGGGTTGGCGTTACCGTTTGCATCAACGTTGTCGTTGTCAATTTTGACCCAAGCGCCGGATGCGGTGGTTCCAGCATTGCGGAACTGCAGGGCGTTGACGATATCGTTGCTGCCGTCAGCATCTCGGTTGGCATCGGGAACCCAAACGTAGAGATCGCCACCGGTCAGACCGTTGCGCTCCAGGAAGTTACCGCTGGGATTCTTTTCACCCACATAGAGATAGAACGGTGGGCTTTCATTTTCGTCGTCACCGTCGAAGTCGAAGGGAGACTGGTCGTCCGCCAAGATAAACGCAACGTGGGTGGTTGTGCCCGTGTCAATCTCGGAGGTGTTTTCCCACGAACCGCGAGCCAGGTAGGGCAGTTGGTACATCGTTCCGGTGGAGACATCCAGACCCCAGTTCCCACCCCCAAACGGGGCAAAAGCACCACCCGTTTCTTCACCGGCAAAGTAGATGTTGTCGGCTAAACCGCGACCGGTACCAAACTGTTCGGCTTCAGCCAAGCCACCGGAGCAGAAGCGAGAAAAACCTTCAAAATCGCGGAATTGGGTGCGATCGCCAAAGGGATCGGCGAAGGTTTGACCGAAGACACTGTTACTCGTGGCAACGTTACCATCGGCACCGACGATGGTGTTGTAAGCCAGACCTGCATCTTCGATTTGAAGGGTGTTGATGTTGATATCGAAGTAGGAAATACGACCGCCCGTCAGGGTGTAGTCGTCGCTGGTGTCTGCCGTTCCTTGGGTGAGGGTATAGGCAATACCGTCGTTATCGACCAATTCGTGGTTGGTGAAGGCCCGAACTGTGTCGCTATCGAGACGAATGGCACCCATACCGTCCAAAATACCCACCGGTTGGTAGTCACCAGCGGTGGTGCTATTGAGCGCACCGGTTGTGTTGGAGAGGGTTTCACCAATGGTGACCAAAGGCAAAATGGTATAGCCGTTTTCCCCAATCACCTGGGGGGCAAAGCTTGTCGAAAAAGCCATAAGAGTTTGTATGTCTCAGCACATCTCTAGCATTAAGGGCATGGCTATACTCGAAGTCTTACTAAATGTGGGCGATCGCTCCATAGAAACTATGTATTGATCGCTCTTTCTTCGAGATACCAGAGCATTAGAGAGTCCCAGAAATTCCTGGCAGATGAAGGCTCTGTTTTTACTCCACTAATCCCCACCAGAGAATTCCATACTTGGGTTAATAGAAGACTATGAGGCTGCTGTCTGTCGATTAAAAGAAAGCCCCAAAACGTTGACGATTTAAGTCAGTATTTAAAATAAATCTTTCAAAAGATAACAACTTAATTCAGTATTCAAATTCGGGCAAACAAGGCAGAAGTACAGTCTCGTCAATTACTGAAAAATAAAGTCAATAAGCAGGTAGAGGTTTAGCTTCTTTATACTGTTGGCTATTGCCAGCGCAAGCTAGAAATAGCTAAAAGTGTTTGCTTTTACTGCTAAGAGAATTAAGGATAGTGAGAGTGTTGGGGAATTAGGTTCTGAGTAAGGCAGAAAAGCGGTCTCGCTCCTTACTGAAAAAGAAAGTCAGCAAGTGGGTAAGGTCTTAGTTTCTTGTTGTTGCAAGCGCAAGCTGGCAATAGCCAAAAGCACTTACTTTTGATTTTCAAAAGAAGAGTTGAGCTGTTAGAAATTCAGGATCTGAGCAAGGCAGAAAAATAGCCTCGCCACTTGCCAAAAACAAGGCTTAATAAGCAATAAAGTCTTAGGTTCTTGCTATTACTACTTGCGCTTACAATAGTAAGAATCTAAGACTCTATTGCTAGGAGAAATAGTTAGGGGGTTGGGGTTTTAGGGGCTGAGTATTGCTGTTGATAACCCTGATGTAACCCCTTGAGGTATTGCTGGATCGTCGCGATACGAGTTTCCAAAGCGCGCCTGATCCACATCTGCTGATCAGCATCGCTCAAAGGCGGATTGAGACCGTAGCGTCGTGTAAACTCGCTGATAATTTGAATAACGATAAAGTCGGTCACATTGCGCCGGTCGTTCTGCCACACCATCAAAGGATCGGATAGCATTGCCGCTTCGTAGCTGGGGAAATAATCCACCCCCGGCACGTGGCTTGCAAAATCTACGGCTGCTGCTCGCAACGTTGACTTAGATGACATATTGGCAACAATGACGTCCTGATCGGTGAACGTCCGCTCTAGCGCAACTGGGGAAACGGTCACAATGATCTTGACGTCCGGTTTGCCATGTTGCTGCAACATCGCATAAATCGATTTGAGCAACTTGACACAGTCTGGATATTCCAAAATGCGGAAGCCAAATCGGTCGGGATACTGTTTCTTCCACCGGGGATTCGGTGCTTCCGTCAGAGCCTGCTTGGTCGTTTTATCAAACCAAGTTTCCGTTAAGCCCAAGGTGAGAATCACCACATCCGCACTGAAGGCGCGGGCAAAATACTGGCGGAGCACGTCTCGCCGCCCTTTTGCAAAGTCTAAATCCTGATTCGGGACTTCTTGTCGGATGTAGGGATCGACAAACTTCCCTTTGTGTTCCAAAAAACCCTGCTCGGGAAATGTCTCAATCCCCGCTGCCCAAGCGAGTTCTTGATGAAGAGACGCAAGATTGTATTTATTCAACAATCCGAGCTGCAAATTGGTACGTATCTCCATCTGCTCGTGCTCGGGATCGGTACTGGTCGTCCGAATACCTTGCTGCAACAGGAAACGCTCCAGATTCCGGGCAAAACAGGAGCCGATCGCGAAGATTTTGGCATCCGGGGCGATCGTGAACGACGGTTTCCAAACGGGAATGGTGACGCCAATCGCCAGTCGATCACGAGCCGATACAGAGCCTTTCGTCCAGCGGTCGAATTGGGTAGTGCGAGCTGATGTTTTCTGCAACATCCGGGTGGCTAAGAATAACGTTGCCAGTCATCAAAAAGGCAAGTCAAGAGTGTTCTTAACTTGTTGCGGACATTCAAGAGGATGCCCTTATCTGCCCGCGAGTCTAGCTTGATAAGGGAGCGTAGAATATTAAAAAAACATATTGATATCCCAGCGAATCTAACATCAAAAGCACTTTTTGGGGTGCTCTCTGACCCACTCTAGATTCTGCCCCTCAAGCAAAATAAACCCCTCCTAGGCGATCACTGGGAGGGGAGTCAGGAACTTTCTGCGTCTTGATTTTAGTGTTCAGCGATGTGCAGGAATTTTTGGATATTTCTTCTTTATAAAACTTGATATTTCTCTCGATCAATCCGAAGAATTTAAACTAATAGATCCCTTGTTTTTGCTGCACCTTAATGCTTGATTAACTCCCTGTTATTGTTCAAGTTTTGGTGGGATTTGGAATGCTTTTTCAGGGGGCATAACCCACAGGCACGTGTTTCACAAGATTAGGTTCATAAGCTGGGTACAACTGTGTTGTTTAGCATTGTCAACTCAATGGCCGTGATAAGCTCCCGCTCAGAATAACGGGTCATCCCGATGACATTGAGGACAACTAACAGCTAAATCTTTAGCAGCGAACTCAACGCCCAGGTTGCCGCCCTGATCGCATGCGGCACTAATAGCGGTCAGGCAAGCGGCGGGTAGCCCGCGCGTTTCGGAAAGCCGGCGTTCCCAACGTTGTCGCCAGCTCTTGGAGGGGCCCCGACGAGCAGACCTAAATGCTAGTGGAAAAATTCTACGATCAGCTCCTGGCGGGCAAAACCTATGCCCAAGCCCTGCGCACCGCTCAACTCAAAGTGCGTGCCCAATTCCCAAACCCCGATTACTAGGCAGCATTCACTGTCATTGGTGGGGCGATCGCCCCCTAATCCAACGTTGATGTCACATTTCCCTCATGCCATGATTTCCCCATGGTGTTTCTAGGAGCGCTGTGATGCTGAAGAGGATAACTATTCCCCAGCTCCGTGACATGGTCCTTTGGATAGACCATCAGCCCTTTTTCTAGTCCAAATGTAGTCCAGTCTGAAATCCCCTCCAGCCAAGGATTTGAGGAGATTTTAGATGGTGTCATTGTTAGCGTATCTAGTCCACACTAAGTCCACTTCAATATTGGCAAACCCTGAAACCATTACTCAGCGAGGTTTTCAAGGTTTTCGGTCACTGGTTTCATAAACCCAGGGTCGGCAGTTCAAATCTGCCTCGAGCCACTCCAGAACCCTCTCCCTGTAAGGATTTCAGGGATTGTGAATTTAGGTAAAGTCCACTCAGAAATGTTGTTGGACTAGGTTTGGACTAAATTTAGACTGGTTTCTAAGGGATTTCTCGGGGGCGAACCGGGGGTTGACCCTTTCGAAAATCTTTTCTCCCCAAGGTTTAAGGGAAGGGAGATCTGAAAATCCTCATGTCGGTGGCTCAAGTCCGCCTCCTGGTATCACTTAGATGTACCCATAGGGGGACAGCGCTCCCTAGATAGCGCGCATCCGGTTGCAGACGCACAGAATCTGCAACCGGATGCCACAACCGACGACTTAGAGTTTGTGGTTAAACGGAGCAAGGTGTGTCGTTTACCATCGGCTCCGTTTTGCTGGTCCAAAAGCAGACTGGTGATATCTCACTGACTTACCGAGCAGTGCGTGCCCGACAAGCCATCGCGCCACCAATCATTGCGATCGCCAACAATCCAGCCGGTTCCGGAGTCTTGACCGGGTCTCCGGTGCGCAGGGTGTAATCGATATCGCCGGCACCACCGATCTCGTCACCGTCGTAAGCGAAGAAGGCTTCGCTCAGGTCAAACAATCCAGGGATAAACGAAAAATCAGCGGCAGCGAACTCCAGCCCGAGAAAATCGCCATCGAAAAACACCGCTTCGGCAAAACCATCCGCTTCGGTATATTCAACGCCCAGGTAGTCGAAGGAGAGGGAATCGACAGCGATAAACTCTTCATCGGAGCCGGTGACGCTGAGGTCATCAAAACTGAAGGAGCCGGAGAACGTCTCCCCGAACAGGTCGCCGGAGTCGATCGCCACGTCGAAGTCGTAGGTCAAGGTGGCAGCGACGGCAGAAGTGCTGCTGAGGGCGATCGCAGAAGCGACGGCGCCGGTCAGAATAGCAGTCTTGGTGGCTAGGGGACTGAGTAAGTTCATGGGATTGAAGGAATTGAAAAGGATAACGTTGGAATTGCATGAAGCTAAAGGTCTGGTTTTTCCGGACGGTTAGCCCCAAAAGGTTGCCCCCTCGCTCCTGGGATGGAGCAAGGGGGCAGGGGACTAGGACGGCACGATGCCGAAGTCAAAGTTGGCAGAATTATTGAGGTCTGCGGACGACACCCCATTAATCAACAGGAAGCTACGGGCACGCCCACGCCCGGCTGCGCCATCGGCATCGAATGACACGATGGTGCTGCCCCGGCGATCGCGGAAGCCCACATACCCCTCTGCGATCGGGTCGACGCCTGCATAGCCAACACCGGTCAACACATCGCCTAGGTCGATCACATCACTGCCAACTTCAAAGTCGGTGATGATGTCACCGGCATCCACAATGCTGGTGTAGACGAAGCGATCGCTGCCTGCGCCCCCGGTCAAGGTGTCCCGTCCTTGGAAGCCGGTCAGGGTATCATTCCCGTCCGTTCCCGTCAGCGAATCCCGGCGGGCGGTACCTTCGATGATTTGACCGGGGACCTCGCTAGACAAATTCAAACCAACGATGATCGGATCGTGGTCAGAGTTGCGGGCAGGGCTGGTGCCATCAAACATCGAAGCATCGCGCCCGAAGTCCAGGTTGTAATCCAGGGCGTCCGCTTCGTCAGAGTTGATATGCCACTCGGTGGCGCCGGTCACTTGGTCGAGCAAGGAACCGTTCGCCAGGGCATAGTCCAGGGTGCCGGTTTGACCATCGAAGACAAAGGAGTAGGCATCGGGACCCACGAACTCCCGTGCCAAATCCGTATAGCCTGTGGCTTCCAGGGTGGTAATCGGGGTCTCTTTGGCATAGGCGTTTAGGTCACCGAGGATTAGGTAATCTTGGTCGCTGCTGCCGGTCGGGTTGGTCTGTAACCAGGCATCAAGGGCTTCGGAAGCACGGGTCCGCAGGGGATTATTGTTGCCCGCTCCGTCACCAATGCCCGCGTTAGCATCATCAAAAATGCTGCCCTTGGATTTGAAGTGGTTGACGGCGATCGTGAATTCTTCGTTCGTGCCGGTTTCCGCGAAGGTCACCGCTAGGGAAGCGCGGTTGGTGCTCGGTCCGTCGAACAGGGTTTCACCGGTGAAACCGGCCGGCAGGGTGGCATCGCTCAGAATTGCCGGAGCAGTGTTGGGGGCAACGCTGACCGAATCAACCTTATAAATGGCCCCAACAGAAATGGCATCGCTAACATCCACAAACTGCTGACCCGGATCAACCCAGTCGTAGACGATCGCCCCTTCTGCTTCGTTGAGCTTATTCACCAGAAACTCAATGGCGTTGCCGCTCGAGCCCGCCTGAAAATCGTTTTCGATTTCCACCAGACCCAACACATCAGCATCGATCGCCCGGATTGCCGTTACCAATTTCTCGGTTTGGCGATCGAATTCAGCGCTGGCCGGTTCGACACCAAAGCGCGACAGATCATCGGCACCGCGAGGGTCGGAGCCGTTAGCGGTTGTCACACCGGGGGCATCGAGGGTGGTGAAGTAGTTCAGCACGTTGAGGCTGGCAACGGTCAGGCGACCGCCCACCTCCTCGGGTGCTTCCTCGCGGGGATTGGTATCGACAAAAGTGTTGGTGCCGTCCTCCGCTGCCCGCACCCGCCAGGTGGCTTGGCTGGCGTCGTTGCCCGCCCATTGGTAGGTCAAGACCCCCTGCAAGTTGGCGATCGTATCGCCCATGCTCGGCGCGTTGGCGGTATTAAACCCTTGGAAACCGTCTAGGTTAGAGATCGACTGGTTCTGGAAGTTCAGCCCGTCGTCATAGGTAATGGTGCGGGAGCCGATGTCCTCCAGGTGAGCTTGGAAACCAGCGATGCTGGGGGTATTGTTCTGGGTGAACTGGGTGAGGCGACCACCCTGGCTGAGTTTGATTTCGTTGAAGCGATCGAGCTGGAACATCTCGGTGATGGTCAGCTCATCGGCGAAGGAAACGCGCATCCCTTCAAAGGCTTCCAGGTCGGGCTGAAGATCGCCGTCTTGGGCTTGGCTGGTGGCCGCCGCCGGCAAGGAAATGCTCGCGGCGCTGGGCAGAGTGTTTTCCGAGCTAACGACTTCGATGTTGGTGATGGTGTCGATTTGGGTTTCACCGAAGAACTCATCGACCGTACCGGTGACGCGCACCTTGTCGCCCAGGCTGACATCGGTGATAAAGTCGCCGCCCTCGAACACGAAAATGCCTTCGGAGGTTAGGGCATTGCCATCGGCGTCCGCGTCCTCTTCTTGAACGTAGAAACCGCGAAGGTTACGACCGTCATCGGCGTCGCCATCTTGGAAATCTCCGACCACGATCGCTTCGATGGTGACGGTTTGATTGTCCAAGGGGCTGCTGTCGCCGGAGCCCTGGATAGCGTGGATTTTGGTGATATCCCCGACCGGATCGGGATCGGGGTCAGGATCGGGGTCAGGGTCAGAACCATCCACGGTGTGACTACCGAGGCCATCAAAGGTGTTGTTGGCAAAACCTTCCCATTCCACGCTGGGGTCAAAAGCATCGCTGCCATCCGTATCCCCGGCAATGACGGTGGATTTACGGCGAATGGTGTTGTTCTGGGTGGAGGTATCACCACTCCCCCATTGGCTGCCGGGGTCGGTGCCGATTTGACCAATCACATCGACGATCGCACCGTCTTTGCGTAATACGACCGCGTCATCCCCGTTAAAGAAGCTATTGCCGGGGGTTAAATCGGCCTCTGCCAAAATCGCCCCGTCGGAGCCGTCATCGGCAATCACAAATACGTCCCCGTCGGCGACGGTGTTGCCATCTAGCGCGATTGTTGTGCCGGGGTTGGTGTTGCCGTTGAAGTAAATCTCTAGGCTGTAGCCCGTGAGGTCGATCGCTGCGCCCGTAAAGTTGGCGATTTCAACCGCTTTGTTGAAGCTACTGCCCTCGACATATTCCGAGAAAAATAGATCAGTCGCGGACCCAGAGCCGCCGGAGCCCCCCCCCTGGGCAACGTAATTCCCGGCTAGCGGGCTCGCGGTATCACCCCCGGCACTGGTGAAAGCTTCAGGGTCCGGCGTCGAATCATTTTCTTCGTAGCCGAGGGTACCGCTGGCGGGGTCGGTGCCGTTGCGGACAATGCCCGGCGCTGCTTTGTTGCCCCAGGTGGTGACCGAAAAATCAGTTGTGTATTCCAGGAAGGTCGATCGCCCGGCGCTCTCGTCATTGGTATAGGCGAGGCTCCAAACGGTGGCGTCGCTGCCATCCTTAAGGACTAGCTCATCGCCGCTATTAGCGATCGCCATCGAACCGCCCCACTGGACCACGCGATCGTCGCTCGTCCCCCCTAGCCATTCCGTCTCAAAGGCGGTTTTGTTCGCGGCGAGGACGACGTATCCCCCCGCAGGCACGATGAGTTCGGAGGTGGCGATCGTAAAGCTATCGTTATCTTCGTCGGAGAGGGTCCAGCCGTTGAGATCGACGGGAGCAGAACCATAGTTAAAAAGCTCAAGCCATTCCCCATCAGCGTCACTGAGACCGCTGGGGTCGTTAATAAACTCGGTAATTGCAATGGTAGACATTGGTGTTGACCTGAAGTCGAGAACTGATTCCAGTCAGAAAGAGGTGAAGCACAGAACTTAGGGTCGATAACCGCCATGGTTGTCGACGTCGAGGCAGGGGAAAACGCCGCGATCGCTAGACTGCGATCCGGTCGATTTCATCTGTTCAAAAATTGATCGAAGTTTCGAAATACGGCTCTATTCGCACCTTTGGCCGGCGTTAAATCGCCTAAAAATGGCCAAAACTGCATACAACCCTTGCAACCGTAGCGAGACTTGGCGTAATTTAGGTTAACGCTTCAAAAAAACGCAGTTAAGCATTGCCAACTTCACAGAATCAACATATTTGGCTTTGCAACGTCTACCTATTTTTCTGGCGTCTCCCTCTTAAGTGGAGTGATTTTCTGGGACCTTGCTGATGGGGAATTGCTACGATCATTGGCATTGTCTATCCTTCAGACCAAAACCAAGAGCGATCGCCCCCAAAAGCCCTAATCCAGCCCATCGCGATCGCCCCATCCCCAGCACCTCACAATCCTGCCCTTAGTATAAATTTCCTGTCGAATTCCAGGGAGTGAGCTGGAGGAGCCATCAATCTGCGCGATCGCCACGTCTTTGGAATGTCATCAGGATTATGAGAGTCGGTGAATCAGAGCAAGCAATCGGCTTGATTTTTGTCCAAATTTCGTCCACGCTCAAACGACCACCAGCTAAGCCTTTGAAGCCATTTTGAGGGGTAGGCATCTCCTGTCCATTTCGTCCAAATCTCGTCCATTCACCTATCCCCAAAGGCTGAAACCCAGTCATGGCGGCCATTCCAGAGTTTGAGATCCTTGGCTTCATAAACCCAGGGTCGGCAGTTCAAATCTGCCTCGAGCCACTCCAAAATCCTCTCCCTATAAGGGTTTCAGGGATTGTAACAACAGGTAAAGTTGGCTCCCTCCGTATCTGGACTGGATTTGGACTAAATTTAGACCGGATTCTAGGGGAATTCCCGGAGGTGATCGCCCACCACAGCAAAGCCCCCTCCATTTGATTTGGAAGGGGCTGCGTTCGTTATTGATCTGTGGGGGATTTGAAGGGGGTGATCGCCAGAATTCAATCCCTCCTGAGCTACGATCTGGCCTAGAGAAATTGAGTCCTATCTCAGAGTCGTGCTTTCCAGCACTCCCACCCTTGACGACCTACGCGGATAGTTAATGCAATACGTGCTGGAGCTACGGGAAAGCTAAGGCATCATCTGCTTGGGAATCTTTGGCTCCTACTAACGGGGTGAGCGGCGCCATGACAGCGACTTGGATTACCCGTTGAGTTTGACCCAGAACGCCGATTCGGGCTTTTCACCTTTTGCTCCATTGAGAATGAATTGAGCGATCGCCATGTTCCTCGGTTATGCATTCTTCTATCCCAGAGAGCACCCATTACTATCCGTATTCACTCTCGCCCTAGGAATTTATGGGATAGCCTGTGCCGGTGGTTCAGTAGTACTCTGGGCGGTCCAAGGGTTCTATCGTGGGCGGGATGTGTGGGAGGAGAGCTACCGCAATCGGTTGCTCGGGGAAAAGTACGGGCCGATGAGCTGACCCGAATGGGTGGATGAGGGTCTACGCGTGTCGAGCGTGATAAGACGGGCTTCCTGCGCAAGGGGACCCGTCACGTCAGGATCGGTAGGTAGCCGAGATGGCTCTGCATCAGGGCGTGAATGAAAATGATGGGGCGACCTTCGGGATTGCCCCACTCCTGGACGGCAATGCTTACACCACTACCGCCTTGGACAGTGTGGGTAGCACGAGGTGTGGGAATAGTGAGGGCTTGCATGTGGGACGCCTATATTGCTTGTATTGTTTGCGTTGATTAATGCTTGATTAGTCAGTCAGCTTTTTTGCTGGTCATTGCCTAACTTGACTAGGGCGTATGCTCACGGGTGGAGCGTGCAAGCCATCGATAAATGGTGGAAGTGGTGGCGCAACTCACCTGAAACGGACGTGTGGCTCCAGCGACAGATTGCCCTGCCCCGATGAAAGTCATGACCTGCTGGCGGAGGTCAGTCCTGTAGGTGATAGCCACCACAACAATGGCTCATTTTTATGGGGTTTTACTGCGGCTGCAGCTTCTGCTGGGCTTCAAGTTTACGGGGATGAACCGCGTCGTTTTCAGCAAAGTAAGCCAACTCTTCAATCGTTTGATTGACCACTCCGCTCATGCGCATTTTCATGAGCGGTCCCATGATCAGGTTAAACACGGGCAGTAGGGAAACTTCCATGTTCATCTCTCCTTTGCATCGCCCGCCAGCTAAAGGTGTGAACGTCCAGGTGTTTTCCATGTTCGTCACAAAGAAAGGCAGTTGTTTGCTCTTCGCGTCGTAGGAAACGATCTTGTTTTGATCGTCATAGCGGAGAATCTGCTCCTTTAAGGTGCCAATCGAAGTCTCACAGAACCGTCCTGAGTAAGGTGCTCCCTGGGGCGTGTCGCCTTGGTAGTGACCTTGCGAGGCGTAGACGCCGCTGGCCCAGTTAGAGACATCAGCAAACTGGGTGCCCATAATCTCCCAAAGACGGTCAGCGGATGCATTAATGGTGAACTGTTTCGTAAGTTTCATCGAATTGTCTCCTATCTTGGATGGGTTGATTTGAAATTGGCCAATGGTCTCCGTGACTGATGGATAAGCCATCAGCTGATCGAAGGTTGTTTGGTGAATGGTGGGGAATGGCAGTAATGTTGCTGCGGTTAAGTTGCGATCGCTGCAACTGGGTGCTGAATCTCCACCACCATTTCTGATTCATTGCCAGGCTGGGGAGGCACTGCAAAGACCTCACGGCATGGGCCAATGATGTGATATTTGTTTGTTTCAATCCAGGTGCCGATGGCGCTATAGCATGGGAGGCCCTTTTCCGGTCCACCGAATCGCATTGCGGTCAGCGCCGTTTGGATGGGGGGTAGCTCCCGCACACTCATCTCTAAGCCACTGGATAAATGAACCGTGGTGTCTAAGTTCTGATTAAGTAAAAAACCTAGTTCCACGTCGAGATCATCCGGCTCAAACTGCTCGCAATGAACAACGGCAGCAAAGCGTCCCAGAGTCTTTGTCCGAATTTGCTTAGGCACGATTTTCCTCATATCGTTGGCGATGGCGAGCGCCTCGGCCGGGCTGTGGTAGCGATGCCGCAAGGCTAAAAACAACTGAGCTGGAAGGCTTTTCAAAATGACATCGCCATCTTGAAGCTGGCCTTTGCCCTCAAGCTGTTGCAGCCGCGATTCCACAACCTGAAGGCGTATTGCCTCCATCTGCAAGGTTTGCTCAATCTGGGACTTGCGGAGGGTGAGCATTCCTCGAATTTCTTCGGCGGAGACTTCATCTTCCACAAGGCGTTTGACCTGTTCAAGGGAAAGCCCTAGACCTTTGAGGGCAAGAATGCGGTTCAGTTGAGTCAGCTGCTGCATGCTGTAGTAACGGTAGCCAGTTTCGCGATCGCTATGGATCGGTGTAAATAGGCCAATCTCGTTGTAATAGCGCAGCTGGCTGGCTGGCACCTGAGCAATTTTGGAGAACTCACCAATGCGAAACATTCTTTAGGTCCTTTTGGTTGATGTTTGCAGTCTAGAGTTTCAAGCTACTTGAAGGTCAAGGGGGAATTGAAGTGATGTGATGTAAATAAGCCGAGCGTAAAAAGAGTAATCAATTTCCAAAGTCAGATTGGAGAATGATTGGATGTGTGGCCGACATGGAATGTAGATCAGCTTCGAGTTTGAGATCTCATCCCGAAAGCTGATCTGTACCCGCCCCTAACCAATTGTTGAGTGCCAGACTGAAAGCAAGGATCACGGGGGCATTGTCAAGTTGATCTGCCGTTGTCTAGCTAGATGATGCACCAACGTCCTGCTAGCTCCTGGAGGCACTGCTTTTGGGCAGGGGACGGGCGTCGGGTCCGTTCTACGCCAGTGCCCAAATCGCTGGCTCATGATTTCTCGACAGTCCTTGGCAGATTGCCGATGTTGATGGGGATGGAGGTAACCTCGTATCGGCTCAAAAGCAGCAAGGACTCGCTGGGCTCCTCCTTGATATTTGAAACAACCCATTCGCCTCTCTCGGGTTCTGGTGGGACGATAAGAATTCTTCGCCCGATTGTTCAGCCCCCGATGCTATCGATGGTCGACGGCGGGCATCAAGTTCTTTCACTTCGTCTAGATGCCATTTATCAGCAGGGACATGGCGACTGCAAAATCGCATTAACTTCGGCATCTGAATCGCGCTAACTTCGGCAGCCAAATCGTGCCACCTTCGGCACCTGAATTGCATCAACTTCGGCAGGTCGTATCCACCCCATGAAGCTTGCTCATACCCTTGGCTCAACCAAGCGAGAGGGAGCAGCGAGCAGCCATGGGTCGAAGCGGTCAAGGAGTAGTATTGCCGATGGTGAAATGAAGACGAAGAAGCTATCCCTGAAGGCGATGGCTGAGTCTATGGGGCATATAGTCCCAAGGTGTTCCTGGACACTTATCAGAAATGGTATTCGGAAGAGGAGCTGGAGGAGGAATGGAAACGGTTGGAGATTGACCGGTTGGAGGTTTAGCCCGGGGAGCACATCTACCAACTGCCTCAGTTACCAGCTGCTGCAAGTGAGGGTGAAGGAATAATCAATGGCATAATTTGTTGTCATTCAATAAGGGTCAGCAAGTCAAATTCTTGACGGATATCCAAAAGAGAACGATCAAGCAAAGGCTCAAACTTCAGAAATGGCAGTAACCTTTGACGCTTTCGCGTTTTAAGCCAAATTGGAATTAGCTCCAGCAACACCTTAGGAAGGGCTCTCAAAATTGATCCGTATAGCCAGATCTCTCCCTTTTCCCTAGTCATGTCCTCGTACATGACATCAACGGCAGGAGAATCTTTCATCTTTAAGTATGACTGAAATGTACATTCACTCGTCCACCAGAACAGTGGCAGAATTTTTAGCTCATCGTGCATCCCTGTGTCACAACCGTAGATGACATGTCCTACATCATGTGCTCGCAAGATTTGCCCAAAGTCTGAGGGTTGGGTTGCTGGATCGGTAATATGTGGATTCAGTGCGTAGTACTCTGCCAACCCTTCGCGCAAAGTCTGTGTACTGTGCCTATCTATGTAACGGGGAGAAGAATTCATTGCATTTTTTGTTTCGAAACGACGTTGTATCGTAAATTATAATGGAATCCATAGACAGCGCAAAAAAAATGCCAGGTCGGCCTCGTAGTGCAGCATCACATCGAGCAATGCTGAAGGCTACGCTGGAGCTGCTATCAGAAGTTGGTTTTGAAGCAATGAGTATTGAGGCGATCGCTACTCGTGCTAGAGTCGGCAAATCAACGATCTATCGGCGCTATAACAGTAAAGAGGAGCTGGTTGCGGATGCTATTGAAACCATCCGAGAGGAAGTATTAATTCCAGATACAGGCAGTGTCTGGGGTGATATGGATGCACTCATTGAAAACGCGGCACAGATAACGCTTACTCCACTGGGGCGGCAGGCTGTTGCCATGATTATTAGTAGTGCATCAAGCAATCCGGAGTTTGCTCAAATTTACTGGGAGAAATACCTATCTCCCCGGCGGCAATCCTTCGCTGTTGTCATCGAACGGGCAAAAGCAAGAAATGAAATTTCAAGCAATTTAGACGCAGGTTTAATTTTTGACATGATGAGCGGAGTTATGCTCTACGCATTGATCTTCCCGCCCGTTGAGCCTTGGGAGGACTATGTCCGCTGTGCCATAAGTTTATTCCTCAAATGAGTGAAGCTAAATTAAAATACTTATGGAAAAAATCAGATGTTGCACAATAGATAGGCAAATCAAGGATATAGGTTATGGAGAAGATTTGCCACATCCTCGATTGCCAGCGATATAGTCGTAAAATTTAATTCTGCGGATAAAATGCAAAAGCTATTAGGTCCGATTGGAGTAAATTTTACTCCTCTTCAACCACTTGGACTCAACTGCTTAAGCACTTTTTTGCTGAAGATAGATAAAGGCCGCGTTTGTGCCACCTTCTTGACCAACTGCGATCTCGATATTAAGGTGCGCCATACTTTCGAGGTAGCGTGCTGTGTAGAGTAAGCCAGTATCAATTGGTACGTAACCAATATCATTCGCGAGCGTAATGATCTTTTGTTTGGCCTCAGCATTATCCCCTGCAATAAATGCTGTAATCGCTTGTCCACCTTTCACAGGTTGATTCATTACATCAGCAAAGATGGTATTGAATGCTTTGACGACATGGGCTTCTGGCAACAAGCGGCTGATTTCTTCTGATGCCGAGTTTTCCTGACCGAGCAATTTCGGTGACCAGTCAGCATTCAAGGGGTTGGTACTATCGATGATAGTTTTGCCTTTTGTTACTTCAGCCAATTCTGGCAGCACATCAGCGCAGGCATCAAAAGGAAGTGCGATCGCAATCACTTCAGCCGCTTCAGACGCCTCTTTAAAAGTTCCCGAAGGATAAGGTAATTCTGAGCTTGAGGATGAGCGCAGACCAATAATGATATCGTGTCCTGCTTTGCTGAATAGATTGGCGAACTGCTTACCGACACTACCAAACCCTAAGATGGCAATTTTCATAGATTTCTCCAACAGGCTTTAGCATTTCAAGCGTCTGTAGTTGAACTATAGCTATTTAGGTATTTGCCGTAAACTAGGTACCTGGAGGTAACTATATGGTTGATCAACACAATTCAGAACTCGAACCCAATGTCTATGCAGCGATCTGCCCATCCAGAGAAGTACTGGCAATGATTGGCGAAAAGTGGGTTTCACTCATCATTGGTGCACTGGAAAGCAAGGTTATGCGCTTTGGTGAACTGAAAAGATTTTGTGAAGGAATTTCACAAAAAATGCTAGCCCAGACGTTGCGTAAACTTGAACGAGATGGACTAATAAAACGAACCTTGTATGCAGATATGCTTCCGATAAAAACTGAATATCAACTGACTAAACTCGGCGATAGTCTATTACCCGTCGTTCAAATAGCTAAGCGATGGTCAGAGGAGAATCTACATCAGATCGAAGAAAATCGTAGGTGTTATGATAAACGCGATCAATAGCTTTCTATTGCTTAAATCTCTATGTTTTGACAACATTCCTCTTTGCAAGTTTATGCCCCTTAGAAGTCGTTTCTGTTAATCCTTTTAAGGATTTTAACGTGTGAGATGAATCCAGAGATTTTCCATAACAAACTCCCTGGGACATGTGCCCGATTGGAGGAATGAAGTTGAGCTGCTCTTATCAAAGCCCATCAGCACAACAGCAGCGCCCAAAAACATAGTGGCGACCACCAAGTCATTGGTCGTAGTCGAGGCGGATTGAGCACCAAGATTCACGCTACTTGCGGTGCTCTGGGCAATCCCACAGGTTTCTTCTTAAGCGGCGGGCAAGCCCATGATTGAGTGGGGATGGATGTTTGCTACCTAGGCTTCAAGCCCAGAGCGTGATTGCAGATTTGATTGAGAACTTGTTTGCCAGGCTCAAGCAGTATTGGGAGAAAGCTACTCGCTACGATAAGACGGCGAGTAGCTTTCTCGGGGCCATCTATCTTGTTGCCACTTCTCCCCGGCTCAACTGAGCACATGCCCTAATTATGCTTTTGCGGCAGGGGGTCCAGCAACTCTCCCTGAGTTGAGAGAAAGTGCTGGGGCGAAGAGTCGCGCAAGCTTATTTCTCGACTAACTTGAAGTAGCTCGTCATCAACGCTCGATAGAGCGGAATGTGGTTGGAGAGTAGGTTCCCCAGCCCTTCAATGTCGTTGCGCCAGTCGCGATGCAATTCGCAAGCGACAGCAAACCAATTCAATAGTTGTGCACCCGCATTGTGCATACGCATCCAGGCCGCTTCACGGACGCTCTCATTGAAGGTGCCTGAAGCATCAGTCACCACAAAAACGTCGTAGCCTGCTTCAATCGCAGAAAGGGTCACGCACGTTACACAGACATCCGTCACCACCCCAGCGATAATCAATTGCTTACACCCTGTGGCTTCGACAGCCTTGACGAAATCTGGATTATCCCAGGCGTTAATCTGGCCGGGACGGGCAATGTAGGGAGCATCGGGGAACATCTCTTTAAGCTCGGGGATCATAGGGCCATTGGGGCCGTCTTCAAAGCTAGTGGACAAAACTGTCGGTAAATTGAAGAACTTGGCGATATCGGCTAAGGCTAAAACATTATTTTTGAACTCATTGGGAGGATAGTCTTGAACCAGCGATACCAGACCAGCCTGGTGATCAACTAGCAGAACAGCTGCGTCGTCTTTAGATAGACGGTCATACTTAAAAGAATCAGCCATGAATTCCTCTTAGCTACTATTGGCAGTTGAATTTGATGGAAGAAATGAATGCTACTAGTCGAAAATTCAGCATGACGAGAAACACCCAAAAGCTGAGAGACACACTGTCAGTTTTAGGATGTCTTTGTTTGGGTAGAAACCTAAGCTCTGCCCAAATCAAAGCCTGGAAAAAGTCGCTTATGACAGTTTTGAAGTGTTGAGAGTCAGTTGCGACAAGAAATAAATCAAGTGTCTTCAGTGCTGGCTTATTTGGCTACATCCAGCGAACGGCAACCTTTTGAATTCCTCTGTAGATTCCTTTGAAAAGTGCCTAGCATCGTAACCCATTCTTCTGTCCTATTTTCAGAGCTACAATGTTGATTTTTTAGAAGAGACATTTGAGAAAGGTTAACTTGCTAGTGAGCAGAGATTCTCTAGGTAAGGAGTTCGGGCTTAAACTTGGAAATCACTAGTCATCTAAAGGATGTCAGAGTCTAATCGAAATTCTAGGGACAATCACATGCCAAGCTGCAGAGGCAATTTTTTGAGTGAAAACTGTCTTTGATTCGATGTCTGTGTAGAAAAGTGAGAGACAACGATATTGTCTCAACGAGCCCAGTTAAAACGTAGATAACTATGACTATTGCAGCAATTGAATTAGCTGCGATCGCTACACTAAATGAGCTATCCTACAAATGTTCTAGAAGGTTAATGGAACATATTTAATGCATTTCTCCTTGTCTTTCTCTTGGTACCAGATTATCGGAGCTTTAGGTGTTTAGCCCCCCCCAGAAAGACACTTCTAGGTCCAATAATTTGGACAGATGCCGACCTGTCCTAGGGATCAGTATGATTCGTGTTTTCTGCAAAATTGTGGGGAGTATTTAACACGGAGATGCCGTTGGGCAATATCAAAATTTGACAAGCCCACTGCGGAGTGTAGTGACCACCGTGGCGGTATGGTCGCGGGCATCTAACTTGCGCAGCAAATTGTTAACGCTGAAGCACACAACATTTTCACTAATGACTTCAATGACTTCTTGCCCATCATTAGCCTGACCTACAATGGCGATGTCAGCCCGATCATCTAGGACTGCCGCCAGCTGGGCGATCGCCGGCAACCAGAGCGCGAACAACCTTGCTATCACCTGCAGCCGTGGACTAAGGGCGCAGTTTGCACGAGCTCGTTCCCTGCGTCTCGTTCATATTGCCTGTCAACAACAGATACGCACTACTGCACGGCAACTGTTTAGGGCTAGGTATTGTTCTAGGCGTTATATCATCGGCGATCGCAGGTGCCCGACTACCATCGAGTTAATCCTTACATCTCCTTGAGTTGAACGATTCCCAAGACCACTGCTTATACGTTCCCATCCTGTTGTCTAGATTTTGTCCAATGACTTCTCCTCTAACCCCGTCACAAGCGCAGGCGCTACAGGAGCGCGTGGCAGTTTTGGAGGCTGAGAAGGAGCGGTTGCAGGTGTCTGAGTTGCGTTACCGGCAGGTGTTTGAGAATGCGCCGATTAGCATGCTATTGGCGAATCGAGAGGGCTATGTCATTGCGATGAATGCAACGGCTGAGGATCTGTATGGGCTGACCGCCGAACAGCTTAACCAGAGTGCCTGCCCGATTTTTGACAATCCCCAACTAGTCGAGAGTGGCACCTTGCACTATATGCAACGGGCGCTGGCAGGTGAAGCGGTGATCGAGCCGCCCAGCTACTACGATTCATCCCGAGATGCTGGCAGCGGCAAGTTCCATTATGGGCGGGGGCATTACGCCCCGATTCGCGATGGGGCTGGGGTGGTGGAGGGTTTTGTTGAAATTGCGCCCCGGTGTCACGACTTCTTTGAGCTACAGGCGCAGCTACTGGAGGAAAAAGAGCGGGCTGCTCAGGAACGGGCACGGCTGCTTTCGACTGTGGCTGAGGTGGCGCATCGGTTGCTGAGGGCGCCAGACTATGGGGCAGTGCTGCCGGAGGTGGTGCGGCTGTTGGGGGAGGCGATGGGGTGCGATCGCTGTGCCATTACCCAAGACTTTATTGACCCGACTACTCACCAGTTTCGTGTTCGACTGCTACACGAATGGTGCCGCGAGGGGATTCCGAGTGCTCTACTTATTTCACCCGGGTTTGACGAAGGCTTAGAGATTGACTCTCCGCCTTCCTTTCGTGCTCAACTCATGCAGGGTGAGTCCGTTAATTTTGTGGTGTCGGAGACGTCAGAGCTATCCTGGCGAAACTTTTTTGAGGCTCATGGCAATACCGCAATGCTGCTTGTGCCGGTGATGATCAATGGACAATGCTGGGGGCATATCGGCTTTGACAACTGTAGTGAACCCAGATTGCATGACGACGTCGAAATCGCCATCCTGCGAGTGGCCGCGGAGAGCATTGCAGCGGCAATTGATCGGCAAAGGAAAGACGATGCCCTGCGGGAGTCGGAGCGGCATTATCGCACCCTATTTGAGATGAGTAACGAAGGCATCTACCGGTTTGAATTCGAGGAGCCCATTGCCCTTGCGTTATCCGTTGAAGACCGTCTGAGGTTGGGGTGTGAGACGAATCGATTGGTTGAGGTAAACCAGGCGTTTGCCGAGCAGTACGGACTCACCAGCCCAGATGAAATGGTGGGTACTAGAATCGGTGATTTTTATGATGGGGCGTATGTGCAAGCGAACGAGCAAGCCAATCTGGCGCTAATGCGCGATTTACGAGCGTCTAAGCTCGAGACGGTAGAAACGGATCGCCTAGGCAATCGGCATTGGTTTATTAGCAGCCTTGTGTTTGAGACGTGTGATGGCTACCTGTTGGGCGGCTGGGGTGTACAAACCGACATCACTGACTTGAAGCAAGCTCAGCAGGCTCAGCAGGCGCTGCTGGAAGCGGAGCAAGCTAAATCCCAAGAACTCGATCAGCTTAACCTCGAGCTACGGCAAACATTGACGGAGTTGGAAGGGCGCGATCGCATGCTGACCACCGTTGCTGATGCCACCAAAGACCTGCTCAAGGGGTCTAGCACCGATCTAGATCGGATGATTCCCGCCGCGCTGCAAGTTCTGGGTGAGGGGATGGGGTGCGATCGCGTCAACGTGGTGGAAAACTTTGATCTGTCTGCGACTCAGGTGCCCGGTCATACAAAAGTTATTTACGGATGGGCTGAGCCTGAGACGATTCCTCCACTCCCTAATCCAGATGCGACTCAGATTGATTGCGAGGGGCTAGAAGCATTTACAGAGCATTACCTCCAAAATAACGGATTTGGTGGATTGGTCGATGACTGGCCTGACCCCCTTCGCAGTGCTTTTAAAGCAATTGGTCTGCAATCCAGCTATTCCGTTCCTATTTGGCTAGGGGAGAAGTTTTGGGGCATTGTTAGCTTTGACTATTGCCACGACCCTAAGCAAGTCAGCCCCGCTGAGATGGCCATCTTGAGAACAGCCGCCGCCTGTATTGGGGGGGCAATTCAGCGCGATCGCACCCAAAAAGCCATTCTGCAAACCGAGCAAGCCCTCCTCAAAGCTGAGAAAGCCCGCGCCGCTAAGCTCATACAAACTAACCAGGCCCTGAAAAACAGTCTAGATCGCCTCGCTGCCGAGCCCAGTCTGGACGCCTTTTTGGGGCACGTCTTAACCGAAATTTCACAGCTGCTCAATATCCACACCAGCTTTTTATACCAACACGACCCAACGACAGAAACCCTCCAGCTTTCCCGGTGGCTAGACCAAGGCAATCTCCGCTCGCCCGAGAGCTTCACAGAGATGGGCCCCATGGCAGGACCGATCACCACCAGAGATACTGCCATTTGGACGCACTTATTAAAGACTCACTATCCATTTGTGATTACCCCTGACAATGCAGCCCAGTACATGTTTCCGGGTACTGGAGACTGGCAGCATCAGTGGGTCGAGCAACACGGTTTCCAAGCCGGTATCAATATTTTGCTCATCATCGGCGGTATGCCCTTAGGCTTGCTGTGCTTGCTGTCAGCTGAGCGCAGCGACTTTGACCCGGAAGAACTGGAGCACGCCCAGGCGATTTCCCAGCAGGCCACCCTCGCCATTCAGCTCACCCACCTAGCCGAAGAAGCGAAGCAAGCCGCTCTGATTAGCGATCGCAACCGAATGGCCCGCGAAATTCACGACACGTTAGCCCAGTCATTTGGCGGTATCGTAATTCAGCTTCAGGCCGCTGAGTCTTGCAATAGCGAACCGCACAAAGCCCGAAACCACATCAGCAGTGCCCAAAAGCTAGCGGAAGCGGGACTGAACGAGGCTCGCCGCACCGTCTGGCTACTGCACCAAGGTGACTTGACCGACCAAGACTTCCCCCGACTGCTGACCAAAATCATTGAACAGATGACGGCTCACACTGATTTACGGGTCAGCATTGACGTCACCGGAACGCCTAGCGCCTTGGTCCCAGGCATCAGCACCAATCTCGTCCGTATTGTGCAAGAGTCTATTCACAACATTTTGCGCCACGCCCAGGCTACCACCAGCCACATTCGCCTGATTTACAAACCTGGGCAGATTTGTCTCAGCATCCGCGACAATGGCTGTGGCTTTGATCCCCAACAGCTCCAGCAATGCCAAGAGGGCTTTGGCCTAACGGGTATGCAACAGCGTGCCCGAAACCTGAAGACCCACCTGCACATCAATAGCCGCCTAGGTTACGGCACAGAAATTCTCTTGACCGTCCCTCTCAAACCAGCCTCCAACGCTGAAGTAAGGTAAAGCTAGCTGGCAAACGAGATGTTCCCAGAAATGTGACTGGTATGGCCCTCAAAACGCGATCTTCAAACCAAATTATCCGAATTTTGATCGCCGACGATCATCCAATCGTACGCCAAGGCCTAGTTTCTATTCTGAATAATCAATCGGATATGAATGTGGTGGCTGAAGCGGGTGATGGGCAAGCAGCTGTCGTCCAGTATCGTCAGCACCAGCCCGATGTCGCCATCCTAGACCTGAGAATGCCCCATCTGAGCGGCGTGGAAGCGATCGCCACCATTCGGGCGGAGTTTCCCCAGGCCTGCATCATCATGTTCACCATCTACGACACTGACGAAGATATTTACCGGGGCTTGCAAGCTGGAGCTAAGTCCTACCTCCTCAAGGGCACCCCCTGCCAAGAGATGTTACGCGTCATTCGTCATGTTTGCGAGGGGCAGCGGCATATCCCCGATGAAATCAGTACCAAGCTCGCTGCTCGCATTACAACTCCCGAGCTGACCAGCCGCGAGAGGGAGGTGCTGCAGCTGCTCGTCGGTGGCAAAACCAACCGGATTATTAGCGATGAGCTATTTATTTCGGAGCGCACCGTCAAGTTTCACGTCAACAATATCTTTAACAAGCTGGAGGTGCGCGATCGCACCCAGGCCGCCGTTGAAGCCCTGAAACGGGGGCTAGCCCGCCTGGAGGCTTAGCCCGTGCCTGTTATCGGGGTAAGGAAGAATTCTCCACTCAATACGCCAGAATCTTAGAAGCTAAATACGGTTCGAATGGTGGCAACGACAATTGCATCATTCTGACTGTTATGTTCGGGATTTATAATAACGAATGCGCCAGGAGTAATTGCCAAGTTGTCATTGATCTGGATACGATAAAACCCCTCAAAATGTAGGGAAGGTTCAGCATCTTCTAAGCCAAATTGATTGCGGATAACTCGAGGGGGTTGACCAAACACAAATCCAGCTAAATTACCCTCTCCCCCTAAGTCTGGAACCCCAACATTCACTGCGTAGTAGAAAATATCTGCGGTAGGATCATTCTCTAAATCGGTGGCCGTAGCATCGACTATCCCAACCCAGCCACTAACGCGGAATTTAGGATGCACTAACCAAGACGCCTGCAAGCCATAGCTGTTGCCAATAACATTGTCACTTTCACCGTCGAAAGGGTTGTTCGTGATCTCGCTACTGGTACCAATGCCAATTGCATTGCGCGATCGCGTGTACGTTAGACCAACAGTAAACTCCGATGATGGTCGTAAGGTGATCTGTCCCAAAGCAGTATAGGAACCGCCAAATAGCCCTGCGTTACTGTCTGAACCCTCGCCAGCGAGGTACACCAAGGATAGATTAAGCCAGGGCGCGATATCGTAGCTAATCCCTGCACCTGCTGCACCAATTTCCTCTCGATAAATGGGGCTACGTAAGCCAAAGGCAGAGATCGCGCCGCGGCTATCGAAGCCTAAAAGAGGATTGATAGTGTTTGCTACATCGAACAACGTTCCGCTTGCCATCACCGTGACGTCAGCAGATTGACCTACCGGGAATCGGTAATATAGCTGATTAAGAACGATTTCTCCATTTTCCTGGCTTCCATCAAACCCCAGCCGGGCCATTCGCGTCCCTGTATTATTACCCAGATTTGGGGTACTGCCAGTTTGTAAACGGACACGCAGTAAGTCTTCTCCACTAAAACTGGTGTCCAAAATGAGGCGTAAGCGCTCTGTAAACACGACGTTATTGCTCAAGCCATCTTGAGTATTTATTCTGTCGAGATCTGATTCAGCTTTCTCACTACCAAATGCTCCACTCAAGCTAAATAGCACTTCACCTCTTAGCTTGGTTGTTGTCGAAAATTGTTGGGATGCCAATCCCTCAGTACGATTCTCTAGGGCTGTAATGCGATCGCGCAATATTAATAGCTCGTCCGCAAATTCGCTTTGCAAGCGCTGCATAGCCAGCAGGTCCGCCTTAGAGATATCGCTGTTGCCAAGATCCTGCTGAAGTCGATCAAGACAAGCCGCGAGGGCGGCTGCAAATGCGTTTCGGCTCAAGGATTGCTCCCCACGATATAACCCTTGTGCATCACCGCTGATGCACTGGTAGCGTTCGACGAGCGATCGCAGCGCTTGAAAGACCCAGTCGGTAGGCTGTACATCTGAAAGCTCGAGCACAGAAGGGCGAGGGACTTCTAACGGAAATCCCTCTTCAGTCAAGATTTCATTCTGAAGAGGTGAAAGGGGCTGTGTCGAGGCAGTTTCAACACGCTTAGACGGAGAGTTCAATCGTGCGGAACCTTCTTCTGCGGCGATCGCTGGCGCAAAGCCCATATAGGCAAAAGCAGCGAGTAGTGGGACATTAATTAATGTCCAGAGACAAAGAAGTCTACTATTCCAATGGCGGAAATAATCAAAGCAAATTATTTTTTTTATAATCATAAAAAATCGATGCATTAACACCGAAATAGTGCCCTTATAAACTGCGTCTGCTCAAGAGAATCGACAGCTTATGTTGAAATTTATTGGCTTATGTTGATGATTCCCACCTGAAAATTATTTGATTTTTCTCTTTTCAACTCTTGGATAATCTGCATCCCATTTTTTTGCAAGATATCTAATTAGATTTTGGTTGAACACTCTCTAATAGTCCTGATCTGAAACTGTACTTTGGGTCAGTTGAGAGGATACTACTGTTTTGGAATTCTATTTTCGAAATGGTCGATAGAATCTTGTTGATAAATTTTAAGGCTGACAGTCAGAATGCAGACGATATGTAATTGCTACTGTCTTGAAGTACAGTTTCAGATCAGGACTGTCAGAGGGTATTCAAAAAAGAGTAGTGTTGTTACCCTGGGTGCACTTGTTTTATGATTGCAATTCTTTCGCAAGACTTGAAAGGAGCAATACTTACCTATTGGCTTTTATTGAGGCGAGAAAGAATTAGGTAATATCTTCAATGTCATTGTGAACTAATGACAAGCCATCAAAGCGATGACTAAAGTTGCTACACCCGATGACAAACAGGATGTCACCGCTGTCATCTCACATTTGGTTAAGTCTGGGAAAGAGCAGCATTATGAGCAGTGGCTACGTAATATTTCGGCAGTTGCACAGGAGTTTGAAGGCCATTCAGGTGTTAGCTTCATTCGCCCAGAGGACCCATCCCATCCCGAGTACGCCATTATTCTCAAGTTCGACTGCTACAAAAATCTCAAGCGGTGGATGGAATCCCCAGTTCGCCGTCACTGGCTAGGTCAAGCCAAATCTCTGGTCCAAAAAGATTAGAAGGTGCGGATTCTCACCGGTTTAGAAGCCTGGTTTACCCTGCCAGTAAAGCCGATGCAACATCCCCCCAGGCGCTACAAGATGGTCATGCTGACTACGTTGCCTGTGTTTGTGATTAGCCAATTGCTGAGATATTGGTTCGATCCCTGATTTACTTTTCTTCTCCCTTTAGTTCGCGAATTTTCTTTTACCACGGTGACAGTATTGCTACTGACTTATACCGTGATGCCTCGAGTAACACGCTTGTTTTACGGGTGGCTATACCCAAAACCTAAGCGCAAAAGAGTTTGAGTTTTTGTCTAATCCCTGCTTACAGAAGAAGTATTATGTTTCCTAGCAATACCACTAAACTCATCCATGATCGCGATAATCGTGGCCATACTCAGATAGGTTGGCTCGATAGCTATCACACTTTTTCGTTTGGCAGCTTTTTTGATCGCGATCGCATGGGATTCCGCTCACTGCGTGTCATCAACGATGACAGAGTAATTCCAGGGGCTGGTTTTGGAACCCATAGCCACCGCGATATGGAAATTATTACCTACGTTTTGGATGGTGCGCTTGAACATGCAGATAGCCTGGGTAATGGCGCAGTTATTCGTCCTGGTGATGCTCAAATTATGAGCGCAGGCACAGGCATCACTCATAGCGAATATAATGCTTCCGCAACAGATCCAGTTCACTTCTTACAGATTTGGATTGCTCCTAATCGATTCGGCATTCAGCCCCGATATGATCAACAACATTTTTCACTAGAGGAACGTCGTGGAAAACTACAACTCATGTTTGACTCCAAAAAACGTGAAGGATCTGTTGTGATCTATCAAGATGCTCAAGTTTACTCTTCAATTTTAGAATCAGGCGAGGCTATTTCTTATAACTTGGAATCAAGGCGATATGGCTGGCTGCAAGTTGCCCGTGGAACTTTACATTTGAATAAACAAGAGCTACATGAGGGAGACGGCATTCAGCTATTGGGAAATCAAGGCCTTAGCATCACAACGCCCTCAAATGCTGAGTTTTTGCTGTTTGATTTGGCTTAGCCTTTTGAGTACTCTATTTTGACTTTAAAAGACAATTTAAGGTTTTCGAGAAACTAGATTTAATAATAGTAGGGAAAAATAAAATGAGCTGCTAGTTAACACAAGCCTTGCTGTAGGCAGAGCACTGGCTCAAGACAGTACGAGATCTGACAATGGAGGGAAAAGACAGACGCGCTAGGTGAAAGGTTTATTGTTGCTGTTCAAGTTGCCCAAGCTCCAAATTCCAGAGAGGCGAAATCCCGCTTTGTTAAGGATCTAATACCAATTCTCTAAATTCCTGCGATTGAGAGTCCTTCATCAAGCCAGTCCCAGCAGGTGAGGGATTGGACCGCCTGCTTTGATAATTGAGCGACCC
>CAZZMD010000030.1:0-54081 GCA_964655355.1 uncultured bacterium
GCGATCGCAACCGTCAAGATATCAGTCAGGTGGACAGCCTCGACATCATTGCCCCCAATGGGCAACGGCTTCCCCTCGATGCGATCGCCCAACGGCGCTTGGTGCCTGACTTCACCACCATCTCCCGTAAAAATGGGCAGCGCTTCAACAATATCCAAGGGTTTTTGGTGGCTGGAGCCCTACCCGACACCGCCCTCACCGCCTTTAAACAACACCTCGACGATATCGGTTTTGAACTGCCCCCCGGCTACCGCATGTCCTACGGCGGCGAAGCCGATGCCCGAGGCACCGCGATCACCAATCTCCTGTCCATCGTCGGCGTCCTGATGATCCTAATGGTCGCCATCCTGGTGCTGTCCTTTAACTCGTTTACCCTGGCGGCCCTAATTGGCGTGGTTGCGGTCTGTGCGATCGGCCTGGCTGCCCTTGCCCTGTGGGTCTTTGACTCCCTATTCGGCTTCACCGCCATCCTCGGCACCCTCGGCCTAATTGGTCTCGCCATCAACGACTCCATCGTCGTCCTCGCCGCCGTCCGCGAAGACCCCGATGCCCGCAACGGCGATTGGCGGGCCACCCGCGAGGTTGTCGTCCACTCCACCCGCCACGTCCTCGCCACCACCTTTACGACTATTGCCGGCTTTGTCCCCCTGCTTCTGGACGAAACCGGATTTTGGCCTCCCCTCGCCATTGCGATCGCCGGAGGACTCGGTGGTGCAACGTTATTGGCGCTCTACTTCATCCCCTCCGCCCACCTCATTTGGGCTCGCCATCAATCTCGCAAACACCGTAAACTTCAACCGCAAGCCACCGACAAAATACCGGTCACGCTGCCTGGATAAGCCGCCGATGAAAATACTAATTACGGGAAACTCAGGGTCAGGAAAAACTACGCTAGCCAGTCGACTGGTTGAGCGCTATTCCCTAGCCCATCTCGACCTGGATGAATTGGCCTGGCTGCCAGTGACACCGCCCCAACGTCGCCAAGTTGCCGATAGTTTGGTGGAAATGGATGCTTTTTCGTATCAGCATTCCGGTTGGGTGATAGAGGGATGTTATGCCGATTTATTAGGGGCGATCGCTCCCAAAGCAACCCATTTAATCTGGCTAAATTTCCCCGTCGAGATTTGCATAAAACACGCTCACTTTCGCCCTTGGGAACCGAATAAATACTCATCCCCTGCCGCCCAGGATAAAAACTTGCAAATGCTACTGGATTGGATTCAATCCTACGCAATTCGTAGGGACGAATGTTCCCAACATCAACATCAACAACTCTTTGATCAATTCACCGGTCAAAAAATGATGCTGACCGACCCCGATGAATTAGACCCACTGAAATTGACTTGATTGCCTATTAGTTGCCTAATAACGTGCTGACTGGGATTTCTACTGTGGGTAAGACTCGCGATCGCACCGTGCCCTCTTGCAAAATCACTTCCTCGGTATAATCCCCATCCTTCGGCTTGGTTAATACAATCACTCGGTGTTCTGCTTCATCGCCCGAAATATCGATAATCCAATATTCTGGAATTTCAGCTTGGGCATAGAGCGATCGCTTCACCTTCCAATCTTTTCCTAGGCTCGACATCGCGACTTCAATTACCAGCTTTGTTTCCGATGCGGTTGGGAGGCGATCGCGATATTTACCTCGAACCACAACGGCGATATCCGGCTCTGGCACAGAGTCAGACAATGTTATCGGATGGGCTTCTCTCACTTTCAGGTCAGCCGGTACCACCTTTCGTAGGGCATCGGCACTGCTGTCAATGCATTCACTGTGTAGCGGTCCTTCGGGGGCCATTTCAACAAAATCTCCCGCCAATAGTTCCACTGGCTTTTCGTCTAGCAAGCCGGTTTCGACCAGTCGTAAATATTCTTCGACGGACCATTTGGCGATCGCAATTGTCATAGAAACTTACCCACCGAGGCGGATTTAATGGCGCGGATCTTGAGTACGTTGATCATAGCGCTAATGATTTTGTCAGGGGCGATCGCTCTTTACCAGACATCCCCTTAAAATAGGTCGACTAGGTGGGCGGTGTCGTTGAAGCGGCGGATTTGCCAGAGGCTCGTGTTGAAGCGGTTTTGTACCATCTGGTCCTGGCGAAATTCATCGGTGCCTGGCTCGGCTGTCCCGGTGAGGGTGTCGTTTTCCAGCACTTTGTACCAGCGATCGCGATCTAGCCAGAATTCAAAAATTGCCGTGTTGTATACCGACATGCGCCAGGAGCGATCGCATCCCATCATGGACGAAATGAGATGCTGCAAAATCCAACTGTGGGCGACGACCCAAACCCGATCCTGTCCCACACATTCCGATAGCAGGGTTTGAATGAAGCGTTCTGCCCGCTGTCGCCCCTGTACTAACGTCTCTGCCCCTGGTACCGGCAGCCAGTCTATCGACGCCTCCAGTTGCTGACATAGGTCTGGGTGCTTTTCCTTTGCCTCTTGCCAGGTCAGACCCTGGAAAATGCCGTTCTGGTATTCCCGTAGGTCGTCCTGGAAGCTGATTTCTTGGGCAATATTGCTCTGGGGATCGTCTGACGGGCGATCGCGCAATACCCGCTCTCGCAGAATCTCCGCCGTCATCCGTGCTCGCTTTAGGGGGCTGCTGTAGATTTTGGTGGGGATCCAATTTTCCCGCCGTAATCGCTTTGCTAACCGCTTTGCCTGGTCTTCCCCCGCCCCGGATAAGGGAAATTCTCCGTTCCCTTGCATCCGTCGTTCCTGATTGCCGGTAGACTCCGCATGGCGGATAAACAACAATTTCATTGCGGCAGCAGTCCTCTCCTAGAATAGGAATATTGGCGAATTGGGGAAGGCAGACGGGGTTGGGACCGGGTGCCTAACCGCTGTAATCTGCTATTGAACACCATTCCCCACCCACCGTTGCAACCCTATATCTCAATTTGCTTCGGTTTTTGCTTCGGTTCCCTGCCCGTTAATATTGACCCGTGAGGAGAGGTTGTCCACCGATGTTGTTGAAATCTA
The DNA here is from genome assembly GCA_964655355.1 of uncultured bacterium. Lineage (GTDB taxonomy): Bacteria > Cyanobacteriota > Cyanobacteriia > CACIAM-69d > CACIAM-69d > CALGDE01. The sequence continues at coordinate 2,992 of CAZZMD010000030.1, forward strand.
CGACCCGCCATATCCGTATTTTTGCGGCAGAAATCGACGAGAAGGAATTTGTGCCTAGCGAAAGTAAGTTGACCCTGGATGTGGATCCGGATAATGAGTTTGTTTGGGATGATGCTGCGGTTAAGCAGGTCCACAGCAAGTTTGAGGAGCTGGTTTCGGATTATGCTGGCCAGGATTTGACGGAATATAATTTGCGTCGCATTGGTTCGGATCTGGAGCATTTTGTGCGATCGCTGCTAGAAGCTGGGGAGATTCGTTACAATCTCAAAGCCCGCGCCGTTAATTACAGCATGGGACTCCCCAAGACGGGTATGGAAATTAATACCGGAAAGTAATTTTTCTGATTTCCCTACCGTTTTGAGTGGGGCTAAGGGATTGCCCTATTACCCGTTTTGTTTGACCCGATTGTTGACTAATAAAAACTAGAGATGGAGGCCAACGCGATGACTGAGGTTAATTGCGCCGAAGCCTGCAAGAATGGCTGTGTTTTGGGCGATGATTGTCCCCACCGTGAGCATCTGGGGGAGGCAACTAGCTTTATTGCTAGCACTTCCTTGGACGATATGCTGCAAATTTCCCAGGACCGATTTTTGAAGCAAATGGAAGCGGATGCCGCGGCCGTTGATGCCGGTGGTTTACCGGATTTGCCTGAGTTTAAGTTCCCAGGGACCTAAGCTATTTCGGCTAGTACTATTTCAACCTTGTGTTTCTCCTAAAGGGCGTTGTTATGTACGCCCTTTATTTTTGTGCCCAAGTTTGTGCCTAGGCTCAATCTGGCCTGTTCCGATACGATCGCCCCTACTGCTTAATATCAGAGAATTTCTAATACCAGAGAATAATGACCTCGTCTCCTGCTGCTGGAAAGCCTGCCAAAATTGTCTGGTTTCGTAATGATTTACGGGTGGCAGATTGTGCCCCGTTGTTCCATGCTTGGCGATCGCAATCTCCGGTGATTCCGGTGTATTGTTTTGACCCTCGGCACTTTGGAAAAACAGCCTTTGGCTTTCCTAAAACTGGTAATTTCCGTGCCAAGTTTTTGTTGGAAAGTGTGGCGGATCTACGGCGATCGCTCCAATCCTTGGGGTCAAACTTAATTATTCGCTGGGGTAAGCCGGAGGAGGTTTTGCCAGAACTGATCCAGCAAACCCAGGCGGATACGGTGTATTGCCACAAAGAAGTGGCCTATGAAGAAACCCGCGTGGATGGGGCGTTGAGTCAGGCGATCGCTCAACTGGCAAAGGCCGAAAATCGGGAAATTAAAACCCGTCGCTATTGGGGCGCGACGCTTCATGCGCCTAATGAGTTGCCCTTTGAAATTTCTCAAATCCCCGAGCTGTTTACCCGATTCCGCAAGGATGTGGAAAAGGACTGTCAGCCTCGGGAGCCATTGCCAGCGCCGAAATCGTTGCCGCCTCTCCCCGAGACTCTCCAGCCGGGGGAGCTGCCGAGTTGGGAGACGTTAGGACTAGCGCCGCCCACTGCCGATCCACGCGGCGTTTTGGAGTTTGTTGGGGGGGCGACAGCGGCGGGCGATCGCGTCAAGCAATATTTTTGGCAAGGGGACCATCTCCGGCGCTATAAACAAACCCGTAACGGTCTCCTGGGTGCAGACTATTCTTCTAAATTTTCTCCCTGGCTTGCCCTCGGCTGCATCTCGCCCCGACAAATTTGGGATGAGGTGCTGAGTTATGAAGAGGAACGGGTTGCAAATGATTCCACCTATTGGCTGATTTTTGAACTGTTGTGGCGGGATTATTTCCGTTGGATCTCTGCGAAGCATGGCAATAAAATTTTCTTGATTTCGGGACTCCAAGGGGCAGATATTCCCTGGAAACAGGACTGGGATCGGTTTAATTTATGGAAGGACGGTAAGACCGGCTATCCTTTTGTGGATGCCAATATGCGAGAGTTAGCGGCGACCGGATTTATGTCCAACCGAGGGCGGCAAAATGTTGCCAGTTTCCTCACAAAAAATCTAGGGATTGATTGGCGAATGGGTGCGGAATATTTTGAGTCGATGCTGATTGATTACGATGTTTATAGCAATTGGGGAAATTGGAATTACACCGCTGGCGTGGGGAATGATGCCCGGGGATTCCGTTTTTTTAATGTGATTAAACAGGCGAAGGATTATGACGGTAATGGCGATTATGTAAAGCATTGGATTCCCCAGCTCCAGGCGATCGCTCGCACTAAAATCCATACTCCCTGGCAACTGAGTCGTGATGAACAAAACCGCGTTGGTATTACGTTGGGGGTTGACTATCCCAATCCTGTGGTGGACCTTTTCCAGTCGGCTGAAGCCAATGAGAAAATCTATAATGCTGCCCTGGGGATTCAACCGAGCGCCAAGCCGAGTAAATCCCGTGGTAAACGAGGGCGAAAGGGTAAGTAGGGATGGGTGAAATTATTATGAAATATTCTGTCTGATTCGATCCCTTGGAACGTTTCGATCCCTATCCCCAAAGTCTGACAGAGAGTCCCTCCACCACTTTTTCGATGCGATCGCGCCCATTCTCTTTCGCGCAGTACAATGCCTGATCGGCACTCTCGATCAGCTCGCCAATCGAATGGTTGTTTGTCGACTCTAAGATGGCAACGCCCATGCTGATGGTCACACGGTTACTCACCTTAGACGTGGCATGGGGAATATTTAGCTGATGGATATTTTGTCTAATTGAACGTGCGAAGTTTTCCGCCTCTAATACGTTGGTATTGGGAAGAATAATGCCAAACTCTTCTCCGCCATATCGGGCGGTTAGGGCTCCCGAGTGGTTGATGCTTTGAGCCAATGTTGTCGCAATTTTCTTTAAACACTCATCCCCCGTCTGATGACCGTAAGTATCATTAAACTGCTTGAAATAATCCACGTCACACAGGATGAGCGATAGGGGGTGTTGCTGTTGCTTTGCCCGTTGCCATTCTTGTTCTAAATGCTGATCAAACTGACGCCGATTGGCTAACTGTGTCAATCCATCTAATGTGGCTTGTCGCCTTAATTCTGCGGTTCGCACTCTGACTTTGTCTTCTAAATCTTGGTTCACCATCTGGAACCGAATAAGGACCAGGGATAAGCCGAGGATGGCGAGGGCAAAAGTAATGGCCAAGCTGGTATAGATCGAGCCTATGCCGTCCTTGGCAATGAGCATGATGTTGTCGAGGGGTTGTGTCACCTCAACAATGCCCCTGACATCCCCTTCGTGCCAGTCTTTTCTAGGGCTGTTGGGCAGTGTGTTATGGCACTTCACGCAACTGGCGTCCATCCGAACGGCTTCGGTGTAGCGAAAGGTTAGATGACCATTCAGTTCTTCCTTCCGGTAAAAAGCGCCCTCTGGATTCTGTCGCAATGTTCTTAGGGCTTCCCATTCAAAGGGATCGTTTGGACCCCCAGTTTCGATGCGGTTGGGAAAGGGGTAGTCGCTGTATAGGCGGAAGAGGAGTCCTTGGGCGGGATCGCTCAGCTTATCCCCGATCTCAATGTTGTAGGTGGCTGGGTTGGGAATCCCTCCCTCGATGGTGTGATATTCTGCGCCGACGGTGACCCCGTCCATCTCCCTCAATCGCATGACGACGCGATCGCTATAAAATTGCCGCGCCGTATTGAGGGTTTTTACGGCTGTCTGGGCATATTGTTTTGCCTGACTTTCCACAAGCCAGGCCGACAATCGATAGCTTGAGAAGAGACCAATCCCAAATCCAATAATGAGCAGGCTAAATAGGGTGACGACGATATAGCCTTGGAAGTTTTTATAGAGGTGCCTTAGAAAGATGTCGAGTTTTCGGGAAGTCAGCTTACTCATCGACAAGGGGTTTAGCCTCGATAGCGCCTAACAAAGTCTCAGGATAGACTTTTTCGTCCCGGGGCGCTTAGTATTGCCGTCTCAAAAAATAAGATCCTGATGGAAATTAATGGGATAAAGGCGATCATTCACCATTAATGGTGCCTTTTAATTAATAGTGCCTTTTATAGTCCTGAGCGGGTTTCGAGACCGGGGTATAGGTAGGACGATTCATTGAGCCCCTGGAGGCGCGATCGCCGCCGATCTCGTTGGGATTTGCCATGGCGCCATTGGTACCAACTGGTGGAGCTGCGTACCGCCAGCCAAAGCAGCATTAGGGCGATGACTCCCCCTTGGGTTGGCGCGTCGAAGGCAAATAGGACGAGGAAAATGCAAAGGGCATCCTGGGCGAAAATCACCCATAGGGGGAGTCCCCGAAGCCGGAAAAACCAGCCGACTTGGACCAGTTGCAACACTAGGGCGAGTGCACCGCCCATGATGCCCATCATGATGGTGAGCCCGTTGGGTAGGTCGGTGGCTTGAACCAAGGCCATCCCTAGGACGGCCCCCGCTAAGGGACTGAAGAGGAGTTGGACAAGTTGGAGGATTCGCTGTCCTAAAAATCGCTTTGAGGCAAAGAGTTCAAAGAGGGACCAGCTCACCAGTACTCCAATGACCAGGTTGGGGGAGAGGGCGGACAGTAGCGGTACGCGGGACCATAGGCTGGCTCCCTGCAATAGGCCGATGAGCAGGAGGGGCAACGCGATGCGCATTCCCCCCGATGCTGATGCTGCCAGTACCGCTAACAGTTCAATGAGCACAATGGAAACCCCTGGGTGAAGATGTTACGAGTCATCCCCTTTCCGCTGGGTCGTGGGATGGGCGATCGCCGTAACTTACAATCGCTAACTTGCAGCCGCTAACTTGTAGTCGTCAACTTGTAATCGCTCCGACCATTCCACGGGGTCGATTGGACGCCCGAAACATGAATGATTCTGCCCACACTAATCCGGCATCCGCAATGGGGGCGGGAGGTGTGGGAAGGATGACGCAGGGGCATCCCCTGCCCTGCCAACTCAAATCAAGGCAATCCAATATAGGGGTCCTGTCCTGGGGAACGGTTTAGGGCTGAAAGCCTTGACGGACCGCCTCTTTCCTGGGCTAAGGAGTGTGGCTGGAGAGATTGTAATTTTAAACCGATAAGCTATAAGTCAAATTTACCCAAAGTATGGGCGTAAATAACATCTCCCCGGTGCGATTCTCCGGTGCAATGCGATCGCCTTAGGAGCAAGCGGGGGCATCGGCTTGGGTGACGGTGCTCAGGTCGGGGGTGAAGATGGCGGTGTAGTCCAATCCGCCGACGCCGACGTTGTTGCAGGTGAAGGGGGTGCGATCAGCGCGGCGGGGGGAGAAGGAGGATTGGGCGCGAATGTTGACCGCGGTTGTGCCTAGGGTTAGTTCCGTCAAAATGAGGCTGTTGCTCGCGCCGTTGCTTTGGATGGCGGAAATAAAGGTGGCTTGTTGGACGTCTCCTGTGGTCGGTGCGATTTGGGCCAGGACCGTTACGCTGGGACCGCCGCCGGCACCATAGGAGCTTAACCAGCCATTGGTGGCGAATCGGCGGAAGTCTTGGCTGGCGGTGCCTCGGGTGCCATTCACGGTAAAGGCCGCATACAGGCGATCGCTGCCATCCCATACCAATCCATAGCCGCGCCCATCGTCCGTTGTAATTTCATAGTCTTCCCGGCACCAGGTTTGCTGACCGTTGTCAAAGCGGGCGATGCGGGGATCTTGATTGTTGCCGCTGACTTGGGTGAAGCCGATATAAATGCTGGTGTTGCCTTCGGTCACGCGGGTGACACCGCGGTTCTGCAAGGTGGCTTCGCTTTCTTGGCAGTTGAAGGGCAGTGCATCCCCTACCTGCGACACACCAATCATTCCATCGGTGCCCCCGTCGCCATCGCCGTTTCGGGCTTCACACCGTACAAAATTGCGGGTGATGTTCTCGCAGATAAAGTCCACCAGCCGTTGGTCGTCAAAGTCTTCGGAAGTTCGACCCCGCTCTAGGGCGTTGGAGCTGGCGGTGATGCCGAGTTCCTCCAGCGTCTCCGAGTCGAGGGTGTCGCCGATGCTGTCTGACGAGAGGGCGGCGGTGCTCCCGGAGGTGGTGTTGTCGGCGCTGTCGGTGCTCCCGGTGTCCTGGCGATTGAGCGCGGGGCTGGTGCGTCCTCCGGTGTCGCCAAAGCTGGCTTGGCCGGAGCCTGACAGGGAGCGTCGGTTCGGCGAAGGGCTGCCAAATCCGCTGCTGCCGCTGGTTTGCGCTAGGCGATCGCCGCCATCGATGCTGCCCGTCTCGCCCGACGTATCGGGGGATGTGCCACCGTTCGTATTGTTGGGATCCGCTGAATCAGTCTCGGCGGCGGGAGGGGCGGCCGGTGTGGCCGTCGGCTGCCATGCGCCACATTCATCCAGGACCCCATTGCGATCGGTGGTGCCGTGGTCCCCCATGCAGCCTAGGATCGCTTGCTGGCGATCGCTGGTCCGATAGGTCACTGCTCGGGCATTGGGACTTGCTGGGCTGCTTGTCTGGGCCGTCGAGGTGGATGCGGGTGCGGCGGTGTTGGCAGGGGGACCAAAGGATTGGGCCGGTGGGGCGCTAGTGTTGGTAGTCGTCGCTTCGGTGGCTGGGCGGAGGGGTAGGGCGTTAAAGGGGCCTCGACCGGAGGCGTAGGCTAAGCAGGCTTCCAGCACCGCATTGTTGGGGCGGGATCCAAATTCATTGATGCAGCCCAATAGGAGCTGGACTCGCTCATTGTAGGTGGGGCTGTTCTGGGCCCATGCCCGACTGTTACCCATCGGCAGAATCGGCCCTAGGGCGGTCACCAAAATCGGGGCGATCGCCGTGGCAGATATCAATCGACGCTGAAGGGGATGGGACGGAGGGGCCATAGGGATTGATTGCCAGGGGATTGGCGACGAATGCAAGGAAGTCAGGACGAAGGGTAGAGCACTGCAAAACGTTTTCACGCAGGAAGTTAGTTAGTTCCCTTCTGTGAAACCAGAGACTGAGCCTGGATAGGTGTTTCGCCGGATAACGTGCCCCAAGTCTAGCAAGCCTCCCCTGGCAAGTCCCAAAACATCTCTCCCAGCAGACTTTTGGGGCGAGCTGGGCGATCTTGCGGCGTCTCCCTTCGTCTAGCGCTACGGATGCTAATCCCCCCTTAGGGATGGGGTTGACTTAGCCCAGCCCCAGCTCCCGGCGTAGGAGGCCCATCGATTGGGAGCCGATGTAGTTTTCACAGCAGATCACTTGGGGGGCGCGGATCAAATCTTCGCGGGCGGCGGCAATCACGGCTTTCACTTTGGGGAAACTGTCGCGATCGCACCCGATAAACCGAGCATTTTTCACCAGGGCATTGAGTTTGTAGGTGTCGTTCGGCTGGGCGGTCATCACCATCAGCTCGTCGCCCCGAAAACTATGGACAATTACCTCCGATGCCCGTAGCCAGCCGGCGCTAATGCTGACGAGACCGATGCGGGTTTCCTCCGGTAGATTCCGCACAAATTCAATTTCTTCCGCGTAGTCGTAAATATCCACCGGAATAATCCGTACGGATTTGGGGGCGGCAATTTTTTCCGCATCGCCAATAAAATATCGACTGGTGACCACCGTTGCCGATGCCATGCGATCCAGGGAGTCTGATAAATCCTCCAGGGCCACAAGCTGGACCGGAATTTGTAGCGCTTGCTCAATTTCCGAGGCCATGATTTCCCCGACCCCCAAATCCTGCTGGGGAGCCGTCACAATCACCCGCGCCCCACACCGGAGTCGCCAGTCAATTTCCCCGAGGAAAAGCTCCCGCGCTTCACTCAGGCTACATCCCGATTCCAATAAATTATCCAGGCTCTGCTTCACCACCCCATAGGCATCGGGATGGGAGTCAAAAATGGGCGATCGCAGTTGGGCTCCTCCTTCATGGCCCAGCGCCCGCACATAAATCCCGGACCCGGCCTGGGCTTCCACCAGTCCTGCATCCTCCAATTGGCGATAGACCTTACTGATGGTGTTGCGGTGTAGTCCCGTCTCCATCGCCAACTGTCGGGTACTCGGCAGCCGATGTCCAGGGGGAAACTGGCGCGATGCGATCGCAAACCGAATTTGGTTGAATAACTGGGAGGATGCAGAAATCTCTCCATCCGCCTGGATACGGAACCGAACCATGAGCGCTGCTCCAGAAAAAAATGCTCCCGAAAACGGAGACGGTGGCGGGGGACTCCGGTCAGACCCTGCCCCCAGCTTGGCATTGCTTGCCTCCCCTGAATGACCCCATTCCCGGTCAGTGTAGCCCCTTCATTTTCTCGATCACGAAAAATGTTAATAAAATACCGGGGAAAATACTGGATAAATCCCGGCATTACGGGGGCTCCCCATTGATCCTAGCTCGATTCTCGTCCCCTGGCGGCCGGTAATCCGCCCCTGAGGAGGGCTCACCCCCTATCCGGATCAAAGCCTGGTCCTGCGGGCATTTCGATAATATCTATCCCCTGGCCGATGTTTTTCTCCAAATTCTGCCCAAATTGTTCCGCCTAAACTTTCCCAACAATGCTTAAGGTCTACGGTATTCCTACCTGCAACACTTGCAAAAAAGCGCTTAAATGGCTCGATACCCAGCAGATTGCCTACGAATTTATCAATACGAAGGAATCCCCCCCAACGTCGGCGGCGATCGCCCAATGGGTCCAAACCTTAGGGAATAAACCCCTCCGCAATACTTCTGGCAAATCCTATCGCGCCTTGCCCGCCACAAAGCAGGACTGGAGCGATGGTCAATGGGTCGATGCCTTTGCCCAGGATCCGATGCTGCTCAAGCGCCCGCTGTTTGAGCGAGATGGGGTTGCCCTTAAAACCGGTTTTCGGGGCTCAGAGGAGGAGCTTTTAGGGGTTCTGAAGGAATAAGTCGAAATAGGTCGAACGTCTCCCTAAGGACTGTCCTAGGACTGCCCTGATACCTGCAGAAACTTGCGGTAGACCGAGGCGATCGCCCCCACTCGCCGCGCCTGATCGCGATAGACGCATTCCCACTGAGTGCTGGCGCTGCCTTCCCGGCGGCAAATGCCAATCAACCCCGTCGCTCGATTGGTGCCGTTTTCCAAATCTAGCTGCTGGTCTTCGTTCAGGTAGAACGATGCGGTGCGCGCCCAGGCATAGGCTTCTAATCCCCCTAATCCCTGTCGACGGGCGATCGCCAGCGCCTTCGGGAATTTCCGAGAATGGATCGGGCTGGCCTGGTTATACAAATCGGCCCCGTTCAACATCCCTTCCACATCTTCGCGAGGATCTAGACCCACCTGGGTAAAGTCTTGCAGTAGGGTTGGCAGCCGGTTCGCTAAGCGCTGGACACATTGCTGGGCTGCCAACATTAGATTTCCGCCGCTGCGTCCCTGATCGCTACAGGGCCCATAATTTGTCACCCGGGCACCCCAGGATAGGTTCCCCGGATCAATGTGCCCGTAGTAGGAGCGCGTGGGCTGGACATACAGCGACCCGCTCCTCACCATCAACTGGTAGGTCCCTTCCGCGACCCCGACCGCAACGACGCCCAAGGAGGTCGGTGTTTGGTATAGCTTCTCGAAGAGCGATCGCGCTTCCGGGATCGCCGCCCTCGACGAAGCGATCGCCCCCTCGGAGGTTTGCCCCCCTGGCGCCTGGCCGCCCCGCAGCCAAAATGCCGCCTCGTCCTTAAACGCTCCATTCGGGGGAGCCACACCAGGCTCCACTTGAGGAGAAGGCTTCACCGCAACCCCGCCCAAGTTGATAGACGCCTCCGACTGCTGACCCCCTCCCGCAGGGACCGCTGCTTGAGGTAAGACCTGGGGGTCCAAAGGCTGCGCCTTGCCGCCAATGAAATGGCCACCGCCGCCGCCGTCCAATAAATTATCGGTCCCCAATCCTGCCAAACTTTGGTGGGAGCTGGAAACGGTTGGAGCCAGGGACGCAACGCTCAACAGGCCAACACCACCTAGCCCCAGGGTATGAAGCAACAATCGACCCATGACCGGCGGGCGGAACATCCAACGCATATAGTCAGAAATAAACAAAATCAGCGTGATTAAAAAAGATTAGCTTGAGGAGAAAATTGCTAATCTGCCAGCAAAATGGACAGACTGCAAGCCCTTGGAATAATAACCATTCCAGTGACATCTCCCTAGAACATCTACAAACCCCCAAAGATTTCCAGGGGGGAGCCAGCAAAATTTATACCGCCCCATAGTAGCCTCTGAAACACTTCTTAGGGTAGCGCAGTTTTTTTTTACAGTGATTTTGTTCTGGCAAGCAATGATCCCCCTAATGCCCTCCAGCATAGGGGAGGTGAACCCGTCGATCCCATGATTTGGCCTATGCCCACACCATCACAGCCCTGGAGGACACGAGTTGATTTTTGTAGCCCAACTGTTTGCCTGCCCTGACAAAAGGAAAGCGCTAGGGAATCCCAGCGCTTTCCTTGTTATGCACTACTTATGCACTACTTTTTTTAATGCCTTTGCGGGAGCAACCAGGCACCCCGGTTAGGCAGTTCTGGCGTCCTGATTACTGGACGACAACCTTGCCCACCATGCCTGCGCCGCGGTGGGGGGTGCAATAGTAGCTATATTCACCGGCGGGCAGATCACCGGGAAGGGTCAATTCCACCGTGCCCTTGCCCTGAAGCTTGCCGAGGGCTTTGACGTCAGCTTCCGCAAACTTGGAGCTGTCGTCAAACACGATGTTGTGGGGCAGACCAGCGGCATTGTTCCAAACGATGGTGTCGCCGGGGGAAGCGGTGACGGAGTTCGGCTGGAACTGCAACGAGGGGCTCATTTCAACCGTTTGGGTTGCCGCGTTGGCCGCAGGTGCAGCGAAGCATGCCAAGCCAAACAGGAGGCTCAAGGTCATAGCAGCTAGGCCAAGGCGACGGCCTGCCGATTGAATAAAACTCATTATGGTTTTTCCTGTGAATAGAGGGACGCCGTTAGACAACTTGTCTTATTACTCTGTGAATTGTACCGCCCTAAGCCCCTCGTCACCACTACCCCTTGGTTTTGGTAGATTCTTCGAGCGAGTTTCGTTACATTGAGAAATATAAAGTGGGAAGCGCGCTTGCAGCTACTTTCCCCAGGTGTCCCTCCCATTCTTAAGCTGTTGTATGAATACTGTTGCGCCTCCGATCGCCCTGGCAAAGTTGGTTCACCAGGGGCTTCAGCAGGGCAAGATGGCCCTCAGCGTCGTCCATAAGGATTTGACCTCTCGTCTGTTCTCCGCGATTCGCCCGTCGGATCGGACCTTGCCTGATTTGGACCCTTCTGTGGTAGAGGACCTCCAGCAGCGCATTACGGCCTTGGTGGATGAGGATTGGCGGGATGGGGAACAGGGGGTTTATCCCATCCAGCTCCTTTTCGACGAGCCCTGGGGGGATTATTTACAGATTTATCCTTGGCTCTGCTGGGACAGCTTTGGCAGTTGGAATCGATCGGTGGAGGGGCGTTTCTATGATTTTTCTCCGTCCATTGATGTCGATAAATACCCAAAGTACTACGCTCGGAATTTTCACAATCAAACGGACGGCTACCTCAGCGATACCTCTGCGAAACTTTACGATTTGCAGGTGGAGCTTCTGTTTGGCGGGGTGGCAGATGCCATGCGACGGCGGGTGATTAAGCCGTTGAAGGCCGGTTTGGATGCCCTGGGTGTCCAGGAGCCTCGAATTTTGGATATTGCCTGTGGTACGGGATGCACCTTGCGGAACCTGAAGGCGGCTCTGCCTCAGGCGTCTCTGTTTGGTTTGGATTTGTCGCCGAATTATCTGCGCCGGGCGAACCAGGTGCTGGGCCGTTTACCTGATGCCCTGCCCCAATTGATCCAGGGGAATGCGGAATCGTTGCCCTACCTCGATGGGTATTTCCAGGGCATTACGAATGTTTTTCTCTTCCATGAGGTTCCGGGCCCCATTCGGCAGCGAATTATTAATGAGAGCTATCGGGTGCTCGCGCCAGGGGGTGTGTGCGTCATTTGTGATTCCATCCAGCAGGATGATTCGCCGGCGATGGCGCCGGTGTTCCAGCGATTCTCTGGTATTTTCCATGAGCCCTTTTTTGTGGACTATATAAAGGACGATATTGGCGGGCGTTGCCAGGCGGCGGGCTTTGAGGTTGTGGAGTCTTATACCCATTTCATGAGTAAGTACTGGGTGTTGAGGAAGCCAGGTTGAGATTGGAGAGATGCGGGGTCGTCTGAGCGGCCGTGCTAGAACGGGTCCAGGGTGGGCCGCGCCTGGATGATCGATGGGATTTTTTCCTGTGGGGATCTGAGGCGCTGGTCCACTTACACCGGCGACGGTAGAAAAACGTTAAGCCTAAAACTTCGGGAGGGGCGCAATGGATCTAGATGCATTGACGGGGGCGGAAGTGGATCCTCAAGCGGAGATTGAAGATCGGGTTAGTGTCATTGAGACGGTGATTTCGAGTTTGGCGGAGGAGGGGAGTCCTTTGGTGAGTCGCCAGGGCACCCGCACGCTGTGGAAGTTTAAGTACGGCACGATTGAGGTGTTGGTGCAGCTGACGGGGGGCTCTAACGAGGATACGTTGACGGTGTGGTCGGCGGTGTTGGATCTGCCGGCGAAGAATGAGGAGCAGATGATGGCGGAGCTGATGGCGGCCAATTGGGCGAGTACCCTGGAGGCGCGTTTCGCGGTCACGAGTAATCAGGTGGTGGTGGTGACGAGTCGGACGGTGGAGGATCTGTCGGCGGCGGAGATTTCTCGGGCGATTACGTTGGTGGCGTCGATCGCGGATGAGAGCGATGAGCCGTTGATCGAAAAGTATGGTCAGGGGTAGGTCCCTGGCGGGTGTGCGCAATAGGCCCATTGACGATAATTCCTGGTGCTACCTGCCCTATGGGGTGGCATCGGGGGTGGTGCAGATGGGGCGCGATCGCTGGCTCTGGGAGGAGCATGCGGCGGGGCGTGTTCCGTCGGTGTTGAGGTTTTATGGGTGGTCGGAGCCGACGATTTCCCTGGGGTTTCATCAAAAGTCTTGGCCGGACCGTTGGAATGAGCTGAGGTGGCGGGGGCGACCGGTGCCCCTGGTGCGTCGACCGACGGGGGGGCGGGCAGTCCTCCATCAGGGCGGGCTGACTTATGCGGTGGTGACGTCGACGGTGGGCACGAATCGGGCGATCGCCTATGAAACCCTATGTCGATGGTTGATTGATGGATTTAGTTCGCTGGGAGTTTCCCTGAATTTTGGCACCATGAAGGTGCGCCGGGACAATCGGAAAAATCCCAATTGTTTTGGGTTGTCGACGGGGGCGGATTTGTGTTTGCCCGATGGGACGAAAGTTATCGGGAGCGCTCAGGTGTGGCGCGATCGCACGGTGTTGCAGCATGGCACGGTGTTGCTCAATCCCGATCCGGATTTATTTGAATTGGTTTTTGGGATGCCGGCTCCCCGCAGTGATTTTGCCCCTTGGCGGCGGCTGGAGCAGGAGTTTAGGGCGGAGGGGGGGCGCGATCGCCTGTGCGAGATCCTGAAGGGGGCGGCGCAGCGGCAGTGGTCTGGACCTTGGGAGGACGGGCAGGGGGATCCATCAGATCCATCAATGCCGAACCTGCTTCTAGGACAGGTTTCTGGGGGTGGATCCGACGGTGACGGATTCGTAGGACGACCGTAGCTGCCCTAACACCTCCCGGAATTCGTCGTAGCTGACTTCTCCGTCGCCGTCTAGGTCGGCTTTGCTTAGCATGGCTTCGACTTGTCCCCCTTGGAAGCGATCGTCTAGGGCGCAGATGTAGCCGGTCAATTCTGCTAGGCTGATGTGCCCGGATTGGTCGGTGTCAATTTGCTGGAAGATGTCTAGTACTTGCTTCTCGTTGTTGCTGGCTAGGGCTTCCACTAAGCCCAGGCGGCTGGCGATAAAGCTCCACAGGTCGTCCCCGTCGGTATGGCTCAGGGCATCTACCTCATCCTCTGCGGTGATGCCATATTCCTGGCGGATGGCGCTGATCATGGCCTGATCTTCAGGGGATAGGCTGGCGAGCAGTTGGTTCATTGCCTCCTGGGATGTGTTTTCGGAAAAGACTTTCAGGAGGTCGCCAATATGGGCGGTGCCGGGGTGGGTTTCCCATGCTTTCAGGACGACTGCTAAGACCCCTTCTCGATAGCTTTCGAGCCGTAGGGCATTCTCGACGGAGTGTATTTTGCTGGGGTTGAACAGGTCGGGATAGTCTTGCCCCAGTTCCATCAGCACGGTCTCATGGTCTTGGTCTGAAATATCAAATTCCTGACGGATTTTGGCGAAGCCGTCGAAGCTGGCGGCGGGGTCAACGTAGCCTTCGTCGATCGCATCCCGCAGCATGGCTTTATAAGTCTGCAGGCGTTTTTCCTGGGAAAAGTCGGGCAGGACTTTCGCTAATACATAAATTTCATCGGCGGTGAGGCTATTGAGCGATCGCCCTTCCAAGAAACGAGGCAGATCCAAATTGAGTTTGCGGAGCTGTTTTTGTAAGCGTCCCGCTAGGCTTTCCCGTAGATATAGCTCCGGATTGCGATACCAGGTGCGATAGAGCCAAAGACCGCTGAGGCCGGCGAGGGCAATGGGGATGAGATAGGGGAGGGGGTGGGGGAGGAGGGCGACCCAGTTTTTGCCGGCGAAGGCAAAGAAAAAGTTGAAGATGAAGACGGTGAAAATGGAAAACATGCGGTGTCGGGCGACGGTTGCCGTTACCGGTTTTCCTTGGCGTAGGCGGGAGGATTTGTAACGGTTTTCCAGCATTCGCCCGATGGTGACGCCGACCACCATAAACACGGCGAGGGTGATGGGGGCGGCGATATATTTGGGGATCTCGACCGCTTGATCAAACCAATAGAAACCGGGGCCAAAGGATTTTGCGATTTGGCTTTCTTCGTGGGCCCAAGCGCCGGATAGGTAATAGTTCCAGCTTCCGGAGTAGAGGTAGTAGTAAACGAAGTAGCCGACGGCTAGCCCGGTGTAGCCGTAGTAAAGCCATTGTTTTTCTGGCGTTTCGATGCCGTCCCAGTAAGCTCGTTCGGCGTCGATATCGATGCAGGGGGAACTACAGGCGACGCAGGCGCTGGCTTCTTTGCCGTTGTCGTCTACGACTCGGCACATGGACTGGGTGATTTTCTGGCGATCGCCCACATGGGGGGCGCTATTCATTAGCCCTCGCGGTTCCCCATAAATTTTTTGGACGGGGGCCATGGGGCAAATGTATTGGCACCAGGTTTTGCCGCCGTATAAAAATCCTGTGATCAGGGCCGCTGTCGCAGTGACCACCAGGAAAATTCCTAGGGCCGTGCGATCGGAGTTCACAAATAAAATGCGGTTGCAGAGCCCGAGGAAGAACAGGCTAAATTGCACCAAAAGTCGATTTTGGGCGAGCCAAGAATTTTTATCGACTTTGACGAGTTCGTACCTGACTTTGCCAGTTTTTTTATTTTCTTTCTTGCGTTTCCGTTCCCATCCCAGGGCTCGGGGGATCTGGGACACGAAGGAAAGAGGACAAATGCGTCGCCAAAATTCATGCCCAAAAATCAGCAAAATAAAAATCGAGCCCGGAACGACGATGCCCCAAAAAATCGGTGCCCCCAGGGGATAAGCTTGCTCGTCCAAACAGGCTCCCTGGACCCGGACACAGGTGTCGGGGTCTAGCCGCAGGGGGCTGGCCAAGTTGGCGGGATCCGTCAGCCCGGCGGAAATGGGGTCATAGAACAGCGACAGGATGAGCAGCCCCCAGGCGATCGTCAGGGCCCAGCGCACCCAGTGCATGGTTCGTTCTGAAACTTGGCTGATCATGGGGACGTTGCGGTAGTGGCAAAGTAAATCGGGTAGGGGGCGATCGGGTAGGAGGGGGCGATCGCGATGGAGCCGGAAAAACGCCTCCACTGTATCTCTGACCCGGCATCTCTTCCAGATTTCGTCCAGAATAGGGATTGGAAAACCAGCATTTCCCTCGATAGGTTCCGTTGCGGTGATATCAGGGTTAAGTGCTGTGTATTTTTTTGTCTGGACGTAAAGGGTACAATGCTATACGGCGGGGATCGGATGAGTGCTGCATAGGCTGCCCTATCCTCTGGGCTTAATCCATTGCCCCCCTCGTTATGGCAGACGGTATAGCAGAGCAGGTATAGCTATTGTGAAACTCGACTCCGCTCCTTATTCCCCCGCTGATTCTTTTTCCCCGGCCACGCCGGCGATGTCGACCCCGACGGATTTGCCTGGCGCTTCGAAGCGACGCTATAGCGCCCGAGATATCGCTCGCTATTATTCTCGGCGTCCTTGGCTGCCGCTGTATCGATTGCTCCAGATTCTCCTGTTCAGCGCCAGTTTTGTTCTGGGGATGGTGCGGGATTATTTTTTTGGGGAAGACCCGACGAAGATCTCCCGACGGGCGGAGCAGTTGCGCAATATTTTGATCCGTTTGGGACCGACCTTTATCAAAGTGGGTCAAGCCCTGTCGACGCGGCCGGATTTGGTGCGGGTGGACTATTTGGCGGAGTTGGAAAAGCTCCAGGATCAGCTCCCGCCCTTCTCGACGGAGTTGGCCTTTGCCATTATTGAGACGGATTTTGGGGCTCCTCTGGAGGATTTGTTTGCGGAGATTTCCCCGCGCCCGATCGCCGCAGCCAGTTTGGGCCAGGTATACAAGGCGCGGCTACGGACTGGGGAAGCGGTGGCGGTGAAGGTGCAGCGACCGGAGCTGTTGCCGACACTAACGTTGGATCTCTATTTGATGCGCATCGGTGCGAAGGCATTGTCGCCCTTTTTGCCCCTTAATTTAGGGCACGATCTTCAGGCGATCGTGGATGAGTTCGGCACGAAGCTGTTTGAGGAAATTGATTATCTAAATGAAGGGCGCAATGCGGAACGGTTTGCTGCCAATTTCCAGGACGACCCGTCTGTGAAGGTGCCGGAGATTTATTGGCGCTATAGCACTCAACGGATTCTGACGCTGGAATGGATTGATGGCATCAAGTTGACCGATACCGAGGCCGTTAAGGCGGCGGCGTTGGATCAGGATGAGCTGATTTCCATTGGGGTTACGTCGGGGCTTCGTCAGCTATTAGAATTTGGCTTTTTCCACGCGGATCCCCACCCGGGCAATCTGTTTGCGATGCGGGATGGGCGGATGGCTTATATCGATTTCGGCATGATGGATCAGCTGGAGGAGTTTACGAAGGAGACCATCGTGGATTCGGTGGTTCATTTGATCAACCGCAATTACGACGAGCTGGCGGGGGATTTCGTTAAGTTGGGCTTCCTGGCGCCGGAGACGGATATTACGCCGATTATCCCTGCCTTGGACGAGGTGTTCGGGGATATTGTGGGGGCGAGTGTTGGGGAGTTTAATTTCAAAACCATCACTGATCGCTTTTCGGAGTTGATGTATGAATATCCCTTTCGGGTGCCGGCTAAGTTTGCGTTGATTATTCGATCGCTGGTGACCCAAGAGGGTTTGGCGCTGAGCTTGAATCCGGCGTTCAAAATTGTGGAAATTGCCTATCCCTATGTGGCGCGACGGCTGTTGATGGGGGAGTCGCCTGCGTTGCGACGGCGGTTGATTGAAGTGTTGTTTGAAGACGGTAAATTCCAGTGGCAGCGGTTGGAGAATTTGTTGCGCATTGCCCAGGGGGATACTCAGTTTAATTTGGTGCCGACGGCCCAGATGGGCTTGCAGTATTTGATGTCCGATGAGGGACAGATTTTCCGCGATCGCCTGTTGTTGGCGTTGGTGGAGGAGGATCGGTTGCATACGACGGAGGTGCAGCGGATTTGGGATTTGGTGAAGGATAAGGTTGAGCCGGGGCTGGTGGTGGAGGCTGCTTGGGGCAGTGCTTGGAGCGCTTTGACGGAGTTCTCGAAGGAGCAGGCGGCACAGCTTTTGCCGGAGCAGTTTTTGCCGGTTTTAGATAATTGGGACAGCACGGTGGCCGCCCTACGGGATAATGCCTAGGATTTCCTGTTTGAGCTTGATTCAATTATTTAGCTTGTTCTCCCAAGTCCACCCTTCAATTCGGTTTTAGGCTGAACCTGATTCATGATGTTTTTCGACGGGCTCCAGGGGCCTTTCTTCCTTCTGTTTGCTGGCGTGTTCATGGGGGTGACCTCGGGGATCGCCTTTGCCAAGACCTTTAAGGGGTTGGTGGGGGCTTGGCTCCAAACGGAGGAGCGGGATCCTGAAGCGCTGCTGGGGTCTCAGCTCTGGGTGCCCTATGTGGGAATGGCTTTGGGGGCGTGCTGCTTCCTGGGGGCGACGTTGCAGGTGTTTACGTTCTCGGCGAAAATCGCGTTTTTGTTGTCCGGGACCGTGACCGTGGGGGGGGCGATCGCCGTGTGGTGGCAGCTCGGAATTATCCTGCGTCAGATCCAGCGCGGCGGCGTGGGGGCGATTGATTTGGGGTCTTTACGCTAGGAAGGCGCTAGGATGCAGGAAAGTGGGGCGGTTTGCCGGTTCCCACCCTGTCCCTTGACTGAGATCTATTGCTGAGATCTATGGCTGAGTCCCTCCCGAATTCCAATCCCCTTGGGACATCTCCCGAAGAACAAGCCTTTGCCCAGGTGTTGCCCCCGTTCGAGGCGGACCCCTCCCTTGGGGAATCCCCGCGATCGCGCCGCCGGTCCATTGGTAGCGCCATTGTGTGGGCGGGACGGGGGGAGCGATCGCTGGCGATTTGGCTCCAGTGGTTGTTTGTGATTTCGGTGACGGCGGTGTTGTCGGCGAGTGTGGGGGCGGCGATCGCCCTGTTTGACCCCCTGAAGCCGGAGAAATGGCTGGGGTTGAAAGCGCCGGTTGATATTACGAATCCGACGATCCAACGCCCGTGGGACCAGGGGTGGCAATATCGCCTGACCCGTCCGATTAATCTGGCGATTATTGGGGTGGATCATGCGGAGCCCGGTGCCGCCCGCCACCAACAAACCCTTACCGGGCGCAGCGATACGCTGCTGGTGGCGCGGATTAATCCTCGGGAAACGATGACGACGGTGTTGTCGGTGCCTCGGGATACGTTGGTGACGATTCCGGGGCATGGTCGCCAGCGGATTAATCAGGCGAATGCGTTGGGGGGACCGGCGCTGGTGACCCAGACATTACGGAAAAATCTGGGGAATTTGCCCATTGATCGTTATCTGCGTATTAGTACCAGCGCTTTTCGGGATTTGATCGATTTGTTGGGGGGGGTTGAGGTGTTTATCCCTCGCCCGATGCAGTATCGCGATCGCACCCAGGATTTAAATATTGCGCTTGAGGCGGGCTGGCAAACTATTACCGGTGATCAGGCGGAGCAGTTTGTGCGCTATCGCGGTGGCGGGCTGGGGGATATTGGTCGGGTGCAGCGGCAGCAGATGCTGTTGAAGGCGCTGCGTCAACGGTTGGCGAGTCCCGATGTGTGGCTGAAGCTGCCCCAAATTTTGCAACGGGTTCAGCATTATGTGGACACGAATTTATCCTGGGAAGAGCTGACGGCAATCCTTGGGTTTGGGCTGCGGCAGTCGAGCGATCGCTGGCAATTTGTGTTGCTCCCTGGCCGCTTTAGCAATGCCAAGGATGGGGTGGCTGGCGCTTGGATTATGGATGAAAATGAGCGATCGCGCATTGCTCGGGATTTATTCCAGGTGAATTATGAGGGACCCCAGCGGAGTGCCATCAATAGCACCGCCGTTCGCGATCGCTTTGCCTATGCCTATGCTCGGATTGCGATTCAAAATGCGTCGGGGGACGAGGAGGCGGTGGAGCAGGTGCGGACCCGTTTGCAGCGGCTGGGATTTCGGCAGGTCTATACCATTGATGCCTGGAGCGATACGTTGAACCATTCCCAGGTGATTGTTCAGACGGGGCGTCAGGATATTGCGGAGCTGGTGCAGCGGCGATTGGGGGTGGGACAGTTGGATCTTTCGTCCATTGGCGATTTGGGATCCGACCTGACGGTGCGCTTGGGGCGGGATTGGCGTAAGGCGATGCCCCCGCCTCCTGCGGATCCTGCTTTGGACTGATTCTATGGAGCATCGTCCATGGACCCGTTGACCGGTACTGATTTTAGGATGGCGATCGCCTCCCATTCCCCAATGACTCAAATAACCCACTTTCTCTGGCGGTTAGGGCGGCTGGGGGTGCTGCTCTATGTGGTGGTCGGGATTTATGGCTATTTTTTTACCGATCGCCAAATGTATCCGGTGCCGCCGGTGGGCTATGGTCCCGATGAGCCGAATCTGATTACCCTGACCAGCGAACCCAACTTATCCATTCGCGCGGTGCACTGGACGCGACCGGATGCGACTTATACCCTGCTTTACAGCCACGGCAACGGCGCAGATTTGGGGTATTTGCGTGCGCCGATTAATCAATGGCACCAGATGGGGTTTAATGTGCTCGCCTATGACTATCGGGGCTATGGGCTCAGCGACGGTCAGCCCAGTGAACAGGGCATTTATCGAGATGCGGAGGCGGCTTACCAATATTTGCGGGACCAGGGCATACCGGGCGATCGCATTATTGTCTATGGGTTTTCCCTGGGGGGCGGTGCTGCGACTCACCTGGCGGCGACGAAACCGGTGGCGGGGTTGGTCCTAGAATCCGCGTTCACCAGCGTTTTTCGGGTCATCACCCGCGTTTCTATCTATCCCTTTGATAAATTTCCCAACCTGACGCGCCTCCAAGATGTTCAAGCTCCCATCCTGATTTTCCACGGCACCGATGATCCGGTGATTCCCTTCGACCATGGTCAGCAGTTGGCCCAGGTCCATCCCCAGCGCACCCAATTTGTGGCGATCGCGGGGGGTGGCCATGGGGATTTGGCGCTGGTGGCGGGGGAAAAGCAACGGGCTGCCCTCCAGCAATTTGTTCAGCAGCTCGATCCATAAGCTCCAAGAGCTTCAACGACAATGTTTCAAAAACGCGCCTCAAAACAAAAGCGCCTTAGGGCTTAGACCGCTAAGGCGCTTAACTTTGGATATTTTTGTTCCCTGAAAAAGGCTTAGCTAGGGTACGTTTCGTCGTCCGCGCAGGCGTCAAAGTTGGCGAGCAATACCCGATCAAAGACGGCTTCTAGGGCGGCTTCGTCGATATCAATGTTGCCGCTGTCCTGGAGCCAACTGGTTTGGGGGATCAGTCTTAAAACCCAGTTTTCTTGGACTAGTGAAAAGACGCTGCGATCATCTGCCTCTCGGCTGATCTCCAGATAGTCAAAACTACAAACGTTGATATAGAGCGCCGCATTGGCCACCAAGGTTGCCTGGATATCGTCGGCAAAGACTTCGACAACGACCCCTTCGCCTTCGCTGGCGATCGCCCCGTCCTGGAGGTAGGAATATTTGACGCGTCCCAACCCTGCCAACAGCTTCTGCATATCCTGCTGGTTGATGACAACGCCCCGGTCAACGATGCAAGGTGCTGGCAACGGAGGTGTAGGTTGACGGTTGTTCATGATGGCAGGCAGAAATGCACGTGTAGGGAGTCTTAAGAAATTGTAAACGATGATTACGAATGCGGCTTGGGGATCCGCTGTTTACGGTCTGGATCGTCCCACATCCCAACCTTAGCCCAGGGAAACTTGAAGTGCCACTGGGGTTCAGACACCGTATTTTCTCGACTGGACATGGGCTTGTCGGTCTGTTCAGACCGGGGTGAGGGCGGGATCGCGGCCCGGTGGTGGCTTGAGAATTTTGGCGGGGATCTCAGGCATCGGGGTGTCGCTTAAGGGGGATCGGCCCCACTCAGCGGCGGACCCAAGAGGGGATTATTGGGAGTTGAGGGGGAATATTGGCTCCTTGATAAATATTGATAAATGTTGATTAAAGATCGATTTTGCTTGGCGCTCAGTCGCTAACAACATACCAAAAAAGATTAAGGAAATCTGAAATGACCGCTATGGGATCGGAGGGAAATGGTTCGGGAATCCGGCGATCGGGAAATGGTTTTAGGAGGGGGTGGGATCGGTGAAATTGGGCTTGCGGCAGTGGATTGGGCGATGGGTGGCGGCGTGGTTGTTTTATACGGCGGTGCCTTTGCCGTCTCGGTGGCCGGTGACGTTTCAGGCGATCGCTCGGTTGGCGCCGGCGATCGGTGTGATTGTTGGGGGCGGGTTGGGGGTGTTGGATTGGGGGCTGGCGGAGATTGGGTTGCCGATTTGGTCGCGGATGGCGGTGGTGGTGGCGGCTTGGGTTTGGATTACGGGGGGGCTCCATCTGGATGGGGCGATGGATACGGCGGATGGGTTGGCGGTGATGGATCCGGAGCGGCGGTTGGCGGTGATGGCGGATAGTGCGACCGGGGCCTTTGGGGCGATCGCGTTGGGAATTTTATTGCTGTTGAAGGTGACGGCTTTGGGCAGTTTGGGGGACGCGCACCGTTGGATGGGGCTGGCGGCGGCGGCGGGGTGGGGACGTTGGGGACAACTGATGGCGATCGCTCGGTATCCCTACCTCAAGGGGGAGGGGAAGGGGAAATTTCATCGCGAGGAGATTCAGGGCTGGCAGGAGGGGGTGATGCCGGGGCTGGGATTATTGCTGTTGTCCGCTGGGGCTGGGGCGTTGACGGGGGAGTGGATTTGGGTGGGGGCTGTGAGTGCTGGGGGGATGGCGATCGCCCTGGGGGTGGGGTTGTGGTTTCACCGGCAGCTTGGCGGCCATACGGGGGATACCTATGGGGCGGTGGTGGAGTGGACGGAGGCGTTGTTATTGCTGTGGGGCACCCTATGGTGAGTATGCGGGTGGTGAGCATTCTGGAGGGGCATCGCTAGACGTGCTGGGCTGCCCCTAACGCCCCTAAAGATCCCGTCAACCTATGACGGAGATCACTCGTCACAGGGGCCGGTGTCTATACAGTGAGGATGGGACAGCGAGGATAAGCCGGTGGAAGCCTGGTCCTTTTCCGCTAGCCTGACTTCCTTGGTATTTAGATGAATGCTGAGGCTTGATCCCGATCAATCCAGTTAATCCAATCAATATTTCCACGCAATTCAATATTTCCAAGCAATATTAGAGATATGGTGCTGGCTCCGCCGTCAGCTTCCTGAGGACCGTCAGGGGGTTAAGGAGCCGTGAAATTCGGTTCTGACAGTCGACCTCTGAAGTGTCACAGACGCCTGCTACTACCCCTAATGAAACCCTTAGGATTTCATGGGGAACACTTAAATTGATTCCTGCCGTTGTTTCTAGATTTTTCAATGGGGATTCGAAGAATGCAATTTTGACCGCTTCTTTCTCTTGGATTGCGCTGGTTTGTGACCTTGGAGCGCGATCGCCCCTTTTCTCGATGGTTTCTGCCCGATAGTTTCCCAGCAGCACAGCTCACCGCCCTATGGCTGATATCAAGCACGCCCCGTCTGAGTCCTCCCTAACGGCATCTCTTTCCCCTAGTAAAGTGAGCAAAACAACCCGACCGCCTGCTCATAAATTTCGGAATCGGGAATTTTGGAACCGGGGGATGACCTGGGGCGGGATGATGCTGGGAATCCTGGCGGGGGCGGCGATCGTGCCTCCGGGAATTCAGGCGGCGCGGGCGGAGTTTCAGGATAGCCCTAAGGCGGTTTTGGATGAGGCGTGGCAGATCGTCAGCCGGGAATATGTAGACGGTACGTTTAATCAGAGCGATTGGAAGGTGGTGCGCCAGGATTTGCTGTCGCGAAATTATGCGTCGCGGGAGGAGGCCTATGAGGCGTTGAAGGCGGCCCTGGAAGGGCTGAATGATCCCTACACGCGGTTTATGACGCCGGAGGTATTCAAGCGCTTGACGGAGCAAACCAATGGATCCCTGTCGGGGATTGGGGTTCGGCTGCGGACGTTGGAGAAGCGGAAGCGTTTGATGATTCAGGATCCGTTGCCGAATTCTCCGGCGACGAAGGCGGGCCTGATGTCGGGGGATGTCATTTTGGCGATCGATGGGGAGTCGACGAAGGGGATGGCGTCGAGGAAGGCGTCGACGTTGATTCGAGGTGAGGCGGGGACGGCGGTGAATCTGACCATTGAACGGAATGGGGGAGCGCCGTTTGATGTGTCGGTGACGCGGGAGCGGATTGAGTTGCCGATTGTGCGATCGCAGGTGAATCAAGAGGGCGATCTGAAAGTTGGGTATATCCGGCTGAATGAGTTTAGTGCGACGGCTTCGAGCCAGATGCAGGAAGCCATCAAAAATATGGAGGCTGCTGAGGTCGATAGCTATGTGCTGGATCTGCGGGCGAATCCGGGGGGCTTGTTGCGGGCGAGTATTGAAATTGCGCGGATGTGGCTCGACCAGGGCAGTATTGTGAGCACTACGGATCGCGGCGGGAAGTGGCGATCGGAGCGGGCGACGGAGACGGCGTTGACCGATGCGCCGATGGTGGTGTTGGTGGATAAAGACTCTGCCAGTGCAAGCGAAATTTTGACCGGTGCGCTCCAGGATAATCAGCGTGCGGTCGTGTTGGGGACTAAGACCTTTGGTAAGGCGTTGGTGCAGTCGGTGCATCGTTTGGCGGATGGGTCGGGACTGGCGGTGACGGTGGCTCGCTATTTCACTCCCAATGGTGTGGATATTAATAAGACGGGGATTGAGCCGGATGTGAACGTGCCCCTGACTCGGGAACAGCGGTATTTCCTGCTGGCAAACCGGTCGGTGCCGGGGTCGGATCAGGATATGCAATATACCCGCGCGGTGGGGGTGTTGCGATCGGAGGTGGCGGCAAATAATAGCGTCCCCGAGCTGAATTTTTAAATCCCTAGCGCCAGTTATCCCAGTTGTTGTTGAGGATTGAGGTGTTGGGGAAGGCGATCGCATTGCCGTTCTTCACCAATAGCCGTTGGAGTTCCTCTAGCTGGGGCTCTCGGCGCGGTAGTTCGTCTACGAGCTGAAAGGGCATAATGCCTTGATCGAGGGCAAAGCTGGCGGTGGTTCCGATCGCGGCACCGGTGGACCATTCAAAGGGGTGGACCCGATAGGCGGCGGCGGCGATATGGCTGGTGGCGATGGATTTTCCGGCAATCAATAGATTGTCGATGTTTTGGGGAATGGTTGCGCGCAACGGCACTGGGAAAGGATAGGCGGCTCCCTGGCCTAGGCGTTCTCCTGCTCGCTCGGTATTGCCGGGGGTTTCTGGGGGGCTGAGGGTCATACAAGGGTGAAAATCGATCGCGTAATGGCCAATGCCGATGCTGTCGGGATAGAGGCTGGCTCGCATTCGGGGCTGGACTTGATCAAACGCAATTTCGTCGGTGAGCACGGCGATCGCATCGAGTCCTGCTAGCCGTGCCCAGAGCGATCGCTGTTGGTTGTCGGGTAAGGATTGATAGGGTTCCTGACTAAAATCGGTGCGGGAAATGTCGATTTCCGACACCATAAATCCATCGGGATAGGCGGCGCTGGGGCGACCGATAATTCGCCGTCCTTCTCGCATATAAGGATATTTCGAGAGACTGTGGACGGTGCCCATGGGGGAGTCTAAGCCCGCCATTAATGTGTGGAATGGTTGGGGTTGTTTGACGCGATCGCCCAATTGGGAATCCGTTGTTCCCTGGACTAACCAATAGAAAAAGCCTAGGGCATGTTCTTCGGCTCGCTTTAATGATTCCACCCGTAATCCCCCGAGCCAGCCCCCGGGATCGGACTGGCCGTTGGCCTGTAATTGGGCCTGGGTATAAATCAAATTGTCTTGGGAGGTGCCGGGGCGATAATCATTGCCCCAGGTCCAGTTTTGCATGGAAATATCCCCCGGAAAGATGGGGAAGTTTCGTACATCGGAGGGGCGTGGTAAATCGGGTTTTACACTAAAAATTTGGCGGTAGCTATAGACCAGTTCAAAGTCGGCGAGCCGCTCTAATTCATAGCTGTAATAGGGGGCGTAGCGATCGTAGAAATCGGGTTTTGTATAGGTCTGTTCCTCTGCCTGGGTCTCCATCGCGAAGGTATAGGTAAACCCTTGGGTGCAGTAGCGATCGCCCGTTTGGGAGGAGCTGGAGGGATCCCAGGGGCTGATTGGGTCAATGCCTAGGCGGTGGGGTACATTTAATAATCCAATTAGCTCGCCGGTTTCGGTGGCGTCGATGATATACCAAGGGGCTCCGGGACCTTCATTGGTGCGCCGGGGCATAAATTGAATAATGGTTTTTTGCAACCGGTCAGAATCTTGATAGCGGTAGGCGTCTTCTAGGGTTTGAGATAGGGGTTCGGTGTTTAGCGGCGGTGTGTTGGGAGCGGGGCGATGTTGAATGGCGATCGCCCGATCAATGAGCCGTAAATTGGCTTCAAAAAAGGCTTCTTTAATAACCGTATTGGGATACCACTTTAGGGTGCCTTTTCCTTGTTTTTCCGCTTGTTTTAAAAGGTTAAATAATAGTTTGTGGCCGTCGTAGGGCATAAAGCATGAGGCGCTGACCCAACAGGCTCCCGGATTCAGGCGGCCGTAGTGTTGCTCAATGCTGCGGCGGAAGGCGAGATAGCCCCGGGGGAAATAGAGGCGCGATTGTTGGGTGGGGCGTTCGTCCAGTGCTGACGTGCCCTGAGACGAAATCTGACCGCCTACCCAGTCGGTAATCTCGGTCATGCATACGGTTTTTCCCGCGAGCAATGCCTCATAGGCGGCCGCCGACCCTGCTAAGCCGCCCCCCACGACCAAGACATCGCAGGTTTCCACCACATCCGGCGATCGCGGGGGGACGGCAACGCTTACGGATGCGGCGATCGCTGGGGTGGCGATCGCGGTCAAAACGGCAAGGAATTTCACAGGACGGGTCAGCGTAACGACGGCACTAACCCATCCATCTTGGCGTATCTATAAACGGTTCTATCAACGGTGGTTTGGGCTTATGCCATCACTTATGCCATCACCATGCCGCCGTCGACGTTGATGGTTTGACCGGTGATGTAGGCGGCGGCAGCATCGGCGGCGAGGAAACGGATGGCACCGGCGATTTCTTCGGGTTTGCCGTAGCGACCCAGGGGGATGAATTTTAAAATTTCGTCGCTCTTTAGATCGGCGGTCATATCGGTGGCGATAAATCCAGGGGCGATCGCATTCACCGTTATGCCTCGGCTAGCCAATTCCTTGGCAACGGTTTTGGTGAAACCGATGACGCCTGCTTTGGCGGCGCTGTAGTTGGCTTGCCCGGGGTTACCCATTTGTCCGGCGACGGAGGCGATATTGATAATCCGCCCCGATCGCTGCTTCATCATCACTTTGCTGACGGCTTTGGTGCACATAAATACGCCGGTCAGGTTCAGGTTAATCACCGCTTGCCAATCTTCCGGCTTCATCCGTAGCAGCAGGGTATCGCGCGTAATGCCGGCATTGTTGACCCAGACATCGACCCGACCCCATTTCTCCTTGGTCGTATCTAGCAGCTTGGTGACGTCGTCCTGTTGAGCCATGTCCCCCTGAACGGCGATCGCCTCGCCGCCCGCGTCCACAATCAGTTTGACGACTTCATCGGCTGCACCGCTGGAGGATGCATAATTTACGGCAACCTTTGCCCCCTCTTCCGCCAAGGCCAAGGCCGCTGCCCGACCGATTCCCCGAGAACCGCCCGTGATAACTGCCACCTGATCCGCCATCCGCTGTTCGCCCATAACCCGTTCTCCTGTGCTCCTTAAATCACTAATGCTCGACTAATCCTGCTACTGCAAACGCCGATTGCGCAAGACTCACGATAAACCTTAGCCCTGCAGTTTGCGCCATTGGGCTTGTACATCGTCAATCGAGTAAAGCGCCTCAAATTCCAAATTGTGTTGGGCATAAAGCTCTTCACCGCCCTGTTTGCGATCGACGAGGGAAATGACCCGGGGCACGGTGTAACCCGCTGCCTGTAAGCGTTCCACCGCCTTTAATGCTGATCCGCCGGTGGTCACCACATCCTCCAGTACCACCACCGATGCGTCGTCCTTAAGCGCCGGCCCTTCGATGTAATCCATGGTGCCGTGGCCCTTGGCTTCCTTTCGGATAATTAAGGCCGGGATGGGGGCGCGCTCATAGGCGGAGACGACGCTGACTGCGCTCACAATGGGATCCGCTCCGAGGGTCAACCCCGCCACTGCATCGGTTCCCTGGGGCAGCATGGGGAGTAGCAATCGCCCGATCGCCAGTGCACCTTGGGCGTCCAAAGTGACCGGCTTGCAGTTGATGTAATAGGTGCTGCGCTTCCCGGAGGACAGGACAAAATCTCCTTCCTTATAGGCGGCTGTGCAGATAAAAGTGAGCAGGCGATCGCGCAAGTCGGTGGGCACAGCGGTGTCGACGGCCCAGGCGGTATCGGTCATGGTTAAGTCTCCCAACGGACGACTCATTATCCTACTTTGCCTGTGCCGTGATTCTTAAGTTTGTGCCCTAAAAAATTTGCGCCCCAGATTGATGCCCCAGATTGACGCCCCAGATTTGCTCCCTAGTCTTTGACGTTGCGGGTGGGGGGGTATTCGCCGTCGTAGAATTTGCGCTCCAGTTTGCCCAGTTGCCACGCGGCGATCGCCCCCAGAGGCAATAGGGCGGCGAGGGTGATGATGATCCAGGATGCCCAACTCAACGTGATGCCAATGGGGAGGGCGCTACACAGCAGCACGGCGGCGATCGCACTGCCTTTCCGAAGCTGTTGAATACGTCGCAATGCGCCTTGGCAACTGGCGCAGTGTTGGGTATGGGATTGGTAGCGATCGAGGAGGGCAGCTTGGGAGGGTTCGGCGGGTGCAAACTCGCGGTTGGGGAAGGGTTCGCCGAATTTCTCCACCCATTGACGATAGGCGAGGACGAAGCGATCGCTCTTGGTCGGCAGATAGCAGGCCTGGGCATAGTTGCCGGGGGTGTCGGCAAGGGTGCGCTCTTGAAGATGCAGAAAAATTTGGTCGTCTTCGAGGATGGCGTTTTGGTTGAGGTGTCCAAACCATCGGGGCGTGTACTTAAAAACTAGGCGGGGAATGGCGGATTTGAAGCGGAAGGGCAGCCGCACGATCGCCCGGCATTTTCCCTTTTCCATCGGGGTGGCGTAGACCACCGTCATCACTTGCCCAAAGGGGCTTTCCTCGATGTCGTGCCACATTAACCCCGGTGCAAGAAAAGTGGTTTTTTGGGATCCCAATTTGCCGCGACGGGGGCCTTCTTCCCAAAAGCCGGTGAATCCTGTGGGGGTGATGTCCGACACGTCCAGCACAAAATCTTTGGCGTTGGCTCGGTTGCCGACTCGGGGGTGGTGGGTGAAGGCGACGTGGCTGGTGTCTAGGACATTTTCGAGCAGGGTGGTGATGTCGTAGGGGATGTCCCGGAAGGTGTCCGCCATGACCCATTCATCGACGTTTTTCTCTAAGGGGGGCAAGGTGGGCAAGGGCTTGTTCTCGGCGTTTTCAGCCTTGCCGGCATACACAAACAAAAGCCCTTGGGCAACGCGGCTGGGGTAGTGGCGGACGGTGGCGCGATCGCTTTGGTGGGCGGTGCTGCCCTCCGGGGCGAAGGGGATGCGATCGCAGGCGCCGGTTTCGGTAAACGCCCAGCCGTGATAGGGGCATTCCAAGCAGCCATCGTCGGTGATGCGCCCTTCGGAGAGGGCGGCGAGGCGATGGGAACAGCGATCTTCCAACACGACCCATTGTTCTGTGGTGGGCTGCCACCAAATCACCAGGGGCTGCTCCAACAGGACAAACCGTGTCGGACGAGTTTTATCCAAATCCTGAACGAAATGGACCGGGTACCAGACCTCTGTCCATTCAAACTTTTCCGATTCCGTCTCAAGAATCGGTTCTTGCCTAATATTAGACCCAGACTCGGGAGCGATCGCCACCATCACCCACACCAAAACGCGACTCTGCAAGCTTAACAAAATGCAATATTTCGTGCAGGCCGTTCACTGCTGCAATTGCTCGCAATTATTGCGATTCATCGTTTTCCCCATCGTCCGTATTGCCCAAGTTTGGGGCGGCGGGGTATCGGGTCAGGTCGTCGTAGGTGGTTTGGCGCTTTTGGGTGAGCTGATGGAGGTACTGGCGATCGCGGTGGTAGTCGTCTAGGTGGGTTTGCTGCTGATTGAAGGCTTTGTCTAGCGCTGCCTCCAGTTCCTCCGCGCTGTGGATCGTCGGCTGTTTTTGGGGGGCTAATGCCAGCGACCCTTGGGTGAGGGGTGTACCGCCACTGCCCGGTAAGGGGCGACGGGTGTGTAGGTCGATCACCTTGGCTAGGGGGGATGGGGCGTCCGCGTCGCCGGGGGTGAAAAAGGCGAGGTCGAGTTCTCCGGTTTCCAAAAATTCCTGGTACTTCTCGGTGAGCACCTGGTAGTGCAAATAGCTGTGGAGCCAGGCATCCAGCAAGTAGCGACATCGTTTGGCGCAGCTCAAGCTTTCCATGGCTGCCGCGGCGGATCGCAGGCTTAATTCTGGGCGGGTTAGGTCCAATCGCCCCGTTTCATCCAAGTTCAAGAGGGGCTGAATAGGCAATAAATCCTCGCTGGAAAACTCTGGGGATCCCAACAGCTCTGCCCGAAAATCCAAGGCATCATCCACTGTTGGTCCCAAGTCCGCCCAGTTTTGCTCCAGTCGCAAAATCTGTCGCCAGAGGAATCGGTGGTGGGACATGGCAAATTCCAGTTCCCGCTCCTCCAATACGGCTTTCACGTTGGGGCGATGGTCGGGGCAGTGCAAATAAATCCGCAATAGCTCTGCCTCGGCGCATTCCCGCAGGCTGGTATCTGCGGGACGTTGCCATTTTTTCGATTTGCCGGGCCACCGCTGTCCTTTGATCTGCGATCGCAAATCCTGTTCAAGCTGCAACGTAAACCGGCTGTCCTGCATCCCCAATCGTTCGGCGCAGACTCGGGTGTAGTGGCTGCGCAGGGCTGGGTTGGGTAGTTTGCCGAGGAGTTTGACCAGCTCGGCGATCGCCCCTTGGAACTGGTCCGCTTGACGTAGATCCCGCCCCTGCAACGCCAGCTCAATTTGCCAATCCAGCCATAGAGGCGCTTCGTCCAACAACTGAAAATAGGCGGACGGACTATGGCTCTGGAGATACTCATCGGCGTCCTTCCCGCCGGGTAGGTTCAATACCCGGAGCTGCACATCGCCGTTGTAGGCCAGGGTTTCCAGCTCGCCGATCGCCCGTTCTGTGGCTCGCTGCCCTGCCCCATCCGCATCAAAGTTGAGGATGACGCGCTTGGACTCCGTAAACCGCAGCAAGAGCCGGACTTGCGTCGCACTCAGGGCCGTCCCTAATGCCGCCACCGCATTGCTCAACCCAGCGGCGTGCAGCGCAATCACATCAAAATAGCCCTCCACCACGATCGCCCCATCCCGCTGGGCGATCGTCTGTTTTGCCTTATCCAACCCGAAGAGCATCCGCCCCTTATCAAACAGCGCCGTCTCTGGGGAATTTAAATATTTCGGCTTGGCATCGTCCGTTAGACCCCGTCCTCCAAAACCAATCACCCGCCCCTGGGGATCGCAAATGGGGATCATCAGGCGATCGCGGAATCGATCATAAAATCCCTGTCCTGACTTGCGCGGCACAATTAACCCCGCCGCTTCGACGACGGAAACAGGAAACTGCTTTTGCTCGGTCAAATAGCGAAATAGGGTATCCCAGCCCCCCGGCGCATAGCCCAACTGAAAATCTTGGATCACATCCGGCGCGAGTTTTCGCTTCTCCGTCAGATAGGTCAGCGCATGGTGTCCCTGTACCTGATGCAGGGCGTGTTCATAAAATTTGGAGGCGATCGCCATGACCTCATACAGGCGATCGCGCTCCGAGAGTTGCCGTTGAAGCTCCTGCCCCTTTTCCGGCTCCAGGGTTTGAACCGGTACCTGGGCCTTCTGAGCTAACTCCATTACCACATCGGTAAAGGAGCGCTTATCCAGCTCCATCAAAAACTTGATCGCATTCCCGCCCGCCCCGCAGGAAAAGCAATAGTAAAACTGCTTCGCCGGGCTCACCGTCATGCTCGGGGACTTGTCGTCGTGGAACGGACACAGTCCTACATACTCACGCCCCTGTTTTTTCAGGGCAACCCGCTCCGACACCACATCGACAATGTCGCTTCGTTCCTTAACCGCTTCGATGGTGTTGGGATGCAGTCGCATGGGGACGAGGCAGCAATGGCCGGCAGGGTAAGGGGGATGGCTCCATACTAGATCAGCCGGCAAAATCAAACCGCAAAATCAGACCGCAGCTCTCTGGGCTCCCCTGGCCACAAATGCTGGCGCATGATCCCCCATTAGATGCCGTGCTAGCTAATCGCCACCGACGGTGTGTCGGTCACCACGCCCATCATGCTGCGTTGGCCGCTGCTCTTACCGCCGCTGACCGCGACTAAGACTGGAGGTGCTTTTGTGTCCTGCTGCTTCGTACTCTGCTTCGTACTCTGCTCGACGGACTCGGGAACGGGTCCTGCGCACACGGTATGGGCTTCCATCGATTCCCAGGAGGGGGCAAACGCGGGCAGTGCTAACGGACAAGCTTTCCAATCCCCATGAACAAGGGTATCCAGCTGGTCACATTGGCCACCGCGTCGCCCTTCCGGGGTGTAATGGCGACAATGGCGGCAGGCAGAAATAGGGTCGGGGGAAGCATTCATAGGAGACACAGGGGATGGAGGAGACTGGACTCGCGCACGGGGAGATCAATATTCAAGGTGTTGTTCAAGTTGTTTTCAGGCTCACGCTGTACGGCTTAAACAGGCTTGCTGGCTTGAAATCGTTGGCGCCGATCGCCTGGAGCAGCAGTTCAATCCCCATGATGGAGAGATCCCCATGACGGAGAGATTGAGCTGGGAGCTGCCACCTGGGCAATCACGGATCGGCACCCCAGAGAGTGCAAATCCCATGATGGCGATCGCGGTGTTTGAAGTGATCACTAGAGGGGGTGAGGTTCGGTGGGCGGGCACCCTGTTGGGCACAACGCCGATCCCGAATTCACTGCAATCTAAGAGCGCTTCTTAACCCTGAGATAGTCATTGAATAAACCAACCTTCGCTTCTTCTTGTTCTTTAGGTGAGATCGAATCGCACGACTAGAGCAAGCTGAAATTCAAGTCAGGGCCCAGTGGAGAACGGACCTAGAAGGGCAATTCTCTCTGGGGGACTTCATACTTTTATTATTGATCCCCGCGCGTCAGCGCTGAATCAGATGGCTAGGGCAGACCGGCTCTGGCTTCGAGTTATAGTTTGCCCATTAAACGATTAATGTTTTCTTCGGTTTTTTGATGCGAAAAGTAACGAATTGATCCTGTTGTGTAAAGCGGTCGAGTTAGGGCTGGGGATCAAGCGAATCGATATGAGCTAGGGCTGCTGATCTGTTTTTCGGAGGAACTGCGGAGTCGTAAGAAGAGGGGAATTAGGGCTTTTCTGCACCGTTATCGATCCTTTGAGTCGCTGTCTTCTAATGGAGGGAACTGTTGGAGACGGTCTTTGAGCTGAGGAGGATGTGTGAACTTTTTGGGAGGAGTTCTTGTGATGAATGAGTGGAGTCTATTTCTGTTTGATTTTTGGGGTGAATAGCTCACTTTTGGTTGGGAGGGTGGGGCTGGCTGGTGTTGATTGGGGCTGGATTTCTTGGGCGCTTGGGGCGTCAGCTGCGGAGCATTTTGTGAATTGTGAGGGATGGCTATTTTTTCCGGGCTGGTGTTAGGTTCTCCAGTGCTGGGTGGCGCAATGGGCGCAGCAGTTCCAGCGTTCTAGCTCGGTGGGGGGGGTGGGGATTTGGCAGAGCGGGCAGGGGGGGTAAGGCTCCCGTTGTTTTTGGACCTGTTGGGACCAGCTTTGGAAGGCTTGTTGGGGAGTGTTGTGATGGGGGGTGGGCGGTGGTGTGAGGCGGGGCGATCGCGGTGGTACGGCGGGCGTTGTTTTTTCTCTGATTTTTTTTCTGGGTTTTTCTCTGGTTTTTTGTCTGGTCTTTTTTCTGGGGGGAGCGGGTTGAGTTTGGCTCCAACGACCAGGGGAGAAGTGGAGTTGGGTGATGGGGGGGCTGAGGGGCGGATTTTGGAAATATTGATTGAGTTTTTTCAGGAGCCGCTGACGCTCGAACATTAGGTTTTGGGACCAGGTGGGGGTGCTGGTGGCGACTCGGAGTTGTTGGTCATGGAGGGCGATCGGTCGGGTGTGGCGGGCAACGGCGTCGCCGACGATCGCGGGCCAATGGTCACGGATGCGCCGCAGTTGCTGGCGTCCGTGCCACTGGGGGTTTTGCTCAACGTTGACCAGGATTTGGCGAATGGGGTCAAAGTTTCCCATGGTGTGTAGGGGGAGGGAGGGAGAAGGGTGGTGAGGGAGGGATGCCCGTTGGGAGCGTTACAGGGGGCGTTAATCGGAAACAAAGGGGCTGAATTTTCCCTGGTTCTAGAAAAACATGTGTAAGCTTGTGTCATTGTGACCATTCCTGGGCACTTTCAGGGACACTGTGTAACTAGTAAATTGTGTGCTCATTGTGTGCCTGTGGTGTGTGCCTGTGGTGCCGGTTCTGCGGTGGCGTCCCCTTGCGATGGGCTCAATGGGCCCTGTCGCTGGCTCCGTAGGATTACTTACAAAATCGTTTATAAATTGGGTGGGGTTTTGTCGGCAACGCGTCAAGGACTCTCTGTAATTTTCGGATTCTCGGTTAATTTCCCCTATGCGCACTCGAAATCGACGCCAGTCTAATTCCCGAGACCTTAGCAACAGTCTTCATCCCACGTTGCAGGTGGCTTTGGAATGTCTGGATGTGGATTTGGATCGGGAGTTGGCGCAGTATCGCCGATCGCGGCCTCGGCCGAATGGGGGGATTCGTCGCTTCCTCGTAGGCCTGTCGCCGAAGAGTGGGCGGGCGGAGGCGTTGCCGTTGCCGGAGGGCGGGGCGTCGGGGGCGTTGGCTGCGGTTGACGGCGGGGCGGAGGGTCAGTTGGCGATCGCCCCTTCGGATGGAGCGTTGGCACCCTCGGCGGAGAACCAGGCGGAGTTGGAGGATGCCTTGACCCAGCGCCCGGCGATCGCCCAGCAGGCGTTGCCGGATCCTAAGGTTGCCCTGGAGAATGAGCCCCTGGAGTCGGTGGCCCTGACCCAGGCGGGGGCGTTGTTGAAGCAGACGCAAAATTTTGCGAACCCCGATGGGACATCGCCGGATAATTTGCCGCCACCGGAGGCTTATGCGTTTCCCAGCGTGCGGGAACAGCGGCAGGCGGCGCTCCAGAAGCGGCGGGAGCGGGCCTGGTTTAGTGGCACTGGGATCGCCACGATTTTGATGATGGCGGCGGGGACGGTTTGGACCTATTACGCTAATTACCCCGATAGCGATCAGTACATCCAGATGGCGCAAGTGTGGGAGACCGTTGGGGAGGCGACGGGGGTTGATTATTTTGGACCGCTCCAGGCGGCGTCCCGGGAGGGGGATGGGAATTCGGAGGAGTCGGTGGCACGGCAGCCGGTGGTGGAAAGTTCTGCGGCGCCGGCGGGACCGGATTTGGCGAATCAAGAGTTTACGGGGCTGACGATCGCCCGGTTGAGTTTGTTGGGGGCATCGCCGTCCCCTGGGGATGAAGATGTGACGGTGTTGGGGAACGCGACTATACCTGGAGCGGGGGGGCTTCCCTCGGTGACCCAGGTGCCTTTGGCGGGGGATTCGACGGCGGGGAATGATGAGTCTAGTGCCGCGGCAGATGAGACCGCTGGGGCGGGGGATCAGTCGCCGGAAGTGACGGCGATCCCGGATGATGGCACCCGTTATTTCTATGTGGTGGAGCCTTACAAAACGGCAAATCCTGGCGATGAGGAGGCGCTGCTGGCCCAGGCGCGGGAGATTGTGCCCGATGCCTATGTCCGTACCTTGGCGGGCGATCGCTATATCCAGTTTGGGGCGTTGGATCAGCGGGACCAGGCGGAGAGCTTGGCGAAGCGGCTCCTGAAGCGGGGGTTGACGATTAAAATTTTGCACCCCACCCCTGATAGCGAGACCGACTAGGAAGCACCGGATAAACCGGCGGCGGATAAACCCTCCTAGGGGAAGACTTGGACGGTTTCCTCAGGTAAATGGCTGATCCTATAGGGTCAGGGGCATGGGTTTTGGATGCCTAGGCAGCATTGCCCCTATTGGACGAGACCGGGAATCCGACTGGGATATCCGATGGAAGATTCGATGGAATATCTGTTATTGATGAGGGGGATGGATAAGGGGGCGATCGCGGTGCTCTTTGCTGCCCTAAGATCTGCCTCAAAATGCTGCCCTAAAAGTTAAGGGGTAGCGGCGATTCTTCGAAAAACTTGTTAACCTGCGATTAGGCCCCACGCCCAATACCTTCCGGTTCTCGGGGCTTGTTCGAGGCAGACGGATACGTCTACATGGGATCGCAAGATCGCCCAATTGCCAGCGGAGAGCATGGCAGTCCAGAGTTCTAAAGGGCACCGTCGGTCGGTCTCCGATGGGATTTCCCTTGGGCTTAGCGGAATGCCAGCGTCACCCCGTTTAAATCATGTTTCGATTAGCTAAGCCTCGCCAGCACTATGGCGTGCTGTTCAGGGCAACCTTGGGATCAGAGTGATCCGATCCGTCAAATACCAGGAGGAACACGTAGACTATGGGACTTTTTGATCGCGTTAGCCGACTGATTCGCGCCAATGTTAATGACATGGTGAGTCAGGCCGAGGATCCGGAGAAAATTCTGGAGCAGTCGATTATCGACATGCAGGAGGATCTGGTCCAGATGCGGCAGGCGGTGGCGAAGGCGATCGCTGCCCAGAACCGCATGAAACAGCAATATACCCAGGCTCAAAATGAGTCGAATCAGTGGCAGCAGCGGGCCCAGCTTGCCCTCCAGAAGGGGGATGAGGGATTGGCGCGGGAGGCGTTGACCCGCAAGAAGGGTAAGGCGGATGCGGCGAGTTCCTTGAAGGGGCAGTTGGATACTCAGTCGGCGTTGGCGGATAAGCTGAAACAAAATTTGGTAGCTCTGGAAAGCAAGATTTCTGAGGCGAAGACCAAGAAGGACATGCTGAAGGCGCGGGCGACGGCGGCGAAGGCGAATGAGCAGCTGCAAAGTTCTCTCAGCTCGATGAATACCAGCAGTGCGATGGCTGCTTTTGAGCGGATGGAGGATAAGGTCCTGGAGATGGAGGCGCGCTCCGAAGCGGCAGCCGATTTGGGGGGCGCTTCTTTGGAGAGCCAGTTCGCTGCCCTGGAGTCGTCGGGAGATGTGGACGATGAGCTGGAGGCGATGAAGGCCCAGATGTTGGGCGGTGCGTCCAGCGCGGGGGCGTTGCCGCCGGGTACGGCTGAGCCTGCGGCGGTGCCTCAGGATTCGGCGGTGGATGCGGAGCTTGAGGCCCTGCGCCGCCAGATGAACGAATAAACGAAGGTTGAAACATGGGGAAGGGCTGGAGGGGGAAGCGCGCTCTGAAGCGGCGGCTTCCGGTCTTTCTCCGACTGTCGGTGTTGTGGGGTTAGCCTATGGCTGCCAATCCTTTCGAGCGCTATCAGGCAATTCGTACCACCATTGCGGCGATCGCCCAGTCTGCGGATCAGTTGATGGAGTCCCTGGAGGCTGAGGGGCGGGATTCTGTGGCGTCAGAGGTGGTTCAGATGGTCGCCCACACGGCGGTTGCCCTGACTCAGCAGGCGTTGGAGGCGCGATCGCGGGCTGCTACGGATGCTACGGAGGCGACCCCCCAGATTGCCTGTCGGTCGGGCTGTAGCTGGTGTTGCTACCTTCATGTGCCGATGTCCCAGCCTGAGGTGCAGGTGATTTTGCGCTATTTACAGCACCGGATGTCTGCTTCGGAGCGGGAGCGGCTTCAGCAGCGTATTGAGGCGACGGCCCAGCGATTACAAACGGTGAAAAGTAGCGATCGCCTGGGGCGGCGCGTGCCCTGTGCATTCTTGAATTTGCAGGATAATCGCTGCTCGATTTATCCGGTGCGCCCTGCGGCTTGCCGTGATCACCATTCGACGGTGGTGATTGCCTGTGAAAATAGTTTTAAGGCGGGGCAGTGGTCAGCGCCGTCCCACAGTCGCCATGATTTGGTCGCCAATACCGCTACGATGGCGATCGCCGAAGCTTGTACCCAACGGGGCCGAGATGGCTCCTTTGATGAGCTCCATGCGGCTTTGGTCCATGCCTTGAGCCCGGGGACGACGTTGGATCCTTGGACCATTCCTGATGATCTGGATGAAGCGGAGTTGCCGACGGTGATTTTGGATAGCCCCGATGCGCCCTCAGAACCTGGAATCGGTCGGTTCTCCGGTCGCTTTGATGGGGCTACCCCTGTGATAAGCAGTGGTCTGAACAGCAGCCCGGTGCGGGAATTATCCCAGGAACTCCTCCAGGAGTTGGCCCAGGAGACGTTACCGGCGAGCGATGGGCTTGAGGAATGGGGGGATATTAATTCGGTCCCTGAAGAGAGTGATAACAATAGTCTGTTTAATCGGCCGTTTAGTGGATATTTTGTGGATGGGTCGGGGGATGCCCTCAGCGGGGGAGCCTGGGGATCGTTTTCGCCGCCTTCCCAAGCGTTGAAGAGTGGGGGGATTAGCGGCACGCCGCAGCGGTCAGAGGAGTCTGCTGGTCTGGATGATGCGTCTGTCCTGGCAGAGGGGGATCTGGAGGGGGCAATTCAGGAGATGCTGTTGGAGATCAGCCCTGTGGAGGCGTCTCCTCCCTGGGGGCGGACTGGGCTTGATGCTCCGAGAGGCTTGGAGTCCGACGATGAAGAACAGGGTCGGTTGGAGGATGGCGATGGCGATGCGGGTATGGGGTTCTGGCGGGGGTAAGGGACGGCGCAGTAGCGTCGGATGGGATTGATTCATCGAATGGGGTTAATCGAATGGGATTAATCCGATGGGATCAATTGAGATTGGTCAGATGAGATTGGTCAGAGTTTGAGACTTGATTTAAGACTAGTCTCAAGACTTTACTCAAGATTTGAGATTAGTCAGGGGGTCGGGTGACTCTCCGTTGCAGGCTGTTAAGGCGGGCTGTGATCCAATCTTGGCTTTGCACTTTCCAGGACACGTAGCGGGTGGGTTGGTGGTGTTCCAATAAAATCCAGCTGGCAATCAGGGGGTGGGTCAGGATCGCCGCGCCCAGCCATAGCTGGGGGAAGGGGCTGAGGGCGCTGCCGGGGAGGGGGGGAAAGAGGTACTGACTACCGCCAATGAGCAACGGGGGGACTAGGGCGATCGCGCCGGATACGAGCCATAGGCTTCGGCTCAGGGCGGGATCGGTGGGGCGGGCGGGACGCCATTTTTTGCCTTGCCACTGCCATTGGAGGGGTTGGGCGCTATCTTCGACCCGCAATACCTGTTCCGTAAAATTGGGGCTGAAGATGTGGCGGCAAAAATCGCAGCCGAAGGTTTCCATCAGGGGCATGGGGCTGACGGTGCCATGGCGACAGATGGGGCAGGGGTAGGTGCCGTCGGGCTGGAGTTTGGAAAAGGGGGGGGGGGGGGACGGTGCCTTGGATTGCCCCTTGGGCCGTCGGAGACCGGGCAGTTTGGGCAGTCGATTGGGCAAAGAAAAAGGCATAGGGTTCGATGACCGCAGGTAGCGTCCTTGGGGCGTTTCCTGGTGAAGGGGAATCGGTAATCGTGGGGGCGATCGCCCCGGATTCTCCCCGCTTCCATTAGAAATCTGATAGCAATCAGAAAAGGGCGAGCTACCTCGATGGCAGACTCACCCTTTTGTTCTAGCTTATGGGCCCTCCCCTCGGGGGAGAGCCGCGTTTTTACTTAATGACTGCTAAGGAAAGGCGTCAGCTATTTCCTTAACGGCGTTGCAGGCTAGTCCTTTTTGAAGGCCTCGAGCCAGCCACGGATTTCATCCGCGGCGACGTCACGACCACCCAAACCGAAGGCGATCGCTACCGCTACAGCCATTGCACCCAAGAGCAAACCAAAGGCGAGGTTCACGATGTCGGTGGCAATGCCGATTTGCTGGAGTGCCATGGCGGATACGAAGGCGATGATCGCCACGCGGGCCGTCTGCGCCAAAATCATCGACTGACGGTTGCCTGCGATCGCAATCATTCGGAAGGCCACGTTGGCTAGGTACAAACCAACGGCAAAGATCAGAACGCCGGTCATCACCTGGAAGAAGATGGCGGGCAGCTCTGCAATCAATGTGGTGAGTACGGGCACCTGGAGACCATCCACCGCGGGGACCGCTGCGAATAGGAGGACGCCGGCCATGACCACCAGGCCTGCAATCTCAGAGGGCGTGCGGGCGGCATAGGTGGGATTCGGTAAGCCCAACACCCGGAGGATGTTGTTGAAGCCCATGCCGGTCAGGATGTTGGTGACCAAGCCGGAGATAAAACGACCCACCACGTAGGCGGCAATCAGGACTGCCGCAGACCGTAGGACGTAGGGCAATGCCCCCAGCACGTCCTCCAGCATGGCGATCGCCGGATCGGAGATGGCTTCAATACGTAGCTCCGTCAGGACGGAAATTGCCGTGACCACCAATACAATGGCGTAGGCCAAGGTCCCTGCCAACCAGGAAACGCTTTGGGTGCCGGATTCTTGGCTCAGACCAATGCGGCTGCCCAGGCGATCGACGCCAGCGGCGGCCAAGAAGTTAGAGGAAATGGAGCGCACCAGACGGGCAATAAACCAGCCGATGACGCCAATGATGCCCGCTTTGAAAATCTGAGGCAGGGTCGACAGGAACTGATCCACTAGGTTTTGGATCGGCTCCAAGGGCCCCTGTAAGCTCAGGGAGTCCAGGATGAAGGGCAGGAACAGCAGCAGAATAAACCAGTAGAGAAAATTCCCTAGGGTCTCATTCAGCAGAATGGGGGAGCCCCCATCGCGATCGCTGAACTGTTTGGCCAACATGTCATCCAAGGCAAACCGCTTTAGCCCTTGAGTGACCAACAGCCGGGATAGGGTCGCCAAAACCCAGGCCACCGCTGCCAATAGGGCTGCGCTTAGGAGGCGAGGGGCAAAGGTGGAGATTTCCCCTAAAAACCCCTGCAAGGGCGCTGAGGCACTGTCCAATCCCAAGGTGTCGAGGAACACCAGGATGGTGAACAGCATGATGACCCAGAAGGCACCGCTGCTCACCCATTTCTCGATCGGTAAATCCGGTGAACCCTTGGACGACGGGCCAGAGACCCAGCCCGCCAATCGATTATCAATATTGACTTTCTTGAGTAAGCCACCCACCGTTAAGGCCACAAGGGTAGCGACAATCCAACCAATAATGAGGACCGCTACGGCTTTGACGATGTTAAACACCAAGTCCGCAGCATCACCGCCGATGGAATTCGATAGAAAGTCCGGAGCCGCTTGGGCAAGAAGCCAGGGCGATAGACCCGGCTCCGGCACTATGATAGATGAACTGATTTCAATCATGATGGTATGAAAAACCGCCTGTTGTCGATGCAAGTTTGGTGAGTCGTGCCCATGCTTGGGGGTACCCTTGGCCACTGCCAACCGAGTGTGCTTTGGGAGAGCGGTCGGTTGATATGGATTGATTGATATGGGTTGATGGAGCGGGCGTGGTTGTGCCTTCCCGTCAAGTCCAATTCCCAGCAATTGGCTGTCCCAGCGATTGGCTGT
Source organism: uncultured bacterium (assembly GCA_964655355.1). Taxonomy (GTDB): domain Bacteria; phylum Cyanobacteriota; class Cyanobacteriia; order CACIAM-69d; family CACIAM-69d; genus CALGDE01. The sequence continues at coordinate 44,273 of CAZZMD010000030.1, forward strand.
CCCAGGGATAATTCCCCGTTGCATCACCATTCAACGTCCGTGGCTCACTGGCAGGCAGATCGCCACGGCAGAGTGCCGTCAGCTTAGACTTTAAGCCCCGTGACGAGGGAATACAACTGGATTCCATCGACTAGAGATGATTTGTTGCAGAGTCTATCGAGACGGTGCCCGTTGCGACGGTAGGCGTGATGTCTCCGTGGCGCTGGGAGCAAGGTCGAGAATGGCTGACGGCTACATTTCTGCAAGCTCATCTGTAAGCTCAAGGGAACATGTCGACGGAGGGCAGAGTCTGCTGGAACCATGCCTGGGGGCAGCTTGTCTAGGCATAGACTAACAAATCATTTTTGGGGGAATTGCGGTTGTTACCGTTGATGAGGGGATGGCAGTTGATGAAGTGATGACAACGGCTTAAGAATGGGGGGTTGAAGGCTGGGCGTTATGCCTGGAAAGAGACCGCTGGGGGCAGCTTACTCACCTGCGGCGAGGGGTAGGGCGGGCTCTTCGGATTCGGTGAGGGGTTGGATGTAGAGGTCCCCGTAGAGGGTCTGCTGGCGGAGTTCGACTTTGGATTGGGACGCGAGCAGCAGGAGTCCCCAGAATGCGCCGACGCGATCGCGCTTCCGGGCTTGCTTTTCGTCGTCGTCTGGGTGAGTCCCCGACACGAGGGATTCCCTTGGGATTTCGCTGACCAGTGCTTCAAAGGGGATCCATTGGGTGCCCGGATGTCGCCGTTGGTAAAGGGTGAGGGAGTCCTGAAGAAGGGCGGCGACCTCGGCTAAATTTTCCTGGTGCGCCAGTTGGCGGATGGCGTTTACCTTTTGGCGACGGGTGGGTTGTCGGGTCCGTTGCCGTTTGGGTTGGCTGATGATGAGGGCGGCCACTTCCTGGAGTTGGGTGATCATCTCCTGGAGGGAGACTCGCCGCTCCTGGACGGGCTGGGCGGTGCCTCGCCGTTTGATGCAGTCTTCCAATTTCAATGGAATTCTTCGCCGTCCCTGGTCGTCGTCTTCTAGGGGCTCTACTTCTTCTTCCAGTTCTGGGGCGGGGGGAAATTCGTTCAGGGTGAGCTGATTGGCTTTTAGGAGGACCAACATGGCCGCTGATACAAAAGCCTGGGCCGATTGGGATAGGTGCACGTCATAGCTGGTTTTGCCGACGCCCGCTTGGCCGGAATCCACCATCTCCTGAAGTTGCTGGAAGTAGCGATCCAGGACTTCCAAGACGCGTACATCCCACGGATCGATTTGACCCTGTTCTGCCAGGTCGATCAGTGAGGTGATGGTTTCGCGAAGGGCGGGGACGGCCATGGCAGAGTTAGGGGGACCCGGACAGGGTGAGGAGAAAGGGGATGAGATTGGCTATTTGGCTATCGAGAAAAGCGATGGAGAAAGATTAAGTGAGGGGATGATGCCTAATTTCACTGTCATCATAACCGTTGATCCTATCAGTTCCCATTGGGGGTGTCTGTCCTCTTTTATTGATTCTAATTGATGGACTGTGATAATTGGACATATTTCAATAATTTTGTCGCGGGCGATCGCTTTTTCTTGCAACAAATCAGCTTGTTTGGTTCAGGATGCGCCTCAATATAAAGCTGATTAAGAGGCTGATTAAAAATAATGGCAGGGTTAGCCAACTGCCCCAGTGGACGTAGAGGGTTTGGGTGGTGCGGCGGTAGAGGGTGTCGGCATGGGCGGCGTAGGTGTTGGGGAGGGAGTGCCAATGGTCGATGCCGTGGGGATCGGTGATGGCGGAGGTGCCGGTGTTGGTGGCGCTGGCCAGCCAACGGTTGGTTTCGATCGCTCGCATGATGTCGTGGGCATGGTGTTGGGCAAACATGGCGGTGCGGTAGTGGGCGTTGTTGGAGGCGGTGATGATCCATTCCCCGCCGGCGGCGGCTTGATACCTAAAGTTTTCGGCGAAGGCGGAGTCGTAGCAGATGCCGGCGATCGCTTGTCCCAATGGCGTTTGCAAGATTTGGTCTGATTTTCCGGCGCGAATTTCTACCTGTAGCGGGGATAGACGGTCCATAAAACGCCCCAAAATGTCTTGAAAGGGGATGTATTCTCCGAGGGGGACCAGCTTGCGTTTGCTGTAGCGTCCGATGGGTTGGGCGGTGCCGTCTACTGCCAGCAGGGAGTTGTGGAGTGCGGGGGTGAAGGACCGGCGGCCGGTGCTGGGTCCTTGATCGGGGATGGGCTCGAAGACGCCGAGGAGGGCGGGGGTTTGGCGATCGCGGATTGATTTATAAAGATCGCTGCGTGACTTGAACGGTTCTTGCCAAATCAAAGGGATGGCGGTCTCGGGGAAAATCACCAGGTCCACGTTCTGATCCGAGAGGGCTTGGTAGCCTGCCGTATAGCCCTGGACGGCGAGGAACCAGCCGTCGGAGCCGAATTTTAGTTCGTTGGGCATGTTGCCTTGCACGATGCCGACGGCGATCGCTTGGTCGGGATCATCGCTTAGGGGTTGGCTAAAGGCGATTAATCCCCCGGTTTCGGCAGCTAGCAATAGGGCGATCGCCCCGATCCCCCAAGATCGAACTAATGATTGAAATTTGAAGGGACGTTGGGTGGGTAATGCTTCTGCTAGGCAGCCATTGATTAAGACCAGAAGGGCGGCGACTGTAATCGGTCCCGATACTTGTCCCCAGTGGAGTAGCGGCAAATTATGGGGACTTTGGGTTAAGCCTAAGGCGGTCCACCAGAGAGGCGTCCAGTTGCCGAGGGTTTCCATGGCGCACCATAGGGTGCTTGCCCAAAAGATACGCGCTAGCCCCGGCAGAGATTTTCGTAGCCAATTATTTTGATTTGATTGGGCTTGATTTGACCGGGGGGGAATGTGTTGATTGAGCCATCGCCAAATTGCTGCGACGGCGATCGCCCAGATTGCCACTAGAAATGCTCCCCAAAGGGTGACGAATAACCAACATCCCAGCGCGATCGCGATGCTGGTCCACCAATCTAGACCTAGCCAGGTGAGGGGATGGAGTCCGGTTAACCACCATAGTCCGACCCCGTGAAAGCCGAAGCCCCAGGCAAATCCGGCGGTGGCACTGTCCCCTATTTTGAAGGTTTTTTTGGGGGGGGATAAAGGTGAATTATTGAGGTTGGAATTGGGCGATCGCTCTGCTGCGATCGGACTATTTCCTAAGCGCAATGTCCACAATAAAGGGAGCAAAGTAATCCAAGCCAATGGGAACCATCCCACCGGTTCTAAGGCTAATCCCCCTAAAACGCCCCCTACACCACAGATCAACCACAAAACAAATCGCGGGTTTTCTTGAAACATTTCTTGAATTGTTGTTGAGAAAACGTAACTAAAAACGCGCTCTGTAACGGCTTTTGGACTATGGCTGCAATGATAAACTTGCAGATGCAATTTAAGAGACCGGCTTACGGAAACCACTATGACGACTGGGCCTAGCGACGTTCCCTACATTCTTCGAGCCCTCCGTGGGGAGAAGCTCGAACGACCCCCCGTGTGGATGATGCGCCAGGCGGGACGCTATATGAAAATCTACCGGGATCTGCGCGTTAAGCATCCGTCGTTCCGTGAGCGGTCCGAAAATCCTGATCTGGCGATCGAGATTTCTCTGCAGCCCTATCGCGCTTTTAAGCCCGACGGCGTCATTATGTTCTCCGATATCCTGACCCCGCTGCCTGGGTTGGGAATCAATTTCGACATTGTCGAGAGCAAGGGCCCGGTGATTGAAGATCCGATCCGCACCATGGAGCAGGTGAACAAACTCACCACCTTCGAGCCGGAAGCGCAATTCCCCTTTATCAAAACCATTTTGAATACCCTGCGGGCGGAGGTGGATAGCCACACCACCGTGTTGGGGTTTGTGGGTGCGCCCTGGACGTTGGCGGCTTATTCCATTGAGGGCAAAAGTTCAAAAGACTACGCCAAGATTAAGGCGATGGCGTTCTCTGAGCCGACCGTGCTTCACGCTTTCCTGAGCAAGCTTGCCGACGCGATCGCCCAGTATGCCTGCTATCAAATTGAGTCCGGCGCCCAGGTGATCCAATTGTTTGATTCCTGGGCGGGTCAACTGTGCCCCCAAGACTTTGAAACGTTGGCGCTGCCTTATATCAAGCAGGTGGTGGATCAGGTAAAAGCCAAGCACCCTACTGTTCCCTTGATTCTCTATATCAGCGGTGGCTCGGGCATTCTGGAGCGCATGGCGAAGTCTGGTGTTGATGTGATCAGCGTGGATTGGACCGTGGATATGGCGGAGGCGCGTCAGCGTTTGGGCCCTGACATGATGGTGCAAGGGAATATCGACCCCGGTGTGCTGTTTGGCTCCAAGGACTTTATCCGCGATCGCATCCTGGAAACCATCAAAAAGGCAGGACCTACCGGTCACGTGCTGAACTTGGGTCATGGCATTATTTCCACTACCCCCGAGGAAAATGCGGCGTTCTTCTTCGAGACGGCGAAGCATGCCCATGAGTTGCTGGTGGGTGCTCACTAGATCTCTGCCGTAACCTTGGACTGTTTCACTCAAGGTGAATAGTGCAATGCCCCCTGTCAGATTCGATAGGGGGCATTTTTATGGGTGCAATGTTTGGATTCGATGGGGGTTAAGACAGACCCTAAGCTGCCTGAATCGATGTCAGGGGCGTGACTGAGCGGCCAATCTTGCATGCCCCATCCGTGCTGTTGGCGCTGATGCCAATCTTGCACGCCCCCTTACTGTTGATGTTGACCCCGATGTTGCCCTCGCTGCTGATCCCGATGTTGCACGCGCCTGGGGCGATCGCCTCGTGATGCAGGTAATGCCCGAAGATGGCTAGGCAATCTTGGGTATATTTCTGCGTTTGCAGGATATGGCAGTGCCACACCGTATCCATGTCCCCATTCACCGCTACCAGAGGCTCCGCCGGTTGGAGGGCTGCATCTAATAGGAAACAGACGTAGGTGGATAATGCCCGATGGAGGCGCGATCGCGACCAATAGCGAGCTTGGGATTGGCGTAGTTTTTGGGCGATCGGGGCTAGGTTAATTGCCCCTAGGCGAGTCAGCAGTGCTTGGGCTGCGTGCGGCTGCTGTTGCTGATGGTGGCTCAGCCGTTCCAGAAGTTCAGAGGATAATTTTTCAGACCATAGGCAATCCGTTTCTCCTGCTTCTGTTTGGATGGTTAGGGTCAGTTCTGACTGTGAAAAATGGGCTTGTAACCGGATGGTTTCGGACGGCGATCGCCCAGGGAGTTCGGAACGGGAATGGAGGGGCGATCGCTGTAGAAAAGGGAGTAAAGCCATAGAAATAGACCGAATACGTCGTAGAAAAACGTTGCTTTAACCAGTCCACCGCCTCCCAGTCAGTGAGAGAACTGACTCGGTGGGGTGTTGTTTCTCTATCGGTCGGCCGCAAATTTTTTATGCAAATTCGATGCGATTTTCTACGGGAAAACACGAAAAAACGACCGAAATGGGCGCGGCGATCGGCCTGATTTCGGTCGTTTTATTTTGGATTTGTGGTGGGGGAGGGTGAGCCAGGGAGCCCTGTCTATAGAGTCATGCGGGTTTCGATGACCCAGCGAGCCAGCTCTGTCCGGTTGCTTAGCCCCGTCTTGCCCAACATATTGCTGACGTGGCTTTCGACGGTACGCTGGCTGACTTTCATGCTCTCGGCAATTTCTTTGTTGGCCATGCCCCGCGCGACCAGTTGCACTACTTTCAGTTCTGTGGGGGTGAGTTCTACCCCCTGGGGGACGGAAAATTCGGGCGAGCCCTCTCCTTTCTTGCTATAGCGAATCAGCCGGGAGGCTTGGCGGAGGCAGGATTCGACTTGGGCGACTAGCTCCTCGGGTTCAAAGGGTTTGACCATATAGATGTCGGCACCGGTGCTGAGCCCCTTGATCCGGTCTTGGCTTTGTCCTTTGGCGGAGAGGAAGAGTACCGGGATCCAGTTGGTTTTTGGATTTTGACGGACTGCTTTGACGAGGGAGTATCCATCCATTTCCGGCATCATGACATCGCAGATGATCATGTCTGGCACCATGTCGTCTAGGACTTTTAGGGCCTCTACGCCATTGTTGGCGGTGGTGACGGTGTATCCATGAAATTCCAAGTAGTCCTTGACGATCAGGATTAGGTTCGGATCGTCATCGATGAGCAGGATGTGGTGTTGCGGCCCAAAGTTTGAGCGTTTCATAGGAGAGATGATGGAGCGAATCTATCGGTTGAGGTCGCTAGTGAAGGGTTAGGCAAGGGTGTGTCATTGGATCGGTGCCCAAGTGGTTTTGCGGATAGGGGACGTCTGGGGAAGTGTACCCAGGAACCTCAGGGCTGTGGATTTCACCACCATGCCACAGCATGACGAGGATACCAAGCAGGGTTGTGATGGGGCGGGGATGGGGAGATTTGGGGAGGGCGATGGGATGGGCACGCACGGCCAGTATAGGTGATGATAGATACACTGGTTGCTGATCAATATCCGGATGGCTAGGGCGCGCTTGGGGAGGCGGTTTGGTCCGGGAGGGGGTGGTTGGCGATGATGTATTCCGTGACGGGGCGATCGCCGAGTAAATGCTCTTGAATAATCCGCTCGATGACGTCGGGGGTGGCGTTGCGATACCAGATGCCGTCGGGGTAGACCACGAGGATGGGACCGTTCATGCAGACCCGCAGGCAGTTGGCTTTGGTGCGGAAGATGTGGGGAGTGGGGGTGTCGGTGGTGTCAGCGCTGGTGACGGTGTTGGAGGCGGGGCTGGGTTTATCGAGACCGAGTTCCTTGAGGCGAGTTTTTAAGTAGTTCCAGGCGGTGATGCTGTCTTCTTTTGAACAGCATTTGGGTTTGGTTTGGTCGGCGCAAATGAAAATATGGCGATCGATGCAAGGGATACCTAATGCGTCGACGGTGGTTTGCATGCGATCGCTGGCGGGCGGCGGGGAAAGGGTGGTCATAGGGGGCGTAGGGGCGGGAACAGGTCTACGGGGCGTTTTTATTGGTTTTCGTTGTCGGAGGAGGTGGGGGCTAGGTCGGCGGCGGATTTGCCTTGGCCGTCTAGACCAAAATGCCAGAGGGCGGCGGCGGCTTCTGCTTGGGTGATACTTTTTTTCGGTTGAAGTAGGGTGGTGAATCCGAAGGCGCGGCGAATGTTGGAGAGGTCGCTGTTTTGATAGTCGGCGAGGACGGATTTGAGGGCGGCGGGGTCGATTTTGGCGGCGTCTTGGAATCCCCAGGTTTTCGCGATCGCGTCAACGGTGGCGGGGGGAAGGGTGGCCCGAAAATCCAGCAGCACTTTCCATTGCAGGAGGGTTTCGCGGGTGACGAGGCTGTCGGGGTTGAATTTGACGGCGGTGGTGTTGCCGGTGAGGGGGCTGGGGATGATGCCGGCTTCGGTGAGCCCTTGGATGGCGGCGAAGTCGGGATCGTCGGGGTTGATGTCTTGGAAGGTGGGGGTGTTGTTGTCCTGGGCGGGGCGGATTTGTTGGGCAGGGCGATCGCTGTAGAGGGCGTTGTTGGCGGCGAAGAGCCAGCGGGCTAGGGTGCGGCGGGTGATGGGCTGGTTGGGATCGGTGATGGGGAGGGTGTCGGTTTTTTCCCAGTCGTCTAGGTAGGTTTGCAGGGCTTCTGGGGCGGGGGAGGTTTTTGGGGTTGGACTTTCGGTGGTTTCGGACTCAGAGTCGGGGCTGGGGCTGGGATCGGCGCTTGGTTCGGTTCCGGGGCTGGGGGTGGGCTCAGGGGGTGCGGTTTCGGTGGGGGATGGGGTGTCTAGGCTGGGGTCGGCGGCGAGGGAATTTTCTAGGGATTCGGTGCAGCCGCTGAGGGCGATCGCCCCCACTAGAACCATCATCCTGAAACTCGGCAGCAATGGGCGACAACAATAAAACACGGACAACGGGAGCACTTTCACAACCCCTGGGGAGGACTAAAAACAAAACGTGGCGTAACTATCATACCGATCCAACCCCTATCGGTTCGCCGTCCCTATTCCTTGGGCGACGTCGCCTCAACAGTCCTCCGGCTTGCCCTCAATCTTGCTCAGTCTTGCAACTGAACCGATTGTTTATAGTTGCAATTAACACGACTACCGTTCAGATCGCCTTCGAGCCGCGCATCGCCGTTTTAGTCCCATACCTCCACGTTTCAACATGACCCCCGCGAGCCTCACCATTGCCCAGCAACTGAAGCAAACCCTACGGCAAGGGTTAGAACCCTTGGGGCAGTTCGAGAGCTGTGCCCTCTTGAATTACCCGAACTACGGCAACATTGGCGATCATCTTATTGGCTTAGGTACGATTATCCACCTCACGGAGGTGGTGGGGACACGTATTGCTTACTGTGCCAGCATTGACAGTTTTGATCGGGCGGAAATGGATCGGAAAATTGGTGAGGGAACCCCAATTCTGATGCAGGGGGGAGGGAACTTTGGCGATATTTGGTACGAGCACCAGAAATTTCGGGAAGATATTATTCGGCGGTATCCCAAGAATCCCATCGTCATCCTGCCCCAGACGATTTATTTCACCAATGAGGGGTGTTTGAAGGAAGCCCGCAAGGCCTTTCGGGACCATCCCAATCTGACTATTTTTTGTCGCGACACCACCAGTTTTGAGTTTGCCCAGCAACAGTTTGGTCAGCATCATTTGCATCTCTGTACCGATATGGCTTTTGCCCTTGCCGATATGCCAGGGTTGTCTCCATCTCCGCCCAGCACTGGGGCAACGATGTATATGCGTCGCAAGGATAAGGAGTTAAATCAGGGGATTACACCAGAGCTGCTAGGCACCAATCTGGTGATTGAGGATTGGGAGTCTTACAACTACCGGTGGATGCTGGATGATGTGGTGGAAGCTGCGGTCAAGCGGAAATTTTTCGTTGATTTTGGGCGTCCCCAGTCGGTGGCTGTGCGCGGATTGGCGACCCTGATTCGGGAGGGGTGGCAGCGGGGACTGTCGCGACCGCAGGAGCGGGCGGCGCGGCGGCAGTGGTTGAAGGATCATCCCTATCGAGCTTTGTTCCAGCAGCATGATCATCCCCATTTGTATGAGTTATCCCTGAGTTTGATCCATAGTGGGATGTATCAGTTTGCCCAGTATCCTCGGGTGGTGACCAGTCGCTTACATGGTCATATTCTGAGTCTTTTGATGGGGATCCCCCATATCTTTTTGCCGAATTCCTACCATAAGAACACGAAGTTCTATGAGAATTGGACCCATATTGCTCCCTTCTGCGAATTTGTGGATGATGATCGGCAATTGCGGGATGCGTTGGCGCAATTGGAAGGCCGAGCGGCAGCTTAACGGCATAAAAGCCATACACGATATACACGGCATAAGAGACCGATAGGATGGGGCAGTTGCGGGGCGGTTCAATACCCCCATACCTCCCCCTCCTCTTTATCCTGTGACGACTGGAACGATATTCTATGACGACAGAGCAGGCGAGTTTCGCGCAGTCCCAACGGGCGAGTCAGTTGCGATCGCAGTTGCAGAAGGCGGGCTATGCCTATTACGTGTTGGCGGATCCGGTGATGGAGGATGCGGTCTATGACCGGCTCTATCGGGAGCTTCAGGATCTCGAACAAAAGTTTCCGGAGCTGGTGACGCCCGATAGTCCGACCCAACGGGTGGGCGATCGCCCGGCGAGTCAGTTTGAGACGGTGCGCCATCATATTCCGTTGTTTAGCTTGGAAAATGCTTTTGACGGGGAGGAGTTGCGGGGGTGGGAGGAGAAATGGCAGCGCTATGCCCAGCAGCAGGAGATTCCGGTGGGGGTTGGGGATCAGGTATCGGGGCAGGCGTCGGGCTATGTGTGCGAGCTGAAAATTGATGGGTCGGCGTTGGCGTTGACCTATG
>CAZZMD010000031.1:0-51674 GCA_964655355.1 uncultured bacterium
AAGCAAACAAAAAAAAAAAAAGAAAGGCGGGTTTTGAAGGGTACACGCCCCGTGGGGGGGGGGGGGGGGGGCAGCGCCCCCAAAAACCAACACCATAGCCGCCGCTCGATCGCCCCCACCCCCGTCCGGATTCCACCCCATTCCCCCCTGCCCCGAAAACAAGCATGTTAGGATCCCACCAAGGCGGAGGGAAAACATCCATCTCCAACGGCAATCCAACAAAAATCGGATGCAGCAAACCTGGCGCGAACGATTCAGGGAGTCATCCCCATCAATCCGGCCCCCTATCCCTCCATCACGATCCACCCCCACCATGACGAAGCGTGCCCCGCCAACGTCTCACCCAGTCCAACATCACCCGGTCCATTGGGAGAAGTGTTAATCAGGTCGTCGAGAGAAGTGTTAGATTAGGCGAAGCCTAGACCAAACATTGGGGAAAATCTCCACCCCCTCTCAACCTGAGCATCCTTCGGGATTGATTTGGATAAGATGGTTGCGTGCTGACGGTCCGGCCAAGTCTTGCAGTTTATAGCCCATGTCCAGCCAATCCGGTCAATTTCTAGTTCGATTTTGGGGAGTGCGAGGCAGCATCGCTTGTCCCGGCCCCGAAACCGTTCGATATGGTGGCAACACCCCTTGCGTGGAGATGCAAGTTGATGGGCACCGCCTCGTTTTTGATGGGGGCACCGGTTTGAGGGTTCTTGGGCAATCCATGCTCCGGGAAATGCCCGTCGAAGCCCACTTATTTTTCACCCATTCCCACTGGGATCACATTCAAGGATTTCCTTTCTTCGTCCCAGCCTTTGTAAAAGGAAATCGGTTCCACATCTACGGCGCACCCGCCCCCAATGGGGCCACTATCAAGCAGCGGCTCAATGACCAGATGCTGCATCCCAATTTTCCAGTACCGCTTCAGGTGATGGGAGCAGACTTAAGGTTCAACGATATTCGAGTATCTGAGACCGTTCAGATTGGGGATGTCATGGTCGAAAATGACCGCCTCCACCACCCCGGTGAAGCCCTAGGCTATCGCGTGTCTTGGAATGGATGCTGCGTTGCCTATGTCACCGATACGGAGCACCGCCCCAGTGGATTGGATGAACATGTTTTGGGGCTGGCGAAGGATGCTAATGTCCTGATCTATGACGCAACCTATACCGATGAGGAATACCATTCCGAAACGGCCAGTAAGGTGGGCTGGGGTCATTCCACCTGGCAAGAAGCAGTAAAAATTGCCAAGGCTGCCAATGTAGAACAGCTCGTCATTTTTCACCATGACCCTCTGCATAACGATGAGGTTTTGGATGGCATTGGCAAGGAGCTAGCGGAAGCTCACCCAGGCTCCGTGATGGCGATGGAGGGCATGGTGATGGAAGTGTTTCCGCCGTCCGTTGAGGGTAAGTCCTGTAAAACGACTGTGACATTGATGGCGTAGGGCTAAATATAGGCTAGGTATTAGGCTAAGTATTTTTTGGGAAGTTGGGCTGATTAGGATGGATAGGGGAGAAGCGCGATCGCCCTCTCGGTCCAAAAAGAATCAAAAAAAGAATTGACCCAGTCTGCCAAACAGCGGCAGCGCTCCAGTCCTCGAGATTTGAGACGGGGATGACGGGAAAAGAATGTAACAATACTGAAGGATCAAGACCGAAGGATCGAGACTAGAGGATTAAATTATTTGGTGCTGGATAGCCGGGGTACCTCTGTGTGGGTGACGTCTTCTCTAACAACGGTGCTGCAACCAACGACGATCGCCCTAGGAAATTTTGACGGGGTCCACGGCGGCCATGCTCAGGTAATTGAGCCGGTGGTCCAGGCAGCCAGGACCCTCAACCAGCAGCGGCAGGACCAGCTATCGGGGGACGAAGCGGGGAACGAAGCGGGGGACAATACCCAGCAGTTAGCGCTGGAGCAGGTGCGCCCGACGGTGGTCTCGTTTTACCCCCATCCCCAGGTGGTATTGCAGGGCATTTCTCGGGCAGCCCTGACGCCAACGGATGAAAAAGCCCGGTGTTTACAGCGACTGGGGGTGGAACAACTCGTCCTGTTGCCCTTTAATCAGTCCCTACGGCAACTGAGTCCCGAGGCGTTTTTGGAGCAAATTTTATTGGAGCAGCTCCAGGGGCAAATGATTGCGGTGGGGGAAGATTTTCGGTTTGGGCGCGGGCGAGCCGGAACAGCGATCGCCCTACGGGATTTGGCGGCAAAATTTGGAGTACCGGTAACTATTGTGGCGTTGGAAACGGAAGGGGGCGATCGCATTAGCAGTTCACGGATTCGAGAATGCCTCGCAGCGGGGGACGTGCAGACCGTGCACCAGCTATTGGGGCGGCCCTATGAATTAACGGGGCGGGTGGTGAAGGGGCAACAGCTTGGGCGGACCCTGGGATTTCCCACGGCAAATTTACAGGTGGAAGCCGATAAGCTCCTGCCCCGATTTGGGGTCTATGGGGTGCGAGCAATGTTGGAGTCCGGTGAAACGGTGGGGGGCGTGATGAATGTGGGCTGTCGACCGACGGTGGCAGGCGAGGCGCCCACGGTGGAAGCGCATTTGTTTGATTGGAGTGGCGATTTATACGGCCAGTCCCTAACGGTGCATTTAATGGGTTTTATTCGACCGGAGCGCGCCTTTGACTCCCTGGACGCCCTGAAAGCGCAAATTACTCAAGATTGTTTGGCGGCGCGGGATCAAGTGGCGATCGCCTGTTCCTAGAGGCCTGTTCCTAGGGATCCCCGTTCGAGGGGTGTCGTGAGGATTTTTGATGGAGATTTTGAAAGGGGGGGGTTGGTTATATTGGCCCGTGGGCATCCTAACGTTGGGCCACTTCACGTTGGCTTACCCACAGCGGGTCGCTTTTTTAACCCGTTTCTGCCATACCCTGTCCTGCCGTCATTCCCGAGGTGCCATCGTGCGCGATCGCCTGCAAGCCTTACAGAACAATCTCAACCAAGCCTTAGTGGGCAAGCCCGATAAGGTGGAACTGATTTTGGTATCGCTGTTGGGGGGCGGCCATGCCCTGCTGGAGGACGTGCCGGGGGTGGGAAAAACCCTGCTTGCCAAATCCCTCGCCCGCTCCATCGACGGCAAATTTCAACGGGTGCAATGTACGCCGGATTTATTGCCCGCGGACATCACCGGCAGCAGCATTTGGAATCCCCAGGGGGGACAGTTTGAGTTTATCCCCGGTCCCGCCTTCGCCAATGTGTTTTTGACGGACGAAATCAACCGCGCCACCCCTCGCACCCAATCGGCCTTGCTGGAGGTGATGGAAGAGCACCAGGTCACCACCGATGGGGTATCCCGTCCCGTGCCAGAACCGTTTTTTGTGATTGCCACCCAAAACCCCATTGAATATCAGGGCACCTTCCCCCTGCCGGAGGCGCAGATGGACCGATTTATGGTGTCCCTATCCCTGGGCTATCCCGGCGAGGATGAGGAATTGCAAATGTTGCGCCAACACCAGGCGGGCAAGCCGGGATCAGCCCTCACCCCCTGCATCACGCCGGACGAAGTGCGTCAGCTCCAGGAAGACTGTGCGGCGGTGCGCATCGACGAGGACATTCAGGGCTATTTGCTGCGGTTAGTGCGATCGACCCGAACCGATGCGGAGGTCACCCTAGGGGTCAGTCCCCGGGGAGCAGTGGCCCTACAGCGCGCCTCCCAAGCCTTAGCCTTTTTGAAAGGGCGGGATTTTGTCCTGCCGGACGATGTCAAAACCCTGGCGATCGCGGTCCTAGCCCACCGACTGATCCCCGCCGGCGGCAAACGGGCAGAGACGGTCATTCAGCGCCTACTGGAATCGGTGCCCATCGAAACCTCCAGTCCCGATCGCCCTTAATGCAATCGCCCCTAATTCAAGCGATCGCAGCAACAAAAAAATCAGGCGCCCCAGCCAGAGCCAAGTCAGATACTGTCCCCTCCCCCGGTTTCCTCCTGATATCCATGGGGTATCCGTCTAAGATATGAAGACTGGTACTAGGAGAAGAACCATGGCACGGCGGAGACGACAGCGCTTGAAACGGCTGAAGCGGCGATCGCGGCGTTCCCCGCTGGTATTGGTAGGGCTGACCCTGGGGCTGATGGCGATCGCGGGACTCCTAGGCTCCGGCTTAGCGCGGGCGCTCCATCCCCCTGACCTATCCAGAGCCCCCCTATCCGCTGAATTTTCAACCCCCGAGGCGATCGGCGATGAGCTAGCCGACCGCAGCGACCTAGATCAGAACCTTAATCGGAGCCTGGACGGGCGATCGCTCCCATTCCCCACCAGCGCCGCATCAAAATCCCTCCCCTTTGGGCCAGAACTTCCCCCGCCCGATCCCAATGGAACCGTCGATCCCGTCACCTCCTCCTACTGGCTCGGTCGCGATCTCTATCGGGAAGCCTGCGGCACCTGCCACGTGGCCGTCCCCCCCTCCGTTCTACCGATCCAAACTTGGCAAGAACTGCTGACCTCAGAGGAACACTACGGCAAAACCATCGAGCCACCGCCGCGCGGCACCGTGAGCGTGATCTGGAAATATATCCGCGACTACTCCCGCACACTACGGGAAAACGATTCCATCCCCTACCGCATCGACAAATCGCGATTCTTCCGCACCCTACACCCCGGCGTCGACTTCCCAGAGCCCGTGCGCGTGAACCAATGCGCCACCTGCCATGTTCGAGCCGAATTCTATAACTTCCGGCTGTACAACGACGCCGAACAACCCCGCACCCCAGGCACCACTATTTTCCCCATTCCCGAATCCTAGACAGCCCAAATCCTGAAGCGCCCCTGACAGCGCAACCCCTAAGGCTACGCCAGGGCAGGCAATCCCAATCGAGCAGCAGCTTGGCGAGGCGGATTCGGCAACCACCGCTGTCCCAACGGTGTTGCATAGCTGGCCCCCGTCACCCCCGGCAGATTGCCCGGAATATCGTGCCAATGCCAATACGCCAGCACCGCAAAGGCGATCGCCTCTTTGCTATCCGCACTCAGCCCCACCGAATCCGTCGTCGCCACCGGGATATCCCCCCCCAACCGCATCCGCAGGCGATCGCCCAAATAGGAATTTTGACTGCCGCCCCCACAGAGCAATACCTGATCCGGCATCGTCGGCAAAAACATCCGGTAATTCTGCACAATCGACGCCGCCGTAAAATCCGTCAACGTCGCCACAATATCCGCCGGCTGGAGATCAAACTGTTCCGCATCCGTCAAACACTGTTGAAGATACTCCAATCCAAATAACTCCCGCCCCGTCGACTTCGGCGGCGGCAAGCGGAAAAACGGCTCCTCAAGCCACAACTGCACCAAATCCACACAGGGCATCCCCGATCGCGCCAGATTGCCATTGTGGTCATAGGTCTGCTGCCCGTCCGTGAAATGCCGCACCGCCAGATCAATCAGCACATTCCCCGGTCCCGTATCCCAACCGGAAATCGCCCGTTCCCAATCCTCCAACGAGCCATAGGACGCCCGCGCCGGCAAATAGGTCACATTCCCCATACCGCCAATATTCTGCACACAGCGACTGATGCGCTCCTGACCCAACACATAGGCATCAATCCGCGGCACCAGGGGCGCACCCTGCCCCCCCAACGCAATATCCGCCACCCGAAAATTATCCACCGTTGGGGTTTGGGTCAGATACGCGATCGCCCCGCCCCGCCCAATTTGACTGCTATAGCCCAGGGGCAGCTCCCCGTGAAACCAATCCTGATTCAGCCGATCCGCGACCACCGGAGGACGATGGAACACCGTCTGCCCGTGGGAGCCGATCAACACCGCCTCATAGGACTCCCCCTGAATCGCCAACGCCGCCTTCGCAAACTCCGTCGCGATCGCATCGTCTAGCTCGGCCAACGCCTGCATCGAGAGGGGCTCCCCCGCACAAACCGCCAAAATCTGTTCCCGCAGCGCCGGCGGATAAGGATACGTCTCCCCCGCAATCAGGCGGACCTGTAAATCCAGCGATCGCCCCTGAATTTCCACCAGGGCCGCATCAATCCCATCCACCGACGTCCCACTCATCAACCCCACCACCAGCATCGGTGGCGGTTTCGACGGCGCAGCAGGGGAAACAGACTCATTCAGCGCGATCGCCATGGCATAACCTGCGGTAGAAACTCAACCCGGTAGCCTTGCCTTTCTTTGACCCTTTAGCGAGGCAGCTCAGCCACCGTATCTTCCAAGACCTTCGGCACCGGTCGAGGCTGCCATCCCAACTCCCGTTGAGCCTTTGCCGACGTCACCCGTACGCAACGGTCATAAATATAATAAACACGCTCCCGACTCAGGGGCGGTTGCCAGGACAACAAACGCCCCGCCACCTCCAAAATATTCCCCAAAATCCGCACCAAAAACTCTGGCGCCTCCGCCGGAGGAGCCACCCCCACGGATTGCCCCAACGCCGTAAACATATCCGTCGTACTCAAATCCCCCGCCGACAGGATGTACCATTCACCGCTGCCGCCCTTTTCCATGGCCAGCAACATCCCCTGCACCAAATCATCCACATGGACAATCCCAGTCATGCGCTGTCCCCCAGCCCATAACTTCAGCCCGCCTTTCAAAAATTGCCGAACCACCGGACCAAAGTGGGGATCATCCCCCCCAAAAATCCCCGACGGCATCACACTCACCACCGGAAACCCCGCCCGCGCCGCCTCATCCACCAGACTTTGCGCCTTAAACTTCGTCTCGTCATAGGGGGAATCAAACCCCGCCTGCTGCCGCTTAAACGTCTCATCCACCACAGCGCCACCGGTATCCCCAAACACACCGATAGTGCTGCAATACAGCATTTTCTGAACCCCCGCCTGCTTCGCCGCCGCCAACACATTGCGGGTGCCGTCGATATTAACCCGAGCCATCTTCGGCCCATCCACGATCCCCAGCTCCACATAGGCCGCCACATGGAACACCCAATCCACCCCCGCCATAGCTTCGTCTAAGGCAGCGCGATCGCCCAAATCCCCATAGACCAACTGCACCGGCAGGCCGTCCAAGCGGGACAAATCACTAGAGCGACGCACCAACGCCACCACCTGATCCCCCCGATCCAGCAACGCCCGCACCAGATGGGATCCCGTAAAGCCATTGGCCCCCGTCACAAATGCCTTCATGCGAATAATCCCCCGATCGCCCCTTAAACCATCAGTCAGCAATGACTACGGCATTGCTCCAGCCTGAAGACCGCATGAACACCGTAATCAGTACCTAAGCTTAGACGAGCATCGGTCGCTGTGGAACGTTAAGGGGGATTGCAGCGGAAATGGTAGCAACGGGCTTGGACGAGGCGATCGCCCTCCGACCACCCCGCAGAATTATCCCTGGCCACCCCATAGCCCCTAACGCATAGACCCTCGAGTCAAAGCCGTTACCCGCATCGCCTGGCTAAAGGTATCCGGTCCCTGAAGCGTCGTCAGCGGAGGCACAATATCCAACTTCACCACGTGGTCCAGTCGCACCACAGTGGTCTGATCCCCCGTTTGAAACACCCAGTAGGGGCGCTCCATCAGGTACCGCAACCATTGCCCCATATCCTGAATGTTAGGGGGCAACTCCGCCGCCGACACCTGCAACACCTCATGGGCACCGTTGCTGTAATGGAAGGTCAGAATGTAACCGTCGGTAATACCGGAAGTTTGCATAGACATGACAGCCACTTTGGCGCTGGAATGAAATATATGGCGAACCTTCGTGAGATAGGAGCCCCGGCAAGGCAGCCCCACGCCGGTGTAGTGGGATCCGTCAGCACAAACATCGGGTATCCTCGCCTACAATTCGGCCCTCAAGTCTCAGGCAAACGATACAATCAAGGACCGAGCCCATTAAGAAAATTTACGATTTGATTAATAATTGGGTAATAATTGGGCTCTGCTACGCTGCCCACGGTAGGAATCGCCCTTGGTTCGGACGACCATCGGTCTGAGCACCGGTTTCTGAGTTCCTTGAATACCGGTTTTGGGTGATGTGGCGTGCCCTAAACCCCCTGTTCGCTGGGGCAAAGGGAATGAATCTTGCTCATCCGATTACAATCTAGCCTCTCAGAGCCTTGAACGACGACTTCCAGTTTGATCCAATTCCCAATGCCCTCGCCGCCCTCCGGTCCGGTCATGTGATCGTGGTTGTCGACGATGAGAATCGAGAGAATGAGGGGGATCTAATCTGCGCCGCTCAGCACACCACGCCGGACCTGATTAACTTTATGGCCGTGGAAGCGCGGGGATTGATTTGTCTGGCCATGCAGGGCGATCGCCTGGACGAGCTGGACTTGCCATTGATGGTGAGCCGGAACACGGACAGCAACCAAACGGCGTTTACGGTCAGCATCGACGCTGGTCCCAGCTGGGGCGTCACCACCGGCATTTCAGCAGAGGATCGGGCAGCGACGATTCAGGCAACCATCCACCCGAAAACCCAGCCAGACGATTTACGGCGACCGGGGCATATTTTCCCATTGCGAGCCAAAGCAGGGGGCGTACTCAGTCGAGCCGGGCATACGGAAGCGGCGGTAGATTTGATGCGCCTAGCGGGGCTTTATCCGGCGGGGGTGATCTGCGAAATTCAAAACCCCGATGGCTCCATGGCGCGGCTGCCCCAGCTCGTGGACTATGCCAAAACCCACAAACTAAAAATCATTTCCATCGCCGATTTAATTAGCTATTGCCTGGAACATGAGCGATTTGTGGAGCGCGAAGCCGTTACAAAATTGCCCAGCGAGTTCGGGCAGTTTATGGTCTATGGCTATCGCAATCAGATGGACGGCTCGGAGCATGTGGCGATCGTCAAGGGAGAGCCGGAAAACTTCCGCGATCGCCCGATCCTGGTGCGGATGCACTCGGAATGTTTAACGGGGGATGCCCTGGGATCGCTGCGATGTGACTGCCGAATGCAGCTTCAGGCAGCCTTAAAAACCCTGGAAAGTGCCGGGGAAGGGGTGGTCGTTTATCTGCGCCAAGAGGGACGCGGCATTGGTTTAATTAATAAGCTCAAAGCCTATTCATTGCAGGATTTAGGCTTTGACACGGTAGAGGCTAATGAGAAATTAGGCTTCCCAGCCGACCTCCGAAACTATGGTGTGGGTGCGCAGATTTTGAATGATTTGGGAATCAACAAAGTCAGGCTCATTACCAATAATCCGCGCAAAATTGCCGGCATTAAAGGGTATGGTCTAGAGCTAGTGGATCGCGTTCCCCTCCTGATTGAAGCCAACCCTTTCAACAACACCTATCTCTCCACCAAAGCCAAGAAATTGGGACATATGCTGTTGCAAACCTACCTGGTTTCCATCGGCATCATCTGGAGCGATCGCGCCGATATCACCACCGGCTATGACCGCCTCGAGAAACTACGACAGCTCGCCCAGGCCCAACATTTATTAGTTCGAGAAGAAGCGCGTCCCGTCGCCAAGGCATTATTTACGGCACCGGATTTATTAGTGCATTTAGGGTTTGACCAGCCAAACTTAACCATGGCCGGTTGGTATCGAGAACCGGGGCATCCCTATTTGGAGGCGATCGCCACATTGCTGGATACACTAGCCACCTGGGAAGAAGTGGACTGCCTAGAATTCTTATTCAGTGAAGGCAAAGATCCCTGCTCCAGTTTGCAAGTGAAATTAGACCGCCAAACCTGCGATTTAAACACGACCCAACCGTCAGAACTATGTGCTGATGTGGATACACAAATCCTCTACGTGATGAAGCGATAAGGGCTTGGGAAATCAATCAACAATCGCCATGTTTAACACCAGCACTTACGATTCATCCTTACCCTGTCCCTGTGGGAATCCCCAAACCTTTGGAGAGTGCTGTGGTCCCTATGTCCAAGGAAAACAACCAGCCCCAACCGCCGAAGCATTGATGCGATCGCGATATAGCGCCTACTGCACAAAAAATATTAATTACCTACTAAAAACCCAGCATCCCAAACATCGACAACTCAACAGCCGACAACAGATTGCTAGCACTGCTAAAACAACCAACTGGGCGGGGCTGACTGTGGTAGATCGAAAGCAAGGTCAGGCTGGAGATACCACGGGGATCGTTGAGTTTGTGGCAGTGTATAGGGTGGGAAATTCCGTGGCTCAGCTTCATGAGCGATCGCGATTTCTAAAGGAAGGCGACCAATGGTTTTATACGGACGGGGATATACTGCCGCCCTTCCAACCCAAACGAAATGAGCCTTGCTGGTGTAAGAGTGGCAAAAAATTCAAACATTGCCACGGCAAGAAATAAATAATGCTTGATCCCTAGCTCGTTTGGGCTTCTCGATAGGCTTGGTGAACGGCTTTGACGTTGTACCAGTTCAGGAAAATCCGCGCGATTTCCAAAGCAAGTTGAGGGCGATCGCGATCAATCAACCATTGCAACAGGGGTGCCAAGGTTTTCTCATTAAGCCAGCCGCCGAGGGATAAAATCCCCCACAACACCCGATGTAACCAAGTCATCTGGATCATTAGTTTTACGTCAAAAGTGGGATGTTTTTTATAAAATACAACCCCCATTTTTCCCCGCTCAATTTCTTGCTGAATCAGCTTGGGTATCTGCTCCAAACTAAACGCCGGGTGCCAGTGATAGCCCACCGCTTTGGGGGCGGGGATCAGTTTTAAATCCAACTGTTTCAGGCGCACCCCCAATTCCAAATCTTCCCAACCGTAGAGCTGAAATTGCAGATCAAACAGCCCCGCCTCCTCCAACCAATGACGGGCGATCGCCACGTTCCCAGTCGCAAAATACGCCCGCGACATATCCGTCACCTTGAATGGTTCCGACCAGGGATCGTCGAAATTTGCCGTATTCACCACCCGTCCATAGGTAAAACAGCGATCGCTCCCTAATGATTTGTAAGCTTGTTCCAGGGCTTGACTATGCTCCGCCAAAAACGAATCGGTCACCACCAAATCGCTATCAATAAAAATAATTAGGTCACCCTTTGCCACCTCGACCCCAAAATTTCGAGCCGCCGCCGGTCCCTGATGATTACGCTCAAACAGTCGCACCCGGGACAGGCGATCGCCCGACGCCTTAACCCAAGGGAGCGTGTCATCGGTGGAGCCATCGTCCACCAAAATCACCTCATAATCCTCAATCAGCGATCCCGCCGGCAACACCTGGGTTTCCAGCGCCGTCAGGCATTTTTCGAGAATCGGGCGACGGTTGTAGGTCGGAATAACAATGCTGCAAAACACGGCAAATGGGGAAGGGGCGAAGGAACTTAGAGACGCTATCAAAGGCGCTGACTGACTTTACCCTAACGCGGAAAAAGCCCGACGAAGCCCGATAAACTTGAGCCAGCGAGTTCGGTTTTACGTCCGATATCGGGCAGGAGAATACAGCGATGGCAATTCAGGTGGACATCCAAGTCAATGCCGATCCCAGCGAGGCGACCTTAGCGGAGTTGGGGATCAAAAGCTGGCCCATTTGGACCAAGGAAATTTCAGAGTTTCCCTGGACCTATGACGAGGCAGAAACCTGCTATTTCCTGGAAGGGGAAGTGACCGTGACGCCCGACGGGGGCGAACCGGTAACCGTGGGCAAGGGGCAACTGGTCACCTTCCCGGCGGGGATGTCCTGCACCTGGACCGTGACCCAGCCCGTGCGGAAGCATTACAAATTTGGCTAAAGTTGGACTGATATTTGGACTGATATTTAGACTGAGATTTAGCCAGGGGCATGGGAGATGGAGAGGACGGTGAAGCGGGCGATCGCCCCACTAATACCTTTAATACCTTGGCTATTGGTGAGCTGCACAGTACCAGACCACGACGCAGACCTCAATCCCAACAATTCTCCAGCCCCCCAAGCCCCCGAAACCCAGGCCTATCTCAACGCCTGCGACATCGTCACCCTCCACAACGGCGAGTTAACCGCAGAACAACAAGCTGAGTGGTCCATTCCCCAAGCAGCAACATTCCAGGGGGATCCCTTTGTTGCAACAGCCGTCGTAGTCCATGAAATCGAGCGGGATCAGGAGCGAGACGCGATCGCCATCCGAGGTCAACTGCAACCGGTGAAACAATGGCCCCCCAATCCAGCGGTGACATTACCGGTAAATCAAATCGAATTATTGGTGTGTTTAGAAGAGCATCGCACAGCCGAAGCCGTAGAAAATTGTCACTACGAAACCGACAGCGATCGCAACACATTAATCACCCACAACAACGATGCGCGAGCCTATTTAGTAGAAGCCAAAACCCTGACTGTTATTGACACCTTCCAATTCAACAAAGCCGCCCCCAGTTGTCCCATAGACCATCAATTTCAAGAAACATTCCGCACAGAAAAACTAGAAGGACCAGCCTTAACCGATCAAGAGATCCAAGATTGGATCAACCGCTTAGATTAGTCCTCAATTAGTCTGAAACTAGTCCGAGAACTTATAGCCAATGCCCACAACAGTGGTCACAAATTTCGGCTGACTGGAATTATTTTCAATCTTTTTTCGTAGTCGAGCGATATGGGTATCCACAACCCGTTCATCCCCAAAGAAATCGTCACCCCACAATTTATCGATAAGTTGATCCCGAGTCCAAACCCGGTCCGGATAGCTCAAAAATGCCGCCAACAATTTAAATTCCAGCATCGTTAAACTCAGCAAATCCCAAGCCCCAGACTCGTCTTTCTGGTGAGCTTCATGGCGTTCCAAATCAACCTTGAAATGCTTAGTTTCGTAAGTCGGCGTCGATTCTGCCGGAGCGATCGCCCCCCCCTCCACCGGTCCCCGAAGCGATCGCCGCAACAACGCCCGAATCCTTGCCACCAACTCCCTCGGACTAAAGGGTTTTACGAGATAATCATCCGCCCCCGTCGAGAGTCCAATAATCCGATCCAACTCCTCCCCCCGCGCCGTCAGCATCAAAATAAACGGGTCCACCGCCCCCGGCTGCTGCCGAATCCGAGCACACACCTCCAGCCCATCCAACCCCGGCAACATCCAATCCAAAACGATCGCCATCGGCTGCCAGGCTTGAAACTGAGCGATCGCCGCCTGCCCATCGCCACACACCTGAACCTCAAACCCTTCCCGCTCCAACGTCGATTGGATCAACCCCGCAATCTCCGGATCATCCTCCACCACCAAAATTTTGCCCTGGCTATTTCCGTGTTTCTTTTCGTGCGATCGCTCCATTCCCAACCCCCGTCCCGTGACACAACGCTCCCCAGTCCACCGACCTCACCGATCCCCTGATCCCGGTGAATGATCCCGGCAAATAATCCCAGCGAAGTCCCTCCATTGTGACGTGGCACTGGATCCCGGCAAACCCTTGGAAATAAAGAACTGTAACAGTTAACGAGAACCCAGCAGAGCAAGCCATAGGGCGGTGCTACGATGCCGAGTAAATTGTCTAGACAGAGCCTAGATAGACTTTTTTTAGAGACTACTGAGAGAAGAGCTGATGTCAGAGAACCAACCCACGACCGTTGAGGGTCTGCAGGGCGCTACCCCCAAATTCGGCGGCAGCACCGGCGGCTTACTCACCAAAGCCCTCGTTGAAGAAAAGTACGCCATCACCTGGACCAGCAAATCAGAGCAAGCCTTTGAAATGCCCACCGGTGGCGCAGCCATCATGAATGCCGGGGAAAACCTGTTGTTCCTGGCGCGCAAAGAGCAGTGCCTCGCCTTGGGTAAGCAACTGCGCACCAAGTTCCGCCCCAAAATCGAAGATTACAAAATCTACCGCGTTTTCCCCAACGGCGAAGTGGACTTCATCCATCCCGCCGATGGCGTCTTCCCCGAGAAGGTGAACGAAGGCCGGGAGGCTGTTGGTTCCAAGGCTCGCAGCATTGGTCAAAACCCCAACCCCGCCACCATCAAGTTCAGCGGCAAAGAAACCTTCGAAGTTTAATTCCAGGTTAAGCTTGCGAGGCTAAACTAAATGCCCGCAGGGGATTGGAACTAAGCGGTATCCCTAGGGATGCATAACGGCGCTAACTAAGTGCCCCAGCTTAATACCTACCCCTCTACAACATTTACCCTAGAGGACCGTCGCCGAAGAAACCGGTGACGGTCTTTTTTTACGGCTCTTACAGCTTGCCCGTGGCGTCATCCTCAAGGACTCACACCACGGGCACTAACAGCAAAGGGCAATGACCAAGCTGCCCTCTACCGGACTGTCCTAGCGGACCTTCTTAGCGAACATTAACCTGCAAATTAAACTGAGTCTCCACATCCGTCTTAATTTCAAACTCATAGGTGCCCGCCGTCGGCGCG
Source organism: uncultured bacterium (assembly GCA_964655355.1). Lineage (GTDB taxonomy): Bacteria > Cyanobacteriota > Cyanobacteriia > CACIAM-69d > CACIAM-69d > CALGDE01. The sequence continues at coordinate 14,199 of CAZZMD010000031.1, forward strand.
GTAAAGCTTGCGGTCCCATCCCGACGATTGACAAACCCATTCACCGGAGAACCATCGGGGCCATACACCGTTAGCCGAGCCGCTGGGGAATTAAACGTCACCCGCAGCGTCTGATTGCCCTGGGCTGTCAGCGATCGCGTTTCCGACCGATTATTTCTAACCACCCCCTGAAAACTTCGACTCTGGGGCGTCGGCTGCGGACTCGAAGGCGTCGTCGGCGAGGGACTCGGCTGCGGCGTGGGGGTGGGCGTCGGCGTCGGTCTGGGGGACTGAGTGGGCGTAGTCGTTGGGGTTGGCGTCGGCGCTGGCGTAATGGTGGCATCGGGGGTCGGCAGCGGAATCGTAGGCGCGGGCGCCGGATTGAGCTGCGTAAAGATCGTAAATCGGGACTCCGGCACCCCTGGCGTCGTGCGCAGCTCGATTTCATAACTGCCCGGCGCAGGCAAAATTCCCTTCCACTGGGTGACCCCTCGGGCCCCATCCCCCAGGGGACTTCCCCCCGGCGCGAGGATCGTCCCAAGAACACCATCCCCCGCCAGGCGCATCTCCAACTCTTGCCCCCGCTCCCCGTATAGGCGATAGACCAAAACCTGATTACTCTTCAGATTGCCCTCATCCTGCACCGGAATGCCGGGGCGTAGCTCCAGGGCTTGGGTATAAATCTCAGGGGTTTCGGAAACCGTTGGCGTGGGAGTCGGGGTCGGGGTTGGACTCGCGATCGCCGTGGGGGTCGGGGTCGGCTCCACCACCTGGGGCTGAGGTCGCAACAGCCAATTCACCAGCGCCCAGGACGCAAATCCAGTGGCAAGCACCAGGCCAATCCCCACCGCCATCACCGTCCACGGTCCTTCCCAAATGGATCGGGGTCCCGCATCATCATCCGCCGCCCGAGGGACATAATCCGAGCTTCCCCCCGCCGCCAACCCAGTGTCCAACCCCAACGCCTCGGTTTTGGGAGCGGGACGACCAATGGCCACGGTTCTCGCAGGATTCCCCGCTGCCGGCGATCGCGGCGCGGTCCGAGGCACCGGATATCCCGTCCGATCCTGGGGCACCGGCATCGCAGACCCCATCGGCGGTCCCGGCATCCCAGCCGCCTCCACCGTGGCATTCACCGCCCCACCACCGCCAGCAGCCAACGCCTGCAACACCTCATTAGCCGACCCATAACGCTGTCCCGGCTGATGGCTCAACATCGTATCCAAAACCGTTGCCAGCCCCGGCGACACCTGAGCATAGGGCCGCCAATTCCAGCGCAATTCCCGATCATCAAACAAATCCTGCGGCTCCCGCCCCGTCAGCAACACCACCGCCGTCGCCGCCAACGCATACAAATCACTACTGGGATAAGCCCGCCCCGTCTGAATCTGCTCACTCGGCGCAAAACCACTCTTCCCCACCGACGTCGCCTGGACCACCGTCGCATTGGGATCATAAATCCGGCTCGCCAGCTCCTTCACCACCCCAAAATCAATCAGCACCGGCAACTGATCGCGATCGCGCAAAATAATGTTATCCGGCGCAATATCCCGATGCACAATCCCCAACCCATGGAGATAGGACAACACCGGCAACAGCTGATTAAGCAAATGTTGAATTTCAGAATCCGCGAAAACCTGCCCCCCCTGCGATCGCGCCGTCAGGAGTTGTCGATAGGTCTGTCCCGCCACATAATCCTGCACCAGAAACACCCGTCCCTGGTCCTCAAAGGTCGCCTGAAACTCTGGAATTTGCGGATGCTCAATCTGATATAGCACCGCCGCCTCCCGCTGGAACAGCTCCCGTCCCTTATCCAAGGCATAGGGATCATTCGACGGCGGCATGAACTCCTTCAGCGCGCACCGCTCATCAAATCGCCCCTGATCCTCCGCCAGATAGGTGCGCCCAAAGCCCCCCTGTCCAAGCACATCCACCAAACGATAACGATTTTGCAAAACGGTTCCAGCGGACAGCGGCGGTTGCATAAGCTCAGTTCCGAAATGGCAGATTAAAAATGGCCGTTTAGAAATGGCCGTGTAAAAGTGGCAACGCCCAGGGGTTCATGTCACAGTGGCAAGAGGCGGGATCACGGCAACCGGCAGGGCGATCGCCCCTCAGAGGCAATCCAACCCGCTCCGCTCGCCAGCCCCAACGGCATCACTTGCGCCAATCATGCCCTAGGCTTCATGGCCTAAAATTACAGACGCCCCGACCAGGATGATCTCACCACCAGTTAGGGACCTCAATCCTATCTGATCCCCCCCTGACCCTGTCACCATCTCCACCGGATTTTGTCCACTTCTTAACCTGACACATCAGGTTGCCAAGCTCCTACCAGGACCGGGTTTCATCCCGTCCCAATTTCTCATCCCAACCTGACAAATCGCCTCCCCCATCCCTGATCGCCCTCGCCATTCCCACCCCACCGGCGAGATACTCACTCCCGCATCAAATCGAAAGAAAATCGAAAGACAGTGATAAAATTGCCATGAATGTGCCTCGAGGGTCTACTGTGATCTGCTCCGCAACTTCCCCGATCCCGTCATCGCATCCGGGGGTGGCGAAAAACAGTCGTCTACGCTTGTTTTCCGGCTCCTCAAATGTCACCCTCGCGGAGGAAGTCGCTCGCTACTTGGGCTTGCCAACGGGGCCCATGGTGCGCAAGCGGTTTGCCGATGGCGAGCTGTACGTTCAAATCCAGGAATCCATTCGGGGCTGCGATGTATACCTCATCCAGCCGGTGTGCCGCCCCGTCAATGATCATTTGATGGAATTGATGATCATGATCGACGCTTGCCGGCGAGCCTCCGCCCGGCAGATTACGGCGGTGATTCCCTATTACGGCTATGCTCGCGCCGATCGCAAAACCGCCGGTCGTGAATCTATCACGGCCAAACTGGTGGCGAACCTGGTCACCCAAGCGGGGGCGAACCGAGTCCTAGCCATGGATTTACACTCGGCACAAATCCAGGGCTATTTTGACATTCCCTTGGATCATGTTTTCGGGGCCCCGGTCCTGCTGGACTATTTAAAAAATAAGCAGTTCGATGATTTAGTTGTCGTCTCCCCAGACGTGGGCGGGGTGGTCCGGGCCCGCGCCTTTGCCAAGAAGATGAACGATGCCCCCTTAGCCATCATTGATAAGCGTCGCCAAGCCCACAATGTGGCGGAGGTGCTCAATGTGATTGGCGATGTGAAGGGCAAAACCGCCGTCATTGTGGACGATATTATCGACACGGGCGGCACGTTAACCGAGGGGGCCCGATTGCTCCGGGCCCAAGGGGCTAAGGCGGTCTATGCCTGCGCCACCCACGCGGTATTTTCTCCTCCAGCAACGGAGCGGCTCTCCAGCGGATTGTTTGAGGAAGTGATTGTCACCAATACGATTCCGGTGCCGGAGCATAACCGGTTTGAGCAGCTTCAGGTATTGTCCGTAGCCAATGTACTTGGAGAGACGATCTGGCGGATCCACGAAGATACGTCCGTCAGCAGCATGTTTAGCTAGGGATTTTCATTGCCTATCGTTGTATCCCCTGCTTTTCATTCTTCTGCTTCTTTCTTCTGCTCAATGGGTCAGCGGCTGTGAGGGTTTCGCAACGGTGACCCATTTTCTTGTCTAATTCTTGTCTAATTCTTGTTTAGTCTGTTGATGCCAGTCACCATTACCAGGCACCATTAGTAGAGGACTTCAATCGAACCTATGGATATTTTGCCGGCGATCGATTTGCTGGGCGGCCGTTGTGTGCGCCTGTTTCAGGGGGATTATGACCAGGCGGAGACCTTCTATGACGATCCAGCGATCGCCGCGACCCAATGGTTAGACGCGGGCACCCAGTGGCTACACCTGGTCGACCTGGACGGGGCAAAAAAGGGCGAACTAACGAATCTCCCGGCAATCGAGGCGATCGCCCAGGCAGCCCAACCCAAAGGCGTATCAATCCAGGTAGGCGGCGGGGTTCGATCGCGCGATCGCATTGCCCAATTGTTAGACCTGGGGGTATCCCGCGTGATTGTTGGCACCGTCGCAGTGGAGCAGCCAGAGAAAGTCGAAAATTGGTGTTCGGAGTTTCCCAATCAGGTAGTGGTAGGGATTGATGCCCGCGATGGCAATGTGGCAACCCGCGGTTGGTTGGAAACGTCGACAATTCGCGCCGTTGATTTGGCCAAGAGTGCAGAATCTTGGAAGGCGGCGGCGATCGTTTATACGGATATCAGCCGCGATGGCACGATGTCCGGTCCAAATAAAGACGCGCTCCGGGAAATGGCGGAGGCGGTAAGCGTGCCGGTAATCGCGTCAGGGGGGATTAGTTCGATCGCCGATCTATTAAGCCTGCTATCCCTAGAGTCCACTGGGGTGACGGGGGCCATCATCGGAAAAGCAATTTATTCTGGGGCGATCGATCTGAAGGAGGCGATTCAGGCAGTAGGTCCGGGGCGCTTACAGGATGTGCCGCTGGATTTGGACTCTAGTGCGCTTGCGTAACGCTGACGTAAATTCTGGTTGCAGGGGCGCTGCCCCTGACCCCGCCTAAGGGACAGCGTCCCTTAGGAATCCCGTTTGCACGTCAGCATCAATCTATGGGATTAGCAGGACGGGGCAGGGGGATAAATCAATGACGCGATGGCTGGTGCTTTTGCCTTCTCCTTCATGGGCCAGGTCCATCCCTTTGCACCCCATCACAATCAAATCAACTTCCATATCGTCGGCAACGTCGCAGATGGTAAACGACGGCTTGCCTTCCCGTTCCAAGGTTTTTGCTTCAATACCGTTTTCGGAAAACATCCGGTTGGCACTGTTTAACAATTCCGCCGCCGCTTGATGGGCTCCATCAGAATCGCCAGATTCCGGTACAACGGACAGCACGATCAAGCTGCTGTTATGGGTTTTGACCAGTTCGATAACTTTTGTTGCTGCTTCGACCGATTCTTGCGATCGATCTATCGGAAACAGGACGGTTTTGAACATGATTTAAGGGACAATGAGGTCCACGAGACGCATTATTTGGAGGTTTGTCTGTGTCCAAGAAAACTCTAGCAAATTTGTCGGCCGCCGATGTTGCCGGGAAGCGAGTCCTAGTACGGGTAGACTTCAACGTTCCCCTGGATGACAGCGGCGCGATTACTGACGACACCCGGATCCGGGCCGCCCTCCCCACCATTAAGGATTTGATCGAGAAAGATGCAAAAGTTATCCTGGTGAGCCATTTTGGTCGTCCCAAGGGCAAGGTTGTAGACTCCATGCGTCTAACGCCCGTGGCGGGTCGACTGTCGGAATTGTTGGGCAAGCCGGTCACCAAAACCGATGATTGCATTGGTGATGACGTGGCGGCGAAGGTCGGTGCCATGGCCAATGGCGATGTAGTCCTGCTGGAGAATGCCCGCTTCAACGCTGGCGAAGAGAAGAACGATCCTGAGTTCGCTAAGGCATTGGCATCCGTTGCCGATATGTATGTCAACGATGCATTCGGTACCGCTCACCGTGCCCATGGGTCTACCGAGGGTGTGACCAAGCACCTGAGCCCCTGCGTTGCCGGTTATTTGATCGAGAAAGAATTGCAGTTCTTGCAAGATGCGATCGAAAACCCCAAGAAGCCCCTGGCGGCGATCGTCGGTGGATCCAAAGTTTCCAGCAAAATTGGCGTCATCGAAACCCTGCTCGACAAGGTGGACAAGCTGTTCATCGGCGGCGGTATGATTTTCACCTTCTACAAAGCCAATGGCATGAGCGTCGGTTCCTCCTTGGTTGAGGAAGACAAGCTCGACCTGGCAAAGGCATTGCAAGCGAAAGCCAAGGAAAAAGGCGTTGATTTGCTGTTGCCCACCGACGTAGTTTTGGCGGACAAATTTGCCCCTGACGCAGCCACCCAAACCGTCGCAGCGGACGCCATTCCCGACGGTTGGATGGGCTTAGACATCGGTCCCGACTCCATCAAAGCGTTCCAAGCAGCCTTAGCCGATTGCAAGAGCGTGATTTGGAACGGTCCCATGGGCGTATTTGAATTCGACGCCTTCGCAGCAGGAACCACCGGCATTGCGACCACCTTGGCCGAGCTGACCCCCAAAGGCGTAACCACAATTATCGGTGGTGGCGACTCCGTAGCAGCGGTTGAAAAAGCCGGCTTAGCGGATCAAATGAGCCACATTTCCACCGGTGGTGGTGCGAGTCTAGAGTTGTTGGAAGGCAAAGTCCTCCCCGGCATCGCAGCCCTAGACGAAGCCTAAAGTTCTTACCTGAAAGGGTCTCCTAATTCAACCTGGCGGAGATATTAGATTAAGGGCTTAATAGCACGAGAGAGGACTTGGCACCAGCTAATCCTCTCTCGTGCTATTAGGCTCACCGCCTTGCGGTTGCGAAGGCTCAGGGAAAAAAGCTACATGCCCAGGTACTCCAGGAGTAAGCTTGTTGGACTGAGGAAAAAAGTAAGTATAGATTTTGAAAGTGTTTTTGAGCTCTTCGCAAATCTCTCGCGTAGCTTTGTCTCTACCACTTGCGATTTCTTCGTACCTATCTCTTAGCTGATCACCAAACACACAGACTAGGAATGTCCATCCATACTGGATGCGATAGACAACTGATTGACCGATGGCAGTCTTAAAGCTGCCGGTACTATCTGAGAAATATTTCAATTCGATTGCAGTAACGTCTGTCCCAATTGCCATGTCTGGGCGGTTGGCTATTCCGAAAGCAGAGGCAGGCTCAACCCGAATCCCATCGTTAGCGAACTGCGAAATAAATTGGTACTGTTCAAATATTTCGGGACAAGAATCTAGGCGACCGCTGAGATAGGATTCAAACTCCCGTTCGCTATTACATTTCCGTTGGAAACTAGCCTTGAGCAGTGCGTCATGAAGCCGACAGTTGGCTTGCCAACGGGTGCCTGTATTGCGGTATTCCTGCATTTCGCCTGTCAAAAACCTGAATGGCTACTGTATAAGCCTAGCTCCTAGATTATGGGCGAAACTCCCTTAAGTTACACAAGCCCAAGTCTGTATAAGCTTTGACAGTCATCTTACAAATTTGAAACAAAAGCTTACTGTCCCCGAGATTTATTACTGGCCAAGGATCTGGTCATCTAAGGAGAAGTCGATCGCAGCTTTATCGTTGCCGTTCTTGAGGTAGTCGTTGGTGAAGGAATCTTTTAAGCCGTCGACCAGTCCGAATTCAGGTTGCCAATCTAGATCGGTTTTGGCTTTTTGGTTAGATGCAAAAAAGTGTTGGACACGCAGCGGGAAAGCTTTGCGTTTGCCGAAATCGAAGTCTTTGGGGTCGTAGTGGCGGATATCCAATTTGTCGGGGTCTTTGCCGGCGGCTTCGGCACAGGCGCGAGCTAGACCATCAAAGGTGACATAGCGATCGCCCGAGACATTATAAATTTCACCGATCGCCTTGGGATTGCGGATGGTTTTGACCATTGCCGACGCCAAATCTTTGACATGGCCGAATTGGGTAATCGCCGTGCCGTCGCCGGGGATGGGGATGGGGCTATCGCGGACGATGCGGCCAAAAAACCAACCTTCTAGGGGATTGTAGTTAAGGGGACCGTAGATATAGGTGGGGCGGATGGAGGTGAAGGGTAGGTCGTGGTTGGCGAGGTAGGATTCCGTGTCGTTTTTGCCCTTGTGACGACTCTTGGGATCCACGGCGTCCCCTTCCAGGTGGGGGAATTGATCGCCCTTGAGATACACCCCGGCGGAACTCATATAAATAAGCTGCTCGAATTTGCCTAGGAGGGCTTCGGCAAGGGGTTGGGTATCACCCAGTTTGCGACCGTTATTGTCGAAAATGATGTCAAATACTTTGTCGTCTAGGGCCGCTTTTAGGGCATCCCCATCGGTGCGATCGCAATGAATTTGCTTCAGACCCTCAATGGGGGAAGGCTTATTGCCGCGATTGCACAGGGTGACGTCATAGCCCGCATCCACCAACATCTGCGTCAGGTAAACGCCAATAAACCGAGTCCCGCCCATCACCAAAATCTTCATCGCTATCCCCTGGGGCTAGTTGTCACAAACCGCGATCGCAAACCGCATTTACTGAGCACCGACTGAGCACCGACCCAGCACTGACTTGGTGCCAAGTTGGTGTGCGGTCAGTGGTAATGCCAGTAGAATTAAACCAAATAATCCGCACCCCCATCCCGCACCCTCCTTTAGTCCAGCATTTTTTGGCTGCCCTCTCCCCTCTATGGATCGTTCCGACCCCCAATCCAGTCCCACCGAATCGGCATCGGAATTTGATCCCGCTGGGCAGTTTGACTCCGCCGGGTCATTTGATCCCACTGGGCCATTTGAAGCCGTGGGACAATCTACAACGGGTCGGCGATCGCGCAGCACCCTGGAAAAATTGGAAGCCCTGGGCAACGCCCTCCCCGACGACAACAGCACCGTCACCCGGCTTCCCCTGCAACCCTTTGATACGGAGCCCTACCGCGATCGCCCATCCAGACCCGGCGATCGCCCCCCCAACGTCACCCCCTTCCCCCGCCGCGCCCGATCCAGCGCCCGCTCTACGTCCCCATCGGGCCCCCTATCCGGCTCCATGGAACGGCTAAAGGCGATCGGCACCGACACCCTCCGCGCCCTGCGCTGGCAATGGCCCGACCCCCGCAGCATCAGCCCCTCCCGCCTCCGCATCCTGATGGTGGGCATGATCCTCCTAAGCGGCACCGGTCTGCTGAGCTGGCGACTGTTTACGTTACAGGTCCTACAAGCGGCGGAACTCCAAGCCAAAGCCAAAGGCTATCAAGAGTTAACCATCACCCCCTTCGTCCCCCGTCGATCCATCGTCGACCATCGCGGCACCGTCCTTGCGTTAGATCGCCGAGCCTATACCCTCTACGCCCACCCCACCCTCTTCAACGACCCGCCGGGGGATGTCGCCGAAAAACTCGCCCCCGTGATCGACATGCCCACGGATCAGCTCATGAAAATCTTCGCCAAGGGCAACACCGGTCTACGGGTCAGCGATCGCCTCAGCGAAGACACCGCCTCCCGGGTGCGATCGCTCCGAACAGACGGCTTAGAGCTGGTGGAACAAGCCAGCCGAGTCTATCCCCAACAGGAACTGATGGCGGACGTGCTGGGCTACACGGACCTCGATAGCGAAGGCCAGGCGGGCTTAGAACTGCGGTGGCAGAAATTATTACAACGCAGCGCCGACCCCATTCGCCTAGAGCGATCAGCCTCAGGCTTTATCCTCGCGTCCCCGGGGCAGGGGGACGACACCGACGACGATCAGCCCCAGCAGCTCACCTACCTGGACGACCTAAAACTCAAACTCACCTTGGACGCCCGACTCCAGCGAGCGGCACGGGTTGCCCTCGATGAAGTGATGGCCGAATTTAAGGCGAAGAAAGCCACCGCGATCGTCATGGATGCCCACACGGGAGCCCTGCGCGTCCTCGCCAATGTGCCCACCTACGACCCCAACCGCTACTTCGACGCCAACATCGCCGACTTCCGGAACTGGGCCGTCGCCGATCTCTATGAGCCCGGCTCCACCTTCAAACCCCTCGTCGTCGCCGCCGCCCTCGAATCGAAAAAAATCACCCCCACCGACACCTTCAACGATCCCGGGGCCATCCAAATCTACGATCGCCAGATCAAAAACTTTGGCTATCCCCGCATCCCCGGTCGCGGCACCGTCTCCGTCAAGGAAATGGTGCGCTACTCCAGCAACGTCGGCATGGTGCGCATCAGCCAACGGTTCAAACCAGAAGCCTTTTACACCTGGCTCAAACGCCTGGGCATCGGCGAAAAAAGCGGCGTCGATCTCCCCTTTGAAGCCGCCAGCCAGGTCCGAAGCCGCGCAGACTTCTTGCGATCGCCCGTTGATCGCGCCACCACGGCGTTCGGCCAAGGCTTTTCCGTCACCCCCCTCCAACTGGTGCAAATGATTGGCAGCCTCGCCAATGGGGGCAGCCTGGTAACCCCCCACGTCGTGGAAGGGCTCATGACAGACGACGATCAACTCTATTGGCAACCCTATCGATCGCGCCCCGCCCGCCTCTTTTCCAAAATCACCACCCAGCAAGTGGTGGAAATGATGGAAGGGGTCGTGGAATCGGGAACCGCCAAACGGGCACAGATCCCCGGCTATCGCATCGCCGGCAAAACCGGAACGTCCCAAAAAATCGGCAGCGGCGGCGTCTATCGCAAAGGAGCCATCATCGCCAGTTTTGTCGGCATCCTCCCCGCCTCCAACCCGCGCTACGTGGTCGCCGTCATTGTGGACGAACCCCAGGGAGGCTCCGGTGGCGTCGTCGCCGCCCATCCCGCCAAAACCATTATGGAAACCCTAATCGCCCTAGAACAAATCCCCCCCGACGCCGCCCCAAAACCATCGAATTAACCCATCGAACAACCCGTCTAATATCCCAACATTCCCCCCTATGCCGATCCCTTAGAAAGCCTTCCATAGGGCAGGGGCTGGCTACTCGCTTAAGAATATGTCACCATCGGGGCAGAACATTAACGTGCTTTTGTGGGAACGAGGACGAGATTATGGGACGGAACGGGTTTTTAGCCAAAGCCGCAATCGGTAGTTTAGCGGCAGGATTGGTCCTCGGGGCGATCGCCCCCGCCCAGGCCCAGCGGGTCACCGAGCCCAACCGTGACAACCGTAACCAGAGCGATCGCGGTCCCGTCGCCGAGCGCGTCGAATTCGAGCGCATCCCCACCATCAACGAAGCCTACGACGAAGCCTACTTCGACCACAGCAAAGACTATCCCGACAACCGCGGCGTCGGTCGCACCCTAGCTTGGATCTTTGGCGTGGGTTTCACGGAGAATGAAATCACCCAGGACGCCGAAAATATCCAAGAACTTACCCAAGACGTACTGCGCCAGCAAAGCACATCCGATCCCACCATTCGGACCGTGGACATGCCCAACCCCTACAACACCTCCTTTATGGAGCTGCGGAACTCCGGCGCTGGTCTCTAGGCACTCCCTAGGCAGCTCCCTAGAGCACGCAGACGAAGGATAATTTTCTGGCCGGGGAAGCCTCTCGTATTCCCCGGCTTTTTCACGTCGCTACGTCGCTAAACACATCGTCAAAGAAAATCATCAAAAAAAGCCCCAACAGAAAGCGCACCTTCCCAGAGTTTCAGGGGAGGTGCGTTTTCTGATTTCCGCGTTGTTTCTGCGTAACGCTCGCATCGATCGCAAGCCCAGAGCGGAGGGCAAACCGAAGCCACCCCTCCGCCCAAAATGCGGTCCTACACGTTAGCAGGCACCTTGCGATAAGGCGCAGCAATTTGCAGGGAGCCCACAGTAACGCGAGGAGTCGTCAAGCCTGCGGGGGTCACGGAACGGGCCATATCCAGATACAGCGCCGGGTTGCCAGCGGTAGGCTTGGATTCCTGGGGCTTGAATGCCTTGACAGGGTTCTGCCAAATCAACTGAGGGAAGCCCAATTGGTTGCGGTGGTAAGCACCGTAACGGGGGGTCTTCAGGTTGAAGGGAGTCTCGCCACCGTCGCGCTGGGGCAATACCCGACGACGCTGGTAAGGAACAATGCTGTCGCCAAAGTTCTCTTCGTACTCATCGCTAGCCTGCAGGGCATCAATGAAGCCTGCAACACCTTTGGTGGGAATGTAGATCGACCAGGCGATGCTCTCATCTTTGCTGTAGACATCGCGACCCAGCAGACGCTGAACACAGATTTCTACAAAGCGATAGTTGCTGTTGGTCTCCAGGTTCAACCGCAGGAAGGTGTCAGAGATGACCAACCCTTTCATGAATTCCTTAACGGTGATTTGACCGTTCCGCAGCTGGGACTCCAGGAAAGTCTGGCGGGTACCGGAGATGATTTGATGCTCACTGAAGACCTGGCGATAGGCCGCCCAGATCAGGTCATCCATGGCGCTGTCGGACAGGACGTTCTCCACGTCGTAAATCCGAGGTTGATCAGAGCCGTCCACTTCGTAACCGGCCACGCGCGCGTTTTGGCTGGAAGGGGAATAGTTCAGCAGGGGTATTGCCACGTCTGAGTCTCCGTAGTCTCTATAGGTCTCAAATTATTAGAACTGCCCAAGGGCTGCGATCGCCTGATCGACCGGACCGAGTCAGAATAACCGAGTCAGAGTAGTCGAGTCAGAGGCGTTGGCGGACCCTTTAACGGGTGCAGTGGACGGCGTTTCTAGGGTTCAGCGAGCACCGTAACCGGATCACACTGCACGCTGTTGCTAGAGCAGCTCCCTAATTTAGGCGTCTTAGCCAGTCGTCCCATTATTCTCTGGGCATTTCCCAGGATGATTAATGGGCTGTAATGTTTTGTTACTTACCCATTAAGGTTTTAAATTACCAGCCCAGGGTGGATAGGGCAATCTTGGGGGCGATCGCCTGAGCTTTAACCGGCTGTTCGTCGGGGGCGTCAACGCGTACTTCGGTGCAGAACGTGGCGGTATTAAAGCCACCGAACCGCTTCAGGGTACTGGTGCGCATGCGCATGTTGTCCCCAGTGAACCAGAATCGCTCCACGGAACTCATGGTCTCATATTCGGTGGTGAGCACCAGACCATTCTCAGCGTCCATGTTGTATTGCCCAGCCACGGGGTCGGATTCAGCATAGCCCCGTTCCCGCAGCAATTTGCCGGCATAGGGATTATCGGTATCGGGAACGATGACCATAACGCTGGCGCTATCGTGGTTATCATCTTCCGTATCCCAAGCCATCAGGCTTTTCCAGGTGACGTTGGCGCCACCGGCAGCTTGGGCGGGGTCAATGTTGTGCATTTCGCAGATTGCCACCACTTTGGGATCGTCCGCTTCCAGGATGCTGACGGTGATGTTGGATTCACCAATTTCGGAGCGACGGAATGGCAGATGGTGGGTAGTCCGCTGCGATCGCCAATGGCCGGCACTACGGCGGAAAAACTCCATCGCATCAATGGGCTCGACGGTCGGAGCGGTAGGGTTAGGGGAGGTGGCGGCGCTGGTCATGGCTAATTTTTATCGGTATTGCAGTCTGTATTGCAGATGGATTGCTGAGTCGTCGCTGGGGACGGCAGCGATGTTAACGGCAGTTTTACTTAAAGTCTTCTTATGATAAATCGAGGGTGAGCTTTTGGGAGCGGGTTAGCAGTAGCCCGATGGAACAGCCCTATGGAAACGCAAAAATCGCAATGGAATAGCCGAATCAGCATTAGTCGCATCAAACAATGGGGACAGGACCAATGGCGGGCTCCCTGGCGATCGCCGTCGCAGCGGTTGGATGGGATGCCCCAATGGCATTGGTCCGGCAAGTTATGGGGGGCGATCGCCGTTGGTGCGGTGGCGATCCATGGGGGGCTCGCCTATTGGATTTTGCAGGGGTTAGCCGCCCCAACAAGCGCTGATCCCCAGGAGCGTCAGCGATTAATGCCGGTGGCGCTGGTGCCGACGGAGCAACGCTTACCGCCGCCGCCCGCTCCCAATACTCCAGAGGCAGCGATCGCCCCGGGATCAGCACCCCCTACCGCATCCCCAGCGCCCTCACCGCCCACACCGTCGCCGGCTCCGACCCCATCTGTGGCACAACGGGCGATCGCCCCAACCCCCAGCCGTCCCAACCGCGGTCCCCAACCCCAAAGCACACCAACCCCCTCTCCCCGATCGATCCCCAGTCCATCTCCCACACCCCAGCCTTCGCCAACGCCCTCGCCAATCCCATCCCCTTCTCCAGTTCCCAGTCCCAACCCGTCTCCTAATCCAAGCCCCAATCCCAGTCCTAATCCAAGCCCCAATCCGAGCCCTAACCCCAGTCCCAATCCAAGCCCTAACCCCAGTCCCAATCCAAGCCCTAACCCCAGTCCTAATCCAAGCCCCAACCCATCTCCAGCTCCTAGTCCCAATCCGAGTCCTAACCCTGGACCGACAGGGCTTTCGCTTCAATTTCAGGTGGCATCGGTGACGGTGGATAACACGGGTCGCTTGGGGGATGAAGCGGTGGGCGCGCTGGTATTGCAGGGCAATGGGACCGCAACGATCGCCGTCGACATTGCCCAATGGAGCGATCGCCCGGTGGTGGCGCGGGTGGCGGTGTTGCAGGACGGGACGGTGGTGCCCGACTCGCCGACGACGGGGGGGGAAGAAATCAGTATTGTGACGGCGGGAGTGGATCCTCAAATTGCGACGGTGTTGAAGGGATATTTAGCCCAGTTGGCTTTTGCACCGGTGCAGAATTTAGCCGGTCAGGCGATCGCCACAAATGCCGAAATTACGGTGCGGATCTCACGGATTCCCTAACCGATTGCCCGCCGCCGCACAAGTTGCAATTGTGGTCGCCACTGGCTAATATGTTGTCCTGACTTAGGCGTCAGACCCATATTTTTTGGACCTATCTGCGGGCATAGTTTAGTGGTAAAACCACAGCCTTCCAAGCTGTTGATCCGGGTTCGATTCCCGGTGCCCGCTTCCAAATTTCAGAACGATTCAGTGCGATCGCGACTTCCAATGGCTGAGCACAGTCAGAATGGGGGCGACCTTGGATAACGGTTCCTCGGGTCAAAACACGCTCCGTATTCTGGGGCTGAGCAATGGCCATGGCGAAGACGCCATCGGGGCTCAAATTTTGCAAGCGATTCAGCAGGTCGCCACAGATGAAGACCGATCTGTCGTCGTAGAAGCACTGCCGTTGGTGGGCGAGGGGACAGCCTATGAGCGAGCGGGGATCGCATCCATTAGCCCCGTGCGATCGCGTCCGCCATCCGGTGGTTTTTTATACATGGATCCCCGACAGCTCTGGCGGGATTTACAGGGAGGATTGGTGGGGATCACCCTGCGTCAATGGCAGCTCGTTCGGGATTGGACGGCGGGGATCCGGGCGGCGGGGGATCAGCCGTTCGTGCTGGCGGTGGGGGATATTGTGCCGTTGCTGTTTGCATGGCGATCGCAGGCTAATTATGGGTTTGTGGGCACTGCCAAATCGGAATATTATCTGCGGGACAGTGACGGACAATTCCTGCGATCGCGGCGGGCAGAAGGATGGTCCGGCTCCGTATATCTACCGTGGGAGCGATGGTTGATGGCCCGCCCTCGATGTAAAGCCATCTTTCCCCGCGATCGCCTGACGACGGAGATTTTGCGGCGTTGGCCGATCCCCGCGATGGATTTGGGGAATCCGATGATGGATGGCTTTTTGCCGGTGCTGAATGGGAATTTGAAGGGCGATCGCCCTGCGCCCAATCCCTGCCCCCCAGAGACTGATCCTGTCAACATCCTTATCCTGCCTGGCTCACGACCGCCTGAAGCCTATGGCAATTGGGCACGACTGATTGCCCTGGCGACAGCCCTCGTGGAGGCCCTACCCGATCGCGGGATTACATTTCACAGTGCGATCGCCCCCGGTCTCGATCTCGACAAACTCACCCTTCCCAGCCCTTGGCAGCGGGGAGATCCTCCCCACCACTGGCACCACGGCCAAGCAACTTTACAGCTCACAGAGGGTCAGTTTTATCAGCAGGCATTGGACACCCATCTTGGGCTCGCCATGGCCGGCACCGCCACGGAACAGCTCGTGGGGTTAGGGCAACCGGTGATTATCCTCCCCGGCGATGGACCCCAATTCACCCCCGCCTTTGCCGAGGCCCAAACACGACTGCTCGGGCCATCGGTCCTGCTAGCAGGGGATATCCAAGGGGGTATCAAAGCGGTGCGATCGCTCTTGGAGAATCCCCAACGCTGGAGCGCGATCGCCCAAAATGGTCGCGATCGCCTCGGGTCTCCCGGAGCAGCCCAACGCATTGCCCACCAGCTCCTTCAAATGACCGATCCCCGATCTCCGCAAAAATTCTCCCCTGCTCACCGGTTTTCCGCCCACCCTGGCCGTACTGAATAGTTAGGGCTATCCGGCATGTTCTCCCATCCCCCCTAAAATGATCCCCCTTTCAGCAGAACCATTAGCAACCCCCATGGGATGGCCCATACCAGCAACATCCCGCGATGCAGTAGCCTTTTAGCAACAGGTTGCACTTTTCCCCCAAGCCCCGTCGCAGTTTTTGATCTAATCCTTCGCCCAGCCATGACCAGTTTTTGGGATCAAGTTTTAGCCTTTGCCACCGAAACCAGCCACACCATCGGGAAAGAACTTCTAGACCGAGTTGCCCATAGCCGCTACCGCCAAGCCGTCGAAAAGGAAGACGGATCCCTTGTAACAGAATGCGATACCTGGGCAGACGCCGCGATCCGCCAGGCGATCGCCGAGACTTTTCCGACCCACGGCATCCTCAGCGAAGAGGGCACCCATCACCTGCCGGACACAGACTGGTGTTGGGTCATCGATCCCATCGACGGCACCACCAACTTTGCCCGCGGCATTCCTGTGTGGGGAATCTCCCTCGGACTCCTCTATCGGGGGTATCCGGTGTTCGGCTGTGTTTACCTACCCCCCATCCATCAGCTATTCCATGGATTTTGGGCCGGGGATTTGGAGCGTGAGGCGATCGCCCAAATGGATTTACCCCCGATCCCCACGGGCGCCTACTGCAACCAAATCCCCATCCAGGTCAACAGCCTCCCCCGCGGCAGCAATAGCCTGTTTAGCCTCTGCTCCCGCAGCATGAAACATGCCCCCCACCCCTTTAGCTGCAAAATCCGAGCGGTAGGGGTTGCATCCTATAACCTACTCACCGTAGCCGCCGGAATCACCGTCGGAGCCCTAGAAGCCACCCCCAAGGTCTGGGATATCAGCGCCGTTTGGGTCATCCTCCACGCCGCCGGTGGGATTTGGGTCGATCTATCCGGAAAACCCGCCTTTCCCCTCTTACCCGGCTACAGCTACGGCACGAAACAACATCCCTGTCTGGTCGTCAACCAGGCAAATCTGATCGCCCCTCTCCGCGAAGAACTCAAGGTCTAAGCATCCCTAAGCATCAAGGGGTCGTACCTTAAAAACAAGGGCGATCGCCCCCCCTATCGCAATCGGAGCGATCGCAATCGATTCAAGGTTGCGGCTAATTCAAATCGACGAAATTGCGCTAAATCCCCCCGCGGGCGATCGCCCATCAGCCCGTCTAACCCCTTGCTGGACACATGTTCCTGCACCAAATCCAAAATGGCGGGCATATCACACCGCTGATTTTGCAATTTTTCTTTGACGGCCAACAGCCCCAAGGCGATCGCCCGTAACTGCGCCGGTTCCACCAACTGGGCGATCGCCGTTAAATCAATATCCTCCGTGCCGAAAGATAGCAATCGCGTATCCCGCACGGTCCATTTCACATCCCGCTTCCCTCGGCTCGGGTCAATGCTCTTGGGATCAATCAACCGCTCCGTTAACGCCCCAATGCGATCGCCCCCCTCCGGCGTCCGTTCCGAGGGTTGCTCTTCCGCAATGGTTTTGGCTCGCTCGGTCACATCCACCGGGCAATAGGATTCCATGGCGATTACCGTATCCGCCACATCGAAATAATCCCCATTCGCGCCCATGGCCAACACCCAAGATACCTGGCGCTCCTGATAGAGCAGTCGAATCTTATCCAACAGGGGCGTAATCGGTTCATTCTCCTTCGCCACCAAAGTCTGCATCCGGCGATCGCGCCCCATCAGGTTTGTCGCACAGGAATCCTCATCGGCCAGGAGCAACGTCGTGCCCGCCTCCACCGCCTCCATAATCGCCGCAGCCTGGGACGTACTGCCGCTGGCATTAGGGGTCATAAACGACTCGGTGGACGTGCCCTGGGGCAGCCCATCAATAAACGCCGAAATATCGGTCCCTACGATAGACCGCCCATCTTCCGCCCGCACCTTAACGGCATTGGGATCAGTCACCACCCGTTCCCGGCCATCCCCCGGCAAATGATCATAAATGCCTCGCTCGATCGCCTGTAACAGGGTCGATTTTCCGTGGTAACCGCCCCCCACCAACAACGTAATCCCCTGGGGCACCCCCATCCCGGTGACTTTGCCCGCGTGGGGACAGTCAAAACTAACTTCTAAGGTTGGCGGCGACTGGAACAACACCACATCCCCCTCCGCCGGGCGATCGTCGGTCCCACTGCGGCGGGGTAGGCACGCCCCATTAGGAATAAACGACACCAAATTTTGACCGGCCAACTGCGATCGCAACCAATCGCTATCCTCCACCGTATCCAGATGTTGCTTGAGAGTTTTGAGATTCAAAGCCGACGCCAACAGCGATCGCCCCACCACATCAGCCACGCGATCGCACAGCAAACTAGCTGCCTGTCTCCCAGCGATCCGGCGGCCGAACGCCGGCAGCCCCACCGTAAATCGCACCTCAATACCAAAGTCTTTTTCATCGGGAAGAACCACCACCGCCGATCGCGCCAACACCGCCTGACTGGGGCGTTCAATGGCAATTTGACCACTCTTACCCGACCCGCGATCGCCCCCACCCCGAGACGCAGAAAACGCCGCCTGGGCAAACCGCCGATTTAAAAAATCGCGAAACGCCACCTGACGAATAGGGGACGAAAAACAATCCTTCGGGAATCGGGCAATCTCCGGCGGCACCCACACCCGGCACGCACTGGGAGCCGCAAAGGGATCCCCCTGGGCGCGATCAATGCGTAAATCAAAATTCTCAAACTCGTACCAAACCGCCTCAATATCCCGGTAGGCCTTGTACCCCTTGCCATCCAGGCGGTTCAGCTCATTGCGCAAGTCCGCGTCTGTCTTGACCGTCGCCATGGTGAATTAATATTCGCTTTTCAAACTATCTGTCTTGTCGAACCTGTCTTATCAAACCGGTCGAGGGCTGCGGAACCGATTAGAGCACCTGGGCACGCATCAACGCGATCGGCAGGCACTTCAGCTTGCCAACGGTGGGCACATAGGCGCGCTTATTGAAAACGTCGTAATCATTCCGTTCGACGGAATTCAAAATCCGGCTATACAGCATCTGTGCCGCCCACACCGGCCATCGCGCATCCCTGTGGAGGAACCGAATACCCTTCGTCGCCTGATCAAAAATATCCCGCGCCCGCTGAATTTCAAACTGCATCAACGCCCGCCAACGCTCATCCCTCACCCCATCCATCAACTCCTGCTCGGAATAATCAAAGCGCTCCAAATCCTCAAGGGGCAAATAAATCCGTCCCCGCTCCCGATCTTCCCCCACATCCCGCAGGATATTGGTGAGTTGGTTGGCAATCCCCAGGGAAATCGCCTCCCGCGTCGGGTCGTAAGGATTGCCATCGGGATTTTGCTGCAAATTCAAATAATCATCCCAAGGCGATCGGCAAGACGGCTGCGCCATCCCCAACACCGGCATGGTCATCAATCCGACCGTCCCCGCCACCCGGTAACAGTAAAGCTGCAAATCTTCAAAAGTCTCATAGCGATCGCGCACCAAATCCATCCGCTGCCCGGCAATCATGTCCCGGAACGGCTGAATATCCAAATTAAACCGCTGCACCGTGTCCACGAGGGCCACATCCACATCCTCCAGCGGCGTCCCCTCCCAGATCGCCTCCAGCTTCCGCTCCCACTCATCAAGGGTCTCCGATGTGGTGGTCGCCGCCAGTGGTCCATCCACCAACTCATCGGTGCGGCGACACCACATATAAATCGCCCAGATCGCCCGCCGTTTCTCCGGCGACATCAACACCGTCCCCCAGTAATAGGTTCTGGAATACTCCGCCGTCACCTGTCGGCAGGCCTCATAGGATTCCTCCAAGGAGACCAGCTTCTTATGGGTGCTCGGGGGATCGGGCAGGTGCAACATGGAAGATGGGTCGCGGGAAGACAGAGAACTCAAACTTAGTGGGGCTGGCTTAGCTAGTACGGCATCAGCGGCTAGGGGATGAGGTCATCCCCAAAAACCACCCAAACAAGTGCACCGGTGGCGGGCCGTCAAGGGACCCCCGCGGCCCGATGGGAAAATCTGGCAGCCAGGCCTACACGGCCAAAGCGGCTTGGCGCTGACCCTCGAGTTTGCTGCGATCGCGGTCTATGGCTTGCGCTGTCAGCTTACCAGAAAGGACAGCCCCTTCCATACTGGCCAGATACCGTTGCATCGTATAGTCGCCCGCGAGGTAAAAATTGCGGATCGGGGACGTTTGGTCAGGGCGGAACGCCTGGCAGCCGGGCTTCGCCTTATATACGGAGCGAGGGGTTTTAACAACCTTAGATTTCAGCAGCTTGGCTTGGTGAATCTGCTCGGGGAACAGTTTTTCCAGCTCCGCCATGGTCGCCGCCACAATATCCTCATCGGAGCGCCCAATCCAATCCTTCGCCGGCGCTAACACCAACTCCAACATGGATTTATCGGGATTCTCATATTCGCGGCAGGTGTTACTCATATCCGCATAGACGCTCAACAGGGGCGATCGCGAGAACAACAGATGGTCAATATCCGTCAACTTCCGGTCAAACCACAGATGGAGGTTAATCACCGGGACACCCACCAGCCCGTCCAGCTTCTTGAAATAATCCATCCCCTGCCACGGCTCCGGCACCATCAATTTCAGGGGATCCACCGGCATCGCCGACACATAGCAGTCTGCCTCTAGGGTGTAAGGCTCCCGCCCCTTGTAACCCTGGATGGCAAACCCGGTTACTTCGCCATTCTCATCGGTCAAAATCTCTTTGAGGGGATGTTCCAACAGCACCTCACCGCCGCGCTCGGTGACGTAATCCACCATGGGCTGACAGAGACGCTCCGGGGGTGCCCCATCCAAAAACGCCATTTTCGAGCCGTAACGCTCTTGCAAAAAACGGTTCATGGCCGTCAAAATCACCGTCGACGAAATTTCATCGGGGTCGATAAAATTCAACGACTTGGCCATGGCGATGAAAATCTCATCATTCACCCGCTCAGGGATACTGTGCTTCCGGAGCCAGTCAGTCCAGGAGTATTGATCCATCTCCTCGACGTATTCCTGCCCCTTCAACATGACCGGAATCAAGCCGATCGCAAACTTGATTTTCTCTTCCCAGGTCAACATATCGTTGTTCTTGAGAATTGCCGCCACACCATTCCAAGGGGCAGGAATATCGGGAAAATCGAAGCGGGAATACACCCCCGGATTATCCGGCTGATTCATAATCATCGAGTGGGATTTCCACTGGAGGCGCTCCTCAATATCCAGCTCCTTGAAAAGCTGGAGCATATTGGGATAAGCCCCAAAAAAGATATGCAAGCCCGTTTCATACCAGTCGCCGTCCTCATCTTTCCAGGCGGCCACCTTGCCCCCTAAAACATTTCGACGCTCCACCACGATAGGGGTATGGCCAGCATCAACGAGATACTTAGCGCAGGACAATCCTGCTAAACCGGCTCCGGCGATCGCAACGCGCATACTTCTCTGACCTTTAAAACTCTGACCCTAACCCCCGAACCGTGACGCTTGCTAGGCGACGGATATAGACCAAGATTCCGGCTGAATCCCCAAGCCTGGGGTCCGCTGGCTGGGGCCTTCATTATAGTTTAAGAAGTGTTACATATCAGCCCCAACTCCCATAAACCGTCCTCCCCGGGCGTCCTATGGCAACGCGATCGGCTTCTGGGAAGGGTCTGAGGTGAAGCTGGCTTGGGAGTCCGCTTGGGGAGCCGGCACCTTGGGCAGACGAATGGTGAAGAGGGCCCCTTTGCCCGGTTGGGACTCGCATTCTAAGGAGCCGCCATGGGTTTCCACCACAATTTGATAACTCATGGAGAGCCCTAATCCCGTTCCTTTACCCACCGGCTTCGTGGTGAAGAAGGGATCAAATAATTTGCCCTGGACCTCAGGGTCGATGCCCATGGCATTGTCTTGAATTTGCACCTCCAGTTCTTCGGTGTCCGCCAGCCAATGGGTGCGGATCGTCAGGGTCGGGGTTTCTCCGGGCCAGGTGGGATCATGGGTCGCACTCTCCAGGGCATCGATCGCATTGCTCATCAAATTCAGAAACACCTGGTTCAACAGCCCCGGATAGCATTCAATGGCCGGAATCTCCCCATAGTCCTGGGTGACGGTGATGGGGAGGCGATCGCCCTTAGCCTTCAGCCGGCTCCCCAGGATCATCAACGTACTGTCCAGCCCCGAGTGAATATCAGCGGACTTTCGCTCCGCCTCATCCAGCCGGGAAAAGGTGCGCAGGGATTTCACAATTTCCCGAATCCGCTCTGCCCCCCCCCGCATGGATCGCAGCACCTTAATCAAATCCTCCTGCACAAAATCCCAATCCAAGTCCTCCTCCAGTTCCGCCAATTCTTCCGGCAGGGGCGACAGATAGGCCCGATACCCCTTGATCAGCTCCAGCAAATCCCGGACATAGCCCGTGGCATACTCCACATTGCCAAAGATGAAATTAACCGGGTTATTAATTTCATGGGCCACCCCCGCCACCAATTGCCCCAAACTCGACATCTTTTCGCTGCGGATCAGTTGGGACTGGGTTTTCCTCAGGGCAACCAGGGCCGCCTCTGCTTCGGCGGCATTGGTTTGGGCCATTTGGTATAATTCCGCCTGATTCAAGGCGATCACCACCTGTTCCGCCACCCCGGTCAACAGCTCCACATCCATGGGGCTCCACCGGCGGGGGACCGTACAGCCACAGAGGATCGCGCCCACGGTGCCGGACTGGGTTTTGATCCGGGTGGCTAAGATCGCCCCATGGCGACGCCCCTGCAAAAGCTGGTACAAGTCCTGATTCTTCAGGCTCGCAGTATCGTCCACCTGGAGCAGCTCACACCGTTCAAAGGCCTTCACCAGGGCCGGTAGCCGACTGGTCCGGCTAAGGAACGCGGGTAAATAGCCCTGCCGAGCCTCGTGGACCACATTCCATTCCTCCCGTTCAAAATCCAGCCAGGCAAAAGTACAGCGATCGCCCCGAAGCAGTTGAAATACTTCCGCGATCGCGGTGGCGATCACCGCCTGGGAATCCAAAGAATCACGGATTTGGCTGGAGAGCCGCTCCTTGAGGATGTCCGCCTGTCGCACATGGAATTCCAGCTCCTGCTGGGAAGACTCCAAATCCTTCGCCGTCCGCTGCTGCTGTTGGCGAGTCTGTAACCAGCTCCACAGCCCCGGAATACTCAAGGCGATCACCCCAAAAAGGATTAGCCCCAACTGCAGCAGCAGGGGCTGCAGTTGTTCCCCAATCAGGGACCGGGGCGTCATGATTAACAGTCGCCAATTGTAGCTGCTGGCCGTTTTATGGCTCACCACCACCCGCGCTTGCAGGTTCAAATCCTGGATGAGTTCTAAAACAGGCACCTTCAGGAAGGTATAAATCTGGTCCTCAGTCGTCCAATGGCCCAAAGGACGCCGCCGAATCGCGTTCCACAGCTCCGGCTGACGAATGGGCAGGGAATCCCGTTGTCGGTCCGGCAAAACCGCCCCCCACTCCCGCTGGTCATTGTGGTGATTCAGCCAGTAGCCCTGGCCATTGAGCAAATGGGTATGAATCGGCGCGATCTGGAGATTGTCAACATTGCGCAGCACCGAAGACTGGCGTTCGGTAGTCTCGAGGTGCCGGAGCAGTCGTCCCCCCAAATAATTCAAAATGAGAATGCCTTGAAATTCGCCCGTCTCATCAATCAAAGGCGTCGCCACACGGATAACCGGGACAAAGGGACGCTCCACCATACCGTTTTCGGTATTGAGATCGAAGGGGGAAAGATAAATCTCACCGCGGCTCAGGCGTTGGGTCTGGAAAAAATACGGGCGATCGCTCTTATCCTGCAGCTGATCGGTGGGCGCAATCTGAGCTTCGCCCTCCCGGCGATTCACCCGAAAAATTTCGTAGCCGGTCTGATCCAAAATCCGCACCTGGTGGTAGAGGCGCTTACTTTTCAGAAACTCATAGAGCATCTGCTCAAGCTGCCGACGCTCCGCATCATGGCCGGCCACATCATGATCCATCTGGTGCGCAATCATCGTTTTGGTCAGACTTGACTCACTGGCCAAAAACTTGAGATCGGCGATCGCCGTTTCAAAGTCACCCAGAACAAACTGCTGTTTCTGCTCCAGCTCCTGGCGCTGATTCAATTTGATGGACCGCTGAACCGCCTGAAGCTCGTTGTAGTACACCAAACCACACCCTGTCCCGACAGTGGCTGCGATGGTGATGAACAGCCATAGGAATTGGCGACAGAATTCGCTAGATAGGGCAGGGGAACGACCCATAGGTCATCGTGTCCAGGAGCAACGACAGAACTGAGGCAGCAGTCCAAAGCGACAGGAAGTCGCTTGGGCAAACCCTAGACTTTGGAAACCATCCACCCCGCGCTAAACGTCCAAAGTTGCACAGGGAAACGGCAGCCTATCTGCCTCCGCAGGATATTGATATTGATACGTTGATACTTGCCTTGATATTGATTCAGATATCAAGACAAGGGTGCTGATGGGGTCCAAAAAACAGTCTGTGCGGGAAGGTGAAAAGAGATTCAGCCATGGGGATTCGTTAGACACCCATGCCGACTTGTGGTGATGTGCAGTCGAGTCAAGGCGCAAATCAACTCCTACCACACCCACTGCCACGGGTCAGGGCAGCGTTTTGGCACCTTCTTCTAATTCTTTTCCCATTCTAGCAAGGGGGCCATCGTTCTAGCAGTGGGCCATCGGGGGTGGGTTGATGCGTCCATGGCACCGTTCCGGAATCAATTCTGGATAGGGGGGCTTGGGGAGGATATGGGGAGGATCTTCATAAAACTCCGGAGAGGTCGAGGGACCTTGGAAGGACTAACTATGCTGTGTGAGAGCTAGAGCCCATGGTTAGTTCGTCCCATGCCCAGGCTAGGGCATCCCTTATTTCACCGTCCGCTACGGATCCGGGTACCCCCCAGGGCGATCGCGGCGGGGCCGACGGTCCCATCGGACACCCCTTCCCAAGGAGGTCTCGGCGGCGATCGTCGCCAGTCCACGGGGGTCAAGGAGTCCAACAAGGAGTCCAAGGGGTCAACGGACCGGCCTGCCAACCGGCCTATCAACAGGCTCACCAACAGGCCTATCAACAGCTCCTTAAGGCGTCTGATCCGGCCACCGCCGCCCAACTCCTGGATCATCTGACCCGGGAAGCCTTTCAAGCCGGACAACGGGCCGGCCGCCGGGAGGGCGATCGCCCGCCGCCGCCGCCTCCCCCACCACCGCCGCCGAGATCCGCCTCCGGTCCCCTGGTCCATCCCCCGCCCCCGAGTATTGCCGCCCTTCCCAGCCCTGAACTGGCGACAGAACTGCAAGACCTGGAGCAATGTGCCCCCGAAAGCATTGGCATTTGGACAGCCGACGCACCGGCGCGGCCGCCCAGCCCCACAGCCTCAACTCCCCATCGATCTACCCCCCCTAACGTCATGGTCCAACCCTTACCACCCCATCGCTCCCATCGCTCTGCCGCCCCTGCTATTGCGCCCAAGGTTAAAGCAAAGCCGGGCAAAGCAATATCGAGCAAAGCAATGCCGAGCAAAGCAGTGTCACGCAAAGCAATGTCGAGTGCTGAAGTGATTGCATCTCCCTTAATAAATCCCTTTGATGCCCCTGAGCTGCTCGGTCAGATTTTGATCGATGTCCCGCGAAAGGTCGCCCAGCCGGTGGTCTGGGAGCGTCGCCCCAGTCCCCCCGCCAAGGCAGAACCGGTTCCCCATCACCATCGCCATGTCCAGATTGCGGCCCCCGGCGTGGGTCAATCCCAGGCGATCGCCCATAGTGACCAGAGCAGCCAAAGTAAATCTTTTTACAATTCCGACAGCGCCGTCTTTCCCCGCAGTGCCGTCCCGGCGATCGCCCCCGAACTGCCCCCGGATCGACTGCGTTGGGATCGTCATCTGCAAAGTCTGGGTCCCTACCTGCGCCAACAGCGACAGCGCCGGACCCTAAGCCTCGCCACCCTCAGCCACCGTACCTACGTGCCGGTCCATCATCTGGTGTCCCTAGAAACGGGAGCAGCGGATCAACTCCCCGCCCCGGTGTATGTTCGCGGGTTTATCCAGCGGATTGCGCAGGATTTGGAGCTGGATGTGACCGCGGTCATGAACACCCTACCGCCGCTGCCCCTGTCCAATGTGGTGCCCCCGTGGCTCAAGGATCAATCCCCCAATCCCACGGCCCTAGCACTGCGGTCCTGGCACCTATATTTGGGCTACAGCGCAGTTCTGGCGGGCAGTCTGGCTTGGGTCGCCCAAGATTTGCAACCGACCCAGGTGCCATTGCCGACCTCCTTCGAAAGCAGCCAGGACGCCACCGTCTCCGTCCAAACTGAGGGGTTCCAGGACGAGGACGATCTCTCCAGCTTCGCCCCGCCGGAAGCGATTCAGCCGTAGCGTCACTGATTTATGCCTCGCCGGGCCTTGCTTATTCAGGGCCCGTCATCAACGCAGTGGGGACAGGACAGGCCGGGCTGATAGTGGGGCGATCGCCGGTCTTCCTCCGAAAGGGGGCTGCCACAGGCTTGGCACATTTGGTAAGTCCCCGGCTCCAGCCCGTGGGTCACCGCCACCCGCTCATCGAACACAAAACATTCCCCCCGCCAGAGACTTTCTTCGGGGGGAATTTGTTCTAGATAATTTAAAATCCCGCCCTCAAGCTGATACACCGTCTCAAATCCCTGGTCCAACAGATACGCCGAAGCCTTTTCGCAGCGAATGCCCCCGGTGCAGAACATGGCAATTTTGCGATCGCGAGCCGGATCTAACAACCGTTGAGCTTGGGCCGGAAAATCGCGAAACCCCTGAGTTTGAGGGTCAACCGCCCCTTCAAAGGAACCCACCTCCACCTCAAAATGATTGCGGGTATCAATCACCGTCACCTCCGGATCCGCAATCAATGCATTCCAATCCTGGGGGGACACATGATGGCCAGTGCGTTCCGAAGGCTGAAGACCCGCCACACCAAAGGTGACAATTTCCGACTTCACCTTCACCTTCATCCGCTGAAACGGCATCGTCTCGGCGATCGCCTCCCGCACCGTCAGATCCGCCAGGGGGGGACAATGCTCCCGGAAATAGGCCAACAATCCATCGATGGCCGAGCGATCGCCCGCCACGGTGCCATTAATACCCTCCGTTGCCAGCAGGAGCGTCCCCCGCAATCCCAACGCCCGGCAGTGGTCCAACAGGAGCGATCGCAAGGCGATCGGCTCCGTCAGGGGCACAAACTTATAGAGGGTTGCCACCACCACCGCCATAATTTTCGTTCCAGAAGCTCAATAACTCTCTTTTCCAGGGTAGGACGCTCCCACCTCTTCAGCGGGTTCGTGTCCTCGATTCGACGGATTTTTTCAAAAAAGGGGTTGTGATTACGCAATTTACCTGTAATATATTTTGGCGGCTGAGGAAAACGGGCGAGACGCCAGTAACCATCAGCAGTCTGGGGGTATAGCTCAGTTGGTAGAGCGCCTGCTTTGCAAGCAGGATGTCAGCGGTTCGAGTCCGCTTACCTCCACTTCAATCAAGGAATGTCTCTTAAGGTATCGGCGACCAAGAAAGGGTTACGGCGGGCGATCACTGTTTCGGCTCGCTTTCTGATTCAGTGCAATTAATTCAGTGCCGCATTGATCCTGGCAGCCAGTTCATCCATTCCGAGCGTTTCATATTGAGACTGGGCGTTTTTCAGCCACATAAGCCCCTCACGGTTGTCATAGCGAGCAAAAGCAATTTTTCCTAGCAATTCCTGGGCGATCGCCCCTTCCAATCGACTGTACCCCGCGGCTCGCAACATCTTTTCAGCGAGGGTTTGTGCTTCGTCTAGCCGATTGAGATGGAAATAAAGATCCGCCAATCGTAATTGCATCGCCCAGTTGTCAGACGCTTGGAAGGATCGAACTAGAGGCAATGCTTCTAGCCAAACCTGTGGCGCTTCCAAGGAACTATTAAGCCCCGTATAAACCTCAATTAACTGTTCGCCCTTCTCGCGATTGGATAGGGACTCATCTCTCAAAATTGCTTGGCGTTTAGTGATAAACACATCCAGGTCGGAGGTGGACATGGTTTGCAGTTTTAGGACGTAGGGCACAGCATTGCTGACCTCTAGCGCCGTTGCTCGCAAGTAATAAATTTCGCCCGGCGCCAAGCCATCACCGCCATAGACAATATCCGTTGACGGGGCATCGACGGACCACACCAGATTTTCCGGGCGATCGCCACCCAATCGCGATGGATCTTGGCTAAAAATTTCCACGCGATATTGGGTTGCCCCGGGCACGGCTGGCCAGGAAAGTCCTCCTAAATTGGCAAATACTAAGGTTTGAGCCTCAAATTCGCCATTGACAATCCCAATCAGCTCATTGCCGCCCCGTTCTGTTTGCCCGAATTGCAGGGGCGGACAGATTGCCCCCAGCCCAACCCGTCGCCCGCGCCTAGCCCGACCCCGACCGCCCGGGCAATTAACCCATGCCGTCGCCGATCGCCCCAACTCAATCGAATCCCCAGGGCGTAGGGGCATTCCACTGTAGATCGGTTGAATGGAGCGCCCCCCTCGAAACACCTTGACATCACCACTGGGGGAACTGAGGGTATAGGCAAAAATCCAGGATGAGCGGGCTGTGGCTTGGGCAAAAGCCGGTGCCACTTCCAGGATGAATCCCAACGTCATTAGGGCAGGCAATAACCCCAGGCGGTATAGGGCAGACGGGAATTTTCGAGGGCGCGATCGCATCATGATGGGAGGACAGTGCAACTATTGAGGCTTGGACTGCGCTTCTAATTCTTTCAGCCGTTGGGGAGCCAAATCCAGCCATTTTTCTTCGTCCGGGGTGATGTTCTCCCCCAAACCAGCATTATCGCGACACGATTCCCAAGCCGCGATCGCCTCATTTGCTTTGTTAAGTTGCTCTAGGGTTTGTGCCAATAAACAGTTTGCCAATCCCCCTTGATCAGGCAGGGCAAAGCGTTCTGCCAGGGCAACGGACCACTTTAAATTTTCTTCTGCACTGTCATAAAGCTTGGATTGATATTTTGCCCAACCCAGATTTTTGTAGATGATATAGGACAAATTTTTGTAAGGATCTTGGGAGGCTGATAATGGAGCGTCTTCGTTAGTTACCTCTTCCGGTAGTGCAGTAATTGCTCGCCGTAAAATTGATGCTGCGATCGCCGGATCCCGCTTAATCCAAAGTCGTCCCAAATTATTGGCGGCCCGTAAATACGCTAGTGTCTCTGGATTGCTAGCATCTTCTGGCGGCGGCGCATTAACGACCTTCTGATAGGATTCCTGAGCTTTGCCATGATTTTCCAGCTCGTCATATAGCCGACCCAGGCCGTACTGTGCCCGTTGATTATTGGGGTCAAATAATAGCGATCGCTCAAAATTTTCCGTTGCCGTCGTCATGGCTCGCTGATCGTACTCTTCCCAGGCCCATTGTCGGTATAGGTTACTAATCGCTGAAAAACCAAAGATTCGCACCGCCAGCAATAGCAATAGCAACGCCGTCGACCCCAATGCCCCCGCCTCATGCCAGGCGCGATCGCCCCAGCCGCGTTTGATGGCAAATCGTTTAAGGGAATTTCGCCCCCCTTCCGTAATCAAACCGTTGCCCGTCCAGAGGGCGATCGCACTTTGCCCCACCACCGCTAGAGAACCTAACCAATCGATCCCCGGCACCAGAAATTTTGAGGAAATATCCAAAATCAAAGCCGCTGAACCGGTGAGCGCCACCGCATTAACCCCCGTCGCCACCCCATCCCATCGGTCCCACTGGGGCGATCGCCCTGATAATCCCCAACCCCACTGGTCCTGAGTGCGAATGGGTTGCCCCTGCCCTATGCCCAACGCCTCCCCAATGCGATCGCCCCAGCCCCGCAGTTCCCGATCCAAAATTGCCAATTGTTTGCGCTGTTGCGGCGAAAAAGTTTCGGCGGGGAAAGCGGCGATCGCATCGCGAGCTTTTAGCAGGGCGTTGGCTTGCTCGGGGTCGATGGGGCGATCAAGAGAGAGTTGCCCTAGGTGTCGGCGATAGGTGGCGAGGGCATCGGTAGGGGGCACGGCTAGCGGGGGCGAGGAAAGGCTATCCCAGATTAGCCTAGAGGAATTTGTAGGGCGATCGCTGCCCATTAGGGCTCTATCTCAAACTGCCGCGATCGGTAGTGATGCGGAGTCATGGTGACGATGGTTAGATTAGGAACAGTCCCTAGATGCCCCTGGTCCCAGTCCATACGATTCCGTAGGGAGTACCAATGATCGATGGTCGCGAGTCTCCTGCTTGAAAGCAAACTCTATATTCCCCAACGGCATCAGGGCCAAAAGGTGGCGCGTCAGCGGCTGGTTGACCGGTTAAACCAAAGCAGCGCGGGCAAGCTGGCGCTGATCTCGGCCCCCGCAGGTTTTGGAAAAACGACGGTACTAACCGAGTGGGTCGCCGCAACCGTTCAAGGCCGCAACAATATTGCCTGGGTTTCATTGGATCAAAATGACAATGACCGAGTGTCCTTTTGGCGTTATATCGTTGAGGCTTTGCGGCGGATTCAGCCAGAGGTCGGAGACCAAGCATGGTCTCTGTTGAATTCACCGCAGCCCCCTGAGCCGGAGACCCTAATCACCGTCTTAGTAAATGAAATCAATACCCTCGACACAAATATCACGCTGATTCTCGATGACTATCATGCGATCGCCAATGACTCGATCCACCGCGCGATCGCCTTTCTGATCGACCATCTGCCGCCCCAGATGCACCTCGTGATCGCCAGCCGATCGGATCCACCCTTGCCCCTAGCGCGGCTACGGGTACGGGGCGAACTTACGGAATTACGCGCGGCTGATCTGCGATTTACCCCAGACGAGGCGATCGCGTTTCTCAATCAGATGATGGGTCTAGATTTAGCGGTGGCCGATGTGGCGGCCCTGGAGCAGCGCACCGAAGGATGGATCGCAGGATTGCAGCTAGCAGCGCTCTCACTACAAGGAAGGACCGATGTATCTGAGTTCATCACCGCTTTTTCGGGCGACAACCGCTATGTGGTGGACTACCTAGTGGAGGAAGTGCTCCAACGACAGCCGGATAATTTACGTAAATTTCTCCTACAAACTTCAATTTTGACCCGTTTGAATAGCGCCCTCTGCCAGGCCGTTACCGAACAGCATCAAGGTCCTAAAACCCTTGAGGCCTTAGAGCGGAGCAACTTATTTGTTGTGCCGTTGGATGACCAGCGCCAGTGGTATCGCTACCATCACCTGTTTGCGGATGTCCTGCAAACTCACCTCCATGCGGAGCAACCTGACCTAATCCCGACGCTGCATCAACGGGCCAGTGAATGGTACGAGCAAAACGATTTGCCAGCAGAAGCCATTCATCACGGGATCGCAGCTCAGGATTTTGAACGGGCCGCCACTCTGATTGAGCAAGTTTGGCCCACCATGCGCAAGCGGCAGCAGGAAGCGACGGTGCTGAATTGGATGACGGCGCTCCCTGACTCGCTGATTCGCGATCGCCCCATTTTGAGCGTGGTCTATGCCTTGATCTTGTTAAATGCGGGGAAGCTCGAGACCGTTGAAGCCCGTTTACAGGATGCAGAACGGCGACTAGCCCAGCTAGGGCAAACCATCGCGGATAGTCCCACGGCCCAAGCGGCGCAACAATATCAGTCCTTACCGGCATCCATTGCCAATGCCCGAGCCTATCGGGCCCAAGCGCTGGGGGATTTCTCCAGCACCATCACCTATTCCCAACAAGCCCTAGCCCTATTACCCACCGATGATTACGAGCGGGGCACAACCGCCGCCATCCTAGGTCTGGCCTACTGGGCCAGCGGAAATGTTGAGGCGGCACACCAATCATTCGCCGAGGGATTAAGGGTTTTTCACGCGATTGGCGGCATCCAAATTACCATTTCTGCCACCTTCATTCTCGCGAATATGGGGATGGCCCAGGGACACCTCCGAGCAACGATTGAAACCTGCGAGCAAGCTTTGCGCCTAGCAGCGCAGCACCGCCCTCCGCTGCTGCTGGGGACAGCAGAACTGCATTTAGCCTTAAGCGAGATTCGCTACGAACAGGGAGAGTTAGACGCAGCCAATCAACTCCTAAGCAAGGGGGAATCCCTGCGTAAGCAAGCATTGATATCGGGAGCCGACTCCCTTTGGTGGCGGGTCAAAGCCCAACTAACGGCCGCCCAGGGGGACATGGACACAGCCCTAAAACAGCTCCATGAGGCCGCGCGAGTATATCGGCGATCGCCCGTTCCAGATGTGCGTCCAATTGAAGCATTAAAGGTGCGGTGGTGGTTACAGCAAGGTCGCCTCGCGGAAGCTTTGGACTGGGTGCGGGACTGTAGATTATCGGTAGACGATCCAGCAAGTTACTTGCACGAATATAAACATTTGACCCTGGCGAGGGTGGCGATCGCCCAGTACAAACGCGACGGCACAGACGCGGTAATTTCCCCGGTGATCAGCCTCTTAAATCGACTATTGGCCGCCGCCGAAGCCCAGGATCGCACGGGCAGCAGGATCAAGGTTTTGGTGGTTCTGGCGCTGGCGAGTGAAGCCCAAAACAATATTGCGGCAGCACGGGGGGCACTGGAGCGGGCGCTGGCGTTGGCGGAGCCGGAGGGATATGTGCGCCTGTTTGTTAATGAAGGGGAGCCGATGCGGGCTTTGCTCGGCCAGGTGGCAGCGGGCAACGATTATGCCCAGCGACTGCTCGCGGCGTTTGACAAGGGGAAGAATAGACCGGTTATGGCGGCACCGATTGAGGGGGGGGAGTACGTGGAGCCGTTAACGCCTCGGGAGATTGAGGTTTTGCGGTTGATTGCGGCGGGGATGCGCAATCAGGAGATTGCAGATGAGTTGTTTATTAGTTTGGCGACGGTGAAACGGCATATTGCCAATACCTATGGAAAGTTAGGGGTAAAGCATCGGATGGAAGCGGTAGTGCGAGCCAATGAATTGAACCTAATGAATTGAATTTAGTTCATTGAACTTGCTGTAACTAATGTCCTTAGCAAGAATTCGCCTGAATCTACACCCCCTAATTACACCCCCTCCTGCACCTTCCGGCTGATTCCATCCCCAGCCATCCCCCATAAATTGGCCTTGTACGACAGATCGGTTCGCGGCGCGATGACAACCCCTATTGCGATCGCCTGCAACCGAGATCAAAAGGGTCGATTTCACCATGCCAACCATCCAAACGACACCCCCCTCAGAGCAGTACGAAATTTGCGTCAAGGGACATCTTGATCCGCGATGGAGCCATTGGTTTGAAGGATTGGCGATCGCCCTAAAAGCCAACGGAGAAACGCGGCTATCTGGCCCCATCGTTGATCAAGCAGCGCTCTATGGCTTGCTCATTAAAATCCGTGATTTGGGACTGCCGCTCGTCTCGGTCATGTCAACGGAACCCGGCCCAACAGACCCCTCAGACACACAAACAGGAGAATAATCATGAATTTTCAAAGGCAACTCCTCACGATCAAAACCAAAGCAAAACTCTCGACACTATGGACTTTCTATCTCTTCAACGTCATCTTTCGGGATATCCACGAATTTATTGAACCTGGCTTCATTGAACAGGCCATGACCGGCACATTTAATGGCATGCAAATCACAGAACACCTGTTGCTGTTTGGTGGATTTGTGGCTGAAGTCCCGATCGCCATGGTCCTGCTGTCTCGACTCTTGCCCTATAGCGCAAACCGTTGGACGAACATCATCGCCGCGATCGTGACCCTCCTATTTGAGATCAACAACGGCACGACCGATTTAGACGACACCTTCCATATGGTCATCGAAATCGCAGCCCTATCCTTCATCATTTGGTCCGCTTGGCGATGGCGCAACCCCGTCTCCAAGCCCTATCCCAACCGACAAGAAGCCTAGCTTGACCGAGCGGGCCCCAGCCCTGAGCAACACAGAAACCAGCTAATACAATTCAGTGAGAATAGAATGAACACCTCAGCCAAATTTTGGAACAAAGTCGCCGCCGGTTATGCCAAACAACCGATCGCCGACGAAGCCGCCTATCAGAAAAAACTCCAGGTCACCCGGGACTATTTTCAGCCCAATATGACCGTACTGGAATTTGGATGCGGCACTGGATCAACAGCGATCACCCATGCCCCCTATGTGAAACATATCCACGCCATTGATTTCTCATCCAACATGATTGCGATCGCCCAAGGGAAAGCCAACGCCCAAAACATCCAAAACATCACCTTTGAGCAAGCCAGCATTGACGATCTGCAGGTTTCTGACCGCACTTACGATGCGGTGTTGGGCTTGAATATTTTGCATCTACTCGACAAAAAAGAAGCCGTCATCGCCAAGGTGTTTGACATGCTCCCACCCGGCGGACTATTCATCACCAGTACCATTTGTTTGGGAGATACGATGGCTTGGTTCAAGGGGATTGCCCCCATTGGGAAAGCTTTGGGACTGTTTCCACTAGTCAAGGTCTTCACGATCAAGGCATTAAAAAAAAGCTTGACGGATGCGGGGTTTACGATTGACTACCAATGGCAAGCGGGTGATTACAAATCGCCCATCGGTAACGCAAAAATCGTGTTCATCGTAGCGAAAAAAGCTGAGTCGTATTGAAGGTCGCACTGAAGGTCGTATTGAAGGTAGAACCCCGATGAAAAAAGTCGCTGTATTTGGTAACACGGGCGGCGGAAAATCGACCCTAAGCCGACGCCTAGCCAACATCACGGGCGTCCCCTGGGTCCCTCTCGATTCCATCCAATACCAACCGGGGGGCGACGAGGTGCCCCACGCCGAATTCAAAGCAGCCCATGATGCGCTATTGCAGCAAGATCAATGGATTATCGATGGCTTTGGATCACTGGATACCGTGTGGGAACGGCTAGGGGTCGCCGACACTCTGGTGTATATCGATTTGCCGCTGCCACAACACTATTGGTGGGTCACCAAGCGATTCCTCCAAGGGGGGTGGGTGAAGCCTGCGGGCTGGCCGGAGAACAGTTCAGTACTAAAAGGGACACTGAACGCTTACAACATCCTCTGGTTGTGCCATAGCAAGCTCACTCCCAGGTATCGAGAGTATGTGAATCGAGCAAAAGCTACTAAGCAGGTTTACCACCTGCGATCGCGCCGAGACGTCCAGCAGTTTTTGCAAGAAATGACTGACCAATTCGAATCCTAGGCTCTGGAATCCCCCTCTAAAGTCCCCATCTGAAGTCTCCAGTGGATTTTGAGATTGGCACTGTTTTGACATTGCTTTCGATGCTTGCGATCGCATTGCCCTCCCAAGAGTGACGACGCCACGACTTGCTCCTGGCAGGGCCTCGCTTTCTAACAATCAACGCCACGCAATCAATAGCCCTCTTTGAATCGCCCCCTTTAATCGGGGGGTCAACTTGATCATGCAATTAATTACAACCCTTCCAACCCTAGGGCGTTGGAGAACCGCTCCCAGCATCGACACCCTGCGATCGCTCTACGATTCATCAGCCCATCACTGGCACGATAATTTGGCCCGTCTGGGTCAGCTCCAAGACTATCAACAGCTGTTTGAAACCCAGGCAATGGGCAATTGCTTAAGCCATCTTGAGCAAACTAATCAGCTGGATCAGACCGCCCATATTCTTGACTGTGGGGTGGGTACAGGAGCCTTCAGCCGGGCGCTACTAGATAACGTCGCCCAGCCAGTCCATATCTCCGGAGTGGATATTTCTCCCGCCATGCTGATTCACGCCCGACAGCATCTTAATCGCCATTGCACCGGACTCGATTTACGCCAGGGAGATATCCGTGCCCTGCCCTTCGCTGCCAATACCTTTGATGCGCTATTGGCGGCCCATGTGCTGGAATACATGGACGATCTAGAAGCCGCGTTGCAGGGGCTGATCCGAGTGCTGAAGCCGGGTTGTCCCGTGATTGCGTCCATCAGTCAGCGAGGGCCAAGGCAGGCGGTGATGTCTATGCGCTGGCGACACCAAGGCTACCGCCCTCACCAGCTAGCCGCCGTTTTTCAAGCGGTTGGGCTGGAGAGGGTGGTGACCTTTAGCTACGGGGGGCATTGGTCAAAGCGAATGTGTTTTGCTGCGATCGGCATTAAGCCCGCGTCAGGGGATTAGGCCTCTTGCGTGAATCAGGAAGATAGAGCTAAGCCGAAGTTGATGATGCCTGCCAACAAACTGCTTCTCCGATACAGGCAAGGGCTTCCTCGGTGGCTGACGTCGGGGAGTAATACTGTTGGCGTGGCGGTGTCGAATCCCCTGATCGGCTAAGCACAGGACGGGCTCTTTGAAATGCACCTGACTCTGACGAAAGAGCCTCAAATCATGGGTGCGCCCCTTACCGCAGAAGACCGCAATCAATTCACCACTCCCGAAGTCAGTCACCACCTGGGCTTTCAAGGGGTGTTGGCGTTTCTTGCCGCTGTAGAAATCCCGCTGTTTTTTTGTGGGCGTTCCACCACCCCTTCGGTGACATCAGTCCTCACTAAAGCCAAAACAGCGTGCGAAATCTCTGGCTATCAAGTCTCAGACCATTTTGTTGACGTTCACAAAATGGTCACCCTGGGCTCAGGCAGTTAACGCAGCATTGATACGCAACATTGATACGCAACATTGATGATGTGATGCTGACGCGCTATGCCTACTACCTCGTTGCCCAAAACGGAGACCCGGCAAAAACTGCGATCGCCTAACCACCGCCGCCGCCACCAAAATCACCGCCTCCATCACCGGGGGCTAGCTGCTGCATTGTCGATGGTCATAATTGTAGTGGTTGTCCCCAATGGGGGACGCTTCACCCTGAACTGAAACACCGAAGTTCCCCCATGGATAGACCCCGCTACGTTGCCTTCGGGCACAGCCACGTGATTGGCGACCTGATTGAGGTTATCGATGCCACTGGGGGCGTACTGGCGAAAATCGTGCAGAACGTCCCCGAGGTGAGTGTGCCCCATCGCCCGTCGCTGGCCGATCGCCTCGCGCGCCTGCAAGACCCGGCGTTTAACCCGCACCGCGTCAACGATGCCTACCCCATAGCGATCGAGCCACTGTCGGCCTTCGAGCCACAGGCGGGCGATCGCTATCTAATCGGCTTCACGGGCTTTAAGATGGCCAACCTGGTCGAGTCGCTCCAGGAGCGCTTCGGCATTCGCTGTGCCACGCTGGTACATCCCACCGCCAGCATCGCCCCCAGTGCTCAGCTCGCCCCCGGCACGATCATCCAGGCCGGCGCGATTGTCGCGGCGCGCGCCCGCCTGGCGCCCCACGTTTTCGTCAACAAGGGCGTTCGGATTGGAAGCAGTAGTGCCATCGGTCGCTACAGCTCCCTCGCTCCGGGCGTGGCGATCGGGCGCGATGTTACGCTCGGCACAGGCGTGACCCTCGGCATCGGCTCCCACGTCCTCGACGGCATGACCGTCCAGGACTACGCCACCGTCGCCGCCGGCGCCTGCGTGATCACGACCGCCGAGCGCAACACGCTGGTCGCAGGCGTGCCTGCCATCCTCAAACGCACTCAGTTTCACTCTTCTCTAACACCATGACGACTCTCCCTCAGCCGCCAACCTCAGCGCAAACCCTCTTCGCCGCCAGCCTGTTCCATTACGACACGATCGCACAAATCGATCGCCAGCGTATCCTCGAGTCACTGACGCACAATAAGTTCGTCTGCCTGCGCGGGTTGCTTTCACCGGAACGGGTGCGTCAGGCCAAGGCCACGCTGCAAG
>CAZZMD010000032.1:0-36159 GCA_964655355.1 uncultured bacterium
GAATCAGTTTATGGCGATTACGGAGCGGGTGCGATCGCATCTTTCGGGGTCGGTGATTTTGCCTCCTTTGCAGTTGTGTATTGGTTTGGCGACGGGGTCGTTGGTGGTGGGAAATATTGGCTCGGAGGTGGCGAAGTCTTACACGGTGATGGGGGATACGGTGAATACGGCGTCCCGGTTGAAGGGGGTGAGTAAGCAATATGGCGTCGATATTGTGGTGATGGCGGCGACCCGCGACCTGTTGGGGGATGGGTTTGTGACCCGGGAGTTGGATTGGATTCAGGTGGTGGGTAAGGATGAGCCGGTGCGGATTTATGAGCTGGTCGGGAAAACGGAGGACGTTGCACCGTCTACCCTGGAGCGTTGCAAATCCTTTGGGGTGGGGCTGGCGGCCTATCGGGCGCAGGATTGGGATCGGGCGATCGCGGCATTTATGGCCTGTCAGGACGATGCTCCCGCTCAGCTTTATTGTCAACGCATTGAACAATTACGGGATAATCCACCGCCATCGGATTGGGATGGGGTCTGGCAATTAACGACAAAGTAAAGCCTAATTTAAAAATCAATCCCAGCCCGAAAATCAATCCCAATCCAAAAATAAACTCTGAAACTCAACGTTTTTTTGACTGCCTCAGCCTTAGGACTGCCTCAAACGTAAATCAACTCTATCCCTGTGATGAAACGGTTTTCAATTCCGATCAGCGTCAAAATTTTTAGTATTTCTAGCAGTATGTTGGCGCTGCTATTGGGGGTGTCTTACATTAACTACCGCAATATTGCTCGCGTGAATGGTGAATTATTTGACCTCGCCAATTACCTCACCAAGCTGACGGAACATGTGGCCATTATCAATGTCCATGCCCTGGAGCAGGAGATTCATTATGAGCGGGCGGTGCGGATTTTGGAGACGAATACCGCTGCTTCCGCTGAACTGAATTCTGAAATTCGGGCATTCGAGGAGCGGGGGGATCAGGTGGATGAAGAGTTGGCAACGGCGCGGCAGTTAGCCAGTCTGGCTATCCAAAAGGTGCAAGAGGAGCGCGATCGCTTGGAGTTTGTGCGGGTGGAGTCCCTATTGGGGGTACTGGAGCAGGATCATCAGGATTTCCATGATCGCAGCCTTGAAATTTTTGATTTGATGCGACGGGATGATTTGGCGACGGCGCGGGTTTTGGATGAGCAGCTTGAGCATTTTGAGGATGATTTTGATGCGCGGATTCGGGGGATTTTGTTTGAGTTGGGAGAGTTAACGGCCGTTGCGGCCCATGAGGCGGAAATCCATGAAAATCAAGCCCTACAGGTGAGTTGGATTTTGGCGGCGATCGCGACGGGGTTGGGGTTGGGGTTTGCGTCCGTCGTGACCTTTGGGCTGGTGCGACCGATTCAACGGCTGGTGGAGGGCACCAAAAAGTTGGAGCAGGGGGAGTTGGAGGTGGCGGTGCCCATTACGTCGGGGGATGAGGTGGGGGTGTTGTCGACGGCGTTTAATCAGTTGGCAACGGATATTCGCGATAAGGAGCGGGTGAAGGCGACGTTTGGACAGTATGTGGACCCCCGGATTGTGGAGACTTTGATCGAAAATCCTGGGGATGAGGCGATCGCCCGGTGTGAGACGATGACGGTCTTTTTCTCGGATATGGTGGGCTTTAGCAATATCAGTGAGTTGCTGACGCCGGCGGGGTTGGTGTCGGTGATTGATCGCTATCTCACCCTGGCGTCGGAGCCGATTACGGCCCATAACGGGGTGATCGATAAATTTATTGGGGATGCGGTGACCGCTTTTTGGGGGGCTCCCTTTGTGGCGGAGTTGGACCAGGGGAAGCTTGCCTGTTATGCGGCTTTGGAACAGTTGGATCAGTTGGCGAAGTTGCGGCGGCTGTTGCCGGATATTATGGGCATTCGCAAGGGGTTGCCGGAGATTCGTATTCGGATTGGGTTGGCGACGGGGGAGTTGGTGGCGGGCAATATTGGCTCTGAAACCCTGAAGTCCTATACGGTGATGGGCCCGGCGGTGCAGGTGGCGGAGTTTTTGGAGGGGGCAAATAAAACCTATGGCACCACGATCCTGATGACTGATGCCACTCGTCAGTCCGCGGGGGAGGCGATCGCCACCCGTGAAATTGACCGGTTGGTGTTGCCGGGTAGCACTGAACCGACGGCGGTCCATGAACTATTGGATACGGCGGGCAATTTGGGCGAACAGCAAAATGCCCTGGGTCGGGTGTTTGCCGATGGATTGCGGGCTTATTATGACCGGAATTGGGATGGGGCCCAGGGATGGTTTGAGGCGTGCGCGGCGATCGCTCCGGATGACCGACCGACTCGGCTTTATCTCCAGCGGATTGCCCATTATCGGCAGCATCCCCCGGGCTCAGATTGGAATGGGGTTTGGAAGGCTGCTGTATGAGCCGATTAGGCTAAATTGTCTCCAAAATTAGCCTTACCAATTTTCTAGTGCTAATTCTCGGGACATGGTTTGTTTGACGATCGCATCGACGACGACTTCTTCTGCGGCTTCCTGCTGAATTTTTGCGGCTTCTTGGAATCGATACCAATGGCTGCGTTCATAGTTGGGTTTCCAAAAATGGCGCTGCCATCGGGTGGTCCAATGGCGGAAGGGAATTGACGGTCCTTCAAAAATTCCTAAAAATCGACTTTTTACCGCTTCATCCAACCAGTGGGCGCGATCGTACTCTGGTACCCGTTGTCCGCCATAGTCCGCCCGCTCCGTTAACGCCCGATATCGCTGAATGCGTTCCTCCCGATGGCGATTTTTTCGGTCCGGCTCCCCGATCGCTTCCCGTAAATCCTGCAGGAGCGATTGGGTGGTCTCCAGTAAAAAATCCCCCTCGCCGGTGACTTTCAAGTGACGGCAGTATTTATAAAACAATCGCTGTGCTGCCGCCATAAATCGCTCGGTATTGTCCACACGACTGCGGTCTGGCAATAATCGGCGATCAGTCCAGACGGCCCCCGGCCAGTCGGGTAGTCGTTTGGCATCGGCGTGGCCAATATTCGGCAGCGCAATACTTAACATGCTGTTGCGCATGGCGTTGAAGGCATCGTAATAACCCACAAAATTTTGGTGGGCCCAGGTGTCCACATAGCTGTGGGAGGCAATGCCAATGCGATATAAATTCCCACTGGTCAGGGCGTCATCCATAATCCGATTTGCATTGGTGCTGTCCGGCGTTGTGTTCAGCCAGTGCAATTTGCCGTCCCGCCGTTGGGCACTGGTCGCCAAGGGATCCCCCGGAATGAAGTGAAACAGGGGATAAATCCGCATTAACTCCCGCTTCGGCTTCAGGATGTTCATGGTCTGGGTGATGTAGTTGCGGTAGTCGGGGGCGCTGGGATTGTGGCGATCGCGCACCCGAAAAATTCGCTCGTTGTCGTCCACATACTGCGCTGAATAGGCGATCACTCGGGCGTCGTCGGTGGAAAATCCCGCCCGCGTGGCGATCGCATAGGTCATGTAGTAGTGGAACTCAATATCCATCCCAACTCCCAGGACAAGCCGATTGTTCCCATCCAACCTACCGAGTCGAGGCGCCCTGGCCAAATACTTATTCCTCCTTTTCGATGTCGCTTTCGATATTGCCCATTCCCGAACGGAATTTTTGCCGTGCTTTACGCCTCTTCCTCTGTCAAGGAACCCCGCTCCAGAGCTTTGCGACGGACGCCTTCTAGGTGGATCCGTCGCGCTTCGGCTTTGCGATCGCGTTCAATTTTTCGGCAGGGGCGACAGCGGATCGCGGTGCTCCAGATGCTGCCCTTGGCGACTTCACACCACCATTTTTGTTGCTCGGCGGTCCAGATTTCCTCCTTCCCGCAGTCGCGACAGGTGAACGGGCGATCGACGTAGAAATCTGGGGGAATACTGTAGCTGTTGTTGGGGGCGAGCTGGCTATGGTCGACGGGGATTGTGCCAGCGGGTAGGGTTTTGGCGCGGTGGGCTTTGATGCGTTTTGCTTGTTTTTCAGCGCGCGATCGCCGGGCTTCTTTGAGTTCCTGGCGCTTTTGTTTATTGCTTTTGCTGCTTTTCACGGAT
Organism: uncultured bacterium; assembly: GCA_964655355.1. Lineage (GTDB taxonomy): Bacteria > Cyanobacteriota > Cyanobacteriia > CACIAM-69d > CACIAM-69d > CALGDE01. The sequence goes on from CAZZMD010000032.1 coordinate 4,052, forward strand.
TCCACCTCCGTTGGGAGCCATAGCCACTACCATTTTAAGGATTGGTTTTGGCATATTAAAGGCTGGCAAAGTTCGGTCGGCAACGTTCAGCAGATTGAAACGGTTGGTAGCCCATGGCGGATTGGTTGGCAGAAGCAATGGCGGCTTGGGAACGGGGCGATCGCGAGGCGGTGCTGCTGTTCAGTAAGGCGGCGATCTGTGACAATCCGACGGATCCGACGGGGTATAAATTCCTCGGCAATGGGCTACAGGCGATCGAGAATTTTGCGGCGGCGGAGCGGGCCTATCGTCTGGGATTGTCCAAAGTGGCTGCGGGGGCGCGATTACAGGGGGAGTTGCTGGCCAATGTGGGCGGTTTGTGTCAGCGGTTGGGGGACTGGGAGCTGGCGGTGGGCTATTACGAGCAGGCGATCGCGGTGGTGCCGGATTTGATGCCGGTGTATTTCAATTGGGTGAAGGGGCTGGAGGAGCGTCAGGAGCAGGCGGGGGCGATCGCGGTGTTGGAACGGGCGATCGCGGTTTGTCCTGGGGCGGGAAAGGCGTGGTTACATTTGGGGCGGCTGCGGTGCGAGGGGCATGATTTTGCTGGGGGGCGGGATGCCTATGGCCGGGCGCGGGATTTATTGCCGGGGGATGGGGAGCCGGTGTTGGGGTTGGCCCATGCTTGGTTTTATTTGAATGATTTTGCAAGGGCGATCGCATTTGGGGCGGAAGGGTTGGAGTTTTCGCCGGCGTCGGTGGTGGGGTGGACGAATTATGGGGTTGCACTTTACGAGTTAACCCGTTTGGACGAGGCGGAAGCGGCGTTAAATCGGGCGTTGGCGCTGGATCCTGCCTATGATGATGCCCGGTGGGCGTTGGCGAATGTGTGGCTCCATCGGGGGGATTGGGGGCGCGGTTTTGCTGGTTTTGAGTCGCGGCGATCGCGGGTGTTGCCGGCTCCGGATTTGCCCGTTCCGGAATGGGAGGGGGGCGATTTAACGGGGAAGACGATCCTGATTTATGGGCAGAGCGGGCTGGGGGATATGGTGCAATTTGCTCGATATTTGCCGTTGCTTCAGGAGTGGGGGGCGACGGTTAAGGTGGCGGTCCCGAAGCCGTTGGTGCGGTTGTTGGGGGCGATCGCTGGGGTGGAAGCGGTGGATCGCGATGATGGCACGTGGTCCTGTGCTGCCCTGGGGATTGACTGTTTTATTACGTTCCTCAGTCTGCCCAAGTTTTTAACCCGTACCACTGCCGATATTCCCACGACTATTCCTTATCTCTCGCCCCAGGCCAGTGATTGGCAGCCTACGCTCCCCAGCCCTGGGGGACTTCAGGTGGGCATTGCCTGGGCGAGCGGTCAGCAAACCACCCTCGATGGCGATCGCGATTATCGAATGCGGTCCTGTTCGATTCGGGCCATGGTAGAAGCTTTGCAAGTGCCTGGTGTGACGTTGCATGGCCTTCAGGTGGGCCCTGACGCGGATGCGATTAAAACCCTCCCTGAGGGTTGGCATGTGGAGTCCTGGAGCGATCGCCTGACGGATTTGGCTGACACGGCGGCGCTGATGGAGCAACTCGATCTGGTGATTGCTGTGGATACGGTGGTTCCCCACCTGTCCGGCGCATTGGGGATTCCCACTTGGATTCTGCTGCCCTATATGCCCAATTGGCGGTGGCAGCTTAATCGGGAGGATTGTGACTGGTATCCTGGGATGCGCCTGTTTCGACAGCCCCATTTAAGGGACTGGACGGGCGTTTTCGAGGCGGTGCGGCGATCGCTGTTGGACTTTCGCGATCATCGTGATTAGGACGATGGATTTGCCGATGGGGCTGACTCCCTAATCCCCGCCTTAGCCCTTCATCCGTTGCTGACCTGGAAAGAACAGTGTTTAAGTAAGGGAATGACTCAACCCAAGATCGATTCAGACCCGACCCTTAGCCCAAATTCCTTGCCAGAAGGGTCTATGACGCCAGAAGGGTCTATGACGCCAGAAGCTTCTGCGACTCAGTCCGATCAACTGGATCAAGCGGATGCCTCTGATGAGGCTGTTTGGTTGGACGAAGACTGGCTCGTCGCTGCCCATGGCTCCGATGCCCCGGTGACCCCGTTGTCGACCGAGGCGATCGCCGTTTGTGAGCTATGGACATTGGAAGGGTTGTATGCGGCGATTGAAACCTTGCCGGACCAGGCTTGGCCTTACAAAGTATTGGGGGATTTTTGGCGCGATCGCCGGCCGGATCTTGCGGTGGCGGCCTATTGCCATACCCTTGCCTGCGAACCCAATCAGTTCACCCTGTTGACGATGACGGCATCCCTCGCTGTATCCCAAAAGCAGACGGCGATCGCGAAGGATCTGTATTACCAAGCAATAGGGTATCTGCCCCATCGTCCTGAGCCGTTCTATAACCTGGGGCGGATGGCTGACGAGGCGGGGGAGGCGCATCCGGCGGTGGTGCTCTATTCCCAAGCGCTGATGCGGGATCCCACCTTTGGACCGGTGTATGTGTCCTTGGGTAATGCCTGGGGGCGGATGGGGGACTGGCTGCGGGCGCTGGCAACCTATGGGGCGGGGCTACAGCATCCCGATTGTGTGTCCCTGGCGGAGCTGTATCACGGTCAGGGACGGGCCCATGAAAAGTTGGGGAATTTGGCGGGGGCGCTCGGAACTTATGAGGCGGCGATCGCCGAAAAGCCGGCGGCGGTGGAGTATCAATGTTCGCTGGCGCTGTTGCTCCTGAAAATGGGGAATTGGGAGCGGGGGTGGGCGGTCTATGAATGGCGATTACGGCAGCCGTTTTATGGGTCGCTATTGGCGGAGTGTCAGCCTCGCTGGACGGGGGATGATTTGACTGGGCAAACGCTGTTGGTGCGGAGCGAACAGGGGTTGGGGGATACGATTCAGTTTTGTCGTTATTTGCCTCGATTGCGGGAGCGGGCGGCGCGGCTGATTTTTCGTGGGCGGGCGTGTCTGCGGGAGTTGGTGATGACGGTGGGGGGCGTGGATGAGTTTGTGGATTGGGAGACGCCGTTGGATGGGGTTGTCTATGATCGGGCGGTTCCGTTGATGAGTGTGCCTCAATATTTTGCGCCGGAGCCGGCGATCGCAGCCGAAGCCACTGCTGCTCAGCCGGTGTATCTTCAGGTGCCGGAGCGGGTGAAGGATTTTGAGTTGCCTGCGCCTGCTGCTGGAACTGGGGGTCAAGGAACTGAGGTTAAAAAAGTGGGGCTGGTGTGGGCGAGTGGCTATCGGGATTTGCCGGAGCTGATTGAGCAATATCACGAAAAAACCTGTGATGTGGCTGAGCTGATGGGGGCGATCGCTCCGTCTGATAATCAATCTGAGGGTCAATCTGATAGTTCGGCTAAAACCCAAACCAAAATCCAATGCTATTCCTTGCAGGTGGGGCGGGATGTGCCCTCGGGGCAGCGGTTTTATGAGGATGGGTCGCTGATTGATTTGAGCGATCGCCTGGGGAGTTTTTCGGAGACGGCGGCGGCGATCGCTCAGTTGGATTTGGTGATTTCTGTGGATACGGCGGTGGCGCACCTGGCGGGTGCCCTGGGGAAACCGGTGTGGATTATGTTGCCCTGGCAGGCGGATTGGCGATGGCTGTGCGATCGCTCCGATAGTGTTTGGTATACCACTGCCCGGCTATTTCGACAGACGGCGGTAGGGGACTGGGCATCGGTTTATGGGGCCATCAGTCAGGCGTTAGCGGAGGAGTTGGGGGGAGAGTAACGACTCAGGGCAGTGCACAATTGGGACTCTGACTGGGACTTTGACTCAGTGAGACCTCGGCCAAGATTGCAATTGTCACGATTTCCCGAATCCGACCGGAGGGAGTCGCTAAGCTGAGTATGGCTGTCAATATGGCTGGTAATTGTGGCTGGTAATGCCGCAATCCTGAGTCGTTCCTTCTCCCAAACGGTATGGTTCTGTCCCCCCCGATGCTAACTGTCCAGTTTCCCCGGCCCTGCAAGGGCGCGATCGCCCGTCGAGTGTTTCCGTTTCACCGGGGCAATGGTGCCTGGTCTCGCGTTTCGCCGGTGCTGATGGTGTTGCTGGCTGGGATGGGGTTGGGATGGGAGACTCGCGCGGGGGCGACGACTCCTGCGGCAGTGTCTTCTGCGGCAGTGTCTCCCGCGGCTCAATCTCTGATCCAGCCTTTGGGCCAACTCAGTCCTGCGGAGCAGACGAATATTCGGGTCTATCAGCGGGCGAGCCCTGCGGTGGTGTCCATTGAGGCGGGGCGATCCACGGGTAGCGGTGTCATTGTGGATAGCGCGGGTTTGATTTTGACCAATGCCCATGTGGTCCGGCGATCCCGGCGATCTCCGGTGGTGGTGGTTCTGCCTGATGGTCGTCGCCTTAATGGTCGGATTCTGGGGGTGGGGATCGACGGTCTCGATTTGGCGCTGCTCAAGGTTGATGCGGGCAATCTACCGACGGTGCAGTTTGCTCCTCCGAATTCAGTGCAGGTTGGGCAGCGTGCTTTTGCCATTGGGAATCCCTTTGGACGGTTCCAGGGGACGTTTACGGCGGGGGTTGTCAGTCGTTTGGACAGCCAGCGGGGGTTGATTCAAACCGATGCGGCGATTAATCCTGGTAATTCTGGGGGGCCGCTGCTGGATAGTCAGGGGCGGCTGATTGGGATTAATACGGCGATTTTTACTGGGCGCTCCGATGGCAATATTGGCATTGGCTTTGCGATCGCGACGGAGCGTGTCACCCCTTTCCTGGCTTCGGCTCGGTCAGGGCAGTTGCCCACCACGGCTCAAACGCCGTCGCAAAGTCGGCCATTGCCTTTGGATGGTTCCCCGGTGCAAGGGTCCCTCCAGCGGGGCGATCGCCAATTGGCCTTTGACGATAGCTACTACGATATCTATACCTTTAACGGCCGCGCCGGCCAGCAAATCAGCGCTGAACTGACCAGCCGTGAATTTGGTCCCTATCTGATTCTGCTGGATTCCAATGGTCGGGATTTGGTGCAGTCGGGCGCTGATGAGGGCAGCACCACGAGTCGTTTTGTGGAGACTCTGCCCAGCAGCGGTCCTTATCAGATCTATGTCAATAGTCGCTTCCCGGGGCAAACGGGGGCCTATTCCCTGCGGGCACGCCTTGGGGGGACCCTATCCCGGCGATCGCCGCAGCCACCAAATCCCGCAGAAGAGGAGGACCCTGGTGTTCTCTTCCGCCATGCGGGGCAACTGGATCGCAATTCCCGCACCCTGAACCGGGATGGCAGTGCCTTTGATGATTATTATTTCCGGGGACAGGCTGGACAACGGGTGGTGATCAACCTAGACAGTCCTGATTTTGACAGCTATCTCGTTCTCGTGGATCCTGATGGTAATGTCCTGGAAAGCAATGATGATCGCACTGAAGGTAATACCAATTCCACCGTGCGGGCGACGCTGCCTAAGGATGGCGCTTACCGGGTGATTATTAATGCCTATCGGGCAGGTCAGTTGGGGCGATATCAGGTGGTGGGGCGTCAACCCTAGGACCAACGCTAGGACCAACGCTAGGACCAACGCTAGAACTCCTTATCCCCGTCAGGGAGTGGGCGTTTCCCAGGGACGCCGCTGACTGCATATTTTGAGGGGGGTGCATCAATGGACCGGAATTATGCTTCAGTAGGTCAGGGTGCCATGGACCGGATGGCTTGTTCCATGCCCCTTTGCTTCCGTCGCAAGGTCGTGTCAACTGAATCATGGGCGCTGAACGGATCGGCGATCGCCCAGGTAGGGCCCTGTCAACGGATTCAAATTGGGCGGATCGGTTGCCTCGGCGAGGGGAAATGGATGAGTGACTTCAGGATTTAATCAGTTTTGTTATGACGTTGATGTTGTCAGTGTTGGCTACGTTGTCGGTGCTTGAGAGTCCTGCCCCGATCGCTGCTTCTCCCTCTGTTTCCTTGCCAATCCCCTCTGCGGCGGCGATCGCTCCCCCGCCGTTGTTGGATACTGTGGATACTGTGCCGATTCCCCCGGCCCCTCGTCCCGTGCGGCGGCGGCGGCGGGTGATTCGCATCGAACGGGAGATTCGCCCCCTGACCGGGACCCTGGACCGGGTTCCGGTGTTCAATAGCAATAGCCCTGAGGTGGTGCGTACCCCGGGTATTTTGCTGTCCACGTTTCCCCCGAAGGGGATGCGATCGCCCCGGGCTCACTTGGATTTTGCGTTCCAGGGACGGTTTGATATTTTCTCCCACCACATTGCCCGTGCCGCAGCCACTGAGGAGGGGCGTACGTTGTTCCAAGGGTTGATGGTGTATAACCCTGGCCCGGAACCGGCGACGGTGAGTAATCTTGCTGCGGCTAGCTATATCAGCCGGTTTGAAGCGCCTTTTCGAGAGCTGCCGCCTTACATTGAGGATCCCCTGGGTACGATTTTTTCCGGGGCGGGCAGTCGGGTGGCGGCGGATATGTTGCGCGATCGCCGGCGGGGGATTTGGGATGAAACCATTCGTCTGGGACCCCGTCAAGCGGCGATGGTGATGAATGCGCCGATTCCGGTGGGGCGGATTACGCCGTCATCCAATACTCGATCAACTCTGATTCACCTCCATAGCGATCGCCCGGTGTATCTGGCTAGCCTGGCGATGTTCTCCCCCAAAACGCCCGATGGTCGCGAAACTATCCCCACGTTGCGTCAGTGGCAAGTCCAGTTGGTGAATGGCTTTTTGGCGGGACCCCGGGATATTCCCCCCAGCCCCCTCAATAGCACGGCCCCTCGGTTTTTCTATGGTCGAATTGCGGGGGTGTCCCAGGGGTCCCAATGGGAAACGGTTTTGACGGATAACGGTCGCCCGACCCTCCAGATTCCGGCCCGGGGCAGTAGTTTCTCCTATCCCATTAGCACCCTGCCCCGAGGCACCCATGGCACCCAGCAAGTGCAAAGTGCGCCGATGCTGGCTCGCTATCCGGATACGGCGTTGTTGGGCCATGGGAATTATGGGGTGCGCTATCGACTCAAGTTACCGTTGGTGAATCGGACGGCGGAGCAGCAACCGGTGAGTTTGTTGTTTGAAACCCCGTTGAAGAGTAATCGAGGGGGCAGTGTTGAGTTTGTGGATCCCCCAGAGGATCGCGTTTTCTTCCGGGGACCGGTGCGGTTGCTATATCAGGATGATGATGGGCGTCCCCAGGACCGGTTTATCCATGTGGTGCAACATCGGGGGCAGCAGGGTAAACCGTTGGCGACGTTGAATTTACGGCCGGGGGAACAGCGATCGGTGACTGTGGAGCTGGTGTATCCGCCGGATGCGACCCCGCCACAAATATTGACGGTGCAAACGGGGATCCAGGCTGGACCCCGCCGCTTTGTTCCCTCCCTGTTGCGCCGTTGATCGTTAGCAATAACCACGGGGCAGCGATAACCACAGGGCTTGTGGCGATCGCATTGGACGACTGGGACCTGTCAGGGATTGTTGTTGGTGCTGTCGTTGCTATAGGTTTTGAGTTAGATTTTGGGCTTTTTTCTTCCGCTCTGAATAGCGATCCACTAGATAATCGGCCCGGTCACGGGTCAGTAGGGTAAATTTAACCAGCTCTTCCATCACATCGACGATCCGTTCATAGAAGGGCGAATCTTTCATGCGGTTATCCTCGCCAAATTCGGTCCACGCTTTTGCGACGGAGGATTGGTTCGGGATGGTAATCATTCGCATCCATCGACCCAATATCCTGAGTTGGTTCACCGTGTTGAATGACTGGGAACCCCCTTCCACCTGCATGATGGCTAGGGTTTTGCCTTGGGTGGGACGCACGGCATCGATCGCTAAGGGAATCCAATCAAGCTGGGTTTTCATAATCCCTGTTATGGAGCCGTGCATTTCGGGTGAACACCAGACCTGACCTTCAGACCAGGTCATGAGATCTCTCAGCTCTTGCACTTTGGGATGGGAGGGCTCAGCGTCGTTGACCAAGGGTAAACCGGATGGGTTAAAGACGCGGGTTTCGCAGCCTAGGCGCTGGAGAATGTGGACACATTCATTGATAGCCATACGGCTCATGGACCGTTCGCGAAGGGAGCCATATAACAGCAATATTTTTGGCGGATGGGTTGAAGGTTGGTCTACAGTGAGCTTCTCAATCGTTGGTATGTCGAATACGGACTCTACCAAGTTGGGTAAGTCTAAGTCGGGTAAGTCTTCCATAGTGGCTCCAACCTGATTGCATTCTGATGGCATCGCTGTTGCTTAGTTACCACTATCGAGTGCTACTCGCAACTGTGCTGTCGCCCCTCGGAATTTACCAGGGATTGCCAATCATGGAGAAGGCGGCCCAGTAGTAGGGGTGGTCAAAGTGGTCTTGACCGGAAATGTGGAGTTCGGTGGGCAGGGGGATGGTGCGATCGCCTTGGGCGTCTGCGTCTGTCTGCTGAATGATGCGATCGCCATCAATGAGTAATTGCCGCTTGAGAAGGGCGATCTGGGCGGCCTGTAGGGCTTCGGCACGGCTGGGGGCTTGGCGAAGCTGCCGATAAAATTCGTTCATTAGGGCGAGGGTGCCGCGATCGCTCACTTTCCAAAGGCTGGCGACGGCGGAGTGTACCCCCGCATGGATGGTTAATCCGGCGAAGCCGAGTTCGACCTGGTGATCGCCGAGGGCGGTTGTGCAGGCGCTTAGGACCAGTAAATCGATGGCGGGCTCGTGCCAGTTGAAGTCATCCACGTCGGATAGGCGCAGTTGCTGTTGCCACATTTGGATATAGGATTCCTCCGGTTTGCCGGGGAGGAATTCCGCATGGGTGGCGAAATGGATGATGTTAAAGTCGCCTGTCTGGTGTTGTGCCCTTAGGTTTTCTTCGTTGAAATATTCATTTAAAAATCCTTCCCCTTCCCAGTTGTCTACCCGGTCGTCTTGACCAGTGTCATCCCCTAGGATGCTGTCCACTTCGACGGGGACAGCGGGGAGGGCGTTGAGGGCGTCAAATTCGGATGCGCCCATGGCTAGGACGCGGGAGTTTTTTAATGAGCGATACCGGGTGTCGAACAAACTAAAGCTGGGGAGTTGGGCGATCGCAAATTTTTCGATGAGAAATTGTTCGCCGTTATGGAGGGCGGCGAGGGGAACGGTGCGTAACCCAGGACCCAAGCAGAAGATGACGATGTCTGGATCGATGGCGGCGAGTTCGTTCTCGAGGGGGGCAATGATCCAGCGGTAAAGCTGTTGGGCCGGTTGACGGTAGCGGGAACTGCCGAGTTGACGTTCGGCGGCGTTGGTGAGCTGGGTGCGGAATTGGTAGATCGTTTCCTCGATGGCGTCGGTGTGGGCATCGGGGATGGCAACTTCGAGGGCTAATCCGTCGATGGTCACGAGCCGCAATTCTAGCCCTTGGGCCGTGGGGAGCCCATAGACGACGACGGTTTTTCGGCGGGTTTGGGCTTCCGCGCGGCGCAGGGTGGCGGAAATGGTGCCGGGGGTGTGGACGCTGGTGCCCAGTTCCCGTTCAAAATGGCCTTCAAATTCCTGTTCCCAGGCATCCTCAAGGCTTTCAATGGTGATCTCGGGATTGTGGGCGGTGGTGGTGGTGGGATCGGCCTCGGCGGCGATCGCCCCACTGGACCCGATGATCCCGAGGGCGATCACTACGGAGCTGAGCCCCCGAGCAATGGGGAGATTTACATTAGGGGGACATTGCATGGGGCTCATCCTTATAGTCACCAGAGGTTAATCACTAGACTCTATCGCCCGATTTACCAAGGATTGCCAATCATGGAGAAGGCGGCCCAATAGTAGGGATGTTCTAGGGATTCTCGACCGGCGGTCTGCAGGGTTAGGGGGAGGGGGATGCCGCCGCCTCGGGTGCCCCGGGTGATGCGATCACCCTCGACGACGACGGTTCCCCGCAGCAATGCAAGCTGGGTTTCCCGCAGGGCATCGGCCCGGGTGGGGGCTTGTTTCAGTTGCCGATAAAATTCTCCCATTAGCGCCAGGGTGCCGCGATCGCTCACGACCCACAGGCTGGCCATCGCGGACCGGACTCCAGAATTAACCGCTAAGCCGGCAAACCCTAGCTCCGATTGGGCATTCCCCACGGCCGTTTCGCAGGCACTCAGCACCAACAGCTCCACGAGGGGATCGGTTAGGTCTAGGGTCGTCAGTTGATCTAGGGTCAGCCGCTCACCCCACAGTTGAATATAGGATTCCTCGGGGGCTCCGGACAGGAATTTTGCATGGGTGGCGAGGTGGATGATGCTGAAATCACCGCTTTGGTGTTCCTCCTGCAATGTCCTCAGGGTGAATTGATTGTTCAGAAAACTGGTACCGTCCCAGGGATCCGCTGCATTGTCTGACCCAAAGCCCACTGTTGCCTCGCGCCCCAGGATGGTATTTAGTTCAATGGGCACCCCCGGTAAGGGGGTTTTGGTCTGGAATTCTGAGGCTCCCATGGCTAAGACCTGGTCTTGCCGGAGGGAGCGGTGGCGAGCGTCAAACAGGCTAAATCCCGGGATCTGCGCAATGGCATATTTTTCCACGAGGAAGCGTTCTCCGTCGTGGAGGGCGGCTAGGGGAACGGTGCGTAGCCCTTCTCCCATGCAGAAAATCACCACGTCGACGCCGGCTTCGGCTAGGGCATCCGCTAGGGGCGCCATTATCCATTGGTAGAGCCGTTGGGAAGAGATGAGGTATTGATTGCTGCCCACCTGACGATCCAGGGGATTGGTAATGGCGGCTCGAAATGTTTTGACTTCCTGGGCGATCGCGTCTTCATTGGCCTCGGGGATCATGGTGGTCACCACTTCCCCGGCTTCGGTCACGAGTCGTAATTCCAGCCCATAGGGTTCTGGCATGGCGTAGATCACGGCGGAGGTGCGGCCGGTTTGAACGCGCGATCGCCTTAGGGTGGCGGCGATGGTGCCGGGGGTTTGGGTGGTGGACTCCAGGTCCCGCTCGAAATAGTCTTCATATTGCCCTTCCCATACACTTTCCAGCCGCGATACGGTGACGGCGGGGTTTGGGGTGGTGCGGTTGGCCGCGGTGGGCATGGCGATCGCGCCGGTGGCTCCCACCATCATCCCTAGGGTGATCGCCAGGGAACTGAGCCCCTGGGCAAGGGCCCCTAAATGATGGGTCAAAGTGTGGTGTTGATGGGGCATCATAGGGGGCTCGTTGTTTAGTGACTAGGTTTAATAGCTAGGTTTAATGGCCAGCAATCACCAGAACTACCAGCAATCACTGGCATCACCAGGGATTGCCAATCATGGAAAAGGCAGCCCAATAGTAGGGATGTTCCAGGGATTCTCGACCGGTAGTCTGCAAGGTTTGGGGTAGAGGAATGCCGCCGCCACGGGTGCCGCGGGTGATGCGATCGCCCTCTACCACCACGGCTCCCCGTAACAGGGCGAGCTGGGTTTCCCGCAGGGCATCGGCTCGGGTGGGGGCTTGCTTGAGCTGACGATAAAATTCCCCCATCAGTGCCAGGGTGCCGCGATCGCTCACCCTCCATAGGCTTGCCATCGCCGACCGTACCCCAGAATTTACCGCCAATCCGGCAAATCCCATCTCCGATTCAGCATTCCCCACCGCCGTTTGGCAGGCGCTCAAAACCAGAAGCTCCACCAGGGGGTCGGTCCAATCGAGGCCGGTTAATTGGTCTAGGGTGAGCTGCTCACTCCACAGTTGAATGTAGGATTGCTTAGGATCGCCGGGGCGAAATTCCGCATGGGTGGCCAGGTGAATAATGCCGAAATTACCGCTTCGGTGTTTCTCCTGTAACTTACTCAGGGTAAATTGCTCGTTCAGAAAACTGGTGCCGTCCCAGAGCGCCAAGAGATCCTCTGAGGGATCCGCCGAGGGGGCCTTTGAGGAATCGTCTAAACCTGAGCTAACCGCTGCTTTCCGACCCAGGATGGTATTCAGTTCAATGGGAACCCCCGGCAGTGGTGTTTGCTGACTCTGGAATTCCGAGGCCCCCATGGCTAAAACTTGCTCTTCCTTTAGGGAGCGGTGGCGGGCGTCAAACAAGCTAAATCCAGGAATTTGAGCGATCGCATATTTTTCCACCAGAAATTGCTGTCCGTCGTGGAGGGCTGCCAAGGGGATGGTGCGTAGCCCTTCGCCCATGCAGAAAATCACCAGGTCTGCTTCCGCGTCCGCCAGGGCATCGGCTAGGGGCGCCATAATCCATTGGTAGAGCTGTTGGGAGGGGATGAGATATTCATTGTTACCCCCCTGGCGCTCTAGGGGGTTGGTGATGGCGGTGCGAAATGCTTTGACTTCTTGGGCGATCGCATCAATATCAGCCTCAGGGATCATGGTGGTCACCACTTCCCCGTCCTCGGTTACGAGCCGTAGTTCCAGCCCATAGGGTTCGGGCATGGCGTACACCACAGCAGAAGTGCGACCGGTTTGGACCCGCGATCGCCGTAGGGTGGCGGCGATGGTGCCGGGGGTTTGGGTGCTGGCGTCGAGGTCGCGCTCTAAATAGTCTTCGTATTCCCCTTCCCAAACACTTTCCAGACGCTCCACGGTGACGGCAGGGTTGGGGGTTGTGCGGCTGCTGGGGGTGTCACCGCTGGGCAGGGCGATCGCACCGGTTACCCCTAGCATCGCTGGACCAAGGCTAAAACCAACACTGAGCAACCCTAGGCTGAGGGAATGCCAGCCCAGTTTCCGTGATAGCTTCGTCGTAGGCATGGTAGGAGTCCTAGAATATCTTGGGAGTGTTGTAGACGTTGATCGTATCGACGGATGCCCAGCATGCAGAATCTACATGGGTTAAATAATATATTTCCCTGATTCACTGTTCCAGCGTGCTTGCTGCCCATCAGGAACTGCCTATCGGTGACGCTGTCCTATCCCGTATCCCTTAGCCGAGGCGGACCCACAAGCTTTAAAATTCATCCCTTAAATTTCATTTCGAGTGCTCCTTTGATGGCCATTTGAGTAGGATAGGTAGAGCATCAAGCCCATTCCCAAGGCGACACCCTAAAGCGAAACGATTCGAGCGATAGGTTTCTATAATTCTTCCTAATATTTCGGTTGCCATGGCCCAGGTCGCCCTGTCTCGACTGATTGAAATTGCCCGTGATGAAAAGGGTTTAGTGAGTTTTCCGACGGATACGGTGCCCGCCTTGGCGGTGACCCCCAGCCACAGTGCGTCAATTTTTGAGGCGAAGCAGCGCAGCCCCGCCAAACCGTTAATTCTGATGGCGGCGGATTTGGAGACGCTGTTGCCCTATGTGGCGGGATCCCCCGAGGCGCAAGCGCAGTGGAAACAGGTGACCGATCGCCATTGGCCCGGGGCTTTGACGTTGGTGCTTCCCGCCAGCGATCGCGTTCCTTTGGATGTGCATCGTTTGAATCCCACCACGGTTGGCATTCGGGTGCCCAATCACCCCCTGGCCCAGGAAATTTTGCGGGAAACGGGGGTCCTGGCGACCACCAGTATTAATCTGTCGGGGCAGCCTCCCCTGCGAACTTTGGCGGCGATCGCTGAGGCTTTTCCCCGGGTGACCTGCCTGACCCCCGAGGCGATCGCGCCCTATGCCGAGACTTTGGGGGCGGCGGCAGAAGAGGGTTCGGGGCAACCCTCCACGGTGGCGAAATGGACGGCGGAGGGCTGGTCAATTTTGCGACAGGGCCATGTCAACCTGGCGGAGGATCCCTTAGCCTAGGGGGAGGCGGCTACTGATCCGCTGCTGGGGTTGCTGGAATCACTGACACAACCGTTTTTGAGGACAATGGCGTGGTCTGGAGCAGTGCTTTGATTGGGTTCGTCGCCGGGGGGGCGATCGCCTATACCGTTGGCCTGCGCTATGGCGAGCGCCGTGCCCTGCGCTCCCCGGCTGCTTTGGCGATGTCCGATGCCCCTGCGCCGGTGGCGGAAACCGTTGTTGATGATTCCTCTACCGGGGCGCCGAGCGATCCGCCGAGCGATCCGCCGAGCGCGGCCCCCAGCTCAGGGACGGATATGGCTGAAGGGGGGGACCTGGCCGCATGGCAGTTGGCGTATTATCGCGCGGTGCAAACGGAGCAGTTCAAAAGTGGGTTTTTGGCCCGCACGGCCCATGAGTTGCGATCGCCCCTGAGTAGTGCGGTGGGGCTGCATCAGCTTATTTTGTCGGACCTGTGCGAAGACCAGGCGGAGGAGCGGGAGTTTATTCAGCAGGCCAATGAGTCGGTCCTGAAATGGGTGGATTTGTTGGACCACTTGATTGATGTCTCAAAGGTGAGCTACGGGACCGTGTCGGTCAATTTGCAGACGATTTCCGTGGATAAGGTGTTTGAGGAAGTGTCGCGGCTGGTGGAGTTGCAGGCGGCGAATCGTAATTTAAAACTCACGGTGAATTACCCCGATGAAGCCTATTTGGGGGTGGCGGACCCTAAGCGATTGTCTCAAATTTTGGTGGATTTGATGGAGGCGATTATTTCGGTTTTGACGGAGCGGGCCCAGGGGGGAGCCCTGCAATTGTCCGCTCAACAGGGGGAAACGGTACTGTTGATTAATGTGGATAGTACCTGTCCCTTGGAGGCGTGGCAGGAGGCGATCGCGTTGTTGGATCGCCCGGATCCCCTGTTGACGGTGACCATGCCTAACCTGAGTCGGGAGGAGCTGTTGGCGGCGATCGCCCCGCCGTCTTTTTCGTCCCCGACGTTGGCCCTGCGCCTGGCGCTCCTGCTGGTGCAATCCATGGGGGGGGATTTGGCCGTCCGGGATCTGCAGGCGGAAGGGCGGGCCAGCGAGAGTGCCCTGACCAGCCGCTTTGAAATTACCCTTCCCACTCAACTGCCCTAGATGTTCTGTGTTCTGTAGCGCTCTACCTCTGCCCTGATGCCCCTTCCCCGCCTACTGACTATCCTGATTGGCCTCTGCGTCATCCTGGGGTTTGTGCTGTGGTTGGTGAATGCGATTCAACAGCTTTATTGGCAGGTGACGTGGACAGCGCCGCTCCTCGGCAATTTGGTGTTGTTACTGGTGATTGCCCTGTTGGGGGCGTTGCTGGTGGCGTTTGTGTACTATTTCAATCTGTTTGGCCTGGCGAAGAAGACCTCTAATCGTCGCCGGACCCCGGTGCAGGTGTCTCAAGTGAAGGCGGAGGCGGCGGAAGAAACTTTGAAGGCGGTGCGCAAACAGGTGTCGCAAATTCAGGGGGATGTGGCGCGCCAGGCGTTACTCGAAAAGTCGCGGGAAATTGCTGAGAATCTGGCGCGGGGGGAGCTATTAGTTGTTGTGTTTGGGACGGGGTCGGCGGGGAAAACGTCGTTGATTAATGCCTTGATGGGGCGGGTGGTCGGTGAGGTGGGCGCGCCCATGGGCACCACGGAGGAGGGGGCGACCTATACGTTGCGGTTGCGGGGGTTGCAGCGGGAGATTTTGATTACCGATACGCCGGGGATTTTGGAGGCGGGCGTGGCGGGCGGCAAGCGGGAACGAATGGCGCGGCGGATGGCGACGGAGGCGGATTTGTTGCTGTTTGTGGTGGATGATGATTTGCGCCAGTCGGAGTACGACCCGCTGCGGATGTTGGTGGGGGTGGGCAAGCGATCGCTGGTGATTTTTAATAAGGCGGATCGCTATCCGGATGCGGATCGAGAGGAGATTCTGGGGCGGTTGCGCCAGCGGTTACAGGGGCTGGTGACGGTGGAGGATGTGGTGCCGGTGTCGGCGAATCCGCCGGCGGTGCAGTTGGCTGATGGGGATTGGGTTTATCCGGAGCCGGATGTGATGCCGTTGATTCAGCGCATGGCGGCGGTGTTGCGATCGGAAGGGGAGGATTTGATTGCGGATAATATGCTGTTGCAGGCGCAGCGGTTGGGGGAGAAGGCGCGGAAGTTAATCGATTCCCAGCGGCGGCGACAGGCGGACAAGGTGGTGGAGCGCTATCAGTGGATTGGGGCGGGGGCGATCGCGATGACACCGTTGCCGGTGGTGGATTTGTTGGCGACGGCGGCGGTGAATGCGCAGATGATTGTGGAGTTGGGCAAGATTTATGGGTGTGATTTGAGTGGCGATCGCGCCCAGGAGTTGGCGTTGTCTTTGGCGAAAACGTTGACCAGTTTGGGGATTGTT
This sequence comes from uncultured bacterium, assembly GCA_964655355.1. GTDB lineage: Bacteria > Cyanobacteriota > Cyanobacteriia > CACIAM-69d > CACIAM-69d > CALGDE01. Next base: position 20,062 of record CAZZMD010000032.1, read on the forward strand.
AAGGGGGCGATCGGGATTTTGACCACGGCGTTGCAGTTTAATTTGGCCACGGCGGTGATTGGTAAAGGAATTCAAGGCATTGCGGCGGCGTATCTAACTCGAATTGCGGGAAAAAGTTTCACCGAATATTTCCGTAATGATCAGGATTGGGGGGATGGCGGTATTACGGAGGTGGTGCAGAAACAGTTTCAATTGAATCAGCGGGATCAGTTTATTAAGTTGTTCGTGAAAGAGGCGATCGCTAAGGTCGTAAAACCGTTGGGGTTGGAAAATACGTTGGCAGAAATTAAGCCGAAGCCGGAACCGGAACCGGAAGAAATTGAACCGCCCCCCGACCAGTTTTCTGACCAGTCCCCCGACCGGCGATCGCCCTATGATCGGGATCAGTGGTGACCGGTTCAAGGGTTAGGAGTTTCTATCAGTTTGCTGTGGCAGACGACCTAAAACGGCTGTACAACTGGCATGATCGGGAAAGAGACTCCCCGCTGCGCTTGTTATATTGAGCCCACATCGCATTTGCTGGATTGCCTGCCATGTCGTCCCCCCAACCGCCGCACTCTCAACCGCCACATTCCCGCCCTCCCCAGCAACCCGCAACACCCGCACCACCTGAAAATTCGGCTCCTAGCAAAACCATTCTGGGTCGCCTGTCCCAGGTGGCGAAGCAGATGACGGGGGTCCATTTTTCCCAGCTACGGCTCAATCCCAACGCGACGCCGCCGAAGCTTTTAGTGCATGATCCCGCGGCTCGCCAGCGCAAGGAATACGCCCTCCTCGGCGAGTATTACCTGTTGGGGCGGGCATCCGATATGGATATCACCGTCACCAATCCCATCGTCAGCACGGAGCATCTGTCCCTGCGGAAGGTGCCGGGGTTGTTCCGACCGGTGTTTGTGTTGCAGGATCGCAAATCCACTAACGGCGTCTTCATGGGCAAGCGTCGCCTGAAGGGAGCGGTGTTGGGCCATGGGGATATGGTGACCCTCGGACCTGCGGACTTGGCGGAGGCGGTTCAGGTGCAGTTTGTGGATCCGCCGCCGCTGTGGCTGAAGGTCTTGCGCTACGGCAGCTATGGCATTGGCGGGGCGATCGCGCTGATTACGGCGTTGATTTTATGGGAATGGCAAAAAATCCAGGTGATTCCGCTGCCCCAGGCGGTGCGCGGACCGGTGGTGGTGACGGCGGAGGATGGCCGGACGCCGGTGCAGCCGCCGTTAACGACGACCCATCGAGAATTGAAGACCATTGGCGAGTATGGCAATTATTTACCCAAGGCGTTAATTGCGTCGGAGGATGCGCGATTTAATTGGCATTTTGGGGTGGATCCCATTGGGGTGTTGCGGGCGGCGGTGATTAATCTTCAGGCGGGGGATGTGCAGCAGGGGGCGAGTACGTTAACCCAACAGGTTGCTCGGTCAATTTATCCGGAATTTGTAGGGCGAGATAATTCGGCGGCGCGGAAATTGCGGGAGGCGATCGTTGCCCTCAAGCTGGAGACTTACTACAGCAAAAATAAGATTTTGCTGACCTATTTAAATCAGGTTTTCCTGGGCAATGGTCTCTATGGATTTGAAGATGCCGCGCAGTTTTATTTTGGTAAAACGGCGAGTCAGTTAGACCTCTCTGAAGCGGCGACTCTGGTTGGAATTTTGCCGGCCCCTAACCGTTGGAATCCGGTGGTGAATTATGAGAAGGCGATCGAGCGGCGCAATTTGGTGATCCAGCGGATGATTTCTGAGGGGTATATCAGTGTTGAGGAGGCCAACCGGGCCCGGCGATCGCGCCTTCGGATTAGCCCGCGGGCTGAGGAAACGTTGCGTAGCAATGTCGCGCCCTATTTCTATAGCTATGTTTTTCAAGAGTTAGAAGAATTGCTGGGGCCGTCATTGGCGCGGGAGGGGAATTTTGCCATTGAAACGTCCCTGAACCTAGACCTGCAAAAAGCGTCGGATCGATCGCTTCGGGAAAGTCTGGCGGGGGATGGTAGCCGTCTCGGATTTTCCCAGGGGGCGGTGGTTACCCTTGACGGTAATACGGGGGCCGTTGTGGCCATGTCCGGCGGTAAAGATTTTAAAGAGAGTCAGTTTAATCGGGCGGTGCAAGCCCAGCGACAACCGGGATCCACTTTCAAAATGTTTGCCTATGCTGCTGCCCTCAGCCAAGGGATTTCGGCGGGGCGGAGTTTCAGTTGTTCCCCGGTGACTTGGATGGGGCAACGTTATCGGGGATGTCGCAGTGGGGGCGGTTCTTTGACGATGGTCCCGGGGATGGCGCGGTCTGAAAATCCTATTGCTTTGCGGGTGGCGGAAGCAGCGGGGATTGATGCGGTCATCGACCAGGCGAAGACGATGGGGATTAAATCTGAGCTGCGGCGATCGCCCGGTTTAATCCTAGGAGAAAGTGAGACCAATCTATTAGAAATGACCGGTGCTTATAGCATTTTGGCGAACGATGGAAAGTTTAATAAGCCCCACGCCATTAATCGCATTCTGGACACCAGTGATTGCACTGATTTCAACGATTTTTCTACCTGTCGTCTGATTTATGATTACACCCTGGACGAACCCAGACGGAATCAACAGGTGCTTGATCCGGGGGTGACCCAAACTATGACCAATCTCCTGCGGGGGGCGGTGACCGGTGGAACGGCGCGGGCGGCGGCAGTGGTGCCGGGGGCCGTTGGTAAGACCGGGACGACCGATCGCAATGTGGATTTGTTGTTTATTGGCTATATTCCGGGGACTAAGCTGACCGCTGGGGTGTGGCTGGGGAATGATGACAATAGCCCCACCCGGGGCAGCAGTGCCCAGGCGGCGACTTTGTGGGGGAAGTATTTGCGTCAGGTGCAGTAGGGACGAGCGATACGGGCCGGCGATACGAATAGCGATCGCGGGAGAGTCTTGCCCAAGACCGTTAACCTCTGCTTATTGCAAAAGCCATCATGGTCAGGATGTCCCCAACGGCGATCGCTGGGGAAATTGGCAGAGAGTTTGTGAATCGACTGCCTTGTCTATCGGAATTACCCAGGGCTCTGATTACCCAGGTCTCTGGATCGTGTGCTGCAACCGAAGCTGTTTCGCCTTGGTATCGATGCCCAACAGGCGTACATAGTCGTTGGGATGGGCTTTCAAAAATTGCTCCACTTGGGTGAGGACCTGGGCCGCATGGTCGCTAGCAATCATCGGACCACTCTGCCAGGAGCCTACTTTGAAGCGTCGGACATCCGTATATTCCAGCCCAATACGGTGTCCTAAGCGGAGTTGTTGCCCGATCAGGTCCATGATGCCGGCTTCCAAAGGACGGGCCCCATTGCCGTTCTGAGATGCAGATTTGGAACCCGAGACGGAATTCTTCGAGGGGAGGGGGCAGTTCCCTTCATTCGCGCATTGGTAGCCCGCCCGTAGGGCCTGGTTGACTTCAACCACATGGTGCGAAAAGGCGCGATCGCTGTCTTGCGCATCCGGTAGCCGATCCGCCGCTTGCTGGGTCGTAATCACTGCGCCCGAGGGCACGTATTTACCTGCGGGAATCTCCACATCTTGGATCAGGGCGTGCATCATCACAATGCAGCCATGGCCAATTTTGGCGTTGAATACGGTGGAGCGGAAGCCAATAAAGCACTCATTCCCAACGTAGGCGGGACCGTGAATCAAGGCCATGTGGGTAATGCAAGTGTCGTGGCCGATCCACACTGAGTAGGCTTGCTGGTCATCCCCTAAAACACGCCCCTGCTCTAGCCCGTGGATTACCACCCCATCCTGAATGTTGGTATTCGCCCCAATGTAAAAGGGAGTCCCCTCATCGGCCCGAATAGACGTGTTGGGGGCAACGATCACATTTTCGCCCAGCTGCATATCCCCAATTAGACTGCACTGGGGATGGACATAGGCAGAGGCAGCAATGTTGGGCTGATCCAGGTCAGTATCCCAGGGGGTGGGGGGGGCGGGTTGGTGGCGGAGCGGCATGGTACGTTCCTTGGTTTAGGGCCTAAAGTTGAGTCGGATTGGGAGCGTCCCCATAGACGGCTATGGGATCAAAGGTTTTGCTGGTTTCCGTAAAGGTGAGGTCGATGGGGTGATTCGCCTTAGCGGCGTCCTCACCGGCGGGAATCTGACGGTAGAAGCAAGAGCGATAGCCCACATGGCAACTCGCCCCTGATCCGGCAACCTTGACCTTTATCCACAGGCAATCTTGATCGTCATCGATCAATAATTGTTGCACGGCTTGTACCAGCCCACTGGTGTCTCCCTTGCGCCAAAGTTGCTGACGGGTGCGGCTGTAGTAGTGGGCAACGCCGGTTTCAATGGTTTTTAGCAACGCCGCTTCATTCATATAGGCGTGCATCAGCACGTCGCCGGTTTCAACATCTGTGGTGATGACGGGGATGAGTCCGTTAGCGTCAAATTTGGGTGCTAAGCTTGCCCCTTCTTCGACCGCTTCAACGGAAGTCCGTGCCGCAAATTGGGATGGCATTGGCGCGAGGTAATGAGGATGACGACAATAATCGTTTTAGTAGAATATCGTTGTATGTCTTTGCCGGCTAGATCTGCTGGGATAGCCAGTTGCCGCCCCAGGCTAGAACCATTGAAAAGCCGATCGCCGCGATCGCCTGGCGCGCCATCAGTTTCATTGCAAATCGTACCGATTGTTCGCGGGCGATGGTTAGGGCGGTGACAAGACAGGGTAACAATACCCCCGCCAGATATACCCCGGTTAATATTTGTAGCGGCGTCAGTACTGCGAGGGGGCCGGGTTCGGCAAAGAGCAATAGCCCATCTTTGCGGATGGAGGCCAGGATAATGGGTAGCGCCGCTTCGGGGGGTAGGCCAAATAGCCCCATCAGGGGATTGATCCCGCCGGCGAGGGCGTTGATGAAGCCAAACCCGTCTAAGACGGAGGCGATGATGGTGATCCCTAGAAAGATGGGGATCGCATTGGTGAAGAACTGGTGGAGGGTTCCTTGGGTTTCCCGCCAGATGGCTGACCAGCGGGGCATTTCCAAAAAGGTGCGCTGTTCAATCATCAGGACATTGCGGGGGGAACGGGCGGCTTTGGGGGCCGTCAGGCGCGTGTAAATCAGGGTGGTCAGGGTTAGATAACCCAAGTAGGGCACCACTAAACCCGGCAGATTAGCGGCACTGAAAACCCCCAGGGTGGCCCCGAATTGATAGGAACACGCCGAGCCAAAGGCGATCGCCCCGATACAGGTTTGCCGGGAACAACTGGAACAGGCTCGGGTACTGATTACGGCGGGCACATTGCAGCCAAATCCCATCATGACGCGTACCAAATCTCGCCCCGATAGGCCGAAGGGTCTTAGGTATGGATGGAGCGCCACGGTAATGCGTTCTACTAACCCACTGGCTTTGTACGCTCCTAGGAACAGGGCGTACAAAATTACCGTGGGCACCGCCCAGACTAAGAGCAGCGGTCCCATGGTCACTAGGCCATAGCGGCCAATCAGAATTTCTCCGAGTAGGGAGGGGGCCTGGGATAAAACGCTGACGAGAGGGGCTAAGCCGGTTTGTATCAGGGGATCGAGTATGCCCGCGACGCCATTGGCGACCCAAACGGCCATCACCGCAGGCAATAGCAACAGTATTACGGCCAGCAATCCACCCCAGCGGGGATGTTCTAACCAGGTGGGGGCGGGTTCGATTCGCCAGCCGGCTGGGATGGGGTGCCACTGTTGGGGGAAGGGGGTTGGTGTTTGCAGCGCGTCTAGGATTTTCTGGCGCTGCCCCGGGCTTAAATGGCGGGCATCGACGGGAATAAACCGAACCTGAGACGTTTGCTCCCAACGGCTCAAGACTTGCTGGCTGAGGTCAGATGATCGCACCTTATCCCAGAACGTAATGACCACTGCCCCTTGCTTGCCGGCCACGAGGGGGAGTAAATCCGCGAGGTCGTCGTCAATATGGGTCGCTTTTACGACCAGCAAAATCCGGTTATGGACCTGGAGTTGCGAGAGGGCGGTTCGGGTGGTGGCGGTGTCGGCGCGAAAGAGGATGCCTGGGGTGTCGATAAAGGCGTCGTCGCGGGTTTGATAGGTGTCGCAGGCGATCGTTGAGCCTTGGATATTGGTGCTAACCGGGGAATGCCCCGTGAGCGCGGCCGCTAGTTCGGATTTGCCGGTACTTTCTTTCCCGATAATGACGGTGGTGCGTTGGGCCAGCGGAGTATGGGGCATGGGGCGCAAGGAGGAATAGGGCAGGACAAGGTACACGCATCCTCCAGCTCAAGGGTTGAGCGGACGGCTCAGCAGAAGGATTGGGCACCAAAAATTAAGATTCTGGATCGCGCTAGCAAACGCAGTCGTTGTCACAGCAGGAAAGGTCATCCAGGAAGAGTCCAGCCTTGCGGTAGTCCTCTAGGACGCTAGGGTCGAGGCCGAGGTGATCGGCGATCGCATTGGCCACCACCGCAAAGCGCTGGCGAAACTTGTAAATGAAGCAGAAAATTAAATCCTCGTGGCGCACGGACGGTCCGACAACAAATAGGCCCGGGGTGATCGTGGATTCATCGTCTTCTGTTAGGGCGGGATAGCCCCTGGACCAATCGAATAGGGGGGAAATCTGCCTTAGGCTGGTGCCAAAGCCGGTGCAGAGAATGGGGGGATGGGCCGTTGTCCAAGTCTTAAATTCGCTGTGGATTTCATAGCCGCCGGCGATCGCTTTCACTTCCTCGATGTGGACGTCATCGACCAGATCTAAACGCCCAGTGCGATAGATAAATTCGAGTCGCTGGAGCGTGTAGGGGGAGAGGGAAATGCTGGGGTCGGTGTCGAGATCAGCCCAAGCCCCAGAGCGATCCAGCACACCTACTTTCTTGCCCAGGGCTACTAGATTGGCAGCGGCATCCATGCCACTTTCATAGCCGCCAATGATGATAAATTCGTCCCCCTCGAGGTCTGCCCACGACTGAATTTGAGAATTATGGATGCAGTGCTCTGCCCCCGGGAAAGGACGTAGGTAGGGATATTGATATTCCCCGGCGGCCCAAATCACAAATTTGCTACGGAGAGTGCCCGTGGAAGTCTCTAGCTCAAAACCGCCCTCGGGCAATGGCTCGACATCCTTGACGTCAACCTCGGTCTGGATGGGTAATTCAAAGTGGTCGGCAATGGTTTGCAGGTACAGGGCATATTGCTTGCCGCTGATATGCTCCTGCCGAAATGCGATCGCCGGTGAGGTTTTCAAGGTCACGGCATTGAGGTCGAGCAATCCAAACCCATGGCTTGGAAATGATGGGGTGATAAACCGCATCTCCTCAGGCCAACGGCTAAAGGAAGCGCCCACCTGATGCCGCTCTAAAATCGTGAAACGCTCTAAACCCAGCTCCTGGAGGACGACGCCACAGCCGATGCCTGCCGCTCCTGCGCCGACAATCACCACATCATAGGGCGGCTTCGTTTGGGATTGGCTCATGCTGGCTTACTCGAACCATTGATTTTGTGAGAATGATAATCATTGTCGAACGAATTTGTCTAGTCCTTAGCTCGCTGGACACAGGGTGAAAATGCTGACCGCTGGCTGACTGATTATTTTTATTTTTGTTGGTTCTCTGTCCTATTTATCCTATCAACGCCACCGTTGTCCGACCGATGCCGATTCGTGCGAGGGGTCTATTTTAAGCAGGGAGGTGTATGAAAGGGGGCTGTTGAGCCGGGGTATTGAGTCGGGATATTGAATTGGATCCAGATTGCTCCGCTGGGCTGGGTTCAATATGATAATGGTTGTCATTTCTATGCTGCATGCCCATGATGACTGTTGTTGCGGGACCCTGCGGAGCGGGTAAAACGTCCTGGATTGCTCAGGAGTTGGCCCAGGTCTCCACCGCTGCTGCCTACGTCACCTTGGGGGTAGGGGCAGTGCCCATTGATGCCGCTCGAATTAGGGTGCAGTTTCCCCAGGTCAAAATTATTGATCAGCCCTCTGGGATGGGATTGTTGCAACTGTTGGAGGCGGGTGTCGAAATTTATATTGAGGTGGGTTTTCAGTTGGAGCCTAATCTTCCCTTTTTGGAGGCCTATCCCCATCGTTGTATTGGGTTGGTGGCGGATGGTCAGGGGGCGGACTGGCGATCGTGGGCGGATGAGGTGGTCCCCGGTCATCCTTCTGCCCTCGATTTGCCGTCGGCACAGCTCTGGCGATCGCCGTTGAGCGGGCAGGTGTTTGATCCCCCCAGCATCGATATGTTTTGGCAGGAGCTGGTTCGGGGGGCCTATGGCGATGTGCATCGGGTGAAGGGCATTTTTGAGATGGCGGATGGTCGGGCGTTTCATCTGGATTTTGTGAAGGGGGTGCCGGATACGGTCTATACCGAACTCGATCTACCTCGCTGGCTGGAGGGGAGACCTCAGCGTTTTAGTGGCGTGGAGGTGGTGGGGCAAGGGCTCGATCAAGGGGCGATCGCCACTACCCTTGAAGCGTGCTGTTTATCAGATTCGCTGCTCCTCGCCCACCAAGCCGCTTTGCAAAATTCCTATTCCTAAGCAACGCCACTCCAACGCCATATCCACGCCACATCAACACCATGAAAATTGCCGTCCTGTCCTGTATCCACGGGAACTTAGAAGCATTAGACGCAGTTCTGCGGGATATTGATCAACGCTCCGTCGACCAGATTTTTTGCCTGGGGGATCTGGTGGGCTATGGCCCTTACCCCAATGAAGCGGTAAATCGGATTCGGTCCCTTGATATCCCCACCTGCCAGGGCTGTTGGGATGAAGATATCGTCGACGGGCTCAATGCCTGTGATTGCAGTTATCCGTCTTTGCTGGCGGAAATCCGCGGTCGGCTCGCCCATGAATGGACCAACCAGGAAGTCACCCCGGAAACCCGTGATTATCTGGCGAGTTTGCCCCTGACGTTGCAGCATGACAATCTGTGTTTTGTTCATGGCAGCCCGCAAAGTCAGCATGAATATCTGCTGCCGGAAACCAGTGCTTTTATGGCGATGGAACGGGTGTTGATGACGGGGGCGGATACCCTCTTTTGCGGCCATACCCATGTGCCCTATGTGCGTCATTTGGAAAACAGCCAGCTCACCTTCAAGGTGGTTCACGGGCCGTCGCGCTCCAATTCCAACCCTCCCCAAGCATCGACCTCATTTCCCCTCAAACGCATTATTAATGCGGGTTCTGTGGGGGAGCCTCGCCATGGTCGCCCCAATGCCACCTACGTTATTTACGACACCGAAACCCAGCAGACTGAGCTTCGCGAGGTGGAATATGATTACGCCAAAACCTGTGCTGCCATTCTTGAGCAAGGGCTACCGGGTATCTTTGCTTGGCGATTGGCTCAGGGGCTGGAATATGCGGAAAGGGCCGATGATCCCACCCATGTTTGTGAGCGATAACGGAGCGATCGCACCTGATGATACCTACGACAAGCTGGGCGCTGCTGTCCGGCATTAACGGTAATCTCGCGGCCTATGAGGCGGCGATCGCCGATATCAATAATCAGCGTTACAGTCAGCGTTATCCCGTTGATGCGCTGTTTATCTTGGGGGATCTCGTGGGTCCCCACCCCCAATGTGAAGCGTTGGTGGAACGGGTCCGTCAACCACGACCGGGGGAACTGATACCCCGAGTTTGTCTGGGATGGTGGGAGGAGCAGTGCTGTAATTTGCACGGGTTGGGCACCGATCCGGACGCCAAAGAATTATTGAAACAAGTGGGGGCGGCGGGCGTGGAAGCGCTATGGCAATCGGTGTCAGCCGAGACGGCGCAGTGGCTGAGGGGCTTGGATTTTGGCTTTTTTGAGTTCGATTGCTTACTGATCCATGGCAGTACGGTGGGCGTCCAGGACGTGCTGACGCCCGACACATCGCCGATTACGTTGCTGGACCGACTGCTGCGGGCCGATGCCAATACCCTCTGTTGCGGGCGATCGGGGTTAGCGTTTCACGTCAAAATTCCCGAGGGAGCCGTGACTTCGACGGTGACCCTGCTGGATACCCCTGCTCAGATGACGGGCCAGACTCAGACCCAAACGGTGCGCGATCGCCAGGTGGTGGGGGTGGGCAGTGTGGGGGGAGAACCGGGAAAGGCCACCTATGCCCTCTATTCACCCTCGACCAACGCCGTTCAATTCCGCACGGTCCGCTATGGCAAACGAGATCGCCCCTCCGGCAAGGGATTTGGCAAATAGGGACTTAGATAATAAATAGGGCAATCAGTAAGGCAATAAGTACTTACCCCTATAACGAATCCTAATCGTCAAGTCGTTGCAACAATCCGTAACAAAAGGTTATACTGTGTTCATAAGAAACAAGCACCTTTGGAGACGAACACTATGTACACCACCGTTAATGAGTCTGGCCAGTTGAACAACTACGCGAATGAGCCTGAGATGTATTACGCCTACTACCCCTCTAACTGGGAGCAAAGCCGGTATGTGAAGCTGGGTGCTTTGGCGGCTGGTTTTGTGGGTGTGGTGCTGATGACCGCGGTGGTCGTCTCCTCTATCGCATAACGCTTCTGATGCATAACGCTTCTGAACGACACTTCTTCTAAGTCTCGACGACAGGGAAATAACGCAAGGTTGCGCCTCCAACTACTCTCCTGGTTGGGGGTGTTTTTTATGGGGCGATTTTTTGCTTGAAGGAAGCGGGGCGATCGCAGGCATTAGCAGGAGGCGATCAAGAGTCCTGCCCGATAGGCTGAATTTGAACCACAGCAAAAGAAAAGACCCCATGGCCACCAACGAAGAACTCGAGGCATTAGCGAAACAAGAACTAGATGCCAATGGATTTGAAGCCTGTCTGCAATTCCTCAGGGACCAAGGCGTCGGGAAATATCGAACCGGCACCATCATGGCCGCAGTGTTAGGGGAGCCTATCCAATGGGGCCGAGCCAGGGTGCACTTGAGCAAAACCTGGAAAGATGTGCGATCGCGCGATGAACTAGTCAAGGACACATTTTTCAGTCTCCCCAGGAACCGCGACGATGAAGAAATGGATTAGCGAGATGGATTAGATGAAATGGATTGGCGGGGCGATCGCAGCAACCATACTCAAAGAATCCCCCCAGCGATCGCTACCGCTGAGGGGATTTAGGGGAGATTGATTAGAGGGGATTTGACTTATGTCTGATCGTTGACTAACTCTTTACTCCCATGTATCGGCCGAGCTTCTATTAGCGTATTGATCGCCATAATGCTGCTAGCGCCAGTCAGGGGTACGCCGAAGAGTGGGATCATCACAATCGGAAACGTCGCAATGTTTTCCATCAGCGGCACCTGAAGGATGGTGAACGTTAGTCCGGTGCCGACAGCGACCACAAAATCGAGCAGGCTAAACAGGTGGAACACAATATATTTGCGGTCACTCTGCCGCCCCAAGAGAATAAAGGGCACCAAGAAGCCAACGGCCAAATCACCATACCCTGCGTTGATGACGAACCTTTCTGGTAATAGCGCCTGACTGCCGTAGTAGAGAAACGCAAAACCAGCCACAATTCGCCACAGGTGAAAGACAACTAGATGGCGGGGATTCAAAGTGGACACGTACTGATGAACTGCCGGATTGCGATAGTAAAGGAATAGCAGTGTTGTGAGGCTGGTCACCGCCAATAAGGCAATACTGGGCAATGGCAACTGGGTAAAGACACCAAAGATACCGCCTAAGGTTATGGCGATCGTCCATATCGCTAACGATACGAAGACTGTGCGCTCGGTCGATTGAAACATGTGGGAGCGTAGCATTGGAATCTCCTTGGACCTGTAGTGATTAGGTGGTGAGGATTATTTGGGCAATTAGGGGAGAGCCACACAGAATGCTCGATAGCATCAGGGGGCTCCCCATACGGTTTACGGTCGAGAATTGATGGGGAGTCGTTACCCTTCCGTCATGGTGACTTCGACCACATTTTTGGCAAAACTTTGATAGGCTCCCCCAATCTGCCGGGCCATCGTGTCCGGGAAGACATGAAACTCGCCAGCCTTGAGGGCGGCAATAATCCCATCGGCAACCAGCGTGGGAGGCTCGGCGATCGCGGTCAATCCAGCTTCATCTCCCATATCCGTGGCGATCGGACCCGGGTGGACACTGAGCACAGTGGTGCCCTGTTCACTCAAGAGTTCGCGCAAAGCCTGGGTGATGGAATAGGATGCCGCCTTGGATGCGGAGTAGGTGGCAAACCCGGAGAAGGTTTTCATGGAAACCACGGAATTGAGCTGGGCAAAGACGCCGCCCCCATTGGCCTTGAGCACCGGGGCAAAGGCCTGCGCCATACGAATTAAGCCATGGACATTGATGTTCATCTGAAACTCTAGGGTCGCGATCGCCGTCTCATCTAGCGGAGTCGCCCCCTGGAATGCGCCGGCGTTATTAATCACCACGTCCACATCGGTTGCCGTTTGGGCTGCCGCAGTAATGGACTCCGGATCTGCTAAGTCAATTTGAATCGGAACCAGGCGATCGCCATACTTTTCGACTAGCGGGGCAACGCTCTCAAGCTTACGAACAGCCGCGTAAACCTTGGCAGCGCCATGCTCATCCAGAAACGATTCAACTAACACTTTGCCGATGCCACGGTTGGCACCCGTCACCAAAACAACCTTGTTGGTAATGTCGTAAGCCATGGGACTGTCTCCAATACAACTGAAATTAAACTTTGAACAATCGGTCTAAGTTGAGCCAAAAAAAATTAGCTCTCATCCAGAAGGAGAATTGCCGCGTTCATGGCTCCTTCTAGGGTGCTGTCTTCATCCATTACACGGCCGAGAAGGGCTATGCCTTGGGTCGTGCAAAGGAGGAGTCGGGCCAGGTTTCGCGGATTGGCATCAGAGCGGAGTTCGCCCTGAGCTTGGGCGGATTTCAGGGTTTTGCTGAACAGGTTTTCCACTTGCTGCAAATAGTGCCGCAGGACTTTGGCGATCGCCTCATCATTGGTATTGAAGTCGGCGATATTCGTCCCCAGCATGCAGCCGCAGCTCCCCGGTTGACTGTGCATGGTTTGCCAGTCCTTCAGCAACTGCTTCAGGTTTCCGAGGGGAGAACCCTCCGCAGCCAAACGCGATCGCAGGTCACTAAGGGTGGTTCGGCTGTAGTGCTCTAACGCCTTCAGGAAAAGTGATTCCTTATTCCCAAAGGTGTCGTACAAGCTTTTTTTGCCAATCCCCATCTTTTTAAGCAATTCCGAGAGGCTGGAGGCTTCGTAGCCATGCTCCCAAAACACGTTCATGGCCGCCTCTAGGGCGACATCAGTGTCAAATTGCTTTGCAGGACCGCGAGTCATTTGAAACTCACCTGTTTCTCAACCACAAATCAACTCTAATACAACCTGAACCGATTGGTCAAGGTTTTTCTGAGATTTTGTTCTCGCCTGACGTTGGGCGATCCTTGGGCGATCGCTCCGCTTCAATCGCCACACTGGTTATAGATAGTTGAACAAAATCCAGAGATCTATCCCGGCCCAGCCAAAAATCTTCCGCTGATCGTCGTAGAAAATTCTATCGGTAGTATCGTGGAGAACCACCCAATCACAGATCGAATCACAAATCGAATCACAGGCAATGTGGCGGCAAGGTCCCTGTTGGTATTCCCGACTCGTACTGTTATTGAATGGCAGAATGTAGACGCGGTGAACAGATTGCCTGAGATCAATAGTCAGCGATGCCCGAAAAAACACAGGTGCTGCACTAATGCCCGCCCCTATTCTTCATAGCACCCTAAATCTGGCGATCGCATCTGCCTATTTTGCGATCCCCCTCACCATCCTCCGTCATGTCCGCCGTATTCCGTCGGAATTGCGGGGAGCACTTATTCTCCTCGGTGCCTTTATATTGTCCTGCGGCATCGGTCATGGGCTGGAGGGAATGCGGTTGCACGATATTGCCGGAGGGTGGCACATCGTGACGGCCACTATCTCCTGGATGTCGGTGATATATTTTGCCCGCCATATCCGCGGAATTGTGGATCTGATCAGCATAGGGCATTTGATTTTGCAGTACACCCCCAGCGGAATTGGCTTGTTCCGAGAAGATCTCGCACCGGATGGGATACGGGACTTGAAGTGGGAGCTGCGATCAATGTCGGCTATCCGTGACCTGGGATTTGACCCCACAGGGCAGCCCACCTGGCTCGGCATCTCGCAGCCGGGGCACCGGGAGAAGCTACTCCAGGATTACCTAGAGGTTTTGGACACCGGCAAGCCGATCATTGGGAGAGAGCTTTATTACGAGGACCCGGTGGCTATCACACGGGGTTGGTTCCTGCAGAATGTGGTGCGTATTTCCAGCAACCGTTTGCTGATCACCTGGTCTAATATCACCAGCTTGAAAACAGCCCAGGAGCAGTTAGAGGAGCAGGCAAAAACGGACCCCTTGACGGGGCTGCTCAATCGCTATGGCTTGGCTACAGTCGCAGCGCGGATCGATGATTTTTCAGGGGCACTTTATGTCGACTTAGATCGGTTCAAATCGGTCAACGACACCCTTGGGCACGATGTGGGGGATGAACTACTGCAATCCGTAGTGAAACGACTCCGGCTACTCCTGGGGAATGACGACCTGGCTTTCCGATTGGGGGGCGATGAGTTTTTGATCCTGATCGCCGACTCCCTCGGGCTGGATGGTCTGGTTGAACGGGGGCAGCACCTACTGATAGAAATGCAGCGCCCCTATTGGATACGCAATCGCTCCCTACAACTTGATGCGTCCATTGGCGTCGTTGACCGTAGCGCCGGGGACCTGCCAGAGATGATTAGAGCGGCCGACCTGGCGATGTACGCCGCGAAGGAATATGGCGGTGTAGTGCGCCCCTGGGACAACGATATGGTGGAGAGGCAGCTCCGAAGGGAGCGTATCCAGCTAGAGCTGCAGAGTATTCGCGATCGCTACTCTTCCGAGTTTGAGATGTACTACCAGCCGACGTTCGATCTATCCGATCCGGAGCTCATGACCGGATGTGAGGCGTTAATCCGTTGGAATTCAGGGGAGCTGGGGGCAGTCGGTCCGGGAGACTTTATCTCGATCGCCGAAGATTCGGGGGAAATTTGCCGCATCAGCAATTGGGTCATTGAAACCGTGATCGCCCAGATTGCCAAGTGGAATTGTCGCTTGTCGGCGTCGGTGAATGTATCTCCCTGGGACTTGGAGCAGCCGAATTTTGTGCTGAACTTACGCAGCACCTGCGATCGCTATCAGATCCCTATCTCTCATATTTCATTAGAGGTAACGGAACGGGCCGTGGCCGGCGATGTGAAATATTACCAGGCGGTTTTGAAAGAACTGTCAGCTCTGCGGGTGTCCCTAAAAATCGACGACTTCGGCACCGGCGATAGCAGTCTGAAACGGCTACTGAGTTCCCCCTGGCACACCGTTAAAATTGACCGGTCTCTCGTTCCCCTCGACTCGAGCGACGTCTATCGCATTAGCGTTTGCCGAGCGATCGCCAACCTATGCAAAGACTTCCAAATTAAAACCATCGCAGAGGGGGTGGAAACCCAGGATCAGCTGAAACTATTGCAGGCGATCGGAATTGACGAGGGGCAAGGGTATTATTTCGCCAGACCCATGGCAGTAGAAAGAATGGCTCCCCTATTACCGCCCCTTACAAGCATCGATTAAGATTGCCGTCTCTCTGCCCCTAGCTGCGGATTCCTTAGGCATCGTTCATGGTGATTGGGGATATGGCGATCGCTGTCCTTTGCTTATGGCATCAACTGTTGTCAACTTAATCGCGATGATTTGACCGCGATCGCTCCCTATTTCACGCTCCCTACTCCAATTCTTGACGCCCTTCTAATGCTCGCGCCAGGGTTACTTCGTCGGCGTATTCCAAGTCGCCGCCCACTGGTAAACCAAAGGCGATTCGCGTCACTTTGACAAAGGGTTTTAGGAGTTGGGCGATATATAACGTCGTGGTTTCTCCTTCGACGCTGGGCCCGATCGCCAGGATGACTTCTTTGATTTTGGGGCGATCGCCCTGGGGCTGGTTGGGTGATTCGGGTGATGCGCTGAGGGATTGGGCGACTCGCTGGACCAGGGGCTGAATCGTTAATGCTTCGGGACCGATGCCGTCCATGGGTGAGATTACGCCCCCCAGTACGTGGTAGAGACCGCGATATTCCCGCGTTTTTTCTAGGGCGAT
>CAZZMD010000032.1:36169-49669 GCA_964655355.1 uncultured bacterium
ACTTCGCGGGAGTCGGTGACTACGCACAGGGTTTGGCGATCGCGTCGCCTATCCTGGCAAATGCTGCAGATGGGTTCCGCCGACAGGTGAAAACACTGGCGACATTGCCCCACTTGGCTTTTGGCTTCCAGCAATGACTTGGCTAAGGCTTCCACTTCCGCATCGGGGCGTTTTAATAAATGCAATGCCAGTCGCTGGGCGGATTTGGGACCAATTCCCGGCAGACGCTGGAGTTGTTCGATCAATTTTGCGAGGGGACGGGTATAAACGGCGCACCTCCTGCCCTTAAGGGTGCAGGCTGATTTTTGCTCCTATTATGGGCAAATTATGGGCAAATTTTCGTCCATGTATTGTAGCTACTCACGGGGGCATCATTCGTGGGAAATTTGAAATGGCATGATGATGAAGGGTTGCTATGACGGTTGGCGATCGCCGCCGTCGTGACACTCCCTGCCTTCTAGGAGAATTAGTTAATGTCAGAGTCCCAAGCCGCCTCCGTCCTGGTTTCGCCCACCCTATCCCCGGAGTTACAGGAGCAGTGTCGCCATCTGCCGTCGGCGAAGTTGGGGGTGTTGGCGTCGGGCAGTGGGACGAATTTTGAGGCGCTGATTCAGGCGATCGCCGATGGGGAGCTGCGGGCGGAGATTCCGGTGGTGATTTATAACAATCCTGGCGCTAAGGTGGCGGCCCGGGCGGCGCGGTGGGGTATTCCGGCGGTGCTGTTGGATCATCGCCATTACGTGAGTCGGGATGCGTTTGATTATGAGGTGGTGCAAACCCTGAAGCGTCACGGGGTGGATTGGGTGGTGATGGCGGGCTGGATGCGGCGGGTTACCCAAATTTTTATTGATGCGTTCCCCCACCGGGCGATTAATATTCACCCCAGTGTGTTGCCTAGTTTTCCCGGGATTCGGGCGATCGAGCAGGCCCTGGCGGCGGGGGTGAAGGTGACGGGCTGCACGGTGCATCTGGTGGATCTGGAGGTCGATAGTGGTCCAATTTTGATGCAGGCGGTGGTGCCTATTTTGGAGGGCGATACGCCGGAATCTTTACATGCCCGGGTGCAGACCCAGGAACATGCGATTTTTCCGCAGGCTATTGGGTTGGCGATCGCTCAGGCTCATCAGTCGTCTGTGTCATAGCTTCTGTGTCCTGGACTGTGTGCCGTAGGTTGTTTATCCCTTGAGTGCGTCAGTCCCGGATAACCCCATTTTGACGAGTATGTTCCTGGGGGATTCTGACACTATGTTGTTGCAAAGATGTTGTTGCAAAGATTCATGAAGTCAACCAAAGCTAGAGAGTCTGTGTATTATCACAAGTGAGGCTGTAATTGTTCCCCATATTCTACTCAGACAGGACTGTCTTATGAGCCAGATGATTCGCATGAATATCGAATACATTGACGGCACAAATCAGGTGTTTGAATGGCAACCTGATCCTCAAGCTCAGGCTGCGCCTAATGCAGCGAGTCAGTTTGAGCGGGCACTTCATGATGAGTACATCATCATGGAAATGGGCGAAAAAATGATGGTTATTTACAAGTACAATGTCAAGACCATTGAGGTAAATTCTGTTCCTGCCAAGCTGCCTGTTACTGCTATCCGTGGTGTTCGTCAGGTGAAATAGATGGCTGAGGGATGTTGACGTTTCATGGGCAAGTAATCAGCAAGTTTTTTCACTCCTCCACTCCTTAATCTGGTTCAAGAGTGTTTGTGATGAACTGGATTTTTGTGGGATGACTCCTAAATTTGAACTGAAGATTTTTGTGAATGGCGCGTTATGGAAGCTCGCATTATTCGCTCGATTGTTTTGTTTGTGGTGTTGTTGATTGGGTTTGGATATCTCCAGCGATCGCGTCCCGGTGTGCCCGGTCAACGGAATATGCGCGATGGTTTTTGGCTCGATAGTTTGTATTGGTTTGTGACCCCTTTATTCAGTCAGGTTCTGAGTATGGGGGCTATTGTTTGTGTGATGTTCCCGGTGTATTACCTGCTTGGCCGTTCTACGGAATGGGATGTGGTGATGCATGGGTTTGGGCCGTTGGCGGAAACGCCGCTTTGGCTTCAGGGGCTGATTGCGATCATTATTGGTGATTTCATTGGCTATTGGACCCATCGCATGTTCCACATTTCTCAACTGTGGGATATTCACGCGATTCATCATGGCTCAACGGATTTGGATTGGTTGTCTGCGGTACGGGTTCATCCCTTTAACGATGTGGTTAGTCGGGTTGCTCAAGCTTCGCCGGTCTTACTGTTGGGAATTTCCCCTTTGGCTGTGGAGGCTTATGTGCCTTTCCTTAGCGCCTATGTTGCCTTTATCCATGCCAATGTGAAGGTGGACTATGGCATTTTCAAGTATGTTATTGCTAGTCCAAAATTCCATCGCTTTCATCACACTTTAGACCGGGAAACGTGGGGCAAAAACTTTGCTGGACTCTTCCCTGTTTTTGACTGGATGTTCGGAACCTTATATATGCCGGAAGGGAAAGAACCCCGTGAGTTTGGTATGGTGGGCGACCCCATGCCCATGACCCTGTGGGGGCAAATTATGTACCCCTTCCGTCGCTGGAATAAGCCCCGTAAACGTCGCCGTCAGCGGGTCTCCTAACCCATGACTACTCCCCCAAAATTCCCCTTAAACTGGGATTCCAAAGGGTCATTGACCCTTTGGCGGGGGATTGGGGGCAGCGCCCCCAAAAGCCAGAATTCTAGTCAGTTTTCAAATATCCCGTAATCATCCAATCGGAGCCGATCGCCTCCAACTGCGTCCGCTCCAGACTCAACGCCTTGCCCATCGACGCGATCCCCAGATCCCCCACCGGCATCGGCGCTGCTATGCCCCCCACAATCTTCGGCGCAATAAACGCCATCACCTTCTGCACAGCCCCCTGGGCGATCGCCTCCGCCGCCAAGGTGCCGCCACATTCCCATAACACCGACAGGGCACCGCGATCGCCCAGATAATCGATGGCGGCATCGGGGGTGACGGCGTCTAACTCCATCACGGTTATCCCCTGTTCTTTAAGCCAGGTTTGTCGCTCGGGATTGGCACCGGTTTCCGTTATTACCACCGTTTCCGCTAGTTCTGTATTCCATAGGTGGAGGCGATCGCCCGACGGGCTGGTTTTGGGTAAATCCAACTGGCGACTCATTACCACCCGCAACGGATTGTGGGCGTTGGGACTGTGGCTGGTGAGATAGGGATTATCGCGGCGGACGGTGTTGCTGCCCACGATAATGGCGTCGCACCCGGCTCGGATGTGATGGACGCGCGATCGCGCTGGTGTTTCCGTAATCCAAGCACTGTCGCCGCTGGTGGTGCCAATTTTGCCGTCCAGGGTCATGGCATATTTTAAAATTCCCAGGGGACGACCGTGGCGAATGCGATGGACAAAGGGTTCGTTCAACGCCTGACAGGCAGCCTCCTCCACCCCAACGGTCACGGCAATGCCCGCCTGTTCCATGCGCTTAATGCCGCCGCCCGCCACCTTGGGATTGGGATCCACCATCCCCACCACCACTCGACCCACCCTCGCATCTACCAAACCTTGGGAACAGGGTGGGGTCCGACCGTAGTGATTACAGGGCTCCAGGCTGACATAGATTGTCGCCCCTTCGGCTAACGCCCCCGCATCCTTCAGGGCAAAAACCTCCGCATGGGGCATCCCGGCCTGGGGATGAAACCCTTCTCCGACAATTTTGCGATCGCGCAGAATCACCGCCCCTACCAGCGGATTGGGGGCTGTCCGTCCCCAGGCCTGCCGCGCCAATGCTAGACATCGGCGCATCATTGCCCGGTCTAGGGCGTCCGGCTCTAGCGTCGTCAGATCTAAAGTTGCGCGATCGCCCTCCACCGCCCAGGTCAAATCGTCGTGGCGATCGTCCTTCAACGCCAAAACCTGCTGTGTCATTAGCTCTTTCATTACTCGCTAAAGCCCGCTTCGGCCACGGTTCACCCTCCCTCTGTGCCTTTGAGTGTATCTGGTCCGGGGAAGATTGATCGTCGGAGAGATGGCCCCGATCCAATGGACTGACTCGAGTGGGCTGATTCAAGCGGACCTGCTCAAGTGAGCCTATTCAAATTGAAAGGTTCGCCCCCCGGGCTGGATGCGCTTATCCACATAGCGTTTTCCCCACCGAATCGCCTGCTCTCGAGTTTTTGCCCGGGGGACCGCGATCGCACAGCCGGTGTCATGGCTTGCCCAGACCGAATACACGACCTGCTCGGCCACCATGCTGCGGGTGACCTCCAACCGCCAAGACCGGTAGCTGAAGGATAAGACGCGATCGGGAAAATCTGGATTCGGGGACATCATCGGACGACTCCTACTGCATTGTTGCCATAGACCTTACTGTGGGCCGATGGAATGGACTGCTCTCTGCGGTCCCCGCTTCTATTTCACTCGCTCTATTTCACCCGCTCTATTTCAACTGCACCCGCAATGAATACTCGGCAATTTCCTGGCGCGCCTCCACTTCCACCTGATAAATCCCATCCTGGGGCACAAAAATCTCCGCCTCCCGCACCTGCCGTGCCACCACCCGATTCTGGGGATCCCGCACCGTAAACCGCGCCCCATCGTCGTCGCTCTCAATTTCCAATTCCAGTTCCCCCGGACGAGAGGTTACCAACCACGTCGATCGCTGTCCCTCCCGCACGACGCCTTCCGCTAATCCTTCACCGGTGTCGATTTCTAAGGACAGGGCGCGAGGCTCCGTCGGATCCACGGGCATGGTCACCCGAGGATCAATGGGCCCGACCGTGTCCTCCACTTCCCCCTCAGATTCATTGGTCTCAATGGTGGGATCGGTGACCGCATCGCTCGTATCCTGAGGATTTCCCCCAAAGGACACTGCTGGGGGGGCAGCGCTCTGGGCGACAGGGGCTTCGTTAATTTCCACCGCTAACTCATAGGGGCGATCCGGTCGCCATCCTTGCACCGTAATGCCGTAGCGCCCTTCCGTGGGCACTTGCCAGGTCAGGCGATCGCCCCCCGATGCCACCACCTCATCGTTCTCATCCAAAATCTCTAGGCGCGATCGCAGGAAATTCCCCACCAATCGCACGTCCATCTGGCCCGGCACCAGGTCAATGGCCCAGGTATCCTTACCGTCCCGTTCCAGTAACCCCCGCGCTCTGCCCCGTAGCCCATCGGCACTCATGACCACCTGGGGACGCTCCTGCTCAGAGGTCGGCACCGCATCTAGCGACACTGCGACCTGGCCCGTCGCCGCGGGCACTGCCCGGGCGGGGGTGCCGGTGGCCGTCGGTCCGCCGACCCAGCCCCCGATATGACCCACCGGAACTGCTGCCGTGCCCCATGCCGTCCGCCGTACCGCCGTCACCGATCGCGGCGGCGGGCATCCCACATCCAGCCGTGCGCCACTGGGCATCACCGTCCCGCAGAGCCGCGCCCCATCGAGCCGCGCCCCCGTCAAATCACTGCCCCACAGAAACGCCCCGCTTAAATCCACCTCCCGCAGATCCGCGCCCCGCAGATTCACCCGGATTAACAATGCTTCCCGCAGGTCCGCCCCCCGTAGCTGGGCATTGAACAGACTTTGCCCCGTAAAATCGTTGCCCCGTAAATTGCAGCCGACGCAAACCCCCGTCCGCATTAATATTTCCCGGTTGAGGGTCTGCATCCGTGAGACTTCCGTATTTCCATCCCGGGGCTGCCCATTGGTCTGTGCTTGGGACGGTGCGATCGCCCCCACGCCATACCCCGCCCCCATCGCCATCCCCAACATCCCGATCATCACTGATCGCCACCGAGACCGCAGCAAATTGGGACGAGACACAGCCATAACCTGACACCCCACCTGTGGGTAAGACACTTCTGACCCCAATGCTAACCGGTGCTGCTGGGGAACCGTCAAAACTCGCGACCCGATCACTCTTTGCTAACCGATTCGACAACGATCGAAGACGATCAAAATTGTGATCGCTGCCCTTTCCCCCGCCCAACCCCTCATCCATCAAGCGTATATAAATGCACAAATTGCATAGAAAAAAGTGAATTTTAGAATCAATAGGGTAGGCGATTATCGCCTGAATTTCGAAAGTATGCATAGTGCCTATCCGCTTACCAAAACTGAAGAGAATTGTTCGCGATCGAGCAAGGCTTGATGGCGCAAGGCTTGAAGGGATCAAAGGCTTTGCCAAAGAAACGATACATCCCATTCCGTCAATGCGGCATGGCGCTTATGCGAAAAATGCAAATCTGAAAATAAATGTCTTCTAAGTTACAAAAAGCAAGAATTGCCTCCCCTAGAATGCGGTCATCCTGTCCCTGGTCGACTGTCCTAAGGATGTTGCTTGGCGCTATTTGCCCTGAGTGAGTTCTGAGGAAAGGTTCACCCTTGGGTCTTGGGGATTTCCCCGATGACTGAGCAGTCGATGGCAGAGGGCAGTGGCGACCGGGAGCGTAAGCCCGCAGCTAAGAGCCTGGTTGTTGGACCTCCGTTCTATTTATTTCCACGACCGCAATCACGACCCACCAATGACCTCAGCAAATCCTACTGAACAGAAGCCGGCGGAAAATGGCTTCGCCAAATTTATCGGCAAATTCCTAGGCCGTGGAGGAGAAAATATAATCTTCCCTGCCTTGGGTTTCTTTGCTGTTCTGATTGTCTGGAGCATCTTAGCCAAGATGACCGAGGGGAACTTGAGCAAGCTTCCCACCATTGAAAAAACGATTCAGGACAGTGTCCCTTACCTGCAAAACTTCTTCTCCACCACCACGGGTGATGAAGGCATTTTCTTTTTAACCCTCTACAGCTTGGGGCGGGTGGCTGTCGGATTTGCGATCGCGACGATTATTGCGGTTCCCCTGGGGTTCTGGGTTGGAACCTCCGAGAAAGCGTCGAAGGGCATTATGCCTTTGGTGCAGGTGGGTAAGCCCATTTCACCGCTGGCATGGCTGCCGGTGGGTATTGTTTTGTTCTCTAGCTTCGAGAACCAAGATTTACCTGCCGTTTTTGTCATCGTTGTGACTTCGCTTTGGTCGACTTTGATTAACACTGCCCTGGGAGTTAAAGAAATTCCCTCCGATTACTGGAATGTCGCTCGCGTCCTCAAGATGTCGAAGCTCCAGGTGGTCACTGAGATCATCATCCCTTCCACACTGCCCTATATCTTCAGCGGATTGCGCTTGAGTTTGGGGACGGCGTGGTTGGTGATTGTGGCAGCGGAGATGTTGACCGGGGGAACTGGAATCGGATTTTTCGTCTGGGACGTTTACAACACGGGCGATATCAGCCTGGTGGTGTTCTCGCTCCTGGTGATTGGTCTGGTCGGTCTCTTGCTGGATCAGCTTGTGGCTTGGGTTGAGCGGACGTTGGTTGGTCAGACCACT
Organism: uncultured bacterium; assembly: GCA_964655355.1. Taxonomy (GTDB): domain Bacteria; phylum Cyanobacteriota; class Cyanobacteriia; order CACIAM-69d; family CACIAM-69d; genus CALGDE01. The sequence goes on from CAZZMD010000032.1 coordinate 43,530, forward strand.
GCCAAAGGTTAACTTCTCGTTAACCTTTTTCTGGTGGATGGGGTGGCTGGTCAGGTCTGCGAGCAACCCTCGGCATTCCTTGAAACCCCTATAACGGAGTCGATGGGATAGCTGCTGGTTGGGGCTCGGAGTGTGTCCCTGGGGGCGTCAAGCCCTCTACCCTCCTGCAATTGCCTTGGTTATCCTGTCGGCAGTAAACACTTATCACGCACGGTGTACGGAAAACGAGAACCTATGACTCTTAATCGTCGTCAATTTCTGAAATATTCGAGCTTGGCTGCGGCAGGTTTTACCTTTGCTGCTTGTACCGGTGGCGGTGCTGATGACGCTGAGCCCGCAGCTGAGGGTGAAGCTCCTGCTGAAGGCGAGGTGCTTGGCCGCGCTGAGGTACCCGACTTTGGTCCTTTGGAGAAGACTGATTTAACCATCGGCATTATTCCATTGACGGATTGTGCGCCTTTGGTGATTGCGAAGGAGAAGGGCTTCTTTGAGAAGTTTGGCCTGAATGTCACTATCAGTAAGGAAGCGAGCTGGGCTACGGTTCGGGATGGTTTGATCCAAGGGCGCTTGGATGCGTCCCATGCCCTGTGCGGTATGCCGTTGTTGACGGAGCTGGGCCCGGATAAGGCGCCCATGCGATCGCTGATGATGCTGGACCGCAATGGTAACGGCATGACCCTTTCAAAGAATGCCTGGGATGCGGGCATTCGCCCTTGGTACGAGTACTCCAACTTTGATGAGTTCGGTGCCGAGTACAAGAAGTACATCACTGGCCAGGGTGAGCCCCCCACCTTCGCCATGGTGTTCCCGTCCTCGATGCACAACTACAACACTCGGTATTGGATGTCCGCCATGGGCATCGATCCCGAGAAGGATGTGAAGCTGATTGTGATTCCACCCCCGCAGATGGTGGAGAACATGAAGGCGGGTACCATGGACGGCTACTGTGTGGGTGAGCCTTGGAACCAGCGGGCGGTGTTTGACGGGGTGGGCTTTACCGCGACCGTTGACCGCGATGTTTGGCAGGGGCACCCCGAGAAGGTCTTGGGTACTATGCAGTCCTGGATTGACGAGAACCCCAACACGGCGAAGGCGATGGTCGCCGCTGTGATTGAGGCTTGTGAGTACTGTGACGTGATGGAAAACCGTTTGGAGATTGTGGAAATTATCTCCGGACGTCCTTACGTGAACGCCAAGGTGGAGTACGCCAAGGCGTCCATGACCGGTACCTACAACTATGGTGGTTTCGACGATGTGGATCGGGTGAAGGATATTCCTGACTTCAACCTGTTTAACTTCATCGAGACCGACTATATGACGGGCCCCGATAATGCTAACTATCCCTGGAAGTCCCACGGGGTGTGGCTGATGACCCAGATGATTCGTTGGAATCAGTTGCCGGATATTAAGGAGTATCCCGCTGATGCGGACGAGATTATCGAGAAGGTCTTCCCCCCCAGTGTCTACATGGAAGTGGCGGATGCGTTGGGGATTGAGTACCCCAGCGAGCGGGATAAGGTTGAGCCTGGCTCGGTGTTTATCGATGGTCGTGAGTTTGATCCCTCGGATCCGGTGGGTTATATCAACGGCTTCGATATTCGCGCGGGTCGCCCTCGCACCTTCGCCTTTAGCTAGGTTGATGTTGCTTTAGGCTCTGGCTGCGGTCGGGGCCTGGGGATTTGGCGGTGGACAGACTATGTATGTGTGGGCTGTTCCCGGCAAATCCCCGAAGACCTCCCCGGAGGTATCCCCAAACTGTGAGGTTTGAAGCGAGTCGACTGGTTTTACGTGTTTTGCGTTTGAGTTCGTCCTTTATCTGTCACGCTGTCGCCCCTTTGCCATGCCGTCTTTCCTAGAAGTTGATCACGTCGACCGTTCATTTGATTTACCGGATGGCGGTCAGTATGTTGCACTCAAAAATGTGTCGCTGCAGGTACAGCAAGGCGAGTTTATTTCGCTGGTGGGGCATTCGGGCTGTGGTAAGTCGACGCTGTTGAATATTGTGGCGGGGTTGGACCAGCCGACGGAAGGGGGGGTGGTCCTAGAGGGTCGCCAGGTGGACAGCCCGGGTCCGGACCGGATGGTGGTTTTTCAGAATTATTCGCTGTTGCCCTGGAAGACGGTGCGGCAAAATATTGAGCTGGCGGTGACGACGGCCTGCAAACAACTGTCGTCGGCGGAGCAGAAGGAGGCGGTTGAGCACCATATCAAGATGGTGGGGCTGACCCATGCGGCGGATAAGTATCCCACGCAGATTTCGGGGGGGATGAAGCAGCGGGTGGCGATCGCCCGGGCGTTGGCGATTCGTCCGAAGATTTTGCTGTTGGATGAGCCGTTTGGGGCGTTGGATGCCCTAACTCGCGGTGGGCTGCAGGAGCAGCTCATGCAGATTTGCGAGGAGTGCAAGATTACTTGCATTATGGTGACCCATGATGTGGATGAGGCGTTGTTGTTGAGCGATCGCGTGGTGATGTTGACCACGGGACCGGCGGCCCATGTGGGGCAGATTTTGGATGTGGATATTCCCCGTCCCCGACAGCGGATGGAGGTGGTGAATCACCCCAGTTATTACGCGCTGCGGAATGAGATGGTCTATTTCTTGAACCAGCAGAAGCGGACCAAGAAGCGCAAGGAGGAGAAGGCGCCGGCGATGGCGGCGATGGCCAATGCGTCAGGGCTGGAGAAGACGGATCTGGAGTTGGGCTTTATTCCTTTGACGGATTGTGCGCCGTTGGTGGTGGCGAAGGAGAAGGGCTTCTTTGAAAAGCATGGATTAAACGTAACGTTGGTGCGGAAGCCGAGTTGGAAGGCGATCGCCCATGGGGTGAGTACGGGCGGTTTGGATGCGGCGCAGATGGTGGCCGGGATGCCCATGGCGATGACGTTGGGGGCAGGCGATCGGGAGCCGGTGACGACCCAGATTTCGATGGTGTTGTCCCGCAATGGGAACGCGGTGACCTGGAGCAAGCGCCTCTATGACCAGGGGATTACGGACTTGGCCACGTTCAAAAATTACATTGCTCGGGATCCCGATAAGGTCCATACCTTTGCGATGGTGCACCCGGCGTCGATGCATAATTTGGTGTTGCGCTATTGGTTGGCGTCTGGGGAGATTGACCCGGATTGGGATCTGAGTGTGGCGATCGTGCCGCCGCCGCAGATGGTGGCGAATTTGAAGGCGGGCAATATCGATGCCTATTGTGTGGGTGAGCCTTGGAATTCCTTGGCGGTGGCCCAGGAGTTGGGGGTGGTGCTGAAGACGGATCTGGAGTTGTTCCCCGGTCACGTGGAGAAGGTGTTGGGGGTTCAGGAGGCGTGGGCTCAGGAGAATCCGAAAACCCATGTGGCTCTGATTTCGGCGCTGTTGCAGGCTTGCGAATATTGTGATGATCGCCGGAATCGTGAGGAGATTGTGGGGATGTTGGCCCAGACGGAGTATGTGGGGGCATCGCCGGAAACCATTTCGCCGGGCTTTGCCTATGCGTATCAACGGGGGTTGGGGGATGAGGCTAAGGAAGAGGTGGCTTATAACCAGTTCTTTGTGAATAAGGCCAATTGCCCTGATTTTGTTCAGTCCCTGTGGACGTTGGCGGAGATGGCGCGCTGGGAGGTGGTGCCGTTCCCGCGCAATTGGGTGGAGTTTGTGGAGCGCATTAATGACACCACCGCCTTTGCTGAGGCGGCGAAGGGGCTGGGGCTTCCCCCCGGAGAGCGCGATCGCCGACCGATTCAATTCTTTGATGGGACGGTGTTTGATCCGAATGACCCCATTAATTATCTGGAGCAGTTGACGATTAAGCGCAATGTCAGGGTGGAGGAGATCCGCATGGATGAAGTCTTTGCCTGCTCCGTTAGTTTGCCCGAGTCCTAGGGCTGGAGGGGCGGGGAACCTTCCGCTGTCCCTCCGCTAGACTGCCTCCGGTTGGCCGGTTCCCTTGCTCGGGGCGATCGTGCCGCTGCCGACCCTCTGCCATTCCTGTTCTCTTCCTCATACACTGGCCATGCAAACCTTGAGTAATCCCGCCAAAGAGTCCCCTGACGTGTCCATCGAAACTACCGAATCTTCTTTCCTACAGATTGATAGCGTCTCCAAGAGCTATCCCACCCCGACCGGTATTTATCCGGTGTTGGACGGGATCGATTTGAACGTCCAGAAGGGGGAGTTTGTGTGTGTGATTGGCCACTCTGGCTGTGGTAAGTCCACGCTGCTGAATATGGTGGCGGGATTTCTGGAGCCGACGGATGGGGAGGTCCGTCTGGAGGATGCCAAGATTGTTGAGCCGGGGCCGGACCGGATGGTGGTGTTTCAAAATTATGCCCTGCTGCCCTGGAAGTCGGTCTACGACAATGTGTTCCTGGCGGTGAAGACCGTGTATGGGGATAAGTCCAAGGCGGAGCAGCACGAGATTACGAAGGAACACCTGGAGATGGTGGGGTTGACGGAGGCGGCGGATAAGAGCCCGTCTCAGATCTCCGGGGGGATGAAGCAGCGGGTGTCGATCGCACGGGCGTTGGCGATTCGCCCGAAGGTGTTGATTTTGGATGAGCCGTTTGGGGCGTTGGATCCCATTACGCGGGAGGAGCTACAGGATGAGCTGCTGGAGATTTGGCGGGAGCACCACCTGACGGTGTTGATGATTACCCACGATATTGATGAGGCGCTGTATTTGGCGGATCGGTTGGTGATGATGACCAATGGTCCGGCGGCGAAGATTGGTGAGGTGATGGAGATTCCCTTTAAGCGGGCCCGCAATCGCGAGCGGTTGATGGAGGATCCTCGCTACTATGAGTTGCGCAATTATGCGTTAGACTTCCTATTCCGCCGTTTTGCCCACGATGATACGGAGTAAGCCGGGGGGATGGGGGTGACATTGGTCCTAATCTCGCGTTTTGTTATTGGGGTTAGGGCAATGTATTGCACCAGTTAATGGATGAATTGGTGTCGATTTGAGAGCGGTTTTCGGACCAGTCCAAATCCTTTGGATTGGTCTGTTTTGTTGAGTGCCTATGGCAGGCTAAAACGGTTGTTTGGTATTGCGCTTTAGGACGGCAGTATGGGACTTGGTTTTTGCTCTGGTAAGCACTTTTGGAGACTTGAACGGTTTTTATGACCTTCGGATAATGTTATTAAATGTTGTCTGGGGAGGCTGTTCTAGTACTTTTTTGTGGATACTCTATTAACGACTTTTTAATAACTTTTTTTTGATTCCTCTGCGGTAATGAGTGACCCCCAACCTTCGTTAGCTGCATCGCCGGCCAAAACTGCTTGTCCTTACTGCGGCGTTGGCTGTGGATTAGAGGTGTTGCCTCCTCCTGGGCCGGAAAAGCCGTCTAAGGTGCGGGGCGATCGCGCCCATCCCTCGAGTCTGGGGATGGTGTGTGTGAAGGGGGCGACCATTATGGAGTCGTTGGATAAGGATCGGTTGTTGTATCCGATGATGCGGGATTCGCTGGCGGATGAGTTCCGGCGGGTGTCGTGGGATGAGGCGTTGGAGGCGATCGCGGGGCGGATCCGGAGCACGGTGGAAACCCTGGGCCCGGGTGGGGTTTGTATGTATGGGTCGGGGCAGCTTTTGACGGAGGATTATTATGTGGCCCAAAAGCTGATGAAGGGCTTTTTGGGGACGAATAATTTTGATGCCAATTCCCGCTTGTGTATGTCGTCGGCGGTGGTGGCGTATAAACAAAGTTTTGGGGCGGATGGTCCGCCTTGTTGCTACGACGATTTGGAGGTTACGGATTGTTTGTTTGCGATCGGAACGAATACGGCGGATTGTCATCCCATTGTGTTTAATCGGTTCCGAAAGCATCACAAGGGGAACCCAAACGTAAAGTTGATCGTTGTGGATCCGCGGCGGACGGCGACGGCGAAGGTGGCGGATTTACATTTGCCGATCCGACCGGGGACGGATGTGGATTTGCTCTATGGCATGGGTTTTTTGTTGCTGCAGTGGGGGGCGATCGCGCCGGCGTATATTGCGGCCCATACGACGGGGTTTGAGGAGTATTGCGATCGCGTTCAGGATTTTCCGCCGGAGGTGGTGGCGGCGCGCTGTGGGATTCCTCGCGAGGATCTGGAGCTGGCGGCGAAGTATTGGGCGGAGTCCCAGCGGGTGTTGTCCCTGTGGTCCATGGGGGTG
>CAZZMD010000033.1:0-47878 GCA_964655355.1 uncultured bacterium
GGTGGCGCAGCAATGGTCCATTGAAAAATATTTCGATTTTGAATTGCTGTTGATGTTCAGTACGGCGATCGCCTTCCAAATCCCGATTCTGCAATTGCTCTTGGGGATTTTCGGGCTGGTCAATGCCAAACAAATGCTCTCCGGCTGGCGATATGTCCTGTTGGGGGCGGTCGTCCTCGGGGCAGTGCTTACCCCCTCCACCGACCCCATGACCCAGAGCTTACTGGGGGGCGCGGTGATGGGGCTGTATCTGGGGGGCTCCGGTTTGGTGGCGTTGGTGACGGGGGAATTTCCCCTGGGCAAATTGATCCCTAGCTCGAAGTAGGACTGGTCAAATCCCCTATCCTGACCCAATCATTACAATCATTACATGGCTCCGCTGAGGGTTGCTTATGGTGTCTTGTCAGCCATCGTCTCGACAAATTGCCGACCGCAATCACGGCATAGATAGCATTGTTTCCCCCGACGGCGACCATTTTTGGACAGTTGGCGCGATCGGCAGTGGGGACATTTCATTACTTTCATTACATTGTCTGAGTGGCCATGGCTGACGTGGGGCTCCAGGTATGACACCATCAGCGCTTCCATTTGCTGGATCAGATCCTGCTGGTGCTGAGCGTCAGAGTTTCGCAGGGCAACCAGGATGACGGCGTTGAGGCTATGGACACAGACCTCTGCGAGTAAATGGATTTTTTCCTCGCCTAGGGCAGGATTGCGTTGCCTCAGGATGGTGGCAATAAAATTGATGGCTTCCTGGGTCAAGCTCTCGTCGATGGATTGAAAAATCTCGCGGGCTGTAAAGAATTGAACGAATACGACCCGCGAGACGGGGTGGGCAAACAGCTCAACAACGTCGCCGATGAGGGTGTGGGCCATCTGACGCAACGGCAGATTTCCCAGGGTCTTGATGTCGGTTTGCTCCCACATGTCTCGCACCCGCTCTAGGTGGCGCAGCTCCATGGCTTTGAAGATGGCTGCCTTGTCGGGAAAGAACTGATAGAGCGATCCAATGGACGTTTCGGCTTGGGCGGCGATTAGATGGGTGGTTGCCGCTTCATAGCCAATTTCATCAAAAACGGTTGCCGCTGCTGCCAAGATTTTTTCGACTCGGTCTTTGCCCCGCTGCTGTTTAGGTTGGCGGCGGAGTCCATAAAATGCTTGGTTCGCGGGCGATTTATCTCCTCGATTGGCATCATCAATGGTCATCGCACTAATCCCTTGACGAATATGAGAATTCTGTCATAATTCAGAAAATATGAAAATTTTGTCGCATTTTTGTTGCGCTTTACTTGGGGGAATTTCCTATGTCGTCGTCCTCTTTGTCTTCTATGCTGCCTGGTGCCCCTTGGTTATTGGCTCACCGGTCCATGTTGCCGGTCGACCAGCCTTGCAAGGTTTCTTTGTACGGTAATGATTATGTAATGTGGCGCGATCGCAATGAAAACATCACGGCGTTGCCCAATGTGTGTCCGCATCTGGGGGCGATGCTGTCGGAAGGGTGGTGTGAGGCGCGTCCCAATGGGGACAGTGATGTGGTGTGTCCGTTCCATGCGCTGCCTTTTGATTCTGAGGGGCGGACTGTTTTGCCGGGCACCGATCGCAAGACATTGCCCCAGTTAGAGCCGCTGGAGCTGATTGTTCAAGGGGATTTTGTTTGGTCCTATGGGCCCTATGAGCCGACTAAGCCGATTCCTCCGATTTTGGATGAGATTGCGAGTCGGTACCGATTTGTTGGCGCGACGGCGGATACCAGTGTTGCAACGGATTTGCTGACGATGCTGTTGAATATGCACGATTACAACCATCAAAATGGCACTCACCGCGATCTATTCAAGATCGAGTCGGTGGAGTTTCAGAAGTTTGTGGATGAGGGGCATTATTCGGAGGCGTTTTTTCGGGCGCCTACGGTGTCGGCAACGTTGGGGGAGAAGTTAAGGCATCCGGAAATGATGATGTTGCCGAAGGTGATTGATGCTCATTTGGAAAACTTTTTTCCGTCGTTGGTGATTTTGCACAGTGAATCGGCGTTGGGCATGATTGCGCAGTGTCATTTGTTTGTCCCGGAGGCGGATAATCGGACGCGCACTTACGTACTAATGTTTGCGGAGCCTCGGAATGCGTTGTCCAGTCTGATGATGGGGCAGCTTTTGAAGGTGGCGCAGACGGTGGTTGAGCAGGATACTGATATCCTCACCAAGCTGTATCCGGATACGCCTCAAAACATTAGACTCAATAATGAGGTGGGGCTAAATTGGGTTAGGCAAAATTTTGAGCATTGGCCCCAGGTTCCGGCGACGAATTTGTCCCGTTAGGTCCGCCGTGGGGTGGGGACGGGTCTCCCTGAGGGGCGTATTAATTGGATTGGGTTGACTGACAGATGGCGATCGCAAGGTTAATGGTGGCATCGGTATTGGGCGCGGGGATTTTCCTGGCGGCGGTGATTGCTATCCAAAATGTTCAGCCTGTGACCCTGACTTTCTTGGCATTCCAATCCATCAAGGTTCCCTTTGGGGTGATGTTGGTGGGGGGCGTTGCGGTGGGGTTAATTGGCGGTGCGCTGATGAATGTGGCGTGGCAGGTTTTGGGACCTCAGCCGAATCCCAAGCCGAAGCGATCGCCCCAGACTCCCTATGTCCGGGGCTCCCGTCCTCGCTCATAAAACGCGGCCCCACCAAGAACGCCATAGTAGGCAATGCAGAAGGCGATACAGAAGGCTATACAATTGGGTCGCCATTTCTGAGGTTCTCCCGTGTTAACCGTCGCTATCCCTAAAGGTTCCCTGCTTAAAGACAGCATTGCCTCCTTCGCGGCGATCGGCCTTGATTTCAGTGCGTTTCTGGAAAAGGGCAATCGACAATTGCAAGTTGTGGACCCCACGGGCCAAGCCAAGGCGATGCTGGTGCGTAACGGCGATGTGCCCGTTTATGTGGAGTCGGGACAGGCCCATGTGGGGATCGTTGGCTATGACGTGATCCGAGAGAAGAAACCGAAGGTGGCGCAGATCCTGGACTTGGGGTTTGGGGGCTGTCGTCTGTCGGTGGCGGTGCAGAAATCTAGTCCCTATAATTCTGCCCTGGACCTGCCGGCCCACAGTCGTGTGGCGTCTAAATTTGTCCAGTGTGCTCGCGATTATTTCCGTAGCCTTGATTTGCCGGTCGATATTGTTCCTTTATATGGGTCTGTGGAGTTGGGACCTATTACCGGTATGTCTGAGGCGATCGTTGATTTGGTCGCCACGGGCCGCACGCTCAAAGAAAACGGCTTAGTGGAAACCGATGTGTTATTCGAAAGCACCGCGCGGGCGATCGCCCATCCCCGCAGCTATCGCCTTAATACCTATGGTCTGAGCGATCGCCTTAATGCTCTGCGGGACCACCTAAAAACTGCCGCATAGGTATTGCTGCGTGATTGCTGCATAAAACTGCTGTATAAACTCGCTGCATAACAACCGCAGTATCCCCCCTACCCCCTCTCCTGAAGCCCCATCCATTGGGTATCATGAGCTAGGGATTTTCTGCTTTCCCCGGCGATCGCCGCCACCGTCATTCATCAGTCATACCTACTAAGCAATCCATGGCATCCATCCGCGAGCTTCATCAGCAACTTGTCTCCAAAAAGCGATCGGCGGTTGAAATTGCCCAAGAGGCTCTGAATCACATCGAAAAGACGGAGCCGTCAGTTAAAAGTTTTTTGGAAGTGACCGCCGACCATGCTTTGGCTCAGGCGAAGCGGGTGGATGAAAAAATTGCTGCCGGGGAAGAGGTCGGCCTGCTGGCGGGGATTCCCATCGGCATCAAGGACAATATGTGCACCAAGGGGATCCGCACCACCTGTGCTTCCAAGATGTTGGAGAATTTTGTCCCCCCCTATGAGTCGACGGTGACCCAAAAGCTGCTGGATGCGGGCGCGGTCATGGTGGGTAAGGCGAATTTGGATGAGTTTGCCATGGGCAGCTCCACCGAAAATTCGGCTTATCAAACCACCGGTAATCCTTGGGATGTGGAGCGCGTGCCTGGGGGTTCGTCCGGTGGGTCTGCCGCTGCCGTTGCCGCTCAACAGTGTGTGGTGTCCATCGGCTCGGATACTGGGGGATCGATTCGTCAACCGGCATCCTTCTGTGGTGTGGTCGGGATGAAGCCCACCTATGGTTTGGTGTCGCGCTATGGTTTGGTGGCGTTTGCCTCGTCCTTGGACCAAATTGGGCCCTTCTCCCGCACCGTGGAAGATTCGGCGCTGCTGTTGGAGGCGATCGCCGGTTATGACGCCAAGGATTCCACCAGTCTGAAGGTTGATATTCCTAGGTATTCCAAGTCCTTACGCCCGGACTTCAAACCCAAGGGCAAGCTACGGGTGGGCGTTATCAAGGAAACGTTTGGAACCGGTGCAGACAGCGTGGTTGAAGCCGCCGTCGAAAAAGCCGTTGAAGTGTTGCAGGAGCTAGGCGCAGAAATCCAAATTATTTCCTGCCCCCGTTTCCAATACGGACTTCCCACCTACTACATCATTGCCCCCTCGGAAGCGTCCGCAAACTTGGCTCGCTATGACGGTGTGAAGTATGGGTTCCGGGCGGAGGATGGCGATAATCTGCTGGATATGTATTGCAAGACCCGTGCCGCTGGCTTTGGTCCCGAGGTGAAGCGGCGGATTGCGGTGGGAACCTATGCCCTGTCTGCGGGATATTACGATGCCTATTATCTGAAGGCGCAAAAGGCTCGCACGTTAATTAAGCGGGATTTTGAGGCGGCTTTTGCCAAGGTGGATGTGCTGATTTCGCCCACTGCTCCTACGACTGCTTTTAAAGCTGGGGAAAAGGCAGATGATCCCATTGCGATGTATTTGTCTGACCTGATGACGATTCCCGTTAACCTGGCGGGCTTGCCGGCTTTGAGTCTGCCCTGTGGATTTGACGACGATGGTATGCCCATTGGAATGCAGATTATCGGCAATGTCCTGCGGGAGGACCAAATCTTGGAAGTGGCTCACGCCTATGAGCAAGCGACCGAATGGTATAAGCGGGTTCCCCAGATGTTGACGTAGTTTGTTACGCTGGCGCGTACTCAAATTGCCTGCCCCTCAGCTATGTTTTTTCCTTTCTCCCGCCCGGCCTATGTTCTGGTTGCCCATGGTAGCCGTGACCCTCGCCCGGGTCAGGCGCTGGCGTCCTTAGCCGATGGGATGGCGGAAGAATTGCAGCGGCGATCGCCCGACAGTTCTCCGATGGTGAGGGGGGCAGAACTGGAGTGTCAGCCCACGTCCCTGGCGGATCAAATCCTTGAGATTCATCGGTCCGCCCAGGCGCAAAACCGGGATGGGCTGGTGATTATCCCTCTGTTTCTGTCGGCGGGGGTGCATGCCATGGAGGATATTCCCGAGGCGATCGCCGAAGCTCAATGTAAATTAGCGACATTGGCTGAGACGAGCGATCGCCCTGCCTTGCCGATGGTCACTGCTCCGGTGTTGGGTAAACATCCTGCCTGGGCAACCTGGATTCAAACCCATTGGGCTAGTCAACTGGACCCCTCCCGTACGCCGGTATTGATGGGCCATGGCACTCGGCGAGTGGGGGGTAATCAAGGATTGGAAGCGTTGGGGCGATCGCTGGGGGCACGGCTGGCGTTTTGGTCCATTGCGCCAAAGCTCCCTGAAACTCTGGATGCCCTAGAGACTCAGGGGCAAACGGAGCTTACCCTGTTGCCGCATTTTTTATTTGAGGGGGGGATTACCGATGCGATCGCCCGTCAAATCCAAGCTTTCTCCGATCAAATTTCGTCCGATCAAATTTCGGTTGTACAGCGCCAGCCTTTTGGGCATAGCCCTGCATTTGCCGATTTTTTGGCTCAAGCCTATGGTGGGGCCCCGCAGCCGCCTACCGAAACTGACCCCGATCGCCGACCTGAATTAAGCCTGGTTTAGGGGATAGGTATAATCAGCAGCCCTAGGGGCAACCCAAACTGTCGCGGGTGGCGACGCCGGTTACCGGGTTAACGCCTGAGGCTCGCTCGCACATCAGTTTTACCTGGTAGCGATCGACCAAGGCATTCGTAAAATCCGCGCCGGTGATATCCGCTTCAAAAAAGCGGGCGCGGGTCATCATGGCGTCGGTGAAGTTGACGTTGCGTAGGTCGGCGCGGTCAAAGAAGGTGGCGTCGGCGAAGGCGCTGGTGAGGTTGGCGTCGTGGAGGTCCGCATCTAAAAACACCGTTTGGCTCAGGATGGAGGCAGTTAGGTCAGAGCCCGATAGGTTGGCTTGGCGCAGGTCAGCAACTGCAAAAACCGATTCCCGTAAATCCCGATTCGAAAAATCTTCGCCCACTAGGGTGCTGTTGGTGTAGTCTACGCCGCCGCGAATAATGGCGATCGCCGAGGGCATTTGCACAAACCCGAGCCCTGTTACTACCACCAGCGCGACCAACGCCCAGAGCGATCGCCCGAGAATTTGCCCCAATTGTTTACCTATCCCGCTCCCCATACCATCGCCCCGCTCTGTCGCCTTTGTTAACTTATGTTTAGATTAGCGCACGGCCGTGGGGAGCATCCTAGGGGGCAATTTGCCAAATGCGGATGGATTGGTCGCCGCTGCCGCTGGCTAGGGTGGTGCCATCGGGGGCGATCGCGACGGAGTTGACCCACCAGCTATGGCCGGACAGGGTTTTGAGGGGATGGCGGGTGGGCAGATACCAGAGTTTCATGGTTTGATCTTTGCTGCCGCTGACCAGGAGGCGACCGTTTTGACTGATGGCGAGGGCAAAGACGGAATCTTCGTGTTCGCTGAAGGTGCAAACGGGTTTGTCGAGGGGGAGTCCCCGTTTATGGTCTAGGGGCCAGAGTTTGATGGTGCTGTCTTCGCCGCCGCTGATCAGCCATTGTCCGTCGGGGCTATAGACCAAGCTGGTGACCCGTCCCACATGCTGGTCTACGGTGATGGCTAGCTCCAGGGCGGGCATCACCATCCACACTTGCACCGTGGAATCTTGACCGCCGCTGGCCAGATATTGACCGTCGTGGCTGAAGGCGAGGGCGCAAATTTGATGGTTCTGGGCGCGCACCTGGGCGATCGCTTCTCCGGATTCCACGTCCCACACGATAATTCGCCCATCATCGCCGCCGCTGGCTACCCATTTCCCGTCGGGGGAGAGGGCCAGGCATGTTACCCAATCCTGATGTTTTTTCTGATCCCAACGGCAATCCCCGGTGGCGAGATCCCATGCCCGTACTTGGCGATCGCTACTGCCGCTGATAATCGTTTGGCTATCGGGGGTGAGGGCCAGGGCATTGACTCGGCTTTTGTGCCCCGTCATGGTCGTCATGAGTTCCCCGGAGGACCAGTTCCACACCTTAATGCTTTTGTCGCCACTGCTGCTCACCAGCCAGCGTCCGTCCTGGCTAAATTGCACCGATTGCACGCGATCGCTATGGTCTGACAGGGTTTGGACACAGGCCCAGCTTTGCTCTTCTAGGGCCATCTGAGGGGTCATGGCGACGCCGGCCCCGCTGGCTTTTGGTTTGGGGGCTTCCCCGGATTTCAGGTCCGCTAAGACTCGCTCCGCCGATTGATACCGATCCGCCACGCGATCGTGCAGCATACGGTCCAACACCAGCCCAAAACTATCGCTGACCCGAACCCCGTCCCGCGCCAAAATCGTTCGCCAAATCCACGCCCCCGCCATGGGATCGTAGAGTTCCTCGGGGGGCTGCCCCGAGAGCAAAAACAGGCATGTCGCCCCCAGGCTGTATAAATCACTGGCGGGATAGGCCTGACCGCTGCGCAGTTGTTCTAGGGGGGCATAGCCTTCTGTCCCGACCTTGGTGCCGCCCCGATTGATTTCGCTGGAAATAACTTTGGCGACGCCAAAATCAATCAGGAAGGGGCGTTTGCCATTACTGGGACGCAGAATATTGTCCGGTTTGATATCCCGATGGATGACCTGGCGATCGTGGATAAATTGCAGCACCGGCAGCAAATCCAGCAGCAACTGGCGCACCTGATCCTCATCCAAAAATCCGCCTTGGGCGACCTCTTCCCCCAGGGTTCGTCCCTCTACAAATTGTTGGACTAGGTAAAGCTGCTGTTGGTCGGAGAAGTAGGCGAAGAGGGTGGGGATTTGGGGGTGTTCGCCGAGTTCGTGGAGCCGTTGGGCTTCTTCTTCAAATAGGCTGACATACTTACGCATGCCGCTATCGCTTTGGGCTTTGGTGCTATTGAGCTGGGGGGAAAATTGCTTGATGACACATTTTTGTTTCAGCCGATCTTCATCGATCGCCAAGTAGGTCCGCCCGAAGCCCCCCTGTCCAATGGGCTCCATCACCCGATAGCGATCGCGCAGCCGTGTTACCAGCGCCGTGCCACAGTGCTGACAAAACTTGTTCCCGTCCGGATTCAGCGGGCGTTGACAGTGGGGATTCAGGCAATAGACCATTCCACAGGGACCCTACGGCGAGGGGGATGGCGGGGATAAGGCTTGGGGGGGCGGCAGGGCCGTTAATGCAATTTTAGCCGCTGCCTGCTCAGCCGCTTTTCGAGTTCCACCGGTGCCGGTGCCGAGATGTTGACCTTGAAACCAAACTTGGGCTTCAAAGCGGGTTGGGTCGGAGGCTATTCTACTGCGCTCGGTCACGGTGTAGGTGGGAAGGGTTTGGAAATGGCGTTGGGTCCATTCCTGGAGGGCTGCTTTGGGGTTTTGGCGGGTGGAGTCGTTGTGGATTTTTGGGGCGCGATCGCGCCAGAAGGGTTCCAACCAGGGGGTAATCCAGCGGAGGGAACGGGTCATCGTATAAATCGCGCCGATGAGGGATTCAATGCTGTCGGCGAGTTGGGCGGTGGTGCAGGATACGGTGGTGCCCATCACCAGATAGTCTTCGAGGCGATAATATTGGGCAATTTCACTGAGGAATTGATTGCTGACCATCACATTACGGACGGCGGTCATTTCTCCCACGGACCAGTCCCGATGGTGGGTCAATAAATAATCCGATGCGGCCATGCGCAGGACCGCATCCCCAAAAAACTCCAGGCGTTCGTAGTTGTGATCGCTGGAGTCGCTGCAATGGACTAGGGCTTCATCCAATAGCTGCCAGTCGGGATTGGGCAACCCGTCGATCCCCAAGACGTCGAGGAGCTGTTGTAATTGCTTTTGCCGCCGGGGATATATGAGCGGCGGCGGGGCAGTAGTGGAAGAGTGGGGCGATCGCGCGGACGGAGCCATGGGGTTAGGGAGTTGTGTCAGAGATCAATGAGCAGAAGCACAAAACCGATAACCGGCTCAGTGTTGAGGGAGAAAAGAAGTTTTCGTGTCTCCCCTAGACTTGAACGTCCACGTCCACGGTGGTGGTGCCGGCCTCGGTGGTGCTTGCGGCTTCAGCGGTGGCGGACTCTTGGCCCCCCTTACGCTGTTTTAAGTACTCCATGCCCACTTGAGAGAGTTCTGCCAGCAATAGCCCAGCCAGCGCGACATCATCAATTTGACCGACGATGGGGAAAAAGTCGGGGGAAATATCGAACGGCATTACAAAATAAAGCACCGTTCCCACAATCAGCCACCAGCGCCACTTTGGGTGACGAATGGTGCGACGGTACCAGGCGTATAGGGCAGCGGGAGAAAAGTTCATGGCAGGTTTTTGAGGCAGATTTCTGAGACAGATGTTTGAGCGTCTTCGGATTTGTTGTTCTTGCCCCTATTTTAAAAATTGAGGCTGCTGGATTCTGCCCCAGGTAACCGACTGTAAATCTGCGGTCCTCACCCCAGGCGATCGCCCAGGTGGCACAAGGGGTGCCGAACCAATCCAAGTTCTGGCACTTTGGAGTCGCCAATCTCGCTCGATACTCAGTTAGATATCTAGCTCTGCCATGTTCAGTTGGGGACCGTAGGTTTCGATAAAGTCCCGACGGGGGGCGACGCGATCGCCCATCAGAATTGTAAAAATGCGATCGGCTTCGGCGGCGTCGTCAATTTCTACCCGCTTCATGGTGCGACTTTCGGGATTCATGGTCGTATCCCAGAGCTGTTGGGGCATCATCTCCCCCAATCCCTTAAAGCGCTGGATGTTGTAATTCGCATTGGCGGGGAATCCGTTCAACACGTCCTGCAACTGCCGTTCGTTATAGCAATAGGAGTGGCTCCGGCCCCGCTCTACCTTATAGAGGGGCGGGCAGGCGATATAGACGAATCCCTGTTCAATCAATTCCCGCTGATAACGATAGAAGAAGGTTAACAGCAGCGTACGGATGTGGGCCCCATCCACGTCGGCGTCGGTCATCACAACAATGCGGTGATAGCGCAGACCGGAGGAGTCAAACTCTTCCCCCTTGATGCCCAATCCCAAGGCGGAAATCAGGGATTGCACTTCATTGTTTTTGTAGATTTTGGCGTCGTCGGTTTTCTCAATGTTGAGGATTTTGCCCCGCAAAGGAAGAATGGCCTGGAACCGGCGATCGCGTCCTTGTTTGGCGCTGCCCCCTGCACTGTCCCCCTCCACCAGAAAAATTTCCGATTCGCCGGGATCTTTGGAACTGCAATCGGCTAACTTACCGGGCAACGGAGAAGATTCCAACACTGACTTCCGGCGTACCAATTCCCGCGCCCGCCGTGCCGCTTCTGCCGCATTAAATGCTTGGATTGCCTTTTCTAAGATGGAGTCGGCCACCCCAGGGCGAAATTCTAAATATTCTGAGAACACTTCACCCACCAGGGAATCCACAATCCCCCGCACTTCGGTGTTGCCCAATTTGGTTTTTGTTTGACCTTCAAATTCCGGCTCCGGCACCTTAACGGAAATAATCGCCGTCAACCCTTCCCGGATATTCTCGCCCCCCAAGTTGGAATCGCTGTCCTTCAGCTTGTTTCGCTTCCGGGCGATGGAGTTCATCGTGCGGGTCAACACCGTTTTCAGCCCCTCCAGGTGGGTTCCCCCATCCACGGTGCGGATGTTGTTGGCAAAGCCGAAGAGACTGTCGGAATAGGCGTCAATACACCATTGCAGAGCGACTTCCACCTGAACGCCGTCCTTCTCCCCCTTCACATCAATAATTTCTTCGTGGAGGGGTTGGCGATCGCGATTCACGTAGGCGACATATTCACGGATGCCCCCCTCGTAACAGTAGGTCTCAATGCGGGGCTCGCCGTTTTTGAGTTTCGCAACCCGATGGTCGCTAAAAGTGATTTTGACGCCCGCATTCAAATAGGCCAGCTCCCGCAGGCGGCTGGACACAGTGCTGTAGTCAAACTCGGTGGTGTCCGTAAAAATATCGGCGTCGGGCAGGAATTGGACCTGGGTGCCAGTGCCGGGGCGATCGGCGGCCGTTGCACTCAAATCCCCGATGGGGACGCCCCGCTCATAGCGTTGGAGGTGAACTTTCTTGTTGCGGCGGACTTCCACTTCGACCCAGGTCGATAGGGCATTCACCACGGACACCCCCACCCCGTGCAGACCCCCCGATACTTTGTATCCGCCGCCGCCGAACTTACCGCCGGCGTGGAGAACGGTCATGACTGTTTCTAGGGCGGATTTACCGGTGCGGGGATGGATATCGACGGGGATCCCACGGCCGTCGTCGGTTACGGTGACGGAGCCGTCCGCATTCAGATCCACTTCAATATGGGTGCAGTGACCGGCGAGGGCTTCGTCGATGGAGTTATCGACGACTTCATAGATGAGGTGGTGTAGGCCTCGCGGTCCCGTGGATCCGATGTACATCCCCGGACGCTTCCGGACGGGCTCCAAACCTTCTAAGACTTGGATTTGGTCAGCGCCGTAATTGCTGCTCATGTAGGATTCTCTGATTTAGAGGCTGGAAAACCCGGAACGCGTCCGAGAGGCAAAAAACCACCCTAATTCTAACATGTCCGGGTCAGACAGGACGCTGGCAGGGGCTGAGGGGATATTCCATGTTGAGGTGTATCTAGGAAATTTTAGGAGTGCTTTTTAAGAGTGTTTTTTGATGGGATGTCAAGGGTCTGTTGGAATCTGTCAAATCACCGATCGCGATCGCCCCTATTCCCCCTGTGCTTTGACCGATCGCAGCTACCAAAGCCGTTGAATTTCTTTTTCCCGGTAGCCCAGCCGCTCGGCGATGGTTTTGACGATGAAGCGGTGGAAGGCGGAGGCGAGCTGGGGGGCTTCCTGTTCCATCCGCGCGAAGGCTTCGCC
Organism: uncultured bacterium; assembly: GCA_964655355.1. GTDB lineage: Bacteria > Cyanobacteriota > Cyanobacteriia > CACIAM-69d > CACIAM-69d > CALGDE01. The sequence goes on from CAZZMD010000033.1 coordinate 12,145, forward strand.
AGAGAGATAAAACAGATGGCTGGGGCGATCGCTGATGATGGAGGCGGAGCGGGGGGCATTTTGATACAGCCCGATTTCCCCTAGGACGGTGCCGGGGGTATATTTGCGCAGGCGTTTTTTGGTGCCGTTGGGGGGTTCCAGCCAGATGCTGACCCGCCCTTCCACGAGGAAGTAGAGCCCGTCGGGGCGATCGCCTTGATAGAACAAATGTTCATTTTTGGCCAGGCTGACCACTTTGAAGTAAGGCAGAATTTTTCGTACCTGGGCTTCGTTGTCCAGGATCCTCAGAAAAATGGCGTTGCCTAGGGCGCCGCTGGTGTAGGCATGATCTTCGGCGATGTTGGTAGGAGCAAGGGAGAGGAGGCGATTTTCAAATATTTCTAGCGCCCGGTCTAGATCGGGGACGGCTTTGCGATGGGGGTTGCTGGCTTTCAGGATGCCGCTTTTTTCGAGCTGGGCAATGTCGTCCTTGAGTAGGTGGGAGAAGAGGATGTCGAGGTCGTATTTTTTGGCGAGCTGACAGAGTTTTAGAAAGCTGACGGTGGCGGATGAGTCGAGACCGCGCACCCGGTGGAAGTCGAGGATGATGTATTTCAGGGGGGTGAGGTGGGTCGCTTCCAGGCGGCGGCGGACCCGATCCAGCAGTTGGTGGGCGGTGCCGAAGAAGATAAAGCCGTGTAGCTCCAGCACATAAATGGCGTCGCCGTTGTCGTTCAGCCAATGGAGCTGGCTAGGCGATCGCTCCACATTGGATCGCAGATCTCGACCGGAAAATTCCCGCTTGGTGACGCCGATACGGCTGTATTTGACGGCGAAGAGCAAGATGGCGGCGATCGCCCCAACGCCGATGCCGGGCAGTACCCCGAGGAAGGCAATCACTGTCAGGATGAGCAGGACGATGATGTATTCACTGGTGGGCATTTCCTGGGCCGCATCCCAAAGCCATTCAATCAGTAGGGCTAGCCCAAAGAATAGAATCATGCCCCCCAAAACGGGTTTAGGAAATATGGCTAGGACGACGGAGCCAAATTGCAGGCTGATTCCAAAAATAAGGGCGGTGACGATGCCCGCTAGGCGACCATTGGCCTGGAGTTTGTTGGGGAGGGTGGATAGGGAGGGGTCGGTGTAGCAGGGGAGCCCGGCCCCCAGTCCGGCGGCTAGGTTGGCTAGGCCAACGGCTTTCAGTTCTCGGTCAATTTTGATGTCGTCCCCCACCACCAGCTCGATGCCGCTGACCGTGAGTAAGAGATCCAGCAGGCTGAGGACGACGATGGTGCCCATGCCGTCGATGCTGCTGAAAATGGCGCCCCAATTAAGGGACCCCAGTTTGTCCCATTGGAGCGGTTCCCAAAGGTTGCCGCTGGGCAGGGGATCTAGCAGCCAACCGGCGGCATAGGCGTCGGCCATGGAGGTGCCGCTGAGGAGGCGGATGCTGTGGAAGAGGACCAGGGCGATCGCCAGGCTGCCGGGGATGACGCCCCAGTGGTCATATTTCTTTGAAAGCCAGGTGAGGATGATGGCAAATAGAGTGCCTGTAACCCAACGAATGAGTATGCCCCCCTGAAAAAACTGGGCTGCGTTGGCCCACTCGAAGGGTAAGTCTGCCATGACGGCCATGGCACCGGAGAAAAGCAGCCAGCCGGTGCCGGCCAAAAATCCGCCGATGACCGGGTAGGGGACAAAACGGACCACGGCCCCCAGATTTAGCCACCCCAGCAGTAGACACGAGATGCCCACCAGTAGGGTGGACAGGGCGATCATGACGGTGACGTGGACAAAGAGGAGTTCGGGGTCGGTGTTGGGACCGAGGGTGGCGACTAGGGTGGTGGCGAGGATGCCCAGGACGGCGGCGGGGGTTTCCTGGGGCACGGCGATCGCATTGCCGGAGCTGAGGAGCGCCACTAAGCCACTGACGACCATGCCGCTAAAGAGGGCTAAGCCAATGCCCATGGGGGCGTACTCCCCGAGGGGACCGGCAAAAATTAGGATGGCAAAGGACAGGGAAAGGCTAATGCCAATGATCCCGGCGATCGCCCCCGAGGCCAGTGCTGGAATCAGACGCTGGGGGGACAGTTCCTTTTGAATGCGCTGGACTTGAGTACGCTTGGACAACGATGGGATGCTCCGTCATGGCTGGGCATAAACCATAGTTTATATCGGTGGGTGAAGGGGCTAAGGGGGTGTTTTTTTTGGGCGGGTGGTGGGGGGATTTATCGTTGGTGATTTATCATTTATGTCGCCTGCGTTGCTGATATTGACGCTGATATTGCCCGCCTTCCCCTGGTCCTATCCCCTATGAAAATCCGCCGCATTAATCCCAGCCCCGCTGTCAATGTTGAATATCTGCAATATCAGGTTAAAACCCCCGATGCGGAGCCCCGCAATATTCTGGAAAAAATTGTCTGGGCGAAGGAGGCAGAAGTCGACCGGATGCGGGAATCGGTGAGTTTCTTGGATCTCCGCCGCCAGGTATTAAACGCGCCGGATCCGAAGGATTTTTTGAAAGCCTTGAAAAATCCCCCTGCCCCTAAGCCGGCGTTGATTGCAGAAGTAAAAAAGGCGTCGCCGAGTAAGGGGGTGATTCGTGAGGATTTTGACCCGGTGGCGATCGCTCAGACCTATGCGGAAAATGGGGCGGCGTGTCTGTCGGTGTTGACGGATCAAAAATTTTTCCAGGGCAGTTTTGAGTATTTGGCGGAAATTCGCCAGGCGGTGGATCTGCCGCTGCTGTGTAAGGAGTTTATTCTGTATCCCTATCAGGTCTTCCTGGCGCGATCGCGGGGGGCGGATGCGGTTCTATTAATTGCGGCGATTTTGTCGGACCGGGATTTGCAGTATTGCCTGAAAATTGTGGCGAGTTTGGGCATGACGGCTCTGGTGGAGGTCCATACCCTAGAGGAGCTGGATCGGGTGTTGACCCTGAAGGGGGTGCAGCTCGTGGGGATTAATAATCGTGATTTGGAAACATTTGAGGTCTCCCTGGACACGACGAAACAGTTGATGGAGCAGCGCGGGGAGGAATTGCGATCGCGGGATATTGTGGTGGTCAGCGAGTCCGGTTTGTTTACCCGTGGGGATTTGGATCAGGTGGAATCCTATGGTGCCGGGGCGGTGCTGGTGGGAGAGGCCCTAATGCGGCAAGATGACCTTGCCAGTGCGGTTCAAACTTTGGTGAAAAAGTAAGGATCACTCACCAATACCCATCACCAACATCCATGAAATATAAAAACTAGGGAGACCGGGCTATGTCATCTACCCCGTCGCGATCGCTTCCCCCCACTGCGCTCCGCCGTCTGAAACGGGTTCGTTGGATTGCCCGCTGGTTGGATCGGGCGATCGCTATCCCTGGCACCCGTATCAAGTTGGGATTGGATGCGGTTATGGGGGTGCTGCCGGGGGGCGGTGATTTTCTGGGGACCCTGTTGTCGATGTATGTGATTGTGGAAGCGGCCCGCCTGGGGGCTCCCCAACCATTGTTGGTGCAAATGGCGGTGAATGTGGCGGTGGACCTGGGATTGGGGACGGTGCCGGTGGCGGGGGATGTGGTGGATATTTTCTGGAAGTCCAATGCTCGCAATGTGGATCTATTAGAAGAGCATCTGGAATCCGTCGCCGGTGCGCCGATCGAAACGGAGCCGTCGGTGTCTTGGGTTTGGCTGATCGGGCTCCTGATCCTGCTGCTGTTGGGGGCGATCGCTGCCATTGCCCTAGGAATTTGGATTTTAAGTCTGATTGTTGGGGCGCTTTTTTAGTGCGATCGCTTAACCTAAGCTCCCTTTGGTCAGGGTTGCCTATAAAGTCAGGGAGAGAATTTATGGCTGAGACCTGACGACGGAGACCTGATTATGGCTACGGCGATCGCCCCTGAGACTCCTAATATTCAGTCCTATTCCTGGCAGGGGTTTCGGTGTACGTACGAAGTATTTGAAACACCCCAGGATGCGGGCGATCGCCCGGTGTTGCTGCTGATTCATCCCATTGGGGTGGGGCTGTCGCGTAATTTTTGGGGGCGATTTCTCCAGGCATGGCAAGGGGAAGGCACCCCCGTCACGGTGTATAACCCGGATTTGCTGGGCTGTGGCGATGGCGATATTCCCGATCGCCTGACCCGACCGGAAGAGTGGGCTGCGCAATTATGGGAATTGATTGAGACGAAAATTCAACGCCCGGTCATACTCGTCGTCCAAGGGGCGCTATTGCCGGTGGGGCTAGAACTCTGGACGATCGCCGAAACGAAAAATCAACGCGATCGCATCCAGGGCATGGTGTTGTCCGGCCCGCCGGCGTGGCGAGTGATGACGACGGTGGTGGGCGATCGCCAAAAGACGCTTCTATGGAATGGCTTTTTCCATTCCTTTCTCGGCAATCTATTTTTCCGCTATGCCCGCACGGAAAAATTCCTGCGCAATTTCTCCGCCAAACAACTCTTCGCCAAGCCCGAAGACGTGGATCGGGAATGGCTGGATATGACCCGCGAGGGCTCCCGGGATATGGCCACCCGCCACGCCGTGTATTCCTTCCTCGCCCGCTATTGGCAAAAGGGCTATGGCGATCGCATGAAGCAATGCCCGGTCCCCGTCCTGGCCCTATTCGGCGAAACCGCCTCCAGCATTAGCAATAACGGCAAAGGGGAAACCACCGAGGACCGGGTACAAACCTATGCCGAGGTTTTCCCAAACGGGCGATCGCAGGTGCTCCCCGGTCGGAACGTGTTGCCCTACGAATCCACGGCGGAATTTACGGCGGCTTTGCTGCAATTCCTGCGAGATCGCAACATCCTTTAGGAAAATCCCTGGATTTTTTCGGTGATTAGGGTGGAAAAGCGGTAATCAGCAGTAGATCTACCTAAGGTTTTCCCAAGATCTGGGGATTGCTCGGACTAAATATTGATCCCCAGTTCGCAAAAAGTCATGGGGATCAAACATTTTCGACGAAACTTCTTTAGACTTTCTGAAGTCCCTGACATTCGCTTGCGGGGGCGTTTTTGATATTGAATAATGTACAATATTCTAAAATCCAGTAAGCGGAGAAGCGCCATGGGACGAGTTGCTACCCGGGATGCGGTTCAGGTCTATCTCAATGAAATTGGTCAAATCCCCCTCCTGACTGCGCTTCAGGAACAGGAGTTGGGGCGAAAGATTCAGGAATGGTTGGCGTTGCCGGATCCGTTGATGCCGCGATCGCCCGTTGAGGAGGTGTTGATGCGGCAGGGGCAGCGGGCAAAAAGGAAGCTGATTTCTTCAAATTTGCGCCTAGTGGTGTCGATCGCGAAACGCTACACTAATCGGGGACTGGATCTGCTGGATCTTATCCAGGAGGGCAACTTGGGTTTAGACCGTGCTGCTGATAAGTTCAATCCGGCCCTGGGCTATAAGTTCAGTACCTATGCGACCTGGTGGATTCGCCAGGGAGTGGTGCGGGGCTTAGCTAATCAAGGGCGTACGATTCGTCTGCCGGTTCAGATGGTGGAGCGGGTCCGAAAGTTGCGCCAGGCGAGTTCTCGACTCACGGCGGAGCTGGGCCGGACGCCGACTGTTGAGGAGTTGGCGGAAGCGTTAGAAATTACGGCGGATGGGGTTTGGGCGTTGATGCGCCATACTCGTACTCCGCGCAGTTTGGATGCCTACGTGGTGTCGCGATCGCATCCGGCGTCGGCGAAGGAAGACCGGTTGATGGATGTGATTCCTGATCCGGGGAATTCGAGTCAGGAGTTTTGGAATTCCCTGGAGCGGCGGGATTATTTGGAGCAGTTGATGGTGGTTCTGTCGCCTAAGGAGAAATATGTGATTAGTCGTCGCTTTGGGCTGATGCCGGGCGATCGCCGGTTGGTGGCCATTGGCAACGACCTGAAATTGACGCGGGAACGGGTCCGTCAGATTGAACGGCGGGCGTTGGATAAGATGCGGGCGATCGCTCAGGATATTGCGTAACGGCGGACCGGTGGCTCAAGGGAAGGGCATAGGGACTACGGTGTTGTCCTTCCCTTGGGCTGGATGGAAAGGGGGTATCTGGTAGGGTGAGCAGAGATTTTGCTGTTCCTCTTGTCCGCTGTCTCCCCTGCCCATGGAATTTAATTTCGGTCCTGTTCGCTTCGGGCTCCATCGCAATCGGCCGCCCGCTCCCGTTGCTGAGGCGATCGCCCCAGAGCCGCCTGTGGTGGAAGCGCCTCCCCCTGCGCCACCGGAACCGACCCCGGAACCGATACCGACGCCAGAGCCGGGACTATTGCATTACCGATGCAATGTCTGCGGTAGCCCTTGCGAGACCAAGGTGATGTTCCTGAATCGGGAGGCGCCGTCCTGCAAACACTGTGGTTCTAATGTAAGGATGCGATCGCTCGTCCATGTGCTCTCCAGCGTCCTTTTTGGCAAGAGCATTCCCCTGCCAGATTTCCCGGAGCGCAACGGTCTAAAAGGGATCGGTATGAGTTGCTGGGATGGTTATGCGATTCCCCTGGCCAAAAAGTTGGACTATCTCAACACTTACTACCACCAGGAACCCCATTTCGATATTCGTACCCCCCCGGAAGCGTGGCGCGAAACTCTGGATTTTATTATTTCGTCCGATGTGTTTGAGCATATCGAACCCCCGGTTTCGGTCGCCTTTGACCATGCTCGCCAACTGCTGAAGCCTGGCGGTGTCATGGTATTTACGGTCCCCTATGCCGAGGACATCAATGCCCCCACCGATGAGCATTTTCCCGAGTTACACGATTACGAAATCCTAGAGAACGATGGGGAATTTCGCCTTAGGAATAGGACCAAGGATGGGCGGGAACAGTGGTTTGATGACCTGGTGTTCCATGGGGGACCCGGGTTAAATCTGGAAATGCGGATGTTTGGGGAGCGTGATTTGATCGCCGAACTGGAACGGGCCGGTTTTGCTGTAGAGATTTGGCGCGACCCGATGTTTGAGTTCGGTATTTATTGGAGCCATCGGGGCTCATTGCCCATGGTGGCCCGTCGAGTTGATTAGGGTGACGGTGTGATAGACGTTGCGATAACGCTTGTGGGCTAGCGATAGCGGGCGCGGGTGTCGCCGCGGCGGGGCACATTGTCATTGCTATCCACGCTGTTGTGCTTGGCGATCGCTTCGATAATGCCGCTGGTTTTTAAAATCTGAACTTCGGAATCGGCGGTCTTGGCGGCGGCGGGCAACGTACCCAGTTGTAAGGCAAAACCACCGGCAACCAGGGTCAGCGCTAGGCGATACCAGCGGGAGGTACCGAGCACTGACGGTGAGGTTTGGAGACGAGCGGAGCGGGGGAAAGAGAACATAAGACGACAGACGTTAACTCTGCTTACTCTTTCAGTCCCCAGGGAGATCGTCCGGAAGCCCAGGGCTGGCCTGTGGCGATCGCTTAACTGTCCTCCCGGTCAGCCCCCTTAATCAGTCTCCCCAACTCGCCTCACACATCAGTTACCAGTCAAAGGAAAAACCGTCTCCAATGTGCCAGTGTCAGATGGGTATTCCCCGGCTTCTTAACCTGGAATTTACCGTCTACTTACTTCCGAGTAAGTCCGATCTTCTAGGCTTTTTGGATAACCGTTTTTACTGCTGAGCATCACCATGGGCTTCAAACGACGCGAATTCTTACTGTTTTTTGGGGCCAGCCTCGGCACCGTTGTTCTGGGATGTGATCGCTCGTCTCAGGCGGGAGGGGGGACGACTGCGAAGGGCATTACCGGCGGTTTTTCTGAGTTCCAGCCGATCGCCAGTGCGGCGCCGTCCTTGGGCGATCGCGCCAGTGCCGCAGAACAGATGGCGCAGTATGCCAGTTTTACGGTGCAGGATGATGTGGTGTTGCCGGAGGGGTATGTCTATGACCTCGTCGGTAAGTGGGGCGATCGCATTGGGAATGGCGATCGCTTGGGCTATAACAACGACTATTTACATTTCACGCCTACCGGTCCCGAGGAGGGGGTGTTGACGATCAATTTTGAGTACATCAGCGGTAAGCCTTGGCTGGCGGGGTATGCGGAGATTTTTGGCGCGCCATTGCCGTTGGAGGCGGGCATCCGGGCGACAAGGGCGGCGGGGGCGGTCGGTCTCTATGCCCAACGTATGCCCCGGACGGAGGAAGAGCGATCGGCAGTGACCCAGTTAGCAAAGGCTGCCCTTAATGATGTGGGGGTGGGCGTGATGGGGGTGGCCCGCAATGCTAAGGGACAGTGGACGCGCCAGGATTCTAAATATGACCGTCGGATCAGTGGTCTCGCGGGCTTTGATGATCGCAAAAAGCTCCTGACCGCAACGGGACCGGGGGCGGCTGTTTTTCGCAAGCGTAAGTCTAGGATCCAGGGTTACAACGACCCATGGGGCGATCGCATTGTGGGGACTTTCGGCAATTGTGCGGGCGGTCATACTCCCTGGGGCACGGTGCTGAGTGCGGAGGAAAATTTCCAGGATTGGGTGTCGGAGTCGGTTTATGCCGATGGCAGTGCTTTCCCCCCGAGCGATCGCCCGTTTTTTGCCTCCAGTCGAGGCGTGGCTGGGAATGGTAGCTTGCTGGGCTATGCCGGCCATAAATATGGATGGATGGTGGAAATCGATCCCCTCAATCCCCGAGACTTTGGCAAAAAGCACACCCTGATGGGGCGCTATCGCCATGAAGCGGTCGCGATACAGGCCAAAGCCGGGCATCCCCTGGTGGCCTATTCTGGGTGCGATCGCCGGAGCGGCCACTTCTATAAATTTGTCAGCAAGGGCAAGATCAAAAATCCCAAAGATAAGCAGAACTCTAAATTATTTGAAGAGGGTACCCTCTACGCTGCGCGGTTTAACGCTGATGGTTCCGGCACTTGGATTCCCCTTACCCCTGATACCGCCGTTAATCCCCAATCCCCCAGTGCCCAGCTCGGCGGTGGGCTGGCTTTACCGAAACGCCCCGATGGTGGTTGGGAGCTGGTCAAAGACAGCGCCACCGTTGCCCGCTTTGCCCAGCAATATAAAACTTTGGGTGACCTGTACACCGGCGACATCCCGGAAGAACAGCAGGGGGCGATCCTAATTGACGCCCACTATGCGGCCAGCGCCGTTGGGGCTACCTGTACCGCCCGACCGGAGGATTTGGAAATTGATAGCCAGGGCAACTTATTTATTGCTTTTACCTCCGGCTCCGCTAGCTCCAGAGAGGGCGGCCCCCAGCGGGATATTTTCCAGCCTCTGCCCCAGGATCCCCGGTTTAACGACGGCGAACATGACCAGGGATGGATTTTCAAAATTGTGGAGGACGGCAATCAACCGGAAGCCCTTGCCTTTACTTGGGAACCCTTTGCCACCGGCGGGGAGGCGGCCTACGGCGGCGGCGGATTTAATAATCCTGATAACCTCGCCCTGGATGCCCAAGAAAACCTTTGGTTCGTCACCGATACCTCTGGGTCGCTGCTGAATCGGACTTTGCCTAGCGATCGCCAAGACGACCAAGGTCAGCCCCTGGCAACGCATTTACTCAGCGCCGTCTATGGCAATAACTCCCTGTGGTGCATCCCCCGGTCCGGCGAAAAGTCCGGTATCCCTCAGTTATTCGCCTACGGTCCTATGGATGTGGAAATGACCGGCCCCTATTTTGTCCCCAGTGCCGACGGCCAGGCCGAAGATTTGTTTATCGCTGTCCAGCATCCCGGGGAAGCCAATGGCGTGCGCAAAAATATGGCGGAAACCGTGGCTCAAATTCCTCTCTTAACCACCGACGGCACCCCCTTTATCCAGGAACGGCGGGTTCCCATTGGCTCTAACTGGCCCGGGCGATCGCCCAATGCCACCCCCATGCCCGGAATTATTGCAATCCGTAAAGCCTAATCAGGTCTAAATGTAAAAGCCGAAACATAAGGTTAAGACAAGGTCATGATCAGGTTAATGAAAGGGTATCTCATTAGAGATCTCATGGACCGATCAGGTAAAATTCTGAGTGTGTTCAGTTTCACTGCCTCTCAGTTTAAGAGGGGGTAAACCTGACGCAAAACTATCGCAATTAGGTATTGCAATATCCCCATAAATTGCGTACCTTTTCGGTAGTGTGCCTTACCGTTTAGATAGGTCCGTTATCCTGGGCTTCGGCTTTGCCAGGTAATTCAGTGCTTATCCCCGGTCTGGTCCTAATAGGTGTGAGGAAAACTCCCAATGTTGAAAGTTCTGTGGAATGCAATCCGCGTTAGCCCCGCATTGGTCGGTGCTTCGCTGATGGTTGCCCAGGGCGCTGCTCTGGCTAACGAAATTAGTTTTGATGAGACCTCCGTTGATGCGATCGCGACTGTCGATGAGTTCGACGGTCCCGTGTCTGGCATGGAGCAGGTGACCTCCGTTTCTCAGTTGAGCGACGTGTCCCCCACTGACTGGGCGTTCCAAGCGCTGCAGTCCTTGGTTGAGCGTTATGGTTGCATCGCGGGTTACCCCAGCGGCGTTTACCTCGGTAACCGCGCTCTGACCCGTTATGAGTTCGCGGCTGGTCTGAACGCTTGCTTGGATCGTGTTAACGAGTTGATTGCGGCGGCAACCGATCCCTTGGCAACCAAGGAAGACCTGAAGACCTTGCAAAAGTTGCAGGAAGAGTTTGCGGCTGAGTTGGCAGAAATCCGCGGTCGTGTGGATGCTCTGGAAGCTCGCACCACCGAGTTGGAAGCGAACCAGTTCTCCACCACCACCAAGCTGAAGGGTGAAGTTATCTTCGCTTTGGCGGGTGCTAACGATGTGGATTTCGGTGATGATGATGATTCCGACGAAGACCAGGTGACCTTCTCTCACCGGGTTCGTTTGAACTTCGACACCAGCTTCTCCGGTAAGGATCGCCTGCGGGTCCGGATGCAAACCGGTAACAGCCCCCGTTACTTTGGCGACCAGACCCGTCAAGCTCGCTTGGGCTTTGAAGCTCGCGACGGAAACGTCTTCGAAATCAACGATCTTTACTATCGTTTCCCCTTCGGCGACGGCTTCCGCGCTTATGTGGGTCCTGTGTTTGATATCGACGATATCCACGATTTCGGTAAGTTCAACCCGTTCTTTGCTAGCTCCGGTAGTGGTGCGGTTTCTCGCTTCACCCGTCGTGATCCCTTGCTGTTCCGCGGACCTGAGGGTGCTGGTGCTGGTATCACTTACAAGGGCGATCGCTTTGGGGCAGCAATTAGCTACTTCGGCGAGGATGGCGAGGATCCCTCTGAGGGTGCTGGTCTCTTCAACGGTGGCTACAGTGCAACCTTGACCCTGGATTACAACATCACCGATACCTGGAAGATCGGTGCAGGTTACTCCCACCGTTACAACGGCCCTGGCGATGACCTGACCGACAGCACTGGTAGCAGCTTCGGCCGCCGCCCGTTCGGTAGCGATACCCCTTCTACGGCGAACAACTTCGGTATTCAGACGTTTGCTCGGATTTCTGATGGCTTTGGCATCGGCGGTTGGGCTAGTCTCTCCTTCGCTGACGCGGTTGATAGTGGCGATGATGCGACCTTGTTCAACTGGTCTGTGAACCTCGCGTTCCCCGACCTGTTCAAGGAAGGCAACGTTGGCGGTATCTTGTTCGGTCAGCCTCCCTATGTCATCGATGGCGACGGCATCGACGATGAGGATGACCCCACCTTCCACATCGAAGCCCTGTACAAGTTCAAGGTGAACAGCAACATCGCGATTACTCCCGCTGTGTTCGTCGTGACCAACCCTGAGAACGACGATGACAACGATACGGCTGTGGTTGGTGTTATCCGGACTACCTTCAAGTTCTAAATCGCGTCTATCGTGATTCGTTCGTAAGTTCGTAACTCACATGGGGGGTCTGTCCATTCGGGCAGACCCTTTTTTTAGTATTTCTAGTATTTCCGGATTCCAGTATTTTTGGATTTTAGGGTTCTCAGGTTTTGATATTTTTGGGAGGTTGGCTTGATGGGAAAAGGTACAGGGGATGGGGCTGCGGCTAAGCAAAATGCCTATGAGAAGATTTATGCGGTGGTGCGGTTGATTCCCCTTGGGATGGTGGCGACCTATGGGCAAATTGCGGAGCTGGCGGGCTATGGGGGCAAGGCGCGGCTGGTGGGTTATGCCCTGTTTCGGATAGCTGGGGATAGCGATATTCCTTGGCAGCGGGTGATTAATGCCAAGGGGCAGGTCTCGGAGTCGGTGTTTCGCAATGGGTCGGATTTGTTCCAGCGATCGCTCCTGGAAGATGAGGGGATTGTGTTGGACGAGGCGCAGAAGGTTGATTTCAAACGGTATCGCTGGCATCCGTCGGAGGAGGAGTTGGGGCAGATTGCGGAACGGCTTGGATCTGGGGAGTCGGGGAATTCTCAAGCGGAGGAGCCTTAAAATTTCGTGGGCTATGCTGAAAGTCGCGGTGGCATCTCGGTCTTGACCGTTCCCTTAGTAATGTTTTCCAGGATTGTTAGGGCGAAACCATGGCATCTTCCCCGATGGACGATCAGAATGCTAAGTCTCAAACTGCTGATTCTCGGCAGGTGAATTATCAGCGTGCTTTGGCCGATGGACTACGGGCGTTGCAGCAGCAGGATTACGACCAGGCGATCGCCCAATTGAAGCCGGTGATGGGGGATCCTCAGGGACCGGGGGAGGCGCGGCTAAAGGCGGCTCTGGGGCTGTTCCAAGCCTATGGGGAATCGGGACAAACGGCTGCGGCCCAGGCGTTGGGGAAACAGTTAAAGCAGCATAAAAATACTCAGGTTCGCGATCGCGCTACGGCCCTCTGGGATCGCCTATTTCCGACGCCTTCAGCCCCGATGGCGTCTGATCCCGAGAGTGCAAATCCCAAGAGCGCAAATCCCGAGGGCGCGAATAGTGGTTTTATGCCTCTCGATCCCGGTGCTGACCTGCCGCCGCCAAATCCGGATTTTCAGCCCCTCTCCGCTGATCCGCCGTCTCAAAAGGTTAATCGTCCCAAAATCCAAACCGTTTCTGCACCGCCACCCCGAACGGCGATCGCTTCTCCTCAGCCCCCCTCGCCCTCGCCAGCGGAATCACCCTCCGGGCTAACCCCTCCTGCGGTGCCGACTCCTGCTCCGCCCTCTGTGCCGGCTTCTGCGCCGCCTCGCCAACGCATTGTGGTGTCTCCCAAGGGAGATGACCCTCGCCCCCTTCCCAACCCCGAGGCGCCCCCGGAAGCGGTGGCTAATCCCGGATCTGAGCCCTATACCCCCCACTGGCGCAACGCTGAAAAACCTGACCGTTGGGGCACCGTCCCGGGGGCGCCGGGGTTGGAATATCAAGCCTTGCAGTTGCTGTCGGTGGCGGCCTTCGGGGCGATCGCGACGGTGCCGTTTGTGGTGATGACCTGGTTCTATAACCGCTGCATTTATTGGTTTGACTGGTTTCCGGGGGTGAATTATTTAGAGCTGGTGGATGTGGAGCCCTGGACCTTTGCCTGGGTGTGGGTGTTGCTGGTGGGGATTTTGATCGCGACGCCATGGCTGGTTGATGAAGCCCTGAAATGGGTCTGTGGCGGGCGATCGCTGCGGTTGTTGGAACTCAATGCCCAGTGCCCGGAGACCGGCAAAATCTTGCAGCGTCAATGTCGCCGCCACAAGCTGCCTCTGCCCCAATTGCGGTTTTTGCCAACTCCGGATCCGATTATTTTCAGCTATGGGTCTTTGCGATCCAATGCTCGCTTGGTCGTTAGCCAGGGAGCCATTGAGACCCTGGATGATGGGGAGTTGGCCACCCTGCTGTCGGCAGAACTGGGTCATATCCTTACGGGGGATTGTCGGGTGATGGGGTGGGGGACATTGGTGCTGGCGGTGCCCTTTGGCCTGTATTGGTGGCTGGGGACGCTTATTGATCGGTGGACAATGCCGGTCTCTCGGGCGACGGCGATCGCCCTGTCTGCGGTGGCTTATGAGTGTTTTCGCCTGGGGCGTTGGCCCTTGTTCTGGTTGTCTCGGGCCCGGGTGGGCTATGGCGATCGTCAGGGGGGTCTGATGACGGGGGATCCCAATGGCCTGTCGCGGGCGCTGGTGAAATGGGCGATCGCCACTGACGAGCGGGTGACGACTCAAAAAGCCCTGCCCCCCCTGCTGGAGCTGTTGCAAATGTTGTTGCCGGTGCCCCCCAGCCAGGCGATCGCCTTGGGTAGCCTGTATCCCCATAGCCCCATCGAACCCTATCTGCAATGGGAGCGCCGCAATCCCTACCGCCATTGGCTGCGATCCAACAGCACTCACCCCACCCTGGGCGATCGTCTGTTTCGCCTCAGCCAATGGGCCGAGCGCTGGAAACTCAATCCGGAATGGGATTTAAGTAGCGACCACGCCGACAGACAAAGTATGAGGTACATCCCCCGCGTGGGCAGCGCTTGCTTACCCCCTACGCCCTTCACCCTCTGGAGCCAATCGGCCCCCATGGTGGGTGCTTTTTTGGGGATCGTGATTGGGGTTCTACTGTGGATGCCCGGCGGCATTGGTGAAATTTTGAATTGGCCCGGCCTCGATTGGATGTATGGCGATCGCTCCCTCTTGGTGGGACTTGCCCTGATCGGATTTGGCAGCGGCACCATCCTTCGGGTGAATAGCTTTTTCCCCGATATCAAAACCTTGGGATTGACCCCCAGCGGCACCCCAGACTGCCCCCTTGCCGCCGAACTGAATGACCCTAATGCATTACCGATCAATAGCCGTGTGGTGCGCCTCCAAGGGCAGCTCCTAGGACGCCCTGCCCGCCATAACCTCCTGGGGCAAGACTGGTGGCTCAAAACCGATACCGGTACCCTAAGGCTCCATCTGGGCGATCGCTGGGGCATCCCGGGGAAACTCTGGAAATTCTGGACCCGCCCCATCCGCCCTGACCAACCCGTCGAAGTGGTGGGCTGGCTGCGCCGTGGCGCGACCCCTTGGATGGACGTGGATATCCTGAACCATAAAAATGCCCCCAGCCATACCCTCGTCAAACATTCCTGGACCAAAATCGATGGTCACCCCCTCTGGTCCACCGGTATCGCCGTGGTTGCGATCGCCCTCGGGGTTTGGATTTTGAACCGTGGTTTATAGGGCGCTTAACCGCCAGAATCCCTCAGAGCAAAGGTAAAACGCCGCACTCAATCGGCATCTGGACGCATCTAGCAGACAGTTTCGGAACGATATGTTACATTTCTTCACAGGAGAAGGGCTATAGATTTGAGTGCGTTGTTTCCCGTTCGGCTTCCGGCTTGGCTGGGAATTGTGCTCACTTCCCCATCTTGGCCTTGATTGGTTTCTCCCAACACAGCAAGCATGGCCAGCCCTGCCAAGGCTGGCTTTTATCCTTGAGAGTTTGCGGTATTCCTGATTACAGTTATTCTCGGTTTTATGGTGAATTTCTGGGTTTGGCGTCTGAATTCAGAAGCTGCTCGGACTTTTCTGTAAGTTGAGTCACATTTTCCAGGCATCCGTGATAGACTTTGTTCCCAGCGAAGCGGTATAGATTTACTCAGTATTGAACAGTCATCGCCGCGCGGATTAAGCGCATTTAGCGATTCCCAATCTATGCGGCATTAGTCGGTGGCTGCGAAATTTTTAAATAGGTCCCTGGGGATCGGCTGTGTCAGCGATCGCCGCCCTATATCACCGTTCCCACTGTAGGCATCCAGGTATTCAACCCGGCCCAATCAGATCGCTCAAGGAGTGTCATCAGCGAGCTTTTGAGTCTTGACCAACGGCATGGCGCTGGGCGTTTCCCCTGACGGTCACCCTACTAGAAACAGATTTTCAATGTCGTTCAAATCCTTACGAGGGGAATACGTCTCATGTCCATTCGTTTATATGTTGGTAACCTGCCTAAAGAGGTGGAGCGCACCGAGCTGGAAACCTTGTTGAAGGAGGCGGGCGAGCTGACCTCCGCCAAGCTGATTACCGATCATAAGACTGGCAAATGCCGTGGGTTTGCATTTGTGACGGTTCCTGATGATGAGCAGGCTGAAGCCATTATTGCCAAGTTCAATGGCTATGACTTCAATGACAGCAAGCTCAAGGTTGAAAAGGCGTCCCCCCGCTCTGAGGAGAGTGAAGGCGGTGCTAAGGCGAAGGGCGGCAATAACAATCGTCGGGGTGGCAATAAAAAGCGCCGTGGCCCTGTTACTTTGGGCGATGCCACTGCGTCTGCGCAGCCGGATCCCCGTTGGGCGGGCGAGCTGTCTAAGTTGAAGGAGTTGTTGGCGACTCAGACGACCAACTCTTAGTCACTTCTGATACTTCCCTTGCAATGAAAGTAGGGTCTCTTCTGTTTTTGGAGGGGCCTTATTTTTATTGGGCGTGCCTAGGGAGAGAGGGCGCTGATTTCGGGGACGACTAGGAGGGTGGTGCCTTTGCGACCCACGACGTACACTTTGGCTTCGGAGGCGATCGCTTGGGTTTCATCGGAGCAGACCGCCCGCCAGGAGCCGCCATCGTAGAGGACGCGACCGGATTTGCCGGGCTCAATTTCGGTGATGGTTTGGGCTTCGACGGGATCCCAATGGCTATTTTTGACGCCGGAAATATTCACCCAGCGGCGGGTCCACCACACCATCGCGACGGATGCCAGCATCCACAGGGCGACTTGACCGGCAACCCAGGGCAGGAAGATGGAGACGACTGCGATCCCCAGGGCCGCAACGCCCATGACCGTTGAGACAAAGGCGGTGGGGACGATGAGTTCGATGCCGATGAGGCTGAGTCCGATGAGTAGCCAAATTAAGGCCATGGGCGGGGGGGAGCTATAGGGTGGGTCGGGGTGGGCGATCCGGGCGATCGAGCCAGAATCTATCTTCGTTCTAGCGCGAAATAATGGCGGTGAGGCGGCTCTGATAGGCAACCGTTACAATCTCAATTCTGTACCGCTGGTTCGGGTCGGCGTTAGGTTTGGCGCTGTTATTGCTAGCCTTGATGGCTGTCCTGCGGCATCTGTATTTGGGGAGAGGGCAACGTATCCGAGAATTCGCGGCTAAAATCAGTGGCGTCACCCTATTCAGGTCGGCCCATGGGCGTTTCTCCGGCTTCTGCTTCCATCCCGCTATATTGCGTTAATCCCCGCTGCGCGAATCCCAAGAATGTGGTGGGTCGGGAAGCTTGTGCTGAGTGTCAGGAGCCGCTGGATTATCGGTATTTATGGGCGTTGGGGGAGGTGGCGGCGGCGATCCCCGTGGGGAGTTTGTTGGCGGGGCGCTATTTTGTGCAGGCGCCGTCCATTTGGTTGGATACGCAGCCCCATACGGATCCGTGGATGTTGCCCCAGTGGCCGGCGATCGCTCAGCCTTATATGGCGTTACATCGTCATCCGTTCCATGTGCCGCGGGTGTATGGGGCTTGTCCGATGGGTGGGGAGGCGTCGGTGACGGATGTGGTGCTGTTGGAAAATGTGCCGGTTGATCCGACGGGGAAGTTATATCCGCCTCTCACGGAAGCTTGGAATTCGGCGCGATCGCTGCGGCGGGTGGTGTGGTTTTGGCAGTTATTACAGCTTTGGCCGGTCTTGGTGGGGGCGGGGGTTGAGGCGACTTTGATGTCGGCCCATAATGTGCGGGTTCAGGGGGGGCGGGTTTGGCTGCGAACCCTGGAGCGCAATGGGACGGCACCGGGGGAGCTGCCTTCAAAAGTGGCGATGGCGATTACGCCGGAGTGGAAAAAGTTTGGGCAGCTTTGGTATGCCTGGCTGACGGGGGTGGCGGCGCGGACGGAGACGGAGGCGGCGAAGCGGTTGGTGACCCAGTTGCAGGGGATTTTTGAAGGGATTCGCCAGGGGAGTTTGACGCCGGCGGCGGCGTTGGAGCGCCATGAAAAGTTGGTGCGATCGCAGCAGGTGGCTTACCAGTTGCGGTGCGAGAGTGCGGGGATTACGGATGCGGGCTCGGAGCGGGTTCATAACGAGGATGCGGCGTTTCCTTTGTCGGGACAGGATCGGCCGTTTAGGGATGGGCGGTTGATTGCCATGGTGGGGGATGGGATCGGCGGCCATGAGAAGGGGGAGGTGGCCAGTGAGTTGGCGGTGCGATCGCTGTCCCTTCAGCTGCAGGCGTTGCAGACGAATGTGGCGACGGATCCGGATTTTGCTGATGCGACGGTGATTGGGGATGGGATCAGTGCGGTGATGCGGGTGGCGAATAATTTGGTGTTTGCCCAGAATACGGAGCAGTATCGGGATGCGCGCCAGCGAATGGGGACGACGTTGACGTTGGCGTTGTCAGTGAGTCAGTCGGTGGAGCCGCCGGTGTGTGAGATTCCGGGGCAAGTCCAGGATTTATATTTGGGGCATGTGGGGGATTGCCGGGCCTATTGGCTGACGGCGGACCATTGTCAGTTGTTGACGGTGGATGATGATTTTGCGGGGCAGGAAACGTTGGATGGGCGGGGTCCCTATCGGGATGCCCTGGGGCGGAGTCGGGGGGAGGCATTGGTGCAGGCGTTGGGGACGAAGGAGGGGGAGCGCCTGAATATCCATACCCAGCGGTTTGTGATTGATGAAAATGGGCTGCTGTTGATTTGCTCCGACGGATTCAATTTGGATGATTGGGTGCAGCGATCGTGGCGGCGTTATGTGCCGGCGATTTTGAGGGGGGATTTTACGTTGGAGGCGGGGCTGCGCAATTGGATGGCGGCGGCGGTGCGGCGCAATGGGAGTGATAATGTCACGGCGACGTTGAGTTCTTGTCAATTGGTGTTGGATACGACGGCGGTGCCGGATCCCTGGGCGGCGGCGACGGCGGAAGGGGAGTCGGCGTTGGCGCAGAAGTCTTGGGAGTCGGAGTTTTCGGAGGCGTCGAAGGCGTTGCTCTATGACGAGGGTGAGCAGGAGCGCAAGCGGGAACGCAAACGTAAGCAAACCCAGCGATCGCGATTCCAATGGGCAACCAATTCCGCGGCGGCGATCGTGGCGGCGGTGGCCCTGGCGGCGGGGTTGGTGATTGGATTATTCCTATGGCGATCGCCTGCGCCTGAAGATGATCCCCTACCGGTACCCGAGGCGACGGGCGATCTGCCCCCTGTTGCGCCGGTGGATCCCCCCGCTAACGAACCCTCTAACGAAAGTCCTGCCCCTGACGCAGTGGAGCCCACCCCAGGAGATGATCCGGCTGAGCTGCCGCCAACGCCCCAGGATGAGCTTTGATTTTGATTGATTTTTGATTGATTAAATTTTCGATTGACTAATATCTAGCGCGGCAGGATTGGATGACCGGGGCGATCGCACTCTGACGATTCATCTCTGACGGTCTATTGCTCGGTATCTGTGCCGTCCAACTGTTTTGTCTCCACGTCCACCGTCGTTACGTCGACTACGGTGACATCCGTGACCTCAACGGTGCCGGGGGGCGTTACCCGTTCAAATTGGCCGCCCTGCATTTTCAGCGCTTCCCCACAGCTAGGGCAGCCGATGGCCATATTTTCGATTCCGGTCATCTCAAACCCGCAGACCGGGCAGGCAGCCATGGCCGTATTGCGTCGCAGCCACCACATGCCCACAAATACCGCGACGACGGGCATCACCAGCAGGACCAAAAACACTACCGCCAGGCCGTTCACTAGCCAGCCGAGTCCCGCCGCGCTGAGCAGCCACAACACCCCAAAAAAGATTAACCAGTTGCTGAGACCGGAAAGGGTGACCTGTAACGCCTTAAGGGGAGATGAATTCATAGAGGGGCTAATTCCTAAGACCTAAATATTTGGGGAAACATTCGGGGCATCGCTATATTCCTATCTTGACCGGTGGGAGCGGGGTTTGAACAGGACGGCGATCGCTCCTTGACGGGTCTTAACATTGGGTTAGCCTATTGGGCTAGTCTCCCTAGGGCTCGCGCTGGAGATAAACACAGTGGCGATCGCCCTCAGAGAGGGGGGTTTTAAAGCCATCCACCGCCAGAATTTCTGCGCCCCACTCCCGCAGAATAGGTTTCAGACTAAGTTCTTCTTCTGCGGTCCATTTGCCCCGGTACAGAATCGCTATCCCCCCATTGGCCACGAGAGGGAGAGCATAGCCGGCGCATTTGTCGGCGGCACCGACGGCCCGCGCGGTCACCAGGTCGAATTGGGGACGGGTATCGGGTTGCCGGGCGATTTGTTCGGCTCGGTCGGCGATCGCGGTGACGTTGGATAGCTCCAGTTTTTGGGCTAGCTCATCGGCAAAGGCAATTTTCTTTTTGGTGCCATCCAACAGGGTGACGGACCATTGGGGTTGGACGATCGCGATGGGCAGTCCCGGAAAGCCGCCGCCGGTGCCAATATCCAGCAGGGAAATAACCGTTTTGGGTAGGCCGTCGGCGTCAACGTCTGCAAAGGGATCGTGCGATCGCAGGGTTTCCAGGGCGGGTACTTTCGCCGAAAAAATCCCCCGTACGGAATCCCAAATATGCTTTTCCCAAAATTCCTGGGGTTCCACAATCCGCGTCAAATTCATCCGCTGATTGCCTGCCAATACCCCCTCGTATAACCCCTGGAATAGAGCCTGTTCCGTCTCTTCCGGCTGCCACGCCACTGTGGATTGCCAGAGGTCTAGATTTTGGGGCAGCGGGGCGATCGCATCAGTCATGGCAGGGGTGGCAGACATTAATCAGCACGGTAGAGCAGAAGCAAAACATCCCACACTCTAGGGACCCCTGGCAATCTTTCGCGTGCTCCCAGTTGAAGTTACGGCGCGGGATCGCAGCGAATTTCCACCATAAAACCGTCGGGATCGTAGAAATAGACGCCGCGACCGGTGGGACGGGTGACGGGACCATTGGCGATCGCGATTTTATTTGCTGCCAATACGGCGATCGCCTGGTCGAA
Organism: uncultured bacterium; assembly: GCA_964655355.1. Taxonomy (GTDB): domain Bacteria; phylum Cyanobacteriota; class Cyanobacteriia; order CACIAM-69d; family CACIAM-69d; genus CALGDE01. Next base: position 32,853 of record CAZZMD010000033.1, read on the forward strand.
GTCTTGGGGAGCAATATCAAAGGCCAGATGATCCATCCGTAGGAATTGCTGGGTGGGATCGGGATTGGGTTGCTCTAGCTCCGGCTCCCAAAATAAATCCAAAATTCCCCCATCGGGCAGCCGAAAATTTGCCACCTTGCCCGCTTCTACCAATGCCTTCAATGTGCTGGGCACCGCCTCCCCCACCAGTTCCTCCAGACCCAGAATTTTTCCGTAGAATTGGCGCGATCGCCCCATATCCTTCACATTCAACGCCAGATGATGGACCCGCCGAAGAGCCCCCATCGGCAACGCCATCGGCGATGCCATCGGTGACGGGGCAGAGACCTGGGAAATCGTGGGAGACTGGGACATGGCTAAATCCTCTGGCAATTCTTAAGCTTTTGGGCTGAGCCGTCTTAGCCAATGATTTAGCTAACACTTAACGAACAACCCTAGTTTCAACGGTCTGAATTCTCAGCATTATCACCATTATGGGCAACACCTTCGGTCAACTGTTTCGCATTACCACCTTCGGCGAATCCCACGGCGGCGGCGTTGGCGTCGTTATTGACGGTTGCCCCCCGCAGATTGAATTAACGGCGGAGGAAATTCAGGTGGACCTGGATCGCCGCCGCCCTGGCCAGAGCAAAATCACCACCCCTCGCAAAGAAACGGACACCTGCACCATCCTGTCGGGTACCTTCCAGGGCAAAACCCTAGGTACCCCCATCTCTATTCTGGTGCAGAACAAAAACACCCGCCCCGAAGACTATTCGGAGATGACGAAGGCCTATCGCCCGTCCCATGCCGATGCTACGTATGACGCCAAATATGGCTTCCGCAACTGGCAGGGGGGGGGCCGATCCTCCGCCCGGGAAACCATTGGTCGGGTCGCCGCCGGGGCGATCGCCAAAAAAATCCTGCGTCAGGCCGCCGGCATCGAAATCGTCGGCTATGTCCAACGTATTCATCACCTGGAAGCCAAGGTCGATCAAAATACGGTGACTCTGGACCAGGTGGAAAGCAATATCGTGCGATCGCCCGATGAAAAATTTGTCGAGGCGGCGATCGCCCTAATCGAAGAAGCCCGTAATGAAGGGGATTCCGTGGGCGGTGTGGTGGAATGTGTGGTGCGCAATGCCCCTACCGGTCTGGGTATGCCCGTCTTCGACAAACTGGAAGCGGACCTGGCAAAGGCGATTATGTCCCTGCCCGCCACCAAAGGATTTGAGATTGGCTCTGGTTTCGGCGGTACCTTGCTGAAGGGCAGCGAACACAATGACGAGTTTTTCATTGACGAAACCGGCAAAACTCGCACCCGTACCAATCGCTCCGGAGGAATTCAGGGAGGTATTACCAATGGCGAACCAATCGTATTGAGGGCCGCCTTCAAACCCACTGCGACTATTCGTAAAGAACAGAACACCGTTACCAACACCGGCGAAAACACCAAACTCGCCGCGCGAGGCCGCCATGACCCCTGTGTTCTCCCCCGCGCCGTGCCCATGGTGGAAGCCATGGTCGCCCTGGTGCTGTGCGATCACTACCTCCGGGATCAGGCCCAATGCCATAGCTTGGCCATGCCGGTGCCCTTAAGTTAGGACCCTGAGGACCGCTGGGCTAGACTCAGTAATCGTCCCCATCGCGTATAATTTAGAGCATCTCCCCCAGTACAAACGGGGGGCTTGTTCGCGGCCTGCTCAGGAGAAATTGACTGTTTTCCCTGAAATGCCAAGTTCCCTTAGAAAGATCGACTAACCGGAGACAAACCGGTAGCCGGTCATGGCTAGAATTGTCTATGCTATGGGAAAATAATGCGTAGGATGGGGGCGGCAACCTAAGTGCTTCCCTGACCCACCGCATTCTTCACAAACCCGGAACGATGACACATATCCGCGTCTAGATGACCCGTATGGTTACAAGTCTCTCATCTGATGAATTTCTAGTTCGCTTCTGGGGCGTTCGCGGCAGTATTCCTGCACCGGGTAAGTCTACCTTGAGGTATGGCGGCAATACGTCCTGCATTGAACTTTGTGTCGGGGGACGGCGATTAATCTTTGACGGTGGGACGGGGTTGCGATCGCTGAGCCGCACCCTGGAACCGGAGGATGAATTCCGGGGTTTTATGTTCTTTACCCACTATCACTGGGATCACATTCAGGGCGTGCCGTTTTTTACGCCGATCTTTAGTGACAAAGGGCATTTGACGGTTCACGGCACCTATACCAATACCGGTGAGCCCGTCGCCAAGCATTTTACGGAGCGCATTCTTCGGGATAGTGCGCCGCTGATGAAGGGGAAAGTGCGGGCAAAATTAGATTTTCAGGATCTCCATCCCGGTGAGACGGTCACTGTGGATGGGGATATTACCGTTTCGACCGGTCAGTTGAATCATCCCAACGGTGCCATGGGCTATCGGGTGAGCTGGGGGGGGAAGACCGTTGTGTATGCCACCGATACGGAGCATTTGCCCGATCGCCTGGATGAGAATTTGCTGGCGTTAACGAAGGGCGCTGATATTTTGATCTACGACGCGATGTATACGGATGAGGAATATCACAACCCCCGTTCATCGAAGGTGGGGTGGGGCCATTCCACTTGGCAGGAGGGGGTTAAGTTGGCGAAGGCTGCTGGCGTGGAGCGTTTTGTGGTCTTCCACCATGAGCCGAACCACACGGATGATGCCCTGGATGCCATTGAGGCGGATTTAAAGGCCTGTTCAGATCGATTCTTCCTGGCTAAAGAAGGGATGGAAGTGGTCGTTTAAGGGCGCTTAACTCAAGACGCTCAACCTAACTACTGAACTTTTAAGACTTGGAAGCAGACTGGGAACGCTTCACACTCCTCGCTGTTACAAGTTTTCTGCGGCAAATTCCACTTCATCAACTGCGCCATCATCTCCTAAGGGTTCGGGATCCGCGCCGTTGAATGCCACCATGACGGCTCCGGCATTGCCCGATCGCACGACCAGGGTCTGGTCTGCGGTCCAGGTGCGATCCGTCTCTTCTGGTAATATCCCTTCGAATTCAACTTCGCCGTCAATCACAACTCTTACCCAGGCCTGGGACGTTAATTTGACATTGACATTGACGGGTTTGGCGCTGGTGATAAATGTCTGGCTGTCGGGGAGGGGGAGGTTGCCAAGTCCGCTTGGGACGGCGATCGCCACGTCTTCTGAGGATTCGCCGGGGGATTCAGACTCTGCAGCCTCTGCGTTCTCGGGGGTCGCTTCCGTGGGACTGTTGTCTGCCTCGGGGGCTGCGGGACTGGCCTGGGCGCTGGGGGGGGATGGCTCAGGGGTATTGGCGGGGGAATCGCTGGGGGGACTGGCGGCGGGGACGGGCGTGCCTTGACCCCCTGGCCGCTGGAGAAAGGTGGAGAGTCCCCACACGGCCCCTACGATGAGGGCGATGTAGATCGCGTACAGATGCAGGGGACGGAGTTGCGCGGCGGGTCTAAAGTCTTGACTCTGGGGTCTGATGGATTGGGTGACCGGCGCTATCGGAATCCTGCGGGCTAGGGCGTTGCCGTCCAGTCCTAAAGCATTGCCGTATCGGCGAATAAATCCCTGCACATAAACCGGTTCCGGCAAGCTGGACCAGTCGCCGGCTTCGATCGCCACCAGGATGCGCCGTTGAATTTTGGTCTGGGCCGCAAGGGACTCCAGGGTGAGCCCTTGCTGTTCTCGCAGGCTCTGGAGTTCTGGACCAACTTCTAGAAGAGGATCCTGCGGCGATGGTTCAATATTGGGGGAGTCTTGAGTCATGCAAGAATCTTTGGGACTCGTCTAGCACCAATGGGATGGATTGATTGATCAATCGATCAGGCAATCGATCAGGTTAGGCGGCCGATGTAGGCAATCGATTCAGGTGAGCTATGACGATTGATCTAGGACGATATTATGCCGATTTGTTCCTTTAGGGAACTAATTTCAACATTAGAGAGTATGCAGTGTTCGCCTAACTTTAGCGTAAAAGCCTGGGGGTGGGAGGATGAGGGCTCGGCGAGGGTGAGGGGGCCAATGGCTTCTCGATGGAGCGATCGCACGGGATGGCCGAGTTGTTCTGCGGTACGACGAATTTGACGGTTCCGACCTTCCGTCAGGGTGATGAGGAGTTCGGTGGTTTTGGGCGATCGCGCATTGGTGATTTTGACCTGGGCGGGCAAGGTGCGGCGGTCATCGAGCATGACGCCCCGCCGCCATTGGCGGAGGGCATCGGAGGACGGCCGCCCGAGAACCTGTACCCGATAGCGTTTGGGGATGTGGAAGCGAGGGTGGGTGAGGCGGTAGGTGAAGTCGCCGTCGTTGGTGAGCAGGAGGGCACCGGTGGAGTTAAAGTCTAGGCGTCCCACGGGGTGTATTCCCTGCCGGGTGCGCAGGCTATGGGGGAGGAGGTCGAGGATGATGGGGCGATCGCGATCGTCCTGGCAGGCGCAGAGGATGCCCCGGGGTTTGTTGACCAAGATATAGAGATGGTTAGGACGCCCTGACGATTTGAGGGGGACCCCATCCACCGTAATCATGTCCTGGGTGGGATCGGCGCCATCGCCAATGGTGGCCACTTGACCATTTACCTGGACCCGTCCGTCGCGAATCATGACTTCCGCCTGGCGACGGGATGCGACGCCCCATTGGGACAGGATTTTTTGGAGGCGAACGGAGGCGGATGGTTTGGGGGAGGCCATAGATTGGAGTGTCGACCGAGCGAGACGGTTTACCAGCGGAGATTAAGCGAGCTTAAAACCCGTTTTGCAGCGATCTAGTGTAAAGCTCGCTCGGCGGATTGGTGAGACTATAGTAAGCCGGCGGCTGCTCGATCTAGTAGGAGGATACTGTTGTCTTGGGTGCGCAGGAGGGAGGCGGGGCAGCGGGGACTAATGGGGTCCTTCAGCATTTGTTGGACGATCGCTGCTTTTCCGGCGCCAATGGCGAGACAGAGGATCTGTCGGGCAGCGGCGATCGCGGGCAAGGTTAGGGTCATCGCATATTGGGGGACCGCCGCTAAATGGTCGAATGCGCCGCGATTGACCTGTTGCTGTCGAGTATCGTCCGCCAGCCGCACTACTTTCACCCGCCGAGTATCGGTCAGGGACGCTAGCCCCGGTTCATTAAACGCGAGGTGTCCATTGTCCCCAATGCCCAAACAGCAAAGGTCCACCACTTCCGGCAATAGGGCACCATAGCGATCGCACTCGGCGATGGGCTCCGGCGTATCCCCCTGTAAATAATGAAACGCGCGGGGATGGATTAGGTCATCGATGCGATCGCGGAGATAGCGTTGAAAACTGGCGGGGTGATCGCCTCCCAGTCCTAAATATTCGTCCAAATGGAACAGGGTGATGGCAGACCAGGGCACCGTTGAGTCTTTAGCTAACTGTTTCAAAAATATGAGCTGGGTTTGTCCCGTTGCCAGAATGCCGCGCCCCTCTCCCCGGGCTTGCACCCCGCCCTTCAGGGCGATCGCCGCCAGTCGAGCCGCATAATTTGCCACGGCTGCCCCATCGCGCAGGACCAACACCTGTAGCTGATCAACCTGGTGAAGTTGCAGGACCTGTAACCGTTCAATCTGTCTGACCCTCGCCCCTTGTTTCATGGCTGTCTCCTAAGTCGTGCTTGGCTTGCTTGGCTTTCGAATCCGCGATCGCCCCTATACTGCCCATTGCCACCGTTGCCAGGGGAATCGCCCTTGTCTCTGTTGTGGGCTCTGGTGCGGGCCCTGTTCCGGGCTCTGCTTTGACTGCTGTTGCAGGGATTGGGCGATCGCCACCGCCTTCGACTGGACGTACGAACGCCCGTTCCAGAATTCCGACAACTCCCCATCCCACACCACATGGTCCAGGGTCACCTCCTCCACCGTTGCCCGCTCCAGATTCGTATCCTGAACCCAGGCTCCCGTTAGGTTTGCCCCGCTCAAATCCGCCCGCTCCACCTGGGTGCCGATCAGGGTCGACCGGCATAAATCCGCCTCGGCTAAATTTGCCCCCACCAGAATCGTCCGGGTCAAATCTGTCACTCGCATCTGCACCCGCGTTAGATTTGCTGCCCGCAGGTTGGCCCCCACTAAGGTGACCCCATTCAGCCGGGCTTCTGACAAATTCACGCCATCTAAATCCATCCCATTGAGGTCGACCCCATTCAGAAACGCCCGCGCCAATTTGGCATGGGCCAGGTTTGTGCCCTGGAGTGATGCCCCGCTGAGTCGGGCTCCCCGTAAATCTGCCCAGCTCAAATCGGAGCCGTTTAAATTAGATGATCGCAAGTTAATGCCCTGTAAATTCGTGCCGCACAGGTTCACCTGGTCTAGGTTGCTGTGGCGTAACGATACCCCCCGTAATATGGATCCCGAGAGCTTGGCGTGTGTCAAATCTGACCGTACGAGACTCGCGCCAGTCAAGTTGGCTTTGGTTAAGTTGCTGTTTGTCAACTGGGCATAATCCAGCTTGGAAAAACTGAGATCGGCCCCGTAGAGAATCGTCCGGTCAAAGATGCAATATTCAAGGTGGGTACGGCTTAAATTCGCGAAATCTAATTGAGCCCGGCTAAAATCTGCTCCCTTTAGGGTGAGTCCCGATAGATTAATCCCGGTTAAATCTTCGCCGCGAAAATTGCGATCGCCCTGTTGATATCGCGCTAATAATACTTGAGTCGCTCCATCCATAATCAGCCCTCCGCCGGAGTGTTGTCGCTGTGGCGTTGGAACATTGGGTGGGTCGTCTAACTCCCAATCGCCCTATATATCTCAAAGCATAGGTGATTGCTCAGAAATTTAGATTTATTTGGGATTTAAAGCCGTGATTGTTGAGGCAATGTAGACCGATCCAATATATCTAAATTTGTCTTTATAGAGACAAGGGTAAACACTTGCGAAATGTTGATTTTATGTTGATTAATGTGTGGAAATTGTTTGACGGTAAGGGCGACTATAAATGGCTCGTCAGGGAAAAAGTGGGGGCGACAAAAAGCCCCAGCGGCTAGGTCTGGGGCTTGGCATAGAGAAGAGGAAAATGGGCGATCGCGATGCTGCCCTCAACCCTGGGAAATTCCCTTAGGAATGGGAACTGTGGTTCCCATGGTCGTGGTGATGGTGTCCATGATTATGGTCATGGCTATGGCCGTGACCGTGGGCGTGGACGGGCTCGTCGCCGTGGGAGTGGGGGGTGTAAACCACTGTGGCGTGGTAGGTTTCGCTCTCCGCCAGGCTCCCCAAGACGGGCTGAGGATTCATGAGGGATTCAATGTGGGGCGTCGCCCATTCCGCCGCCATTTTCAGGAAGGTGGGATGGTCGTTGGCGCAGGGCAGATGGCGATAGGTGACGGCGGGATAGCGTTTGCGGACGGCTTCAATGATGTGATCCACATCCAGCAGGGTTTCATGGTTTTCGGTCACAAAACCAATGGGGATCATCAGAATCGCCGTCGCTCCCAATTCAATCAGATTTTTGGCTGCCAGTTCCACATGGGGTTGGGTCCATTCGATTAGGGGCGTGTCGTGGTTGAGCCACCCGACCGAAATGAGGGGATAGCGATTGATCAACTTCAGTCGAACGGCTTCGTAGAGGCCTTGGCTTTCCACAATGCCTGAGGTGAATCCTTTTGCTTTGTGAGGGCAGCCGTGGTTCATCAGGATGATGCCAATCTGGGACGGGAGATGGGCAACGGCTAGGTCCTGTTGGATTGCCTGTTCTGCCATGTCCGCGAGGAATTGGATATAGCTGGGCTCGTTATAGAACGACGGGATATACCGCATGGCCTGGGGCCATTGGATGGCTGATGCTTTCTGGGGCGATGCGCCATTGGGGCTGGATTCCGCGATCGCCTCCTCCCGTTTGACTTTTCCGGCATCGGCATTTTCCCAGGTTTCTCGGGCGATCGCCCCCAATGCGCCATTTACCTGCTCTAGGGCAATGCCACTGGTGAAAATGGAATCCACCACCAGCAGCGGATAAATCAGTAACTGATCAAATCCTTCGTCGTGAATTTGCCGTAGTACCTGCTCCGGCAGGAACGGGGCACAGAAGTTAAACGCTTTGAAAACTTTGACGCGATCGCCCCAAGTTTCCTGCAAAGCAGTTTCGATTCCTGCTCGCTGATTTTCGAAAATTTGATTGTGAGGGGAAATAAAATTCCCATGCTGATGTCCCCATTCATGGACATCAAAGAAGGCTAAAAGTTTGGCTAAGGAAGGATAGATCCAGGTGGGAACGGGGGCAAACTTCGCCGTCAAAAGATTCAGCGCTTGCTCGTTATAATTGGCAAAATCCTCATAGCTTTCAACTTCCCCATATCCCATTAATAAAACGGCCACCCGACGCTCTGAATTGTCTTGAGACTGAGCGGACTGGCCCGATGGAATGACAACCATTAGTGTTACTATCCCCGAATGTTTTGAAAATAACTTTACGAAGGATCAAATTAGGACATTGAGCTGGGGGTGTAGCTGACCAGCCTGTGAGAATTTGCCCTATAAGAACCCTGGATCTAGCTTAGACAGCGCAACAGAAAAGCCCTTCGTCATTCATCAATTCTTCTAGAAACGTGACCTGTGGAAATATGGTGGTGTATCTCTGTCCGGGGTATCATTCCTCGGCGTTAACCGATCGCTTTATTCAGGCGGTTTGGCCCGATCTGACCACCCACAATAAGGACGCTGAAAGCCTAAAAAATCCTGAAATTTCTGGGATTCCTGAGATTATTGTTTTTCCCAGCGATCGCCGTCCGCCCTATAGTCCCCACGCGATCGTCGATCACCTTTGCGAGTCTCTAGATAAGTCCCTAGCTGGGAGGGCTGAGGCTGGGGCGATCGCTGCCCCCAGGGTGGTTTGGATTGGATTTAGCGCTGGTGTGGTGGGGGGGATTTTGGCGGCGCGACAGTGGCACCGGGCGGGACATTCCGTCGATAAATTTATTGCCATTGATGGCTGGGGCGTGCCCCTGGGGCAGCGTTTCCCGATCTATCGCATGGCCCACGATGCCTGGACCCACCACAGTCAATCTTGGATGGGGCAAGGTCTAAGGCAGATGCCTGGGAATTCCTGGGGCGATCGCCCTCACCGCAGTTTTATTGCCGATCCCCCAGTCCCTCACCTGGATCTGTGGCGATCACCTGACCAGGTTCAGGGATATCTCCTCCCCAAAACTAATCCCACAAATTCGTGTACTGCCGCCGACTGCATCCGCTCCTGGACTAATCCTGGCTGATGGTGACTGGCCAAAGCCCTAGATCTTTTGTCTGACTAATTGTCCCAAGGTGCTTATGCGGACTCGGATAGCGTGGCTTGGGTCATCCACTGCCGCTTGCGATTGGATGAAGGGCGATAGCTGGCCACGATACGGGCAATTTCCATCAAGTCCGCACAGTGATTTTGGTAATGCACCACATGCTCTTCGGACCATCCCAGATCCGACTGATAGTGCTCATCAACGGAAGCAAGCGCTTTCTGGTAGTTGGTGATAAGCAACGCTTCCACTTCCCCAGGGCTCAAAGCACTGCGGACTTCCAGCCGAATTATCAGGGCTCCGTCTTCCTGTTGTTCAAAGGCTCGTAACTGGGCCTCCATCTTGCGGTGCTCTTCGGTGATCGAGCGTAGTACCTGTAAAAAGGCGAGCCAGTTAATCCCGTCCTCAAACATCAGCTCAATGGTCTCCGCTCCCTCTCGCAGGGCGGCGGCAAATTGTCCAGGTTTGAAGGTGGTTTTGCCGTGGGGGTATCGCCCCTGGAATCCGGTGCCTAGATAGACATAATCGCACTGGATGTTATCGAGGTTGGTGCCCTCATCCAGCCTCCAATTGTAGACACAGGCACCGGTTAGTTTGACCTGATCAAAGACCACTTCCGGGAGCTGAGTGTCTTCCAAATTGACCCCAGTCAAGTCCGCGTCCACCAAACGGGCATGACTAAAATTACTCCGACTCAGATCCGCCCGCGTTAACGTGCTACCCGAGAAATCGACCTGCCAAAAATCTGCCCCGATCGCCACTGCCCCGGTCATATTGACCTGACATAGCTTGGCATCGTTAAAATTTGTCTCCAGGGCTTTCACGTGGACTAAACTCGCGCCACTGAAATCCGCATCCATAAAGCTGGAGCGACTCAGTTTCGCATCCCGCAAATTCGCCCCATGGAGCTTACTGCCAATTCCCTCGCACTCAATACATTTCGCTCGGGTCAAATTGGCATGGCTCAAATCTGCCTCCACCAGCTTGGCCCAGATCAAATCTGCGTCCTTAAAGTCAGCGCGCACTAAGGTTGCAGCGTTCAGGATGCACTGCCCCAGGTCCGCCCCAATGAAGCTCGCTTCCGTCAGATTTGCGCCCGTTAGATCGGTCCGGGTGAGTTTGGCACGGCTGAAATCAATTCCCTGAAGATCTAGATTGGCCAGGTCTAGGCCACTGAGATCGGGTCGTACCTGGGGGTTTTCCTTGCGCCAGGTATTCCAGAACTCCGTTCCCTGCTGAATACGGGCAAAACTTTCATTGCTGGAGCGCCATTCCTGGCAAGCTCCGGCAATTTTCTGAATGAGATTTGACCGAACGGGCTCTGTCACAACCGAATCCTCTGATAGATGGGAGATGGGTATCCCCTAACACTGAATGGTGGAGTTCTTGAGACGCCCCTGTACTAGGGTCTGGAGAGCACGCAAGGGTGCGATCGCCAGCATTTCTCAGCCTCCTAATGGTAGGTCCGCCTAACCACCCCCCCCATCCGGAATCCAGAGTGTAAAACTATGGGATGGGGCCATAACTCTATTATGACCACATCCGCGAAGACGTCACCTCAGGGGTTTTCCGTGAGGCGAAATGTCAAACCCGGTCAAAGAAGGATGACGATTCGTTTGGAAAATCGCCCTGGATTGCACCTTTGCTGTGGAGCTAGGTTGCTATGGGGCTAGGTGGACGGGACGGTGCACCCTTGATTTTGCGACGGGAATTTTGCGACGGGGCCTTATTTAACTCTAATACAGTGCTGCTTAATGCTCAAAGCACCTTCGTGCGGGGGAGAAACGGCCGCTTATCCCGCCGCTTATCCCGCCGCTTATCTTTAGGAATAGCGGAGGCGGCGATGGACTTCGGTGAGGGCGTTGGGGGCTCCCACATTGCCGGGGAAGGTGACGATGGGGAGGTTGGGAAGTTGGGGGTGGTCGGTGGGGGTGGTGACGACGGAGATGCCGGGTAGGATTTGACCGAGCAGTTGGACGGTGGTGAGGTTGAGGCTATTGCTTAGGAGATTGTTGGTGGTGATGCCGCCTTTGCTGATGATGTAGCTGGTGGCGGGGGGGAGGGTTCGGACGAGGGCGCTGATGAGTTGGGTGACGAGTTGGGTGATGCGTGGGGCGGGGACGTTGGGGTGGAAGGTTCTGCTCGTGTACAGGACGGGGGTTTTGCCTTGGTGCCAGTGGTGGTGGAGTTGGTGTTGGAGGGTGTCGATGTGGTGGGGAAGGGTGGTGTCGGTGAGTTGGGGGATGGGGATTTCGAGGGCGATCGCCTCGGGCTGCTCCAATAAATGATTGAGCTGGTGGGTGGTGGTTTGGACGTGGGAGCCGACGATGATGATGCCGGGGCGATCGCTGCGGCGGTATTGGCCCATGGCTTCGGGGGCGATCGCTTGGGGGGGTAGGGCGGCGAGGCTGGTGAGGAGACTGGCGGCGCTGCGAAATAGATATTTTTTTCCGCTTGTTGCTTTTAGGGCGCTGGCGAAATTGTCTAAATCTTGCTGGGTTTCTCCGTCGACGGTGACGATTTGGTTGTTGCGGTAGTTCAGAAGCCGTTGGATGAGCTGGGGGCGATCGCCCCTTAGGTCTTCAAGTTGGATCCGGTCCACTTGATCGGCAAGAACTTTGCCCTGGGTTTTCTCTTCTACGTAGGCGGGCAAAAAACTGTGGTGGAAGGGAAAGGCGGGGTCGCGGGCAAATTCGGTTTCGTGGACGGGGATGGTTTCGGGGACGGGGCGATCGCCGTTGGGGGTGATTACGGTGATTACAAAGTGGGTGCTGTGGCGGGTGATGCGTCCCCCTTCGATAAAGGCGGGGACTAGGAATTGGGCGTCGAAGGGCCCCAGTTCCTCGGCGATGGTGTCGGATTCCAAAGGGTAGTGACCCCGTAGGGTAGAGTCGGAGCGGCTAACCAATAAAATATCGGGGTTGTCTAAGGGGGCGATCGCTTGCTTGAGGTGGCGGCAGACGTCGCGGGTGACGGTTTCCGCTTGGGCGGGCGGGAGCGATCGCGTATTGGTCAATATAAAAAGGATGGGCGAGGGATCTTGCAATCCCTGACGCAATGTTTCGGGATCCCAGCGCAGGAGGAGGGGGCAGCTATGGACCGTTTGGGAGCCGGTGGGGTCATCGTCCAAAACGATTATTTTGGGGGCTGTTTTTTGGGTTGAGTCTGGGACTGACTCTGGGACTGAGTCTGGGGCTGAATGGGAGTCGGGAGAGTGGATCATTTTGTTCTTTTTAGGGGAGTCGGCTTATCATTGCTGCTCCTTCAGTTCGCCATTGTTTATGCATTTTTTATGTTTCTCTGGGGAGAATTGGGAGAGGCGGGACATCTCTTCGACTCTGCCTATTCTGTCAACCGATCCCATAAAAAGCTCTAATCCCCAGTCCTGAATCCCTATGTAACAATAGATGAACTAGCAAAAGATAAACCAACAAAACCATCTGGATTTGGTTGTGAAGTAGGTAGGAGGTTTGACTATGGTTGTGGCTGCTGATCGAGTTGCTGTGGCACCGCGTTTGACCATGCAAACGATGGATATTGCCGAAAATACCACCACGTTGCGATCGCTTGATTGGGATCGTGATCGCTTTGATATTGAATTTGGGTTGCAGAACGGTACTACCTATAATTCCTTTGTGATCCAGGGGGATAAGATTGCCCTGATTGACACGTCCCACGCCAAGTTTAAGCAGCTTTATTTGGAGACTTTGGCGGGGGTCGTGGATCCTGCGGCCATTGACTACATTATTTTGAGCCATACGGAGCCTGACCACAGTGGTCTGGTGAAGGCGATGTTGGATTTGGCCCCCAACGCTACGGTGGTGGGCTCCCGGGTGGCGCTGCAATTTTTGGATAATTTAATTCATCGCCCCTACAACAAGTTGCAGGTGAAGAGCGGGTCGACGTTGGACCTGGGGCAGGGGCATGTGCTGGAGTTTTTGAATGCACCGAATCTCCATTGGCCCGATACGATTTTTACCTATGATCCCAAGACGGAAATTCTGTATACCTGCGATGCCTTTGGGATGCACTATTGCAGCAATAGTTTGTTCGATGAGGATTTGAGCAAGCTGGATGCGGATTTCCGGTTTTATTACGAGTGTTTGATGGCGCCTAATGCGCGCTCTGTCCTGAATGCCCTGGGGCGGATGGATAAGTTGCCGAGCTATCACACTATTGCGGTGGGCCATGGTCCGCTGCTGCGGTTCAACGTCGAAGAACTGGTGCGCCGTTATCGGGAGTGGAGCCAGACGCGGGCTAACGCTGAGACGCTGGTGGCGGTGTTTTATTCCTCTGACTATGGCTATAGCGATCGCATGAGCCAGGCGATCGCCCATGGGATCACCAAGAAAGGGGGGGTCGCCGTGGAGATGATGGATATGAATGTGGCGGATCCTCAGGAGGTGACGGAGCTGGTGAGCCGGGCTTCGGCGTTGATTGTGGGCACCTACGACCAAAACAATAGCCAGGCGGAAGCGGCGATCGGCACGATCTTGTCGGCTGCTCAGGGGGAAGGTAAGAAACGCCAGCGGATTGGGGTGTTTGAGTCCTATGGGGGCAATGATGAGCCTAGCTATCCCTTACAAAATCGGTTCCTGGATCTGGGGCTGAAGGAAGCGTTCAAAGTCGTGCGGGTGGAGGATGTGCCGACGGAGGCAACTTATCAAACCTGCGAGGAGGCGGGGACGGATTTGGGTCAGGCGCTGACTTTGAAGGAGACCGTGAAGCAGATGAAGTCTGTGGATGGGGATCTGGATAAGGCGATGGGCCGCTTGAGTGGTGGGCTGTATATCATCACCGCGAATAAGGGGGATATGTCCGGGGCGATGTTGGCGTCTTGGGTGGCTCAGGCGAGTTTTGAGCCCCTGGGGCTATCCATTGCGGTGGCGAAGGACCGGGCGATCGAATCCCTGATGCAGGTGGGCGATAAGTTTGTGCTGAATGTGCTGGAGGAGGGGAATTATAACCACCTTATGCGGCATTTTCTGAAGCGCTTTGCCCCGGGTCAGGATCGTTTTGCGGGGGTTGAGACTCAGCAGGCGTCGAATGGGTCACCGGTGTTGGCGGATTCTTTGGCGTTCCTGGAGTGTGAGGTGAGTAGTCGCTTGGATGTGGGGGATCACTGGGTGGTTTACAGCACGGTGAATGAGGGACGTGTGGCGAAGGATGAGGGGATGACGGCGGTTCACCATCGGAAGGTGGGGAATCATTACTAAGACCCAAGATCTGGTGATTGGTACCTTCGATCTGAGCGCTTAGCGTATACGGGACGGGCAGGACAGCGTCTAAAGCGTGCCTTTTGATTCTGACCTGCCTGTCTATTTGTCTGGCTCTGGTGGATTGTGATCGCCCTTGAAACGAAAAACCCCGGACCCGAGGGTCCGAGGTTTATCGGGGTGCATCTACCATCCCATCCTTCTGGGGAGGGGGAGCGTTTCCGGAAAGGGGGGGAAAGTTTTTGGGGAGAGTCGGGTCTATCCCCATGCCGGGGTGGGCGATGGGGCGCTGGGACTGGAGTTGAGACAATTTGTAAGGGCTGGGGTTCCTGAAGCAGGCCCGTGAAATAATGGTTTACCGTGGTTGATGGTGGACGAGTCATTCCACGGATTATGTTCCGCGGATTATTCTCCACGAGTCATGTCACGGATCATTCCAATGTTTGGGAGTGATGGACGGGGGCCGTAATCCCATTCGATGGCCCCATTCGATTTAAAGCTGTTTTATTTCATTCCTCTTTCATCTTCCCTTTGATGTCCTATGGATAACAATTTGGTGCTGTCCTATATCGCTCTGTTGATTGTGCTGTTGAGCGGGGCTGCTTTTTTTG
>CAZZMD010000034.1:0-46930 GCA_964655355.1 uncultured bacterium
GTGTTTGTGACCTTGGGGGCGGTAGGTGCCGGGCATGGTCACGTCAAGGGTTTCGGCTTCCAGTTGGGCTTGGATTTGGGCCGATTGTAGGGTTTCCCGTTGATTTTCCAGGCTGCCTTGGACGGCTTTTTTGACTTCGTTGGCGATCGCCCCAAGTTTGGGTCGGTCGGCGGGGTCGAGTTTGCCCATGCCGCCGAGGACTTTGGAGATTTTGCCCTTTTTGCCGAGGTAGTTGACTCGAATTTCGTCCAGGGCTTCCAGGGTTTCCACTGCGGCGATCGCGCCCTGGGCTTCGGTTTGGAGGGTCTGAAGTTGGGACTCGAGGTCAGATACGTTCACGGCCACGGGGGGATCAGCGGTAGGGGGGCAAGAATCGAAAATCGAACCTCCCTAGTTTAGGGCATCATTGTGTGTGTCCTGCGGGTTTTTCCCGTTTGCTAATTTGCTGTTTGTCTGACCCTTGCCGTGAGTGTTGCGATCGTGACTGAGCCTTCCCCTGCCACTGCTGTGTCTTCTAATAGTGCTAGTCCTAGTGCTGACTCCGGTGCTAAGCCGACTTTGATTTTGGTGGATGGCCACTCTTTGGCGTTTCGGTCCTACTATGCGTTTGCCAATAGTCGGGAGGGGGGATTGCGCACGTCGACGGGGATTCCGACGAGTGTGTGTTTTGGGTTTACTAAGGCGTTGCTGGATACGATTAAGGCGGAGAAGCCGGAGTATTTGGCGGTGGCGTTTGATACGCGACAGCCGACGTTTCGCCATGAGGCGGATGAGAGTTATAAGGATGGGCGACCGGAAACGCCTCAGGATTTTATTGATGACATCAATAATTTGCAGGAGTTGCTGAAGGGGTTTAATTTTCCGGTGGTGACTGCGCCGGGGTTTGAGGCGGATGATGTGTTGGGGACGATGGCGGATCGGGCGGCGACGGAAGGGTTTAACGTCAAAATTTTGAGCGGCGATCGCGATCTGTTCCAGCTAATTGACGACGATCGGGGGATTTCGGTGCTGTATTTGGGGGGGCGGGATATGCGGTCCTCTCGGTACAAGTCCCACCAAAGTGCGGAGGTGGTGGAGCGTTGGGGGGTGCGCCCGGATCAGGTGATTGATTTTAAAGCGTTGTGTGGGGATAAGTCGGACAATATTCCCGGCGTGAAGGGTATTGGGGAGAAGACTGCGGCGAAGTTGTTGCAGGATCACGAAACGCTGGATGGCATTTATGGGGCGTTGGAGGCGTTGAAACCGGCGGCGCGGAAGAAGTTGGAGGGCGATCGCGAGGCGGCGTATCATTCCCAGTTTTTGGCGAGGATTGTGGTGGATGCTCCCGTTGAGGTGGCGATCGCGGATTGCAAGTTGGATGGGTTTGATGGGGATGCGGTGTCGCCGTTGCTGACGAAACTAGAATTTCAGCGGTTTTTGCGGGATATCGATAAGTTGCAGGGGCAGTTGGGGGGGACGCCGGTGGTGGTGGAGACGCCTAAGCCGGTGCTGAGCCCGCCCAGCGGTGATGGGGATGTGTGGTTTTTTTCTGCGGAGGATACGGATAAGGCTAACGAGGAGCCGGCGATTGAGACCGATATCACTGTTGATGTTGTGAATACTCCCGAAGCGTTGGCGGAGTTGGTGGCGCAGTTGCAAGTCTGTGAGGGACCGGTGTCTTGGGATACGGAGACGACGGCGCTGGATCCTTTTGAGGCGGAGTTGGTGGGCATTGGCTGTTGTTTTGCTTTGCCTAATGGTGATGACAGCGATGGGATCCGGACCGTCTATTTGCCGGTGGGTCATGCTGCTGGGGATCAGCTTTCGGTGACGGCGGTTTTGGAGGCATTGCGACCCATTTTGGAAAGTGGCGATCGCCCCAAGGTTTTTCAAAATGCCAAGTTTGACCGCAATATTTTCCGCGCCCAGGGGATTGAATTGGCTGGGGTTGTGTTTGACACCATGTTGGCGAGCTATGTCCTGAATCCTGACCAAAGTCACAATCTGACGGATCTTTCTTTTCGATATTTGGGGTTGATGCCCACCAGTTACAAAGATTTGGTGCCTAAGGGTAAGACGATCGCTGATGTCTCTATTGAGTCCGTCAGTCAATATTGCGGGATGGATGTTTATGGGGCGTTCCATCTGGTGCCATTGCTGAAAAAAGATTTGGCGGAATATCCTGATTTGGAGGCGCTGCTGACCGAGATTGAAGGACCGGCGGAAGCGGTGCTTGCTGATATGGAGTTCCAAGGAATTCGCATTGATACGGATTATCTTCAGGAGTTTTCGAAGCAACTGGAAACGGATTTGGATCGCATTGAAAAATCGGCCTATGAAGCGGCTGGGGAAACCTTTAATTTGGCTTCGCCTAAGCAGCTTAGTGAACTCTTTTTTGAAAAGTTAGGGCTAGATCGTAAAAAATCTCGAAAAACTAAGACCGGTTATTCCACAGATGCCAGGACTTTGGAGAAACTTCAGGATGACCATCCAGTGGTCGCCAGCATTGTGGAATATCGGACGTTGGCGAAGCTGAAGTCTACCTATGTGGATGCGTTGCCTGCCCTGGTTAAGCCGAAAACGCAGCGGGTTCACACCGATTTTAATCAGGCGGTGACGACCACGGGACGACTGTCTTCGTCGAATCCCAATTTGCAAAATATTCCGATTCGCACCGAGTTTAGTCGCCAAATTCGTCGCGCCTTTATTCCCCAAGAGGGGTGGGTATTGGCCGCGGCAGATTATTCCCAAATTGAGTTAAGAATCCTAGCTCACTTGAGCCAGGAGGCGGTGTTGATTGATGCTTATCAAACGGGTAAGGATGTTCATACCTTGACGGCGCAATTGCTCCTTGAAAAGGATGAGATTTCCTCCGAAGAGCGACGCCTTGGAAAGATTATTAATTTCGGCGTGATTTATGGCATGGGAGCGGCTCGGTTTGCTCGGGAAGCAAAGGTTTCAAAATTAAAGGCAAAGGCGTTTATTGATCGCTTTAATGAACGCTATCCCCGTGTGTTTGAGTATCTGCAATTGGCCCAACGGGAGGCGATCGCCCAGGGCTATGTTGCTACCATCCTCGGGCGCCGGCGATATTTTAATTTCTCTGGATCCAGCTTGCAAAAGTTGCGGGATACGGACCCTGATGCCATTGATTTAAGACGCTTAAAAATTTATGGACAGGGGGATGCTCAATTGCTGCGGGCGGCGGCCAATGCGCCGATTCAAGGATCTAGCGCTGACATTATTAAGGTGGCGATGATTCAGGTCCAGGAATTGCTGAAGGACTATCAGGCGCGGCTGTTGCTTCAGGTCCATGATGAATTGATTTTTGAGATGCCGCCGGAGGAATGGGTGGAGTTGGAGGCGAAAATTCAGGACACCATGGAGCAGGCGATCGCCCTGAGTGTGCCCCTGAAGGTGGAAATCCATAGCGGTCAAAATTGGATGGAAGCCAAGTAAGCGGATCGCGCGTCAGGATGATGCGACGCGACTGTAATACTTTGTGACGCTGGTTCTCGGTTGGGTGCGCTAAATTAAGTGAAAACACTGATGAATCGCAATCCGAGGGATGGGGCTGATGCGTGACTATATCTTGGCGGTGGATGCCTCCAGTTCCATGTTGATGCGGCTCCCTGATGGGCGATCGCGGTGGAGCACGGTGTTAAATGCGGCTTCTACGTTGGCGGATGGGGTGAAGGATTTGGACCCCGATGGGTTGGATGTTTATACCTTTGCGACGCGGGTGAAAAAGCTGGGGAATGCCAGCGCTCAAGGGATTACGGAGCTGTTCGCGAAACAGGCGCCTTTTGGATCGACGAATTTGGCGGGGTTGCTGAATTTGGTGTTGCGACCGTGGCGGCCGGAAAAACCTACGACGCTGTTGGTGATTACCGATGGGCAGCCCAATGATCCGGTGGCGGCGGCCCATGAGTTGATTGTTGCCACCCAGAAGATGAGCAATGTGGATCAGCTGGCCGTTAGTTTTGTCCAGATTGGGGATGATCCGACGGCGACGCAGTTTCTACATTTTTTGGACGATGAACTGGTGAAGCGGGGGGCGAAGTTTGATGTAGTCGATACGGTCACGGTCCAGAGCTTTGGCGATCGCTCCTTGGAAGAGGTCCTGATGGAGGCGATCGAGAAGGAACGCGCTAAAAATTATTAAGGGTGCCTACCCAGGACTGAATGCCATCTGTCAATAGACTGCAAAACAATAGACCCTAAAACTGAGCGCGACTTGAACTACTGACAGTTCAAGCCGCGCTTTTCGGTCTCGGATGGTAGATGCCATTACCCCAATCACTGGGAGAGGGTCTGGCGCTGGCTAGCAGCAGTGATGCATTGTTAGCGGTCCGCTATTTGATGGTCAAACGGGACGCTACAGGTGAGATGAGACATTAACTCCCAGTGGGGGTTAATTACTTTTTGCTCTCAACAAGCATAACTTGCCCTTAGTCTACCCCAGGGATCTATTTCCATCTATTTCGATGGCATTTTAAGGGGATTTCAACAAAATTCGATGGGAATTGTCGTTGAGATTCATTCCTGAAATTACAGATCCCTGAAATTACAGATTCCTGAAATTACAGTTTGGTGACCAGGTCATCCACCAATTCCTGGGTGGCTTCCTCTACCGCTTCATTCATGATTGCCCCTTCGTTGGAGCTGCTTTCACTGGCGCCGACGCCGCGGAAGGAGCCGCTGCCTTCGCTGACTTCCACTTCGGCTTCGCCCCGAGCGGCGGCAATGACGTCACTGGTGGCGGTGTCGATGACGCGGGCTCGCAGGGCTACCCGGGCGATTTTCTTATCGGAGCCGATGCGGATGCCGAAGGCGCCACCACTGCTGCGTTGGGTTTCGGCGGTGAATTCGGTGACGTTGCCTACCAGGATGTAGTCCACACCCAGGGCGTTACCGATGCTGACTGCGGCACCGACATCTTCCCCATCCCAGTACCAGCGGCGATCGTTGCCGGCGACGGCGCTGCGATCGGTGACTCTCAGGCTGCCGTCTTCTAGGAGGTAGTCAATAATACGGGCGCTGATGCCGGCTCCGGCGCGACCCCGGCCGTAGGAACTCCAGTAGCGGTTGGAGTCGGCGAAGAAGAAGTCGAGAACGGCAATGCGTTTCTTCTCGGTTTGTTTGCGTAGGTTAATGGTCTCGGCGACGTTGGCTTCGGCGATCGCCACGGGGGTTTCGGTGGATGCTACGGCGGGTAGGGCAACACCAGCCGCAATTAGGGTGCCGACCAAGCCACGGGCAAGGCGCTTTTGGATGAAAGTACGCAAGGTCATGATGGTGTTCTTTCCTATTGTTTTCCTATTGGTGTACCGGTGACTGTCCCACAGATTTGAGGCTAGTGGGGGGAGGTCACGCCTGGATTTGCCCACAGGAGCGGACTAGTCAATTCTACGCAATGGTTTTAGTCGGATCCGCGTCGAATGGGCCAGACGTTGGGCTGGTTGTTGAGGCGTCACATAGGGGGGCGTAGGGGCAAATTTGGCAGGTGGCGGGGGCTGGGGTGGGATGGAAGTTGCCTCGGTGAATCTGGTGAATTAGCTCGGGGGCTCGCTGATCAAAGGTTTCTAAGTCGGCGGTTGTAAAGATTTCTAAGTGGGGCGATCGCAAATAAGCCAGCACGGCGGTGGATTGACCGGTGGCTCGGGCGTAGGCCCAGGGTTGCCAGCCGGTGATGGCGCGATCGCCCCGCTGGCCGGTTTTGAAGTCCAAGACAAAATCATTGCCGATCCAGTCTGCAATGCCGTTGAGGGTGAGGGGTCCGATGGTGTGGGTGATGGGGATTTCCGATTGGCCGGGGCGATCGCGGTAGGGCGCGAAGAGGGGATTGGTCCAAAAGGTTTCGGCGAGTTGCCATGCGGTTTGATAGCCTTCGTCGTGGAGGCCGGGGGCTCGCGATCGTAGCCATTGCCAGTCGGGGGTTTTGAGGATTTCGCCGATGGGATCGCTGTGATCTTGGGTGTGGAGTGTTTTGTAAGTGTGGTTTTGTTGGGCGAGGAGGGCGTGGGTTAGGATTCCTACTCGGCGGGCGGAGTCGATGATGTTGGCGTCGTCGGTGTCGTCGGTGCTATCGGCGGTGGGAATGCCGGGGTGCCCTTGAATGACGCGGTATTCAAACCAGCGGGGACAGCGGGCATAGTCCGTGAGGGCGGTGACGGGGATGTCGTTGAGGCCGGCGGTGCCGTTGCCGACCAGGATTTGGGACGGTGGTTCGGAGGCGTCGGGAAAGTCGGGGTTGGTGGGTTCGGTGTTGGTGCTGCGTTCGGGATCGCAGGGGTGTTTATGGAATCCGATGCCGGCTTGTTCGGCAGGATGTTGTAAGGCGCTGAGGGGGCTGCGGTTTTCGGCGGGGCTATAGCCGCTCAGGATGAGGCGATCGCGCGATCGGGTGAGGCCGACGTAGTAAAGCCGATACATTTCTGCCTGTTCCCGCTGCTGTTGTTTGGCGCGCAGCAGTGTATAGAGCGCCGGTTGGCTCGCGGCATCGGGATCCGCGTCTTCCACTTCGTCAAATTTCCACGCTAAGCCCAATTGGCGATCGCAATAGACGGGCTGGCTCGCATTTCGTCCGGCGCTATTTAACCCCGGCAAGATGACCACTGGCCATTCCAGACCTTTGGAGCTGTGGAGGGTCATCAGTTGTACCCGATTGCCGGCCTCTACGGGGGGTGCTTCTACGGCGATCGCGGGTCCTCCAAATCCGCTGTTGGCATCCATCAATCGCTGCAATTGGCGCACCACCGAAAAGGTATCCCCGGTGTGCCCGTCCAAGTTGTGCAATAAATCCAAAAATCCCTGCCAGTCGGCTAATCGGCGATCGCATTCGTTTAGGTGAGCCAGGGTGGCGGTGTATCCGGTGAGTTGGTCCGCCCGTAGCAATAGTCGCGTGGGGGAGAGCCGTTGGCGATCGCGACGGAGTTGGCTTAGGGCGGCGATCGCCGGTTGCATTACGGTTGGTAGTTCGTCCAGTTCCCCTAGGCGCTGGAGTTCTTCCCACCAGTGGACGCGGGGACGGTCTTTGGGGGCGATATCGGGATCCGAGGTTGGGGTTTCAAATTGTTGGGCGACCTGGAAGAGGGTGCGATCGCTGATGGCAAAGAAGGGACTGCGCAATATTGACACCAGGGCTAAGTTATCCCGCCGGTCCGATAAAAATCGCAGCAGGGCGATCGCATCCCGCACGACAATGGACTCGAGTAAATTGCCGGCGCTGCCCAAAAATACGGGAATGCCTAACCCCTCTAGTGCTTTGGCATAGATCTCTAAGGACTTCCAAGTGCGACCCAAAATGGCGATATCGCGATATTCTACGGGGCGATTTTGTTTGATCCCCTTATCGAAAATGATGGTTTGATGGTCGGCTAATTCTTGGATGTGGATCGCTAATTGCTCCGCTTCCGTCTGACACCCCACATCTTTCGTGACCGATTTAAGGTCGCCATCATCCCCGGTGTATTTTTCTTGGTTGTATAAATAAAATCCCTGGCAGTGGGGGGCGTCATGGGGGGCATCTCGGACGCCCGCTAAGTCCTGATGTAGTGCCCCTAAAATCGGCTTGAAAATCTGGTTGATTTGCTTGGTTAAGGGGCCATGGGTGCGGAAACTGCGGGTAAGGTTTACGATTGCTTCGCCCGGTTGATCCAAAGCGGCAATGCGATCGCGCCAGGCTTGGAAGACTTCGATATCGCCGCCGCGAAATCCATAAATCGCCTGTTTGTCGTCCCCCACAATCGTTAGCCAGGCGGGATTTGCGCCATTTTTTGTGCTGCCTGGGCTGATGCGATCGCCCACTAGCCGCTCCAAAATTAATCCCTGGGTGGGGTTCGTATCCTGGAACTCATCCACCAAAAATCCATGCCAGCGATCGCCGTAATATTCCCGCACCTCCCGCTGTTCCAGTGCTCGCAGGGCATAGACTTCCAGGTCACTAAAATCTAAAATCCTTGCCTTCTTTTTTGCGGCTTCCAAATAGTGATTAATCCATTCAAACCCCTGTTTTAAAAGGGGCCGCAGCGCTTCCAACTCATCATCTTTGTCGTTGGGCTCTAACGTCAGCGTTCCCAGTTTTTGCACTCCTTCAATATGCTTCCGAAGGGTTTTGATGGCCTCCTTTACTTCCTGCAATAACTCCTTGCTGTCGTGCCAGTGTTTAATCTTGCCCCCCGTCAATTTGGCTTGGCTGATTGCCTCGATTCCATCGGTGATCGCCTGCCAATCGTCCCCCGCGCTCAAATCATCCAGCGCTTCGGCGACTGACTGTCTAGTGCCCTCTATTTTGTCCTTGGGATCCCCATAACTGTTCATCACAATGCCTTGCGCGTTTTGCCAGTCGGGATTGCTGAGTAAGTTCTCTAGGGTTTGTTGTCGCAATTGTTCCAACATCGGCAGCCAATCGGAACGCGATCGCCCTAGGGCTTCCTGGGCGGCTAGGGGATCTGCCAATAGCATTTCCATCATTCCCCGCACTTTGGAATAGGGAATTTTTTGACAGAGTTCCGGTACTTGGGCGGGGAGTTTATTAAATGCCCGATCTAGCTGTTCCTGTTGCCATAGGGTGCCCTCCAGCTCGTCCATCATCTGGAAGTTGGGGGGGATACCGGCGGCATCGGGATGTTCGCGACAAATGCGCCCTGCCAGGGAGTGGAAGGTGGAAATGGGCGCGGCTTCCAATTCCGCTACCGCTTCCGAATCGGCTCCCAATGTTTGAGTGATTCTGGCGCGAATTCGCGATCGCAATTCTGCTGCGGCTTTCCGGGTAAAGGACACCGCTACGACTTCCAATGGCGATAGGTCCCGCTCCGTCAGATGAAATAAATACCGCTCCGCCAACATATGGGTTTTGCCGGTGCCTGCCCCCGCCGTTACCGCCACCGATCCCAGGGCAAAGGCGGCCGCTGCTTGCTCTTCCGTCAGCCCTGTTTGTTTCGCTAGGACCGCAATGCGCTGGTTCGGGGCGATGGTGTCGTGCTGGGGGGCAGGGCCTACGATCATTCCGGATTTACCAACGCTTTAACTTGATTGTAGAAAAGTCGATTGTAGAAAAGTCGGTTGCGATCGCGATGCTCTGCCAAGGCTTTGGAGTGGCGGGCGGGTCGTCCTAGCCGGGATGATGGAAATCCCCGGATTTTCCGCCGGTTTTGCGCACTAGCTGGACGGATTCAATCACCATGGATTTTTCTAGCGCCTTGGCCATGTCGTAAAGGGTGAGCGCTGCGACGGAGGCCGCCGTCAATGCTTCCATTTCTACCCCCGTTTCCGCTTTGGTTTTTACCGTTGCCCGTATTTCATATCCCGGCAACGCCTCTATGGGCTCAATGTCTACGGTGATTTTCTGGAGGGGTAGGGGGTGACATAGGGGAATTAGATTAGGGGTCTGTTTGGCGGCCATAATTCCCGCCAGTCGTGCCGTCCCCAATACATCGCCTTTGGGTAAATCCCCCGCCGCGATCGCTGCCATTGTCGACCGTTGCATACGGATCCGAGCCTGGGCGATCGCCTCCCGTACCGTGGCAGTTTTGGCGGAAACATCCACCATTTGGACCTGATTTTTTCCGTCCAAATGGGTGAGCTGAGAATTTTCCATGTCGCCCCTTGCAACGTTAAACACCTATGCTATACTCCTTAAGCGCCAAACGACATAGCGCCGTTTAAGGGTATGTAGCTCAGTGGATTAGAGCACCTGACTACGGATCAGGCGGTCGGGGGTTCGAATCCCTCCATGCCCGTTTTAACTATTGCTAACGGTACGTTTTAGAACTGCATCAGTGTTTCCACCTCGACGGATCCGGTGGGCATTAGTGCAGTTTTTTAGCGCAGTTTTTCAATACTGTCTTCCCAGTTTTGACCGTCGAATAGTTGGCGATCGCCGATGGTGAAGGTCCCCGGATCGAGACAGCGGACATTGATGCTATAGCCATCGGGGTGCGATCGCGGGATATAAAAGGACTTCACGCCGCAATAGCTACAAAAGTAATGCTTCGCCGTAGCGGTATTGAAGGCGTATTCGCTGAGGGCGCTTTTCCCTTGTAAGAGTTGGAAACGATTGCGGGGCACAATCCAGTGGACATAGCCGACTTTGGTGCACATGGAACAATTGCAGTCCACCACCGGCAGTTCCGCTGGTCCCTGCACTTCAAAGCGGACGCGCCCACAATGGCATCCGCCACGGTGGGTCACTAGGGGCATTTCGGAGGGGGGCGTTTGAGAGGGGGGCGTTTGAGAGGGGGGCGTCTGAGAAGGGGGTGTGGTCTTAGTCATCGGTCACATGTGCTCGATCCTGGTAGATTCTCGATCCTGGTAGATTACGGTGTCCGTGGGGCAGGATGGGGGCGAAGATGATTTGATCTGGCATCCAATGCTACGGTTTTCAGGGGCACCGTTTCCATTATTGTGATTTCCCATTGTCCTGATAAAAACCGGTGCCGTCTGCTATCGTTTTGACCTTTCTGCCATGAGCCGTCCTGACCAACCGAAGACTTCCTCGCCATCGCCTCCGTCTCCGTGGAAGGCTTGGCGGGACAATGGCAAGGTGATTGCGATCGCCCTGATGTTGTCTTTGCTGGTGCGGACATTTATTGCGGAGCCCCGTTATATTCCGTCGGATTCCATGTTCCCGACCCTCCATGTGGGCGATCGCCTGGTGGTGGAAAAAGTATCCCGGCTGGTGCGCCCCATCCATGGGGGGGATATTGTTGTGTTTGAGCCGCCGCCGCAGCTTCAGGCGTTGGGCTATGACCGGGAACAGGCGTTTATTAAGCGCATTGTGGCCACGGAGGGGCAGGTGGTGGAAGTCCACGACGGACAGGTGTTTGTGGATGGGGTGCCCTTGGATGAACCCTATATTGCGAGCCCTCCGTCCTACTCTTTGCCCCGGATTGAAGTGCCGGCGGGCAGAATATTTGTCATGGGGGACAATCGTAATAATAGTAATGACTCCCATGTGTGGGGCTTTTTGCCAGCGGATAATATTATTGGGCGGGCATGGCTACGGTTTTGGCCCAGCGATCGCCTCGGCCGGTTAGTCTAAGCAGTTCGGCGTAAGGATTCAGCGTAAGGATCAGCAATGACAACAACGGGAGCGGTGGGTGCGGCAGGAGATGGGGCCTCGGGGCGATCGTTCCTTGGGGGGCGATATCGGGTGCTGCGGGCCCTGGGACGGGGGGGCTTTGGTGAGACGTTCCTGGCTCAAGATTTGCAGATGCCCTCCGCTCGCGAGTGTGTCATTAAGCAGCTCAAACCCGTCGCCCATGATCCGGAAACCTATGCCCTCATTCGCGATCGCTTTGCTCGGGAAGCGGCAGTATTAGAGGACCTGGGGGAGCGATCGCCGCAGATTCCTCGGTTGTTTGCCTATGTGACCGATGGGGAAGAGTTTTATTTGGTCCAGGAATGGATCGATGGGGATACCCTGACCCAGCGGCTCAATCGGGAGGGGCGCTGGCAGCCTGCTGCGGTGGAAACCCTGTTGCAACAGTTGCTGCCGGTGTTGGCTACGGTGCACAGTCGCGGCATTATTCATCGGGATCTGAAGCCCGATAATGTGATTGTTCGCCATACGGATCAGCGGCCCTTTTTGATTGATTTTGGCGCGGTCAAGGAAACCATGGGCTCCCAGGTGAATACCCAGGGGCAGGCCGTTAGCTCTATTGTCATTGGTACCCCCGGTTTTATGCCCCCGGAACAGGCCGCCGGCCGACCGGGCTATGCCAGCGATATTTATGCCCTGGGCTGGACCGCAATTTATTTATTAACGGGGTGTTTTCCTGAAGAATTTCCCGCCGATCCCCATACCGGCGATTTGATTTGGACTGATACCCTGCCGCATTTGCCCCCCCATCTCCACCAAGCGTTGGTGGGGGCGACCCATGCCTATCCCCGCAGTCGATTTGCGTCCGCCCAGGAAATGCTGACGACGTTGACCGGCCAGACGCCGCCGCCGATTACTCCCCCGGCGAAACAGCCCTTGGCGCCGCCGCCGTTGCCCCCTTCCCGGATGGCGACGGTGGCGATCGGTCGTCCGGCTCCGCCGCCTACGGAAGCGGTGGGGGGAATGCCGCCCCGGGTAAACCCGGGTGCGCCGATTGCGCCCGGTGCTGGGATGCCGATGCCTCAGCGATCGCCCCAGCCGGCGATTGCCCGTCCTGCGGATGATGGGGGACGGGGGGCTGGGAAATTGGGGCAATGGTCCGGGATTCTCGGCGGTTTTGCCGTGGTGGGTATTTTGGTGGGGGGCGGTCTGGCCTTCAGCCAGTGGATTAAAAGTTTGTCCCCCTATCCCGAGCTACAGGAAGACCGGCGGCTGGTGACCCCAGAGTCCTATTTCTTGGCGGATGCGGCCTATCAGAGCAATAATCGCGATCTGATGTTGCAACGGGTGCAGTCCCTCCGCGATCGCGGCTTTGATCAGGCGGGCTGGCTGTGGTATCCGGATTACGCCAACCTGGGCGATCGCGAGATTTATCAGGTGTTTGCCGCGTCCTTTAAAAAGCGGGACGACTGTATTAATTTGCTCAAGGATTACGGGCGCGATCGTCGTGATGCCTACTGTGGTCGGGCGAGCACGGATCCCCAAGCCCCGGTGGACCGCATTTCGGGGGCTTCCCTTTTCCCTGAGCCTTCCCCCACCAGCGAGCCCCCGACGACTACCGCCCAGCGACAGGGGGGAGAGAATGGTGCTGACGACAGTGCTGACGATGCTGATGACAATGGCATTATTGATGTCCCCGAAATTCCGTTTCCTGAGGTCCGGCTCCCGCAAGTGGATGTGGGCCAACTGTTCCAGGATTGGCTCCGCGATAGCGTTCGCAATAGTACGGGGCAACCGTCCAGCCCGACGCCCCGGCCAACTTCGCCGTCCGCCGGACCCTCGCCGGTGGCAACTCCCCAAAGTCGCGCCCCGGGTGCTGATGTTGGGTTGCGGGATTATTACCGCACCCTGAACCAGGGGAATTATCAAGAGGGGTGGAGTCTCCTTACCCCTGAGTTTCAGCGCAACCATTCCCGCAATAGTTTCGATAGCTATACCAGTTGGTGGCGTCAGGTTCAGCGTACGGATGTGAATAATGCGCGGGTGCTGGAGCAGACGGGGGATCAGGCGATCGTTCAAGCTCAGCTCGTGTATTTTCTGCGGGACGGGGGACAGTCGTCGGAAACCCGATCCTTCCGGATGGTACGTCAGGGCGATCGCTGGCTGTTTGCCGATGTGGTGCGGTGATCGGTTGCTCGTGGCGCGGTAAACCTTTAACTGGCCCCGAGCCCTGACGCCCATTCGAGGTCAGGCATTCGGGATCAATTTTTTTACGTTTTTTGTCTGTTGCCGTCTGAGCTTCATAAAGCCTTTAATTTTGACCCCGATCCTCTGCCTCCCTGTCTAAAATCACACCAAAATCGCACCGAGGCTTCTTCTAATCTTCAAGTATTGAGGACATTTCTTCGGTAATCTATAAGTGAGCAGCGGAAAGGAACTGTTTCAACATCAGCGCAACAATCAGGGTCGAACAGTTTCAATACGACGATTTCCGCTTGTGCGCCTCTGGCACTCCTCTTGCTCCGTGGCACTCCCTTCTGATTTCGAGACCGACAGCACTCATCCGTTGGCTCGGTTATCGGGCATGAGGCTCACTTCGTCGAATTCGTGATACGCATCAAGTAAGGCACTGCTAGGTATTAGTGGTGCCTTGTTTGTTTTTCGGGGGGGTAGGGGGCGATCGCCAGGTGTAATGGAGGTGTCCGATGATGCTGAATTTATGTCAGCTTTGGGATCAGGTTTGATTTGCCTTTGCTTTGCTCTCGATTGGCGATTGAGTCGCCCTGCAATCCCAAAGTAAATCGAAAGAATCGATTACAAACCCCCACAATTGCCACGTTCGCAAAATCCCTGATCTAACGTGTAGATGCAAACCCCACGCCACTGATCAGTTTCTGTGAAAATTCCTAACGCGATTCTGGCAATGTTGGGTGGCATTGCCCTCACGCTTTTTTGCCTTTGGTTTAGCCAAAATAGTCACCTGTTGCCGGTTCCTGCGAGTGCAAATGCAGGCTCCGTTGATGCTCTTTTTAATTTCATGCTCACGGTCGCCCTGGGGCTATTTGTACTGGTCCAGGGATGTCTGATTTATGTGGCGATTCGATTTCGTCAGCAGCCGGGGGATGAGACCGATGGTCCGCCGATCCGGGGCAATATTCCCCTGGAGGTGTTGTGGACTTCGATTCCGGCGGTCTTGGTGATGGGGATTGCTCTCTATAGTTTTGAGGTTTATAGCGAGATGGGCGGTCTGGACCCGATGGCGTCTGGCGGCACGATGGTGGCCCATCATCACCATGGGGGGATGGCGATCGCGGCGTCGATGGATCCTATGGATGATGAGTCGATGGGGATGGAGTCGGCGGCGGAGGTTGCCTATGGGGTGGGGGCTAGCCCTGAGGATGAGGGGTCGGCGGATGTCGATATTGATGTGATGGGGCTGCAATATGCCTGGCTGTTTACCTATACGGATAATGGCGTTCTGGCGGGGGAGTTGCATGTTCCGGTGGACAAAACGATCCAGCTTAATATCCAAGCTCAGGATGTGCTCCATGCGTTTTGGATTCCCCAATTTCGCTTGAAGCAGGATGCGATTCCGGGGCAGAAAACCCAGTTGCGCTTTACCCCGACGGTGACCGGTCGCTATCCCATTGTGTGTGCGGAGCTGTGTGGGGCATACCACGGGGCAATGCGCACGGAGGTGGTGGTGGATTCGGCGGAGGAGTATGACGCCTGGATGCAAAGCATGGTGGCGGCGGTCGATCCCGCGGATAAGGTCACGTTGGCTTCGGCGGCGATTCCTATGGATCCTCAGACCATGAGCGATCGCGAGTATCTCAAGCCCTATGGCGATGACCTTGGCATCTCCCCCGATCAACTTCAGGAATTGCAGGGCGATCGGGTGCCCTAAATCCTAATCAATGCGGCCCATTAAAGCCGCGAATCAAGACAGCCTGAAATTTCAGTGTGTGAGCGGTGAAGTCGTCCGGAAATCGGGCTAACTTTTTCCCCCGCGATCGTTCCCGAAATCATTTAATAATCCCTACTTTTACGGTTTTCAATTTCTATGGCACAGGCAGAATTACAGCCGCCAATGGGGCAATCTGCCCTAGAGGATACCGGTGGTAACTGGAAGAAATATTTCTCGTTCAATACGGACCATAAGGTTATTGGTATTCAATACCTGGTCACCAGTTTTATTTTCTTTCTGATCGGTGGCGCGTTGGCTACTGGGGTTCGCATTGAGTTGGCGACTCCGGAGGTGGATTTTATCAGCCGTGAGTTGTACAACCAGCTCTTTACGATTCACGCGACGGTCATGATTTTCCTGTGGATTGTGCCCGCAGGGACCGGCGCGTTTGGCAATTATCTATTGCCGCTGCTGCTGGGGGCGAATGATATGGCGTTCCCTAAGTTGAATGCGATCGCCTTTTGGATGATCCCCCCCGGTGGTTTGCTCCTGCTGAGTAGCTTTTTTATTAAGGAAGGGGCTGCGGCATCGGGTTGGACGTCTTATCCGCCGTTGAGTTTGGTCAACGGGATGTCTGGGGAATTGATCTGGATTTTGAGCCTGTTGGTGTTGGGAACGTCGTCCATTTTGGGGGCGATTAATTTCCTGACCACCATTATCAAAATGCGTACGCCGGGGATGAAGTTTAACAATATGCCCCTGTTTTGCTGGGCGATGTTTGCGGCGTCTATTTTGATTTTGGTGTCTACGCCGGTGTTGGCGGGGGCGCTGATTCTCCTCTGTTTCGACCTGGTGGCGGGAACCTCATTTTTTAACCCTGCCGGGGGTGGCGATCCCGTGGTGTACCAGCATATGTTCTGGTTCTATTCCCATCCGGCGGTCTACATCATGATTCTGCCGGTGTTTGGCACCATTTCCGAAATTTTGCCGGTCCATGCCCGCAAGCCCATTTTTGGTTACCTGGCGATCGCCTATTCCAGCTTGGCCATTAGCTTCCTGGGGCTGATTGTGTGGGCTCACCATATGTTCACCAGCGGCACCCCGGCTTGGCTGCGGATGTTCTTTATGATCGCCACCATGATCATCGCCGTGCCCACTGGCATTAAAGTATTTAGCTGGCTCGCAACCCTGTGGGGCGGTAAGTTGCGCCTGAATAGCGCCATGCTGTTCGCCATGGGGTTTGTGTCCATGTTCGTGATTGGTGGCCTGAGCGGCGTGATGGTGGCGTCGGTGCCTTTCGATATTCACGTTCACGACACCTATTTTATTGTTGCTCACCTGCATTACGTTCTCTTCGGCGGTTCGGTGTTTGGGCTCTATGCCTCCATCTATCACTGGTTCCCGAAGATGACCGGGCGGATGATTAACGAAACCTGGGGCAAAATCCATTTTGTGTTGACCCTGGTCGGTTTCAATCTCTGCTTCTTGCCCATGCACTACCTGGGGTTGATGGGGATGCCCCGTCGGGTGGCGGAATATGATCCCCAGTTCGCTACCGTCAACACCATTTGCAGCATTGGTTCCTATATTCTGGCGGTGTCGACGATTCCGTTTTTGATTAATGCCATCCTGTCCTGGCGATCGGGGGAGAAGGCTCCTGCGAATCCCTGGAATGGGTTGACCTTGGAATGGAGCTTGCCGTCCCCGCCGCCGGAGCATAATTTCCCTACGCCGCCGGTGCTTAAGACGGGTCCTTACGATTACGGCACCTTGGAAAAGCGCGGTGCCAAGAAGCGTCCCATTTCCCAGCTCAAGGCGTCGGATATTTTGTCGAAATAGGGTCGCCATCACGTCATCAGCTAGCTTGTTTGCTCGTCCGTTTCAATCATCCTTTTAACAGTGCAGTTTTTGTCCTATGCAGGGTTCAACGGTTAATACAGACCAGGCGATCGCCGTTTCCCAAACGACCCATGGGGGCGGCCATCTGGAGGATCATCCCGACTTCCGAATTTTTGGGTTGTTTATGTTTCTGGTGGCGGAGTCCTTTATTTTTCTGGGACTGTTCGCTGCCTATCTCACCTTCCGCGCGGTGACGCCGGAGTGGCCGCCGGAGGGGACGCCGGAGTTGGAATTGCTGCTGCCGGGGGTCAATAGTTTGATCCTGATTTCCAGTAGTTTTGTGATCCACAAGGCTGAAGATGCCATCAAGGAAAATGATGTTAAGGGGGTGCAGCTTTGGTTTGCCATTACGGCGGCCATGGGCGCGATTTTCCTGTTGGGGCAGGGCTATGAATATGCCCACCTGGAGTTTGGGTTGACCACCAATTTATTCGCCAGTACGTTTTATGTGCTGACGGGTTTCCACGGGCTGCACGTTACCTTTGGGCTGGTGTTGATTGCGGCGGTGCTGTGGCGATCGCGCCAGGAAGGGCATTATTCTGCCGAGAGTAAATTTGGCATTGAAGCGGCGGAACTTTATTGGCATTTTGTGGATGTGATTTGGGTGATTTTGTTTATCCTGTTGTATTTGCTCTAAATCTGCGCCAGCTTAGGGGCGATCGGTTGACGACCGACTAACGATTGACCTGCAAAATAGCAAACGGGCCGGGTGGCGATTGCTGTCCGGCTTTTTGCTGGCCGTAACGTTTCAGACGGATTAGGGACCGATCTGGACGTTTTCCCCTACCATCGTGCAAATCTCTCTTCCCTATCCACCCCCCGAGCATTTTTAGACCCTATGGCAAACGCAGCAGCAGCAGACCTGATTCTCGATTTCGTCACCGTACTGGGGGCCGCTGCCGTCGGGGGGTATGTGGCGAATCGCTGTAAGCAACCGGCGCTGCTCGGATATATTGTCAGCGGGGTTTTGGTGGGGCCCTATGGCTGTGCCTTGCTCAAAGATGTGGGGGAAATTCAGGGCTTGGCGGAGTTAGGGGTGGCGTTTTTGCTGTTTGCCCTGGGGGTTGAGTTTTCCATTTCAGAAATCCGGCGCATCAAAGCGATTGCCATTCAGGGCAGTTTGATGGAGATCGGGTTTACGGCGGGGATTACGGCGGGGATCACCGTCGCTTTGGGGTGGGCGTCGGGCATTTCGGAGGCGATTTTTCTGGGGGCTGCCCTCTCTCTGTCGTCCACTGCGGTGGTTCTAAAAACCCTGACGGAGCGGGGGGAGACGGGTACCCTTCATGGTCAGATTTGTTTGGCGATGCTGATTGTTCAGGATCTGGCCCTGGGGGTGATGTTGGCGATGTTGCCGGCCCTAAATCAGCCGGAAAATTTGATGGCGGCCCTGGGGTTGGCGAGTTTGAAGGCGGGGTTGTTTTTGGTGGTGGCGATCGGGGCGGGGCGGTGGTTTATGCCGCGGCTGCTAAATATTATTGCCGCTACGGAAAGTTCGGAGTTGCTGCTGCTGTCGACGATCGCCCTGTGCCTGGGCGTTGCCCTGATCACCCAAACCCTAGGGCTCTCCATTGAGATGGGGGCGTTTATTGCGGGATTGACCATTTCTGGGAGCGATCGCGCCGACCAGGCCCTGTCCAAAATTTTGCCGTTGCGGGATACGTTTGCCAGCTTGTTTTTTGCCTCTATTGGGATGCTGATCAATCCTCAAGTTCTGCTCGAAAATGCGGGGGTTGTGATGGGATTGGTGATGTTGGTGATGGTCGGAAAATCGTTGATTATTTTCCCCATCGTTCTGCGGTTTGGCTATTCTTTCAAAACAGCATTTTTGGCTAGCTTGAGTATTAATCAAATTGGAGAATTCTCGTTTATTTTGGCCTCCCAGGGCAAGGCACTGGGGTTGATTGATGATCGTCCCTATTTGCTGCTGCTCGGTACCACTGCCATTACCCTGGTGCTGACCCCGGTGCTGTTTGGGATTGCGCCTGAGCTGGCGGATCGCTTGGAAAGTTCAGACTTTCTGATGCGTTGGCTGAAGCCTTTGGAAGCGCCGAAAGAGGTGCAGCTTGTTGACACGATTCACGATCACGTTGTTGTCGCGGGTTTTGGTCGAGTGGGGCGTGTCATCGTCTCTATTCTGCAACAGCAAGGTTACCCTGTCTTAGTCCTTGAAAATAGCGAGGCGGCGGTCCGCCGATTGAAACAGGATAAGTTGCCGTTTATTTATGGGGATGCTCACTCTGAATTGGTGCTAGAAAAAGCCCATTTGGAGAAGGCTAAATCCTTAGTGATTGCGTTGCCGGATCCGTCCAGCACTCGCTTGTTGTTGCGCCATGCCCGTCAGATGTGCCCCGATGTGGAAGTGATTGCGCGGGTTCACGACAATAAGGAGCTGGATACCCTGGTGCGGATGGGGGCGACGGAGGTGGTGCAGCCGGAGTTTGAGGCTGCCTTAGAACTCAGCACTCACTTGCTTACCCAGCTTGGCAATCCGGAGGCGGAGATCCACAGCATTATTGAGACCATCCGCCTCAATCGCTATATCAGCGTGCGATCGGAGTTGCCGGAGCGGATTAAGGAATTGATTTAGGGACGCAAAGGGCATTCACTCTTCATCGGTGGCGGTCAAAATCCGGAGGATGGCTGTCATCCATTTTCCAAAGCTGCACATGCCCTCAATGACACCCTATTAACTGTCTTGGGGGGCGCAACTTCGCGGTGAGGCTCTCGACAATACAACCAAGCGCTTTGAAGTAATCAAGTCAGCAATGAATTTGGCTGAACGATTTTTTAAGGCGGTTGTTCCTCACATATTTTGCGCTTTGGAGAATAAGACACCATGGCACGTTTTAAAGCGAATTCTCAATCTTGGAAAGCGGCGGTTGCGGTTGCTTTGTCCCTGGGAATGAATGTTTCGACGATCGCTCCGATTGTTGTGGCTCCGTTGGCGATCGCCCCGGTGGCCTCGGCTCAGACCTCCCGTTTTCCCGATGTTCCCACCAATCACTGGGCGAAGTCCTATATTGATGCTCTGGTTAATCAGGGGGTAATTGCTGGTTTTCCGGATGGTAGTTTTCGCCCTGATGCCCCTGTGACGCGGGCGCAATTTTCATCAATGATTCAGGCGGTTTATTCTAAAGCTGCGGTGCGGGGAACGACCAATTTTGTCGATGTTCCTAGCAATCACTGGGCAAAAGGTGCAATCCAAAATGCGTACAAAATGGGCTTTTTGAGTGGTTATCCTGGCAATGTGTTTGCGCCGGAGCAAAATATCCCTCGGGAACAGGTTTTGGTTTCCCTCGCCAATGGTTTGAATTATCGGGCGAGTGCACCGACCAATGAGGTGCTCGGGATTTATTCCGACCAGGGGGCGATTTCTGGGTTCGCTCGTCCGGCGATCGCGGCGGCGACGGAGAAGGGCATGGTGGTGAATTATCCTAGCCTGAGTTTCCTGAATCCGGGGCGCAATGCGACTCGCGCTGAGGTGGCGGCTTTCCTATACCAAGCGCTTCAGAGTGAAGGACGGGTTGGGGCGGTGAGTTCGCCCTATGTGGCTCGCTACAATGCGGCGCCCCGGAATTATCGGTTGACGGCGGGCACTCAGTTGCCGGTGACCTATGCTCGGGAGCAAATTGTGTTGATGCCGGAGGATACGGTGCCGGTGAGTTTTGTGACGGCGAGTGATGTGACGACGCCCCAGGGGCAGGTGTTGATTCCTCGTGGGTCGCTGGTGGAGGGTGAGTTCCGCCCGGAGCAGGATGGTACTCGCTTTGTGGCGACTCGGTTGGTTGAGCCCAATGGCCAGGAGCGGGCGATCGCGGCCCAGTCGGGTGTTATTGAGCCCAATCAAACCATCCGCAAGGGGGCGAATTGGGAGCGGGTGCTGAAGAATGCGGCGATTGGGACCGCGGCGGCGGCGGCGATTTCCGCGGTCACGGGCGATCGCGTGATTGCGACGGAAGACCTCCTGATGGGCACGGCGGCTGGCGGGCTGTTGAGTCTGGCGCAGCGCTTCTTTGGACGCAATAGCGTAGACGTGATTGTGGTGGATCCGGAAACGAATCTGAATGTCACCCTCCAGGAGGATATTGTGATCGTTCCTTAGGGTCGGTCTCTACGTCTTGGGCTGCATCTATTAGGACTGACTGGGTATATCTATCATTACTGGATTCTGGGGGCGTCGCCCCCAGACCCCTACCAGAGGGACATTGTCCCTCTGGACTCCCTGTTTTAGGGTTGATTGCGATCGCGGTTCGTTGTTATCACCGATGCAATGAGCAATGGGGGCCGGACCGTGGCGAAGGGGAAGTCTTCTCAGTTTGTATGCAGTGAGTGCGGCAATATCGAGGTGTCTTGGTTCGGGAAGTGTCCGGCCTGTGGGACTTTTGGCTCCCTCGTGGAGGAGGCGATCGCGAAGCCGGTGGCACCAAGCCAAATCAAAACATCGGCGGCTCTGGATAGTGGCGGGCAATCCCGTCGTAAACGATCCAAAAAGTCGTCGAAGTCGGCGATCGCGGCGCAACCGTTGGAGGCGATTACGGAACGTCGTCAGCAGCGTTTCCCGTCGGGGTTTGCGGAATTGGATCGGGTGCTGGGTGGGGGCATTGTTCCGGGGGCGTTGATTCTGATTGGCGGTAATCCCGGTATTGGTAAGTCCACGTTGCTGCTGCAAACGGCCCAGTCCCTGTCTGTACGCCGGCCGGTGCTGTATGTGTGTGCTGAAGAGTCGGGACAGCAAATTAAATTGCGCGCCCAGCGTCTTGGGATTGCTTCGAAAAAATATGAAAATCCTGAAGATTCTATAAAGACTGAAAGGTCTGAGTCTCCCTTAACTGCCCCTGAATCGAGTCTTTATGTGCTGCCAGAGACCGATTTGGAGACCATTCTGTTGGAGTTGGAAACCCTGCGTCCGGCGGTTGCCATCATTGATAGTATCCAGGCGCTATTTTTTGCATCGCTGACTTCGGCTCCCGGTTCTGTGGCGCAGGTTCGTGAATGTACCGCTGCTCTGATGCGCCTCGCCAAACGGGAAGAGATTACCCTCCTGATCGTGGGCCATGTCACCAAAGAAGGGGCGATCGCTGGTCCTAAGGTCCTGGAGCATCTCGTCGATACGGTGCTTTATTTCGAGGGCGATCGCTTTGCTAGTTTTCGCTTGCTGCGGTCTGTGAAAAACCGTTTTGGAGCGACCCAGGAGCTGGGTGTATTTGAGATGGTGGACCGGGGATTGCGTGAGGTGGCAAATCCGTCGGCGTTGTTTCTGGGCGATCGCGAAGAGCGGGTTTCTGGTACCGCCAATATTGTTGCCTGTGAGGG
Source organism: uncultured bacterium (assembly GCA_964655355.1). GTDB lineage: Bacteria > Cyanobacteriota > Cyanobacteriia > CACIAM-69d > CACIAM-69d > CALGDE01. The sequence continues at coordinate 22,146 of CAZZMD010000034.1, forward strand.
GACCCGTCCCATCGTTGCCGAACTTCAGGCCCTCGTTAGCCCCAGCAGCTATAGCTCCCCCCGCCGGGTGACCACCGGCATTGGCTATAATCGCTTGCTGCAAATTCTGGCGGTTCTTGAAAAACGGTTGGGGGTTCCCTTGTCCCGCCTTGATGCCTATGTGTCCACCTCCGGTGGGTTGAGCATTGAGGAACCCGCTGCTGATCTGGGGGTGGCGGTGGCCCTCGTGGCCAGTTTCCGCGATCGCCTGGTGGATCCCCGCACGGTGCTGATTGGCGAAGTGGGGCTCGGCGGGCAAATCCGCCCCGTTTCCCAAATGGAAATGCGGCTCAAGGAGGCCGCTAAACTAGGATTCCGCCGGGCGATCGTCCCGAAAGGTCAGGGGGAGGCGATCGCCGGACTCGAGGTGATCCCGGTTGTCCGACTGATTGATGCCGTCGCCACTGCCCTGGGCGCTTCCCAAGACAATGACTTGCCGCCCTCGGAATAGGGGGATTGGCCCTGATGACCTGCCATGGCGGCCGGAGTCGGGGTAGGCCATCATCAATGGAATCGCCGCCGGTCAAGCCATGCAAAAAACACACCAAACAACAACAAAAAAATTTATAAGGCGGGGGGAACAGGATTTAATCTAGAATCTTACCCCCGAAAAAAGTTCCATTGCTACAGTATTGAGAGTCAATCCCCCATCCATCTGCTATGAGATGACCCAGTCCATCCCCCTCACTCAAGCCCCCAGCCATCATTTACTGCAAGGGATTGCGAATGCCACGAATCGGCTTTGCACCGTTCAGGATGATGATGGTGCGGTTCAACAGGCCCTCGTCGCCCTTGGGGGGAGTGCCCAGGTTGATCGCATTTCTGTGATGGAAAATTGTGCCGCTTCCGTAACGGGGAGCCCCGCCATGGTGCAGCGATGGGAATGGATTACGCCCAGTTATGGTATGCCTGGGGCGAATGTTCCCGCGTTCTCTAATCGCTCCTATGCCCAGTTCTGGGATCGTTGGCTGACCCCGTTGCGACAGGGCGGTTTGGTGGTGATGGCGGTGCAGGATTGTGCTGGCCATGAGCGGGATCTATTGCTCTCCCAGGGCCTGCGATCGCTGTTGGTGGTGCCGATTATTCTTCGCGGCGGGTTTTGGGGGGCTGTGCGGTTTGATAATTATCGCTCCCACCGCACTTGGACTGGACTGGAACAGTCGGTCCTGTCCACCTTTGGGAGTACCCTGGGCGGGGCCATTGTTCAGCGCCGGGATCATGCCCGGCTGCGGCAGCAGCAGAGTGCCCGATTGCTCCAGAATCGTGATGCCCAGAACCGTGATGCCCAGAACCATAATCCCCAGAACCGCGATCCCCAGAGTCATGATGATGATTGTGCGTTGCCCCCGGCTTGTCCCCTAATGGGTCCGGGGGGGGCATCCCCTGATCCGAGCGCCCGGCTGAGCGACGCTGAACAGATCCGGTGTTTGCGACAGGAAAAGGCGATCGCCGAGCAACGCAGTCGCATCCTAGAGCAGGCCTTACAGGCGCTCAAGGAAAACCAGGCCCACGGGCTCCCTGGTGAAGAGATTTCCGAGACGGCTCAATTGGCGGCAGGTATTGCGCGGGGATTGACCCCTCCCCTCAGCTTGATCCATGGCAATTTGGACTATGCGTCCAATTACCTGTCAGAGCTGCTCAGCCTCCTTGCCCTCTACGATCGCCATTACCCCACTCCTCCGGCGGAGGTCCAACAGGAGCGGGAACAGATGGATTTGGCGTTTATTCAGACGGATTTGCCCGAGATCCTCGATTCCATGCGGGAGGGCAGTACCCGCATTGTGGAGATTGTGCGATCGCTGCGGACCTTTTCCCGCGCCCGTGATGGCTATCACCAGGTGGTTGACCTCCACACCTATCTCAACGATGCCCTCACCATTCTTCGCATTCGCATGAAGGGGCAGCACAATATCCAGGTTATTCGTGACTATGGCTCGTTGCCGCCGGTGGAATGTTATCCCGGCCAACTGAGTCAGGTGTTTATGAATATCCTGAGCAATGCCATTGATACGCTGACTGAGAAGGCAAACGGCCGCACCCTGGGGGCGATCCCCTCGGATCAGCCTGGCAAGATTCATATCGTGACCCAAGCCCTTGAGGAGTCGGTCATTATCCGCATCACCGATACCGGTATGGGGATCAGTGAGGAGGTGCAAACGCGGCTATTCCACCCCTATTTCACGACCAAAAAGATTGGTAAAGGGCGAGGGCTGGGGTTGGCGATCGCCTATCAAGTCATTACCCAACGGCATAAGGGCACCATTTCCTGCACCTCCCAAGTCGGCCAGGGGACGACCTTTACCCTGACGCTGCCCATTAAACTTCCCGCCGCGCCGTCCGGCGGGGAGCCCTTGGATCAGGCGCTGGATAGCGTTTCTGAGACGATCCCGGACGATGCTCCGGCTGCTTGAGCGATCGCCTTCCCCCGCAACACCTGGTAGGGTGTGTTATCGAAGCGCCAGGCGGTGATTGCTGAGGCGATCGCCACTGTTGATGCGCTGCTGACCGTCCATACCATCGTCCACCGGTACCGCCCATGTCGTCCCTAGCCGAGCAAAAGCAAGCCATCATCGATCAATACGGTGAGTGGACTAATCACAATATGCACCTGGCGGACGGACTTTACACCATTTCTTCGGAGGCAACTCCCTCGGAGCCGAAGTTACGGCGCATGACTCAGGTTGCGATGGATTATTTTGGCGGGTCTGTGGCGGGGCTGCGGGTGTTGGATTTGGCCTGTTTGGAGGGGATGTATGGGTTGGAGTTGGCCCGGCAAGGGGCTCAGGTGGTGGGCATTGAGGGGCGGGAGGCGAATTTGGCGAAGGCTCGCTTTGTTCAGCAAACTTGGGGGCTGGATAATATTGAGTTTGTTCAGGATGATGTCCGAAATTTGTCCCCGGAGAAGTATGGAACCTTTGATTTAGTGTTCTGTTTGGGGATTTATTATCATTTGGATGCTCCGGATGTTTTTGAGTTTATGAGCCAGGTGTCGTCCGTGTGTAAGCGCTTGGCGATCGTGGATACCCATGTGAGTATGACGGCGGAGACGAGCCATGATTACCAAGGGCTGGAGATTTGGGGGCGAAACTATCATGAGTTTGATCCCGATACGCCTCAGCCGGAGCGAGATAAGATTCTTTGGGCGTCTTTGGATAATCCCAATAGCTTTTGGTTGACTCGTCCTTCTCTGTTTAATTTGATGGCGAAGGTTGGGTTTACGTCGGTGTATGAATGCCATCAGCCGTTGGTGCAAAAGTTTGTGGAGATGCGCCGGGCTAATATTAATGACCGCGCTACTTTCCTGGGAATTAAGGGGGATTCGGTGTCTTTGCGTGCTTCCAATTTGAGCAACGGTGCGATCGCTCAGCCTTGGTCTGAAGCGGGTCGCTAGTCTCTTGTCCACGCATCTGCCTCCGTCTTTGAGAGGGGGTATATAAAAGGGGATATAGAGGAAATATGGCCTATGTTTGACGGGCAGATTATTGGGTGGACTCTCGGGCGGACGGTGGGGGTATCGAAGGGGGTATCGACGCGATCGCCCCGGCCTCACCCAAAACACCATCACTTCGCCCGATATGGCGCTGTCTTAGATCGCCTATTTCGCCGATTACTGATTCGATCCATTGGGTTTTATCAGCGGCGATTGTCTCCCTATAAGGGCTTTTCCTGCGCCTATCGCGTCCTCCATGGCACCCACTCTTGCTCCCAGGCGACCCAAGAAATTTTGCGGGACCATGCCTTGGTGGAAGCCCTGCCCCGGATTCGTCACCAGTTTTGTCAGTGTCGCGATGCAATGCATATTATTCGCGATCGCCGGTCTCAGATGGCTGCGCGATCGCCCCGTTGTCGCAGGCGCTTAGCAACAGCGAATGCGCTCCTATTCCCGACCTTGAGCGATCTGCTCAGTCAGGGGGAAGAGGTGGATGGATATGAACAATCTCGGCGCGATGCAAAACGCCGCAATACCGGTGGTACTGGGGAAGGTTATAGGGGCAGCTGGTGCGACTGGTACGATTGCGCGAGTTGTAGCCTTTGTGCTTCAGCCGAGGGGGTTGACTGTTGTGATGTCGTGGAGGGTTGCGATGGCTGTGTCAATGGTTGTGCCTAGGGCGTTTAGCTGAGCACAGCCCTTAGTGCTATTGCGCTTTGGCTAAAAAGTCCGCCACCATTTTTTCAATCCGATATTTTTGACCGTTGTTGATGTTGTCATAGCCAACTCCGAACCAAAGTACGCGCCCGCTTTTGAGTTCAATGCCGACTCGCATGGTGGTGGAAGAGGAGGAGGAATTCCGGGAGCGGGAGTACTCGAGTCGAGGACCAATGACATCCTTTAGGGGGGCTTCCTCAACCTTTTTTCCCCACGGGCGGTGGTATTCAACACTGAGGCGATTGCTCAGTCGATCCAAACAACAAACGGTCGTTGGGGAGAGCAGCATGACTAAGAATCCAACCAGGATGAAAACGCCGCCAAAGATCAGCATGAACCATGCGGAGCTGACCTGCTTTTGAAAGGTGGTTTGGTTGGGATCTTGCAGGAAGGTATTGATTTGGTTTGCTGTGTCCAGGTGGGATTGATAGCCGCTGGAGTAGGCCATGCTGAGGGGAATTTGGACGGGGCGATCGGGGGAAATGGCGCTGGGGGTGACTTGCTCGAGCGCGCTTTGATCTACGAGCAGGACCGTGCGATAGGTGTCCCCGTCGCTGGATCCGCTTACTTCAATGTCTGCCTGGCGAATCGTGTTGAGGGGGATGAGGCGATTCTCTGGCGCGATGATGCGTGAGATTTTGAGTTGGCAGGCGGGCTCGGGGGTGGCTTGGCGATCGCACGATAAGGTCACACTTTCCGTCAGGAATACCGCGGGGAGCACACCGAAGAGGGCAAAGACTGCGCCGAAAATCCAGAGGGCGATGGGTACGACTGTGAATTTGAGGGTATATGTCGTGTCTTCCTTGACTTTAAGCATGGACTGAACTCCCTGGGGACGGATGAGTTAGGGTGCTGGGATCGGTTTATAGGACGCGCCGTTCACCCGCCAGCATAACGGTATTTTCCTCGCCGGTCGTTTGAGGGGAGCGTAGGACCGCGCGATCAGTACGCGATCAGTAGAGGTGGGAGGGCAAACTGGCATTTCCTGGCACAATGGGGCACCCTGGATTCAAGACTTTTTTTCTTTTTTCTGAGTCGTCTAGTTCTGAGTCGTCTAGTCTTGTTCGCCTGGTTTGGGTGAGCTTGATTCGATTTAGTTCGATTTAGAACGCTGGGCGAAAGGAGGCAAGTGTCATGGCAGAGCGTACCGAGAAAATCCTGTTGTTTTGGGACTGTCCGGAGTGTGGCCATGCCCATATCGAAGGGCCCACCCAGCGGTGTCCACGCTGTTTTTGGTGGCGCGATCGCTCGGTCAATTTCTATGAAGCGCCTGATTCTCGCGTCCTCACCCCTGAGGAGGAAGCCAAGTACACTCGCCCGGATTGGATTTGTAAAGCTTGTGGGGCATCGAATCCGGATACGGGGCAGCCAGCGTCAGAGTTGTTGTGCGGCAGTTGCCATTCTTGGCAGACGAATGATCTAGACATGGGGACGGAGGGGCCGACCCGCGCTGCGACTGATAAGGAAGTGGCGACCGTGCAGGGGAAATGGCAGGAGGGTTTTCGCATTGACGAGGGGGATGGGGGGGCTGCGCCTAAGCCTAAGCCTAAGAAGTCGGGGAGTTTGAAAAATCGGGTTGTTGCGGGGGCGATCGCCCTGGGGCTTGGCGGGACTGGGTTTGGGGCATGGCAGCTTTTTACCCCGACTATTATTGATGCCGAAATTACCCAGCGCACCTGGACCGTTGCCGTTGAAATTCAGGAGCAGCGCCCGGTAGATGGCAGTGGCTGGAACTTGCCCAGCGGTGCCTATAATGTCCGCCGCGAGGAACGACGGCGGGGCTCGCGTAAGGTGCAAACGGGGACCACGACCGAAGATGTCCAAGTGTCTTACCGAGAACAAACGGGCACGAAGGAGGAATGTCGGACCGTCTCCGATGGCAATGGCGTGGGTACCCGGAGCTGCCGTGATGTGCCGGTCTACACCACGAAATATCGCACCGAAACTAAGACGGTGCCGGTGTATCGCAATGAGCCCGTTTACGACACGTGGTATTCCTACACCCAGGAAAAGTGGATGCAACAAACCACCGTTAATAACAGCGGCTCCGGTGATGCCCCCCGAACGCCGCCGACGGTGACGTTGGATAATCAGCCTTACCCCGAACGACAGCTATCGCCGCGGGAAACCTGCTATATCACTGGCCAATATGAGCACGACGACAAAATGACGGAAAATCGTTGGTCGCTCCCTTGTTCTCAGTACGATCGCCTCAAAGTTGGGCAAACGGTCACTTTGGAAGACCGGGGGGGGAGCGTCACCTTGGTTGAGGATGAGAGTAGTGGTGCGGCGAAGGAGGGCGATCGCGAACCGGCGACTGTTCAATAAATCGCGATCGCCTCGATCCGCAAAATCCCTCCGCAAAATCCCTCTACAAAATCCCCCAAAGGCAAAGGCTGAGATCCCAGTGATGGAATTCTCAGCCTTTGCCTGAAACTTTTAATCTGGAGCCCAGATTAGGGAACTAAATTAAATATCGACTTCGCTTAGTTCGCGGGTCATGTGGTCGAAGGGGGTGTCCACAACTGCCATGTCGGTGACGCCAGCCTGACCAGCCATATCGCGGGCCATTTCCTTCATGATTTGGATGCCGCGAACGGTGGGGGAAATGGGCACACTCAAGGAGTTGTAAGTTTCCCGCAAGCCCTGCAAGACGCGCTCGTTCAAGACATCGGCGTCGCCGGCCACGATCGCATAGGTGGCATAGCGTAGGTAATAGTCCATATCCCGCAGGCAAGCGGCGTAGCGGCGGGTGGTGTAGGCGTTTCCACCGGGGCGCAATAGCTCGGGGACTTCCTCAAATAGGGCTAGGGACGCTGCCTTGACCAGGGCGGCCGCATTGGCATTCAGGACTGTCGCCGCCGTCACCCGATCCATACCCGACGCAAAGTAATCCTTCAGGGTGTCCATGGCATCACGGTCAAAGTAGCGACCCGTGATGTCATAGGTCTTGATTAGGCTGGTAACAGCGTCGCGCATGATAGCTCTTCTCCCAACAGGTTTTTAAAAGACGTCAGTGTCCCAGGGGAATAAAACAAATCCCAGTGATTAACGTGCCATGGGTGGACCCAACAATATGAGGGACCCGCCTTCACTCCCAATGGTCGATCGCAAGCCTTGTCGACCGGGATTTGGCACCCCTAATCATTGCATAAGGGATGGTTTTGCTCCAAGCACCCCTGTTGTGATCCTTAATGTTTGCGCGATCGCCCCAAACCCTTTAACCAAGCGCCTTACAGCAGTTCTACCTTGAGCGCCTGAGATGAGCTTGTGTAACAAGATGTTAATGCTGCTCCGTTTGTCCATTTTGCGATCTCGGACTGGGGCTTGGGGACGAGTGGCGATCGCACGGCGGGGATCGCGGCGATCGCGCCAAAATCCGAGGGATTTCTTATGTATTGCCCCTTCATTGCCCTTTTATTCTCCCTTGCCCCTCGCTGACGACTCCCCTTCTTCGACCCTTTCCGACTGTTCCGTATCTCTTAGGTATCGCCGGATACAAAAAACACCCCCTGCCCTCCATAGGATGTGTCAGGACTATTGGGCACAGCAAAATTGTCCTTTATCTTGGACTGGACTGCTCAACCCAGCAGGGAAGGCGATTCAGCGACCCTCACTCGGTGGCAACCAACGGAAGTTTCAGCCGCAGTCCCCTTAGTTGCTGTATCTGACTGCCCCAACCCAGCAGTACTCGTACTGGAAAGATATACAAGGAGTCATTCATGACCAAGACTGCGCAAGATGTATTGCAGATGATCGAGAGCGAAGGCATCGAGATCATTGACCTTAAGTTTGTTGACCTCTTCGGCATGTGGCAACACTGCTCTTTCCACAAGAGCTTGATTGACGAAGATGTGTTCACCGACGGGGCAGCTTTTGACGGCTCCAGTATCCGCGGTTGGAAAGGCATCCAAGCTTCTGATATGGCGATGGTGGCCGACCCCAACACGGCGTGGATCGATCCGTTTATGGAGACGCCCACCCTCAGCATGATTTGCAGCATCAAAGAGCCCCGTACCGGTGAGTTCTATGAGCGTGATCCCCGCTCTATCGCTGCAAAAGCGCTGAAGTACCTGGAAGAGTCTGGCGTTGGCGACGCTGTATATTGCGGTCCTGAGCCTGAGTTCTTTGTCTTTGACGACGTGAAATACGGTCAAGACGAGTCCATGGGCTACTACGAGGTTGACTCCGTTGAGTCCATCTGGAATTCCACCCGTGACGAAGCGGGCGGCAACCTGGGTCACAAGATTGGCTATAAGCGTGGGTATTTCCCCGTGGCGCCCTCTGACACCCTGCAGGACATCCGGACTGAGATGTTGCTGACCATGGCTAAGTGCGGCATTCCCATTGAGAAGCATCACCACGAGGTGGCAACCGCTGGCCAGTGTGAGCTGGGGATGAAGTTTGCGGATCTGATTTCTGCGGCTGACAACGTTCAGATCTACAAGTATGTGGTCAAGAACGTTGCTAAGAAGTACGGCAAGACCGCTACTTTTATGCCGAAGCCTGTCTTTAACGACAATGGCTCTGGTATGCACACCCACATTTCGGTGTGGAAGGGGGGCGAGCCGCTGTTCTTTGGTGACAAGTACGCGAGCTTGAGCCAAGAGGCGTTGTACTTTATCGGTGGTTTGCTGAAGCACGCCCCCGCGGTGTTGGCGTTCACCAATCCTTCCGCTAACTCCTACAAGCGTTTGGTGCCTGGTTTTGAGGCACCGGTGAACTTGGCGTATTCCGAGGGTAACCGGTCTGCGTCTATCCGGATTCCGTTGAGCGGTAGCAATCCTAAGGCGAAGCGGATGGAGTTCCGTTGCCCCGATGCTACGGCTAACCCCTACTTGGCGTTCTCCGCCATGTTGTTGGCGGGTCTGGACGGTATCAAGAATCAGATTGATCCCGGCAGTTCTTTGGACGTGGATATCTACGACCTGAGCCCTGAGGAGCTGAGCAAGATTCCTTCCACCCCCGGGTCTTTGGAAGGTGCTTTGGAGGCGTTGGCTGAGGACCATGAGTTCTTGACCGCTTCCGGTGCGTTCACTGAGGATTTCATCGAGAACTACATCGCTTACAAGTTGGATGCGGAGGTTAATCCTTTGCGTCTGCGTCCCCATCCCTACGAGTACGTCCTGTACTACGACGCGTAGGTTGGTTTGTTCCTTCTAGGCTGGTGCTGAGGCGTTTGCTTTGGCCCGGTCTAGGTCCCAATGAGTATTTGGACTGGGCTGTGATCCGTTGGCGATCGCAGCCCATTTTTTTGTCGGTGGGAGCGTCTCTGAAAATAAAGAAAATCTGAGAATAATAATCATTCCCAAAAAGAGGCGTTAGATTTTCGGGATGGTTGCTCGATGGTTGGGAGGCTAGGTTCCATGAAGATTGGCATTTTGGGTTTGGGGTTGGCGGCGATCGCCCTGGTGTCCTGTGGCGGAGAGGTGGCACAGGAGCAGGACGCGGCGGGGGCGTCTGGGGAGTCTGAAAAGTTGTCGGTGGTGGCGTCCGGTGGGGTGCCTTGTGATTTGACGAAGCAGGTGGCTGGGGATTCGGTGGAGGTGACCTGTTTGATGGAACCGGGGCAGGATCCCCATTCGTATCAGTTGACGGCGGGCGATCGTCGCAAGTTGGAAGAGGCGGATTTGATTATTTATGGGGGCTTGGGGTTGGAAGAATCCTTGGGGCAGGAGGTGTTTACGGCCTCCGAGGTCACAGCGATTCCTGTCTTTGAAAAAGCGGTGCCGGAGCCCTTGTTGGTGGATGGGGATCCCCACGCGGACCATGATCACGGCCATGACCATGGGGATCATGAGGGCGAGGGGCATGCGGACCATGGGGAGGAGAAGCATGAAGACCATGCAGACCATGATGAGCATGGGGACGAAAAGCATGGCGATCATGGGGAGGAGGCGCATGCAGACCATGCAGATCATGATGAGCATGGGGACGAAAAGCATGGGGATCATGCTGGGGAGGAGAAAGATGGCAAGTTTGTGGATCCCCATGTTTGGCATGATGCGATTTTGGGGGCGTCCAGTGTGAAGGTGGTTGCCGATGCGTTGGCTGGGCTGAATCCCGATGGGGCGGCGGAGTATGAGGCGCGGGCGGTGGCGATCGCTCAGGAGTTGGAACTGTTGGACGGGTGGATCCGGACTCAGATTGGGACGGTGCCTGAGGATCGGCGGTTGTTGGTGACGGCCCATGATGCGTTCCGGTATTACGCGGCAACCTATGGGCTGGAGGTGCCGGGGACGTTGGGGAGCTTCAACCATGATGAAGAGCCGTCGGCGCAGGAGTTGGCGCGGTTGGTGGACCGAATTAAGGAGTTGCAGGTGCCTGTGATTTTTTCGGAGACGACGGTGGAGAGTGAAAATACTCTGCAGGCGGTGGCGCGATCGGCGGGGATTGAGCTGGCGGAGACGCCCCTGTTTGTGGATGGTCCCGGCGGGGAAGGGTCGGGGGCGGTGTCCTATCAGGAAATGCTGGAGGTGAATACCTGTGCGATCGCTACGGGGTTGGGCGGAACGTGTACTCCCCCTGCTGAGTAGGATCCACTGACAAGGCCCACTGAATAAAAGGTCCTTGACTTAAATAAATCCCCTTGAATAAATCCCCTTGAATTCGATGGAACTAACCCATGAATTCAAGGGGATTTGATTTATGACGGGGTAAACGCGTTAGGATGAACGACTCGGCAGATTTCTGGGGGTGAGTATGCTTCAGTCAGATATGATTCGCCGCGTTCGATCCTATTTCCGATCCCATTGGCGCGCCAGTTTTTTCAGTATTGGTGCCCATAGCTGCTTTGAGATTATTGACCTGTTGGTGCCCTACGCCATTGGGCAAATTATTAATGTCCTGTCGGGTAAGCCGTTGGATAGTGCTGCCGGTTGGCTGGTGACGACGGTGGCAGGGGTGTTGGGGATGCCGGTGCAGCGAGAGTTATCCCTGGTGATTTTGATGGGGGTGATTTTTGTGGTCGCTGTGGTGCGGGCCCCGATTCAGCCCTGGGTGGCGGGGTGGTTCCACTGGTTGATTACCCTCAATGCTCGCCGCGATCGCCAGGCGGAGGCGATCGCTAAAATCCTGACCCTGCCCATTGAGTTTTACGACACTAATAATCCCGGCCGTATTGCCAGTCGCATTACTCGGGGGGTGGAAAATTATTTGTGGACCTATCCGGAGGTGGCGGGGGAACTGATTCCCAAGTTGGTGCGGGTGATCGGCATTTTTGTGGTGATGCTGACCATCGATTGGCGGATTGCGGTGCCCTTTCTTTTGTCGTTTGCGGCGGTGGTGGGGTATTCCCTGCGAGCGCTGAGTCGCATTGTGCTTAAGGAGGAAAAGCTGGATCGGTATATGGAAAATACCGCTAGCCATACCTCTGAGCTGGTGACCAATATCAAAACCGTGAAGGCGTTTGCGACGGAAACCCGCGAATATGAACGCCAACGCCAGCGCTTGAGCCGGGAGCTGTTTGTGGTGACCTATGGCATCCACACGGATTATGTGGTGCTGAATACCTGGCAGGGCACCGGGCTGCAAGTGGCATCCTTTGGGGTGCTGGCACTGGCGCTTTATGCCACGGTCACTGGGCAAATTTCCCTAGGCTATTTTGTGACTCTGATGACGTTGGCCAGCATGGGCTATGCGGAGATTCAGCCCATTAGTGCGCACGCGGAGATTTTGGCGCGGCGGTTTTCGCCGTTGCAGCGGTTCCATGAATTTATGGAGGAGCCGGTGGGGTTGGATGCCCAGGAAATTCATTTTGAGGATGCGGGGGCGCCTAAGACGGCGATCGTGCCGTTTCGGGAAGCGCCGCAGCTCCCGCCTTTGCCGGTCTATCAGTTTCAAGGGCGGGTGGAGTTTCGCGATTTGAGTTTTGCCTATCATCGCGATCGCCCGGTGCTGAATAACATCAATTTGACGTTGAAGCCCCGGGAGACCATTGCGTTGGTGGGACGGTCCGGCTCCGGTAAATCCACCCTGGTTAAACTGCTGTTCCGCTATTTTGATCCCACCAGTGGCACCATTGCCATTGATGGGCAGGATATTCGCACCCTGAATACGCGGGCCTATCGGCAGCGGTTGGCGATCGTGCATCAGGAGGTGGATGTGTTTAATGGCACGGTGTTGGATAACCTGCGCTATGGACGCCCCGATGCTTCTTGGGAGGAGGTGCAGCAGGCCTGTGCGATCGCTCGGGTTGATGATTTTGTGAAACATCTTCCCGATGGCTATTACACGATGGTTGGGGAGCGCGGTTTGCGGTTGTCGGGCGGTCAACGGCAGCGGTTGGGGATCGCCCGGGCGTTGTTGGTGGATCCCGATGTGTTGGTGTTTGATGAAGCCACGTCGAGTCTGGATTCGGAATCAGAGCGGGCAATTCAAGAGGCAATGGGATCCATTTTGGGTACCCGGACCACCTTGGTGATTGCTCACCGCCTCAGCACCGTTCGCGATGCCGACAAAATTGTGGTGATCGACGACGGGCATATTGTGGAGGTGGGGACCCACCATCAGTTGCTGCGCCAGCGGGGGCTCTATCATCGCCTCCATACGTTGCAATCCTCCGATTCGGGGGCGATGCCGGTGCTTTAGGCAGGTCACTTGGGGCGGGGGCGTTAAAGCCGATCAATCAGAAGACCCTGGAGCCGTTGGGCGATCGCCTCGGCGACTCTTTCGTTGCCGTCGATGCTGAGGTGGATATTGTCCCGGAATAGGCTGTCGGGATCGCCCACTGCCCGGAATTCTTCGAGTATGTCCACCAGGGGAATCTGTAGATCCTGCATCAGGTTCTCCAGTCGTTCCCGCGCCTTCCGTTCGTAATCCCGCTGGGTGTTGGGCACTACTTCCCGCTTTAGGGGCGTAATCACCACCATAAATGCCATCTGGTTGGCCAGGGCGATCGCCTGGATCTGGGCGATCGCCCGCAGGTTTTTGGCGATGACGTCCCCGTCTTCCCGTTCAATATCATTCAAGATGGGATCCCGTTTTGTCGGCAATACCATTTGGATCAGCTCCACCCAAGCCAAGCCCGGCGACTGGTCCGGATAATTAGGATCCAATCCCACCGGTACCGACGTGGGCGGCTTGGAAAATAAATCATCCGTATTAATCACCAACACCAGCGCCTGGGAGTTAAAGACCCCAAATTGCTCCAGATAGCCCAGTTCATTTCTCGGTCCCCAGGAATTGGCTGATACATTTAGTACCTCTAAGGGGCGCGATCGCCCTGCGCTCCCCGGTTCCCCTTCCTGTTTGACCAACCCGTCGAATACTCGAGGCGGCAATCCTTTGCGCAGTCGGAACCGGATCCGTTCCGGCAAGGTATCGTCCTGGTCGGTCCACCAATTGCCATTCACGATGGAGTCCCCTAGCACCAGCACCCGCAGGGTTGTCCCCGATTCCGCCAGCTCGCCCCCGCGCATGGAGAATTCATTGATTTGGATCCGATTGCCGAACCGTCGAATCTTTTGATCTGGTTCTAGGCGATATCCGGTTTTCTCATCCCCCACATACAGCGGCGGCGTTCCCAATCCCAAAACCCATCGCAACCCTAACTCCACCGCCATTACAATGCCGGCCCCTAAGGCGATCGCCATCAAAACCCCTTTCACCAGCCCATTTCCCCGCGCTTCACTCCCTCGCCATCCTAGCCAACGTCTCCCCTGAACTGGCCCATCCCCTACCGAGACTGGGTAAGATCTGATTAGAATTAAGACAGAGCAAATCGACCGCAAGCGATATCCAAAATCGCCCTTGCTCGAGACTCGAAGACCAAGACACAGACCAAGAACTGCCCGTTACTACATTTCACCATCACAGCGCTTATGTCTGATCTCAATCGCGGCATTATGAAATTTAAGGGGGCTGATAGCCCCATCGTTGTTGCCCTCTCTGGCATCTTCATTCTGGGCAGTATTGGGGCGCTTATTTTTTGGGCCCTGAATTCTGCTTACGCATTTTAGATTTAGATTCTTAGATTTAAAATCTTAGACCGAGATTCTTAGGCTTAGATTCTTAGGCTTAGATTCTTAGGCTTAGATTCTTAGGCTTAGAATCCGACCCTAACGACCATTGCATCCTCGATCAGACCGGCACTCCCCAGGTATCTCTGGGGGGTGCCGGTTCTGTCTCCCTTTGTCCTTGGCCCGGGCGATCGGGTTAGGGAAGTGGGCCATGGGCGATTATTCTGGGGATATTGCGCCGTGTGGGAGGGTGGCCCCGTTGGAAATTTCGGCTGGGCGTTACCCTGGTCCACAGGGACGACTCCCGGCGCTATCTGCCTGCTCAACACCGTCGACTCCCGACTGATTGGATTGGGATCTGGACCCTAGTGCGACAACTCATTGATATTGCCCTGGTTTTGTCGCTGACCTACGCTGTTCTGCTGTTAATTGGAGAACGGCGCACCCTCTGGATGGTCAGAGGTTTTGTGGTGCTGATGCTGTTGACGGCTGTCAGTCGGCATCTTGACCTGACGTTGCTTAATTTTTTTCTGACCTATTTGACGTTGGGGGCCGCGGTGGCGATGGCGGTGCTGCTGCAGGCGGAGTTTCGGCGATCGCTGGAGCGGTTGGGGCGGGGGCAGATTTGGCGGCTCCTGACGCCGGCGGGGAGTAGTGCGCCTAAGGCTGATGACACCATTGATGAGTTGGTGGATGCGGTTAAGGAGTTGTCCCAAAATCGCACGGGGGCGTTGATTGTCCTGGAAACCAACGGGGCGTTTGATGAACGGGATTTTTCGGTGCCGGGGGTACAGCTTCAGGCTCAGGTGTCGAAGGAGCTGATTCAGACGATTTTTCAGACTTCGACGCTGCTCCATGATGGGGCAATGCTGATTCAGGGGGCGAGTATTGCGTCGGCGGGTGCAATTTTGCCGCTCTCGGATCGCGAGGCGTCACGGCAGTTGGGGACTCGCCATCGGGCCGCTATGGGTATCACGGAGCGGGTCGAGAATTGCCTGTGTGTGGTGGTGTCGGAGGAAACGGGATCGATCTCGTTGGCGGAGGGGGGACTTTTAAATCGACCGTTGACCAGCAGCCGATTGCGGGAGCTGTTGCAGGATCGATTTTCGGAGGGGGCAGATCGGGATGTGGGGCCGGGACCGTGGTCCCCGTGGTCGGGCCAGCTTCGATTGAAGTCCCAGTTACGCCGATGGTTCAGTACGTTTCGTGCCCGTCGGAAAGTCCCGCGATCGCTGGGACCTAGGGCGTTGGCGGGAAGACATGATGGGGAGGGGCCTTCGTTACAAGGTCCTTCAACGTCGGGGCTGCCGCAGTACAAGACCGTTGCCCAGGGCGATCGCTCGATGCCGTCTGGGGAGCGCTCACCTCGGGGAGATCGCCGTGATCCGGCCTGTTCTGATCCGCCGCCTTTGACGGCGTCTGCGGCGGTGTTGGATGTGGAGCCCTTGCCTGGCCAGGGCGCGTCTGGCCAGGGTACGCCGAGTCGGGGGATAACGGAGGATCAGGATCCCTTTGAGGAGGAGGGGGATGCTTCGGGGCGCTACGGGGGGCCTGGGACTCGCGATCGCAATTCCGCTGAGACGGATGATCGCCGGACCCGTCGCAATGGCCGCCCCGGCGATCGCCCGATGTTGGATCAGGATACTGAGGACGAGGAGGATGAACCGACGTTGGGGGAAAGACGCGCCCGGTTTTCTGAGGATCGGTGATGTAAAGGGGAGGTAAGGGGACGTCAGACTTCAATCCCGCATTCCGCTTTTGTTCGCCTGAACCCGATTCTCCCCGGGCGTGGGGTGATAATCCTCATCAAGGGTGGAGTTGAGGCTGGCGATCGCGGGTTAGGGCGGGGAAGGATCTCCCACGGGAAACAGTCCGCTAGGGGAACTCGTCAGCTATGCTGTTGTTTGGCCTGCTCCCTGGAACTGGCTGTCCCAACCGATAGGCTTAGCGTTCGGCTGGTTCTGGTATTGGCAGGAACCCTTATTGTTGCTGGGATCTAAGTACTGTCTCATGAGTGCTACCTCGACTCCACTACTGGAATTGCCGTCGGATTTGGACCGCGATCGTCTGCCACAACATGTCGCGGTGATTATGGATGGCAATGGACGTTGGGCACAAAAGCGACATCTTCCTCGCATCATGGGGCATCACCGGGGGGCGGATGCGCTCCATGAGTTGGCGATGTGTTTTACGGATTGGGGAATTGAATCCTTGACGGTGTATGCCTTTTCGACGGAGAACTGGCGACGTCCTGAGCGGGAAGTGAATTTTTTAATGCTGCTGATTGAGCATATCCTGCGCCGGGAGGTGCGGTTTATGCAGGAGCGAGAGGTGCGATTTCGGGTGCTGGGGGATATGACCCTGTTGCCGGATTCGCTGCGTCGACAGGCGGAAAAGGTGATGGCGCAGACGGCTCACTATCGGCAGCACAATATGAATATGGCGGTGAATTACGGCGGGCGTCAGGAGATTGCTCGGGCGTGTCAGACGCTGGCTGAGCGGGTGAAGTCTGGGGAGTTGCGCCCTGAGGAAATTAATGAGCAGTCGTTGGAACAGTATTTATACACGGCGGAACAGCGTGATCCCGATTTGTTGATTCGCACCAGTGGTGAGATGCGGGTCAGTAATTTTTTACTGTGGCAGCTTGCCTATTCGGAGTTTTATGTGACCGATACCCTGTGGCCGGATTTCAGTCGACAGGATTTTTATGAGGCGTTGATGGAGTATCAACAGCGCGATCGCCGCTATGGAAAAGTTTCAGCTCCAGCCGTCTAAATCCGTCTAACGTTGAGCGCCAACGGGGCTCTTCGGGGGCGCAAGGATTTTTCAACTCAGCCGTTAATCACTGTCTGATGGAGCTATTGCAGCTTTGGGAAGCGGATAACGCGATTCGAACGCGCGACATTCACCTTGGCAAGGTGACGCTCTACCACTGAGCTATATCCGCATGGGTCGGTGCGTTTGGACATCCCGCTCGCTTCGACGTATATAAGGATGCCAATAAGCTGAACCCTTGTCAACACCTTTGTTGGAAAAAGTTTGGTAGGCGATCCCGGTGTTTTTTTCTGTCGGGGGATTGGTGCGAAGGGGGGAATTTTCAGTAGGGTGGATCCAGTAGTTTTTGGGTGGATGGCACGATGGGAGCTTCAACGCTTTTGCTGGCTGGGGATATTGGCGGGACCAAGACGATCTTGCAGTTGGTGGCGGTGATGGGAGATGGGTCGGCTGTAAGCGATGCTTTGACCGTTCGCTATGAGAAGGAGTATCCCAGTGGCGATTTCCCGGACCTGGTGCCGATGGTGACGCAGTTTTTCCAGGAGGCGATCGCCGCTAATCAATTGGACGAGGCGGAGAAGCCGGTGCGGGCGTGTTTCGGGATTGCGGGACCGGTGGTGGACAACGGGTCGAAGTTGACGAATTTGGGCTGGACGTTGACGGGCGATCGCTTGGGGTCGGCGTTGGGGATTGGGACGGTGACCCTGATTAATGATTTTGTGGCGGTGGGCTATGGGGTGTTGGGGCTGGATGGGGATCAGCTCCATGTGCTACAGGCGGGCGATCGCGATCCCGATGCGCCGATTGCGGTGATTGGGGCGGGGACGGGGCTCGGACAGGGGTTTTTGGTGAAGGCGGGCGATCGCCATCGGGTGTTTAGCAGTGAGGGGGGACACGTTGATTTTGCACCCCGGTCTGAGCTGGAGTGGGAGCTGGCTGATTATTTGTGCGATCGCCTGGGCCTTAGCCGTGTTTCCGTGGAGCGGGTGGTCTCTGGACAGGGCATTGTGGGGATTTATCAGTTTTTGCGGGATATTGAGTTTGCGCCGGAGTCGGCTACCGTTGGGGATGCGATTCGCCAATGGGAACGGTCCGGGCGCTCAGAATCTGGGATTGACCCTAGCGCGGTGATTGCTGGGGCGGCGAATCAGAATTCTGATGCCCTCTGTGAAGCGACCATGAAATTATTTATTAGTGCCTACGGCGCGGAGGCGGGGAACTTGGCCCTGAAATTATTGCCCCGGGGGGGGCTCTATCTGGCGGGGGGGATTGCGGCGAAAAATCTACCGCTGATGACCGACGGTACGTTTATGGATGCGTTGAAGAATAAGGGGCGGGTGAGCCCTTTGTTGGATCAGGTGCCGATGGCGATCGTCCTGGAGCCGCGGGTTGGGCTGTTGGGGGCAGCGATTTGTGCGGCTCAAGGATGATAGGCCAAGCTGGGGTTAAAAGTTGGTGCGATCGCGGTTGGCTTTGACCGCCCGGTCGATCACTGTCGCCAGCTCCAATGCTCCCAGTTCGCCGTCGGCACGGGTTCGGATGCTGAGGCTATGGGCTTCCATTTCTTTTGCTCCCACGATCGCCATGACGGGAATTTTTTGTTTCTCGCCATTACGGATCAGTTTGCCCAGGCGATCGCCGCTTTGATCCACTTCGGCGCGAATGCCGTGCGATCGCAATGTTGCGACCGTCTCTTGGGCATAGCCCCTGAAATCTTCGCCGACGGGCAAGAGGCGCATTTGTTCGGGGGCTAGCCAGAATGGGAAGTCACCGCTGTATTCCTCAATCAAAATGCCGATCAATCGCTCCAGGGAGCCGAAGGGGGCTCGGTGGATCATAATCGGGCGCTGGCGGGTACCGTCTTCGGCGACGTATTCCAGCTCAAAGCGCTCCGGTAGGTTGTAGTCGACCTGTACGGTGCCGAGCTGCCATTCCCGCTCCAGCGCGTCCTGGAAAATAAAATCCAGTTTGGGGCCGTAGAAGGCGGCTTCGCCGGGGGCCTCAAAGGATTCCATCCCTAGGGTGTCCACGGCACGGCGGATGGCATTTTGGGCCTTATCCCAGGCGTCGTTGGAGCCGATATATTTGTCCGATCCTTCTTCTTTGAAGCTCAGGCGTGCCTTGAAATTCTTCAGTTGCAAATCCTGGAAGACTTGCAAAATTAGGTCCACCACATTCAAAAATTCTTCGTCCAGTTGGTCGGGACGGACGAAGAGGTGGGAGTCGTCGACCGTAAAGCCCCGTACTCGGGTTAGGCCGCCGAGCTGACCGGATTTTTCGTAGCGGTAGACGGTGCCGAATTCCGCTAGACGCATGGGCAGTTCCCGGTAGGACCGCAGTTGATTTTTAAAGATCTGGATGTGGAATGGGCAGTTCATGGGCTTCATGACAAACCCATCCTCGTCCGCGCGGGAGGCATCATCCTCCGCCATCATCGGGAACATGTCTTCCTGGTATTTCTGCCAGTGTCCCGAGGTTTTGAATAGGTCCACCCGCGCAATGTGGGGGGTGGTGACGGGTAAATATCCCCGCTTGATTTGCTCCTGTTTCAGATAGTCTTCCAGAAGCGATCGCAATAGGGTGCCCTTGGGGGTCCACAACGGCAAACCGGGACCGACCAAGTCCGAGAACATAAACAGATCCAGCTCTTTGCCCAGTTTGCGGTGATCCCGCTTCATGGCCTCTTCTTTGCGGCGTTTATATTCCGCCAGTTGTTCGGGGGTCTCCCAGGCGGTGCCGTAAATTCGCTGGAGCTGTTGTTTGCTGGCATCCCCGCGCCAATAGGCTCCCGCTACGCTTTCTAGGGCGATCGCCTTGGGATTGATCTCCTTGGTGTTTTCCACGTGGGGACCGGCGCAGAGATCCCACCATTGATCCCCGAGGTGGTAGAGGGTGATGGGCTCTTCCAATCCTTCTAGGATTTCCAGTTTGTAGGGTTCGCCGAGTTTTTCGATGCGCGCTTTCGCCTCTTCTCGGGAGACTTCTTCCCGTTCCAGGGGCAGCTTCTTTTTGAGGATTTTGACCATCTCCTTTTTGATGGCCTTTAAGTCCTGCTCGGTGAAGGGGTCAGGGTTGTCGAAATCATAATAAAACCCGTTTTCGATCCAGGGGCCGATCGTCACTTGGGCCTTGGGGAAGAGTCGTTGGACCGCCATGGCCATGACGTGGGAAGTGGTGTGGCGAATCCGTTTCAGCTGCTCCGATTCGCTAGTTTTGGGCAGCGAAATCGGAGCAACAGCGTCTTGTTTGTTGGGTTCGTTATTAGGCTGTTGCGCCATGGGGTCCCTCAGGGTGGCTGGGTTGGATCGATGCAGATAAAGGGCTATGAATTGCCGGACGCTTGCCCGCCTTGAATCCTGCCGAGAATTCTGCCGATCAACGCGGGGCAAGACCAGGATTTTATCCTATTGTGACGGTCCGACTCTTTGACGGCCTCTCATATTCATTTTGACGCGATCGCGGTTTCCCCAACCGGAGTTTGGTTACCCCCCTAGGATGATCGCGGTCATCAATCCGGATCGCTCCGGCGATCGCTCTCTGCTTAACCCCTGTGGTCGATGATGAAGGCTTCACACTCGGGCGGTTAGATGCCTAGAAATAACGAAACGGATGATTCGGAGAGGAATGCTGGACTTTTTGAGGGTTTGCAAGCGAATGTAGCGCCCCAATAGCAATCGTCCCAATCCTTTAATACGGCCTTGGCAACGGGTTAAAAATAGGGTCAACCACGGTAAGGATTCATCGGTGGCATAGGGGGGAAGGAATGCTAGATCGTCATATAAAATATCGGCACGATGCTCTGGGCTCAACCCATTAAGACGGTGTTCTGGGTTTGCTTTGCCACCATGCTCACCGTAGCAACGGAATGCAATATAAGATTGCAATTGATGTTTTCGCATCACTTCTTCAATCCCCGAATCCCAGGAGGAATATTGGGTTGGACCGGGATTTTCTCGGATTGCTTCAGCATATTTGAGTAGTACTTGCGCCGCTTGGGGGCTCACAACATAGGCTACTGTTGATGCAGAGAATCCGATGGCTTTCCCCTGGGCGGACACGGAATAGACCTGGGGGGCACAGGTGTAGAGCCAGGACATGCCTAGGTTTTGAATGGGGCGATCATGATCATTGCCTTGATCGCTTGGCTCCACGTCAAAGGGAACCGGTAAATCCATCATCCGTCGGGTGGGAACAAAATCCGCTTCAACAATTAATCCCAACTCATTGCGATCGACAATATTTTTCCAGATTCCGACATGGTTCAACAGACATAAATAGCTCGATGAGTAGGTTTCATGGCCGGGACGATGGACCTGTCTGCAGACGACGCAATCTATGCCCTGGCATTCTAATGCTTCTGATAGGACGTCAATATTTTCCTTGTAGCAAACAATATATGCCCTTTGAATAAAGTCTCGGAGTGTTTTTTGTCTGGGAGGCATGATTGATCGATTAATGATTAATATTCATCGATTAATGATTATTTTGGGCTGATTCGGGGGCCCTTAGCGTTAGGGGACCTACCCACTTTAAGGATCGCCAACATTATCTCTGATCAGGATTATTCGGGGTTATTCGGGAAAAAACAAGTTGAGCACCCACGATACAACGGACATAACGATGGAGCCAATGATGGCTGCGATGAGTCCGCGCACCTGAAAGCCGGTGGGGCCGATATAGTCCACGAGCATTAGACAAATTCCGTTGAGCACGAGGGAGAAAAGCCCTAGGGTCAGGATGTTGAGGGGGAGGGTCAGCCAGAACAGGATGGGGCGGATGATGGCGTTGACGATGCCGATGAGGAGGGCAGTGATAACGGTGGCGACGAGGCCTTGCAGGACAATGCCTTTCACTAGATAGGCGGTGATGGCTAGGGCGATCGCGCTGAGTATCCAAGTGGTTAAAAAGCGTTTCATGGGCTCCTCTGGGCTATTTCTGAGCGATTGCTGGACTACTGACGACTGGGACGGCGATACGGTTTGGGGATGGTCTGGGATGATCCGATCCTAGCCAGAAGTTGTTCCTGCAGCTCCTCCCGGTGGGTCGTGATTCCCGATATGCTGCTAGGGTGACGATTTTCCGGGCGAGTGGGGGAGGTGGGGTATGGCTGGGTTGCGATCGCAGTGGATTGGGACCGTGATGCGGTGGTGTTGCGTGGTGGTGCTGAGTGTGGCGCTGGGTGGGGCGATCGTCCTGAGTTTTGCAGAGGGGGCGTTGGCGCAGTTGAAGGAATATCCGCCGCCGTTGTCGTTTAGTAATGCGGAATTGAGCAATCGCGATTTTTCTGGGCAGTGGCTACGGGGCTCGGAGTTGTCGAATGCCAATTTGACCGGGGCTGATTTTTCCGATGCCCATATGGAAGGGGCGGCGGTCAGTGGGTCAACGTTGACGGATACGGATTTGTCTGGGGCAAATTTGACCAATGCGCTGATGGATTCCATCAAGTTTCAACGGACGGATTTGACCAATGCGGTGTTGTTGGAGGCGTTGTTGTTGGGATCCTCGTTTGAAGATGTGAAAATTGAGGGGGCCGATTTTAGTTATGCCCTGTTGGATCGCTATCAGGTGAAGCAGTTGTGTGCGATCGCCCAGGGCCGTAATCCGACGACCGATGTGGATACCCGTGAATCCCTCGGCTGTGATGATTAATGGTGATTCGTTCGGCCCGTTGCTCCGGGGGCGTAAACTGCAATAGCGATATATCAAATTGAGTTGCTTTGGCCGTGCCATCTATGGGGGCAGGGTTGGGCAGGAGTGGTTGGGATGGTTAAGCGAGTTGGGATTATTGGCGGCGGGCAGTTGGCCTGGATGATGGCTGCGGAAGTCGAAAAATTGGATCTGGAGCTGATGGTGCAGACCCCTAGCCTGCGGGATCCGGCGGTGGCTCGCTTGGCGGGGGAGCATTTTGTGGTGCTGGGGGCGGTGGATGATGGGGCGGTGACGGCGGAGTTGGCGGCGTCCTGCGATGTGGTGACCTTTGAAAATGAGTTTGTGGATTTGGATGCCCTCGGACAGTTGGCGGAGCTAGGACATCAGTTTTATCCCACTCTCAAATCCTTGCAGCCTTTATTAGATAAATACGACCAGCGGCAATTTTTGAAAGATATTGGCCTGCCGGTGCCGGGGTTTGCGGATTTGTCGGCGATTTGGGCGGCGTCGGGGGCGACGGGGCTGACGACTTGGGAGAATGGCGATCGCGTTGAGTTTCCAGTGGTCGTAAAAACTCGGCGCAATGGCTATGACGGTCAGGGGACGTTCGTCGTAAAGTCTCGGGATGCGCTGCAAGAACTGTGCGATCGCTTGTCCCATCAGCCGTTGTTGGTGGAAGAATTTATTCCCTTTACGAAGGAGTTGGCGGCGATCGCGTCTCGGAGTGTGTCGGGGGAGTTGGCGGTGTTTCCGATTGTGGAAACTCAGCAGGAGGATCAGGTGTGTCGACGGGTGATTGCGCCGGCGCAGATCTCAGATGTGGCGCGGGAGAAAGCGGAGGCGATCGCCCATACCCTGTTGGAAAAATTGGAGGGGGTTGGCACCTATGGCATTGAATTATTTTTGACGGCGGATGACCGGGTTTTGGTGAATGAAATCGCGCCCCGGACCCATAATTCTGGGCATTTTACGATTGAAACCTGTATGGCGTCTCAGTTTGAGCAGCATTTGCGGGCCGTGACCGATTTGCCGTTGGCGCCGGCGAAAATGACGGTGCCGGCGGCGATCATGGTGAATCTATTGGGGTTTGAATCGGCGGAATTTACCGCCGACGAACAACCTTATGGCGATCGCTTTGAGGCGATTAATGGGATTCCGAATACCCAGATTCATTGGTATGGCAAGGCGGCATCTCGTCCCGGGCGGAAGGTGGGCCATGTCACCCTTTGGGCGACAGTGCCGGAGGAGATTGGGGTGTTGGGCGATCGCGCTAACGAGATTGAAAAAATTTGGTACGGCCCCTAAGCAGAATCCCCTAGGCGGTTTTGCAGTTGTCCGACGGCCAAGGCCAGCACTCGTTTAATGCCTTCATCGGCTTCTTGCTCCAGGGCGTTTTGGAGGACGGGGATAGTATCGCGATCGCCGACTTTCATTAGGGCTAATGCCATGGCTTTGCGGACCTCGGCTTCGGTATCGTTTAAGTGCGCCACCAATTTCGGTTTGGCGGCGGCGGATTTTACTTCTCCTAATGCGGACGCCGCCTCTAGACGCACTTCGGTGTTGGCATCGTCTAGGGCGTTAATCAAAATTGCGATCGCTTTTTCGTCCTGTTTTTCCCGCGCAATCCCGGCGATCGCTCCTACGGCTGCCTGGCGCACGTCGTCTAGGTCTGAGGTGGCTGCTTTGAAGAGTTCTTCGCCGGCGTCGGAGCCGATGACGGCTAAGGCCCAGGCGGCGTGTCCTTTTATGATTTCTGATTGGTTGGGGTCGGACAGAATTTCTAGCAGGACCGGCACGGAGGGTTTGCCGGTGTCTGCCAGTGCGCCGATGGAGGATCCCCGGACCACGGTGTCTTCATCCGTCAAAAATGCGTTGACGAGGGTGGGGATGGCGGCGGGGTCGCGAATCAACGTAAGGGTTTTGGCGCTGGCTCGGCGGACGACGGGGTTTTTATGGGTGGCGAGGGCTTCGATCAGGTGCGGGACGGCGGCTTGTCCGATCGCTTTTCCTAGGTATTCCGCAAATTGTAGGCGCACCATGCCCCGGGTGTCCCCGAGTCCAATGACCATTTTTTCGATCAGGGCGCGATCGCTGGGATCTAGGGGCCCGGTTTCCAGGTGGTTGTCGATTTGGACCAGTAGCGCGTCCATGGCCTCCGGGTCGGGGGGGGGACCGACGGGGGGGGCCAGGGTGCCGAAGGGGGCGCCGTTGGGCAC
>CAZZMD010000035.1:0-45860 GCA_964655355.1 uncultured bacterium
GGGACTGGCTCCATGAAGGACTCTCAATCGCAGGAATTTAGAGAATTGGTATTAGAGGCGATCGTGGGGCCGGTTGGTATTGATATTGACGATGTTCACCCGGTCCATAGCGGTCCCCTGTACGGTGATGGTTCCGGTGCTATCACTGCCTTCGCTGACCGGAACCCGATTCTGCGTCAGCCCGCTGATGCCGGTTTCGGTCTGGGTTGGACTCCCAATGATAATCTGTCCTTCCACGTGGGCTATTTTGCCGGGGATGCTGGCAATCCTGAGGAAGGCGCGGGGCTGTTCAACGGAACCTACAGTGCGACCGTTAGTGCTAACTACTTCAGCGATAACCAGAAATTCAGCGCTGGTTTGTTCTACGCCCACTCTCACCAATCCCGCGTCGATTCTGACCTGGCATTGCTGGGGGGCACCGGTACCGCCAGCGTGTTCGATCCCTTTGATGGCGATTCCATCCAAAGCGATAGCGTCGGCTTCCAAACCAACGTGATGTTCAGCCCCAAGATCGGTGCTAACGCCTGGTTCGGTTACACCAATGCTCGGACCGCTGGCGACGGTGACGATGATTTGGATTTGATCACCTGGGCGGTAGCGCTGAACCTCTACGACCTGTTCAAGGAAGGCAGCTTTGGTGCCTTGGTGGTGGGTCAGCAACCGACGGTGGTTAGCGCTGACGGGGCAGATGATGATGATTTCACTCCCATCCACGTTGAAGCCCTGTACCGCTATGCCGTCAACGATTTCATCTCCATCACCCCTGGTGTTGCGGTGATCTTCAACGCTGACGACGACGATGAGACTGCAATCCTGGGCGTTTTGCGTACCGAGTTCGCATTCTAAATTGCCTTGCTGCGCTGCGGCGATTGTGTTCAAGGTGCAGCTTGGCACCCTGTGGGGGGTATCAAATCGGCTCCCCATAACCTTTTTTCTCCTCACCGCCCCTCTTCTCCTCCAGTGCAGAAGAGGGGTTTTTCTTGCCTATCCTTGCTATGGTGCTAAGGCTATCCATCCCGATCTAACTTGCCTTTTACCTATGGCTTTTTTCCGTCAATACATTGCCCCGTTGTTGGTTGTTCTCGTGTTTACCCTTGCCCTGGTGGCGGTGAGCGCGCGCATTTTCTTGCCGGATGATATGCTCGCTCCCGCTCCCGTGTCTGAGATCGCTGGATCGACGACGATCGCGATCGCCCCAGTGACTGCCCCGGTAAGCGCCCCCAACCTGTTGGGCTAAGCCTGTGGGGGAGTTGCTACCGGGCTATGACTTGCAGGTGGGGTCATCGTTGGAGCGATCGCGCCTGTTGCGTTGGCTGATTCGCACTTATCAGGAGCTGTTCCCCCACCTGACGGATTTCAGTCATTTAGACCAGCAAATTAGCCATCATTTCTCCCGGGAAACGCCCCTGTGGTGGGTGGTCCCTCAGGGGGAGGCGGGTGGTGCTGACAGCCCTGATTTATTACCGTCCCAATCGACTGCGATCGCCCCCGTGGCGGGGCTGTGGTGGGGGTGGGCGGTGGATCAGGCGGATGGGCAGCGTATTCCCCATGTGTTCTGGATTCATGTGCTGCCGGACTATCGTCGGCAGGGGATTGGGCGATCGCTCCTGAAGCGGTTAGAAGTTGAAGCCCAATCGGCTGGGGCGGTGGGGATTAGTTTGCAGGTGTATGACCAGAATGCCGGGGCGATCGCGTTTTACGAGTCTTTGGGGTATGCCCCTCAGGCGGTTGTGATGCGTAAGTCTTTAGGTCTTTAGTCCTGTAGGCAGTCGATGAGGTCCTGGATTGTAATCTCTAGGTCGCTTGCAAATTCTGGGACCGGGAGGCGATCGCTCGGCTTTTCAAAACACCAGGTGCCATCGGGCGAATACACTAAAACCGCCATGTCCTCCGGCACAATCAGCCATCCCATGGCACATCCATGATCTAGGCAATGAATAATGTTGCTGGTGGGGCGAAAGGGGGATTGCCGTGGGGAAAGAATTTCAATAGTCCAGTCTGGCGATCGCTGGATAACATTGGCGACACTGCCATCCTCATCGCGGGCAATGTTTTCCCACTGAAAAATTGCGACATCTGGCACGATGGAGCGATCATCAAAGGTACAACGCAATTCGGGGAAAGGGCGAGCAATTTTCTGGCGGCGCAACTCATTCAGCAAGATCAAGATGCATTGTTGAATCGCGCTGTGCTTTCCTTGGGGCATTGGTTTTTGATGGGTTCTGCCGCCGCCGAATTCGCTGGCAGGTTGGGTTTCGGGTAAGTCTAGAAACTCAGCGAGGGTTAGGGGAGAGTCGATGGCTGGGGGGGTGCGATCGCGGGTTTGAATCATGGCAACGTGAGGAACGCTCTATTTCAATTGTGGCTTAGGGGAGAGGCGGGCGATCGCAGACTGTTGTTTCAACTTCTGTTTCAGCCTCAGTCGGTTTTGATGGCGGCGCGTTCCATGGGTGTCGCTGATGCCGCTGAGTCGGGGGCGGGAGGTTGCTCGCAGGTTTTCCACCATTTGCGACCGTAAAAAATGGCATAGCCCAAACCGTAGCTGCCGTTAATCAGTATCAATACCAAGCGTCCGGCCCAGGATGAAATGCCGCCCCAGAGGAAGGCACTGGCGATGAGCACTAACCCCCACTCTGCCAGGGAGACCCAGCGGCCATAGTGGCGGGGATCCCAGTAGGACAGGGGGCTGATAAATCGATAGTTGCTGAGGGGGAAAAAGTGGCGGTGGGCGTCGTGGTTATGGACCGGTAAGTCTTCGAGGGAGTGGAGTAGGGCGCTGATGCCAATCCAGGTGAGGACCGGTTGGTTGGTGAAGTAGCCCAGGAGAGCGACCGCGATCGCCAGGGGCATCGAGTGGCCAATGGATACCATGAGTTGCCAGACGGGGCGGTAGTACGCTTCTTGCCAAATGGTGCGATCGGGCAGTTTTTCGACGCCTTTGACCCAGGCATAGAAAATAAAGATTGGGATGTCCGGCAGCAGTGCTCCCCCCAGGATCGGCAGCCAGAGATCGGGACCGGCGATCGCCCCCAATGCCGCCACATTGACCACCCCATGCCCTTGAGTATTCATCCCTAAAAATCCAAAAAATATCACCAAACACAAAGGGCGCACCCCCCATTGAGGGTACGCCCGCAGCGAGGGTTAGGAAAGTTCAGAATAGACGCCTAATAGGAATCGCCTAATGGCTCTGACTTACTTACCCAATACCTTCTTTAGGGCTGCCAACAACGTCAATACGGTTTCGGGACGGCTGTTGTGGCCCATCAGACCTACCCGCCAAACCTTACCGCCTAGCTCGCCCAAACCGCCGCCGATTTCGATGTTGTATTCCGCCAGCAAGGTCTTGCAAACGGCCTTACCATCGACACCCTCAGGAATTTTTACGGTGGTCAGCGTAGGCAACCGGAATTCTTTGGCGACATGGCATTCAATGCCCATATCGGCCAGCCCGTCCCACAGCAATTCACCGGTGGCCTGGTGACGAGCCCAGCGCTCTTCCAATCCTTCTTCTGCCACCAAGCGTAGGCACTCGCGCATGGCATAGTTCATATTGATCGGCGCGGTGTGGTGATAGGTCCGCTCGTTGCCCCAGTATTTACCCACCAAAGATAAGTCGAGATACCAGTTCGGGACTTTGCTCTTGCGGGCGTTCAGTTTTGCCAGGGCGCGATCGCTAAAGGATAACGGCGCAATGCCGGGAGGGCAGCTCAGGGCTTTTTGACCGCCGGCATAGACCATATCAATACCCCACTCGTCCACAAACAGCGGCACGCCACCGATACTGGTCACCGTATCCGCCAGCAACAAACAATCAAACTCTTTGCAGAGGTCGCCGACCCCTTCAAAGGGTTGACGGGCACCGGTGGATGTTTCCGCATGGACCAATGCCAAAATTGCCGGGCGATGCTCTTCCATGGCGGCCCGCAATTCCTCCAGGGAAAAAACCTCGCCCCAGGGCTTCAAAATTTGTTTAACATCTGCGCCATACCGCTCCGCCATATCGGTCAGGCGTAGACCAAAATAACCGTTTACCCCAATCAGCACCTTGTCCCCCGGCTCGACGGTGTTGGCTAAGGTCGCTTCCATGGCGGCGCTACCGGTGCCGCTGACGGGAATGGTGACTTGGTTGTCGGTCTGCCACACATACCGCAATAGTTCCTGGGTTTCGTTCATCAACCCAATAAACGCCGGGTCCAAGTGCCCCACCTGGCGCATACCCAACGCTTGCAGCACGCGGGGATGCGCATTAGAGGGTCCCGGTCCCAGGAGCAGGCGAGTGGGCACATCCAATTGGGACGTCTGGAGACGATGGCGATCGCTCACCGCCGGGCGAGACGGGGTCGACGTGGGAGCAGTAGGGGTAGCAACCATAGGGACAAACTCTGAAAATTTTCAGGTCAATTCAGGACAAAATTCAGGGACAAGTGGTTCTCGTGCCAAAGGGGGGAAACCACAACGATCCATCATACGGGGATGGTGCTGACTCACTGCGCGATGCCATCGGTTTCGCCATAAATTGCAAGCGTCTCTGCTAAACGCCTACTCTGGAAATAGCTTTTGGGGAAGTCCCATGCCGATTACTTGCGATCGCCTCACCGTTCTCCCGGGGGAAACGTTAATTATTGACGCAAACTGGGAAGAATTTAACGAAATTTTAGAGGAGCTAGGGGAGCAACGATCCAGCCGCATTGCCTATCAAAATGGACAGCTTCACATTATGGTCCCTTTGCCCGATCATGAGCATGCTAAAGAGAGCCTTGGGGATTTTATTAAAGCACTGCTGGAGGAGCTGGATATTGAATTTTTGCCCCTTGGTTCCACCACGTTTAAAAACGTAGAGGTTCTAAAAGGGGTCGAGCCGGACAACTGCTTCTATATCCAACATGCGGATGCAGTGCGAGGTAAGGATCGGCTGGATCTGACGGTTGATCCGCCCCCAGATTTGGTCATTGAAATTGATTTTCGATCACGTAGTTATCCTGAGATTTATGCAACTTTGGGTGTTCCTGAACTGTGGCAGTACACCAAAAAGGGATTGCAAATTAAGCGTCTAGATCGGGACAATGGTGTTTATCAGGTGCAGGCCCAGAGCCAATATTTTCCAAGGTTGGGACTGCCCGAAATTCTGTCGCAATATTTGCAGCGGGTCAGGATAGAGGGGCGGAATGCCACGATGCGGGCGTTTCGGGCTTGGGTGCGCGAACAGGTAGGTGAGGGTTGAGAGAGGAGAAGAGGAGGGGACAGGGGACGGAGTTTCGCTGTAGATTTGATGTGATTGTCGGGATCAGCCAACCGGGATAGCCCACATAAACCAATGCCCATTACTTGCGATCGCCTAATCATTGAGCCTGGAAATACGGTTTCTATCCGGGCTGACTGGGATGAATTTAATGCGCTGTTGGAGGAGTTGGGCGATCGCCGGGAGACGAGGGTTGCCTATCGGGATGGAACGCTTGATTTAACGGTGATGTCTCGAAAACATCGCCATTCGGAAGAGGTGGTGGTTGATTTTATTCATTCCCTATTTTCAGAGCTGGAGATGGCTTTTTCGGTCTGCTCTGCCACGTTATTTAAGGATATTGATCAAAAGATTGGGGTGGAGCCGGAGAAGGGGTTTTATATTCGTCAGCCGGGGGCGGTATCGGAGGAGCGAATGGTAGATGCGACGCTCACGCCAGTGCCCGATTTAGTGATTGAAGCGGAGAATTTTCCGAAAAGCTATTGTGAAAATTATGCCGATTTAGGTATCGCTGAGCTTTGGCGATATGGGGAAGATTGGGTGGAAATTCAATCGCTGGATGTGGAGACGAAGACCTATAAACGTCAGTGGAAAAGCGATTATTTTCCGGAGCTATTGCTCTCGGAGGTGTTGCCGGATTATCTGGAACGGGTGGATGCCGATGGCTACAACACCACGTTGCGGGCATTCAGGGCATGGGTGCGTAAGCAAGTAGCGGCAGCGGCGGGATAGACCCTCCATAAATATTTATAGATAGGGGCGATCGCTCGTTAGCGTTTAATCCATAACGGCGATCGCCCGATATTTATTCCTTAGCTTGTCGCGACTAGCTGGTCACAACGCCGGTTAGGGGGGAACTGGCGCTGGCGTAGGCTTTGATTGGGATTCGACCGGCTTGGTAGGCGAGGCGGCCGGCTTCGGTGGCCAGTCCCATGGCCCGTCCCATTTGAACGGGGTTGGCGGCCTGGGCGATCGCGGTATTGATCAGCAAGGCCGATGCGCCTAATTCCATCGCTTGGGCGGCTTCGCTGGGGGTGCCAATGCCGGCATCTACCACGACGGGGATGGTGGCATTCTCAATGATGATGCGGATATTGGCGGCGTTTTGAATGCCCTGACCAGAGCCGATGGGGGAGCCCAGGGGCATGACGGTGGCGCATCCCACATCCTCCAAACGCTTTGCCAATAGGGGATCGGCGTTGATATAGGGCAATACCGCAAATCCTTCTTTAACCAACTGCTCTGCTGCTTCCAGGGTGCCGATGGGATCGGGCAATAGATATTTCGCGTCGGGGATCACTTCCAATTTCACAAAATTGTTGTCCTCCTGACCCAATAGCTTGGCCATTTCCCGACCGAGGCGGGCGACGCGGATGGCGTCTTCGGCGGTTTTGCAGCCGGCGGTGTTGGGGAGCATCCAGATTTTGGTCCAGTCCAGGGCTTCGGCGAGTCCTTCGTGGCCGGGGGCGTTGGTCTGCACGCGACGGACGGCGACGGTCACAATTTCGCAGCCGCTGGCGGCGACGCTGGCTCGCATTTCATCAAAGTTGCGATATTTGCCGGTGCCGGTCATCAGCCGCGACTTGAACGGGCGATCGCCAATCCTCAAAACATCATCGGCAGTGTCGGCAGCATCGGTCGCTCCAATAGGGGCTGTGGGGGAAACCGCAGTCTGCATAGGAGATCGAAGGGTTTGCATGATTTTTTCCGTTAAGGGTCCGCTACGGGGTGGACCGGTTAGTTATTGTGCCAAATCCCTGTCGAGTTACGGCCAACTCCCGAACCTATTTTTTAGGGTCTATTTTTTGGGGGTTGGCGGTGAGGGGATCGCTAAATTTGGCGGTTACAAGATTTGGCGGTTGGGAGCCGGATTGGGATGGGATGATGGGTAGGCGGCCAGTCAGTCGGCTGATGGGGCTTGGGATCGCCGTTTTTTAGAGATTGGATCGAAACTTGAACCTGTGGGGGAAGGGTTAGCTATGGGTAATGTCGCCAAGGACAGTGTCACGAAACCATCGGGGCGATCGCTGGCCATTGTGGGGTCGGATACGGATGCGGGGAAGACGGTGTTAACGATGGGGCTGTATGCCTATTGCCGTCGTTATTTCCCCGAGACCAAGGTGGCATTGACGAAGCCGATCCAAGCTGGACCGGGCGATCGCGAGCAATACCAAGACCTATTTCAGCTTAACCAATCCCCTGAGACGATAAATCCCATTTATTTGCGTGATCCCCTGGCCCCACCGTTGGCGGCGGACCGGGAGGGGGTTCAGATTGATTTAGGGGTTGCCTGGCGATCGCTGACCCAACTCCAGCATTCCTATGATGTGACGTTGGTGGAAACTGCCGGTGGTTTGGGATCGCCGATGACCTGGGAGCTAACTGTCGCTGACCTGATGCGGGATTGGCGATTGCCGGTGGTGTTGGTGGTGCCGTTGAAGTTAGGTTGCATTGCCCAGACGGTGGCCAATATTGCCCTAGCCCGTCAGTGCAACCTAGCCGTAAAGGGGATTGTGTTTAATTGCGTGGAACCGCGATCGCTGGAGGAGCAGGAAAAATGGGCCCCGGCTTCGGCGATCGCCCAGCTTACCCAGCTCCCCGTCCTCGGCGTGATCCCTTATCTGGAGCAACCCTGGACGCTGGACAGTCTCTCGGATGCGATCGCTGGGTTGGACCTGGAATATTTGGATTTGAAGACTCTTATGGCGCCGACGGCGATCGCCCCACCCCCTTCCCCAGCCCTCGCCTAAGCCCTTATCATCGGCAACTGACAGCGACGGTCCCAGCGCACTGAAACTTTCATAGAATTTCCATCACAACTATGGCTAAGTACATTCTCTTTGGCTCCTACTGCGAAAACGCCCTCGAAAAGCGCACCCCCTATCGCCAAGCCCACCTGGATGGTCTTGCTGCCCAAAAGGAATCCGGTTTTTTGATGACCCTCGGCCCCACCAAGGACAATACAAAAGTGTTTGGCATCTACGAAGCGGAGTCCGAAGCGGATGTGAAAGCAGCCATTGAAAATGATCCCTATTGGAAAAATGGCATCTGGACCGATTACGACGTGAAGGAATGGATCCAAGCCTTTTAATCTGTTTTGACTCTATTGCTTTATTGAGCAGAAGGGGGCTGGTTGAGATCGTCGTGATGCACAGCTGATTAAGGAAGCTGCTTCTCTTAATTTGCCTCCTCTGCTCATTTATGCAAGAGGTCTATTCAAAGAACTACAGACCAACTCTGCGCCGAATTAGCTTAATCCTGAATTATTAAGGGAATATCACCGTGATATTCCCTTGAATCTCCTAGAGATGCTGGAGAGTAGCGGTAGATAACAATGCTTACCAGCGTAAATATTCTCCCAATTCGTTACGGAGATCAATCACTCTTCTTTGCTGACAAATACTCTTGGGACATGCATTGTATACGTACACAGCATTACCACTAGGGGAGCATAGCGCAACAAACATGACGTCTCTACCTGGCATCCAGGCTTGAACAACACCAGTTGAGGCCCTATCGCTGGCAAATCTTATTCCCACTAACTCCCCCGTCGATTGATAGTCAAGGAACTTTTTCCTTGCTTCTGCTGCGCAATTACGTTTGCTGCTAGTACTGACTGACGTCCATCCAGCTCCTGACCCCGAATCCGTCTCAGCTCTGACAACCAGAGGAGAATACAGTGTTGATACTCCCAATACAGCCAGGGCAAAAGCTCCACCTAGAACAGATTTTAGTTTCATACCTCTTAACCTCAGTCGAGTCACTTTTTTCCTGTTCTAACCCTCAACTAGATTTACTCTTTTGAACTTCCAAAATCTTTGCAAAATACAATGAGTAGCGATCAACCCTCCATTGCTTGCGCTATTGCTGCAAACCATTACAGAGCGAGACCTGAGCACCGACAACCCACCGAACACCCGCTAAAACGGTGGCAGAGTCCCCGCGATCGCCATGTCTACCCCCCTCTGGCCCTATGCCACCCCCGGTATCCCCGATGATTTATTCGAGCGATCGCCTGGCATTCCCCTAACCCCGCGGGAAACCCGTGTCGCAATTCTCTCTCTTCTGCGCCTTACCCCCACCAGCATTCTTTGGGATATTGGTGCAGGAACAGGGACGATCGCCATTGAAAGTGCCCTACTGTGTCCCGAAGCTAAAATTCTCGCCATTGAACGGGATCCCGATGTCGTGAGTCTGATTCGTCATAATTGCGATCGCTTTGGCGTCAAAAATGTCGAGGTGATCGAAGGCCATGCCCCGGAATGCCTTGATGAACTCCCCAATACCCCTGACCGGGTCTGTGTTGAAGGGAGCCGCACCGCTAAGCTCACCCTGCAGCGGGTTTGGCAACAACTCCAGTCCGGCGGCCGCGTCGTCGCCACCGCCACCAGCCTCGACAGCCTCTATGCCATTTCTGAAAGCCTCGCCGATATCCAAGCCCGCAATATCGAAGTGATCCAAGCATCCGCTAACCGCCTCGAAACCCGAGGGACGAACCAAATTTTCGCGGCGATCGCCCCGACCTTTATCCTCAGCGGAGAAAAGCTATAGGACACCCTCGGCGATCGCCCCTCTCCGCAATCCCAAAAAACGCGCCCCTAAAAAACAAGGCCCCCAAAAAACAAGGCATAAAAACAAGAAACATAGAGCAATGCCAAGGCGCTCCCAATCCTGCCCTATGATCACGGGGGACGTTGCCTTAATCCTTTAGCAACCCTGCTCTAACTTCCCATTAACCCATGGATTACCCTCCTCGTATGGCAAAGCCGCAACGTCGCACCGCTCCAAAAACTGGCGGCGAAAAGCGGTCTTTCCATTGGCCCTGGGCCCGCATTGGCAGCAGCGCTGTTGCAATTCTCTTTGCCCTCAGCATTATTCTTCTGGGGGGCTGGTATTTCACGGCGGCCCTCGCTGTGATCGTTGTTATTGGGTTGGGAGAATACTTGCGGTTGGTCAAGGCAAAAGGGTTTACCCCGGCCACCAAAACGGTAACCGTCGCCAGCCTTGCACTGGTGGTTTCTGCGGCGATGGATCCGGCGATCGCCGATACCATCGTTCCTCTGGCGGGCACCCTGGTATGCTTTTACCTCCTATTTATGCCGCGCATGGCTTCCATTGCGGATCTGTCCGCGTCGGTGATGGGGCTGTTTTACTGTGGCTATTTGCCCAGCTATTGGGTGCGTCTCCGGGTGGGATCCGCTTCCATACTTAATCCTGAGATGGTTCACGCCCTTCCCTTCAATGGGTATTGGCCCCAGGATCTGGCGATTAATACTTGGCCCACCAGCCTAACGACGACCTTCCTGACCTTTGCCTGTATTTGGGCGGCGGATATTGGGGCATACATTATGGGGAAATGGCTGGGGCGGACCCGGTTGTCCGGCATTAGCCCGAAGAAAACCGTTGAGGGCTCGATTTTTGGACTGGCGGGCAGTGTGCTGGTGGCGATCGTCGGGGCGGGCTATCTGCAATGGCCCCTATGGTTTGCCTCTGGGGCCATCTTTGGGGCGATCGTGGGGATCGCCAGCTTACTCGGGGATTTGATTGAGTCCTTGATGAAACGGGATGCCGGAGTTAAAGATTCAGGTCAGCTGATCCCCGGCCATGGGGGAGTCCTGGATCGCACCGACAGTTATATTTTCACGGCTCCCCTGGCTTACTACTTCGTCACCCTATTCTTACCCTTGCTTCGCACCCTATCCCATCATCTCTAGGGACGCTTTTAGGGAACTTTGAACGACCCAGGGCACTGGCGGATCAGCACGAGCGATCAAACGACTAATTGACAGCCAACCCACGTCAATGGGCTGTTAATTTAGGGTTGGCTGACTGCAATAGGTGAGGACAAGGGGGAACCATCCCTCTCCCTCGTTTTGACCCTGATGCCCAGGGTATCCGGCTTCCATCGGTGGCTCCAGCACTGGTCTAGGGATCCGTTTATGCGGTCGTTAGAAGGACAACAAAACCAATTGCGATAAATTCTTCAAATTTGCCCACCCCTCTAGTTTCCTACGTATTAAGTATTTAGACTTATATAGGATTGCTCTATTGTCTCGGTTACTTGGCTAGATTGGCTCTATATCCCTGCGTTCTCACTCACTCCCTGGGGGCCGCTCAAGGGTAAACAAGGACAAAGGTCGATAACGATGTCCCATTAAGTTTTTGCTTGGGTCTGTCATTCTTACTGAGGTTGGGACGTGAATGGCTACATAAATATAGTTATTTACCAGAGTGCAAAGCTCTGCCAGCATTAGGGCATGGGAAGAGCAGGAAAAGCACTTAAAAATGTGCTAAATAGCTACAACATTAGCCAAAATAGGTTGGCGACAGCACTCAACGTCCGACGTTCAGTGGTGTATCGATGGTTTCATGAGCGAACTGATCCGACGGCAGAAACAGTTGTTGCGATCGTTACGGGATTAAAGGAAATCAATCCAGAAGCGGCAGAGGAATTTATCCGCTGTTACTTGGGGGATATTCTTGAGACTGATGACTGATGGTCATCAGTTAGCGTTAGCTTGGGCCCAGAATCTTATCCAGTCGAAAAATAAGTCGGGGATTGGATCGGGGATATTGGGCGAGGGATAGTTTCTGTCGGCAAGGCGGGATGATTGATCTGGGTTTTAGGGGATTGATTGATTGTTTCGCGACCAAGTTTGCTTTGTTTGTGGGGGCTGCTGTTCCTGGGGCTGTATTGAGAATCTTTATGTCTTAAGGGGCTGACACGATGTCCTCGGGGGTATTGCAGTTGTGGAAGAGGGGTAGATCCGCTGGGGTGGTGGGGATGGGAGCAATAGGGGTTGTGCTGAGCCAGTGCTGGAGCGATCGCCCCCCTTGGTCGAGGTAGGTTTGCAGGGAGGGACCGGCGGCGGAGCGGTAGAAGCCACAGAGGGGTTCCCATCGGTCGGAGGGGCGGGGAATATAGCCCAGGATTGCAGGCGATAGGGTGTTTAGGTGCGATCGCCACGTGAGGAGGGTGGGGATACTGAGGTTAGGCATGTCACAGGCTAGCACTAGGGTCCATTGGAACTGGGCGCTGGGGGGCAGGGTAAGAAGTCGGGCGATCGCCCTGGGGGGCCCGGATCCCGGGATGGGGTCGGGACACCAGTGGAGGCGATCGGTTAGGTCGGTGGGGAGGGCGGATTGGTAGCGATCGGGCCAGGGGGTGACAATATCGCAGCGATCGCCGATGGCTAGGGCGACTCGACCACACCGTTCCAGGAGGCTGATGCCTTGCCATGGGATTAGCGCCTTGTCCTGCCCCATCCGACGACTTTGACCTCCGGCCAAAATGAGCACGTTGACGGAGGGGTGGGACGCCATGGGGAGGGGGAGTGGAGATGGGGAGATTGGCGGAAGAAAGGACCGTCGGGAGGGGCAGAACGGAAGCCGTTGATACAAATTGCGGCTGGTGCGGTCGCTATGATTACAAAACTAGCTTTTTTGACAATTTTGACGACGTAACTTTTTTGACGGCGATTTAATTTCCCTGGCTCATTCCCATTTTCTAATCACTCCTTTTCTCTGTTCCTATGCGCATTGAGCAACTTCAAGCATTTTTGGCCGTGGCAGAGACAGGGAGTTTCCAGGAGGCGGCTCGCCGATGTGGGGTGACCCAATCCACTATTAGTCGTCAGGTGCAGTCCCTGGAGAATCAGTTGGGGTTGTCCCTGTTGCGCCGCCATGATCGGGCGAAGTTGACGCCGGGGGGGGAGGTGTTGCTAACCCGGGCCCGGCGGATTTGTCAGGATTGGCAGCAGGCGGTGGACGATATCAGTATTTTGCTCGAGGGGCGGCAGCCGGAGTTGTGTATTGCGGCGATTCAGTCTGCCTGTGCCTACCAGTTGCCGGCGGTGTTGCCTAAGTTTTTGCTGGAGTATCCGAAGGTGCAGTTGCGGGTGACGGCCTTGGGGAGCGATCGCGCATTGAAGGTGTTGCGGGATGGCTTGGTGGATGCGGCGATCGTGATGAATAACCGGTTTTTGACCTCCAATGCGGATATGGTGGTGGATCCCCTGTTTCGGGAGCCGATTTCGGTGTTGGTAGGGGCACAGCATCCGTTGGCGAAACAGGCGTCGGTGAGCTGGGATGCGATCGTCGAGTTTCCCCAGGTGGTGTTTAAGGATGGTTATGGGATGCAGCGGCTGGTGCAGGAGCAGGCCAGTATCCATGGGGTGGCGGCGAAGATTGCCCTGGAGTTGAATACGTTGGATGCGTTCCGGGGGGTGGTGCGAGAGGGCGATTTTGTGGCGATGTTGCCGGAGTCGGCGTTGGAGGATGTGCGCTCTGATCCTCGGTTTGCGGTGTTGCCGATGGCGGAGGCGACGGTGGAGCGGGAGGTGGTGTTTGTGACCAGTACCGACCGGTTGGAGTTGCCGCCGATTCGCCGGTTCCGCGAGTTGGTGCTGGAGATTTTGGCGGTGGGGAAGGATAAGAAAGATCCGGAGTTGGCGGCGGAGGATCCCCAGGTGCCGTTGTCGTCCTTGCGATCGCCTCGGTCGGGGGAGTGGCAGCGATCGCCGGTGCCGTCGGCTTAGGGGAGAAACGGCTTTAGACAGGGGCGATCAGGCTAGGGATTGTGAGGATTCGCGATCGCCCGAGAACCCTGGGTTATCCTTGAGGCGGTCATTTAGTCGTAGTGGCAGGCACCACAGGGTATGGGGCGAATTTTTTTGTCGGCGGGCCACGGGGGGTATGAACAGGGGGTCCGTGATTTGGGGGTGCAGGTGGATGCCCTCACGGAAGCGGAGCAGATGATGTTGTTGCGGGATGGGGTGGAGCGATCGCTGCAATCCCGAGGGATTACGGTGTTGCCGGTGCCGGATGAGCTGAGTCTGGAGCAGACGATCGCTTGGATTAATGCTCGGGCGCGGGTGGGGGATTTTGCCCTGGAGCTCCATGGGGATGCGTCGGCCAATGAGGCGGTGCGGGGGATGACGGCCTATTACATTGCCAATAACCGCGATCGCCAACTTCATGCGGAGCTGCTACTACGATCTGTTTTTGCTAAGGTGCCCCAGTTGGCGAATCGGGGGGCGAAGCCGGATACGGATACGGGGTTGGGCAGTCGGGTGTTTTGCCGGGAGCCGGCGGTGCCGTCCCTGTTGCTGGAGGTGGGGTTTTTGACCAATGCCGCCGATGCCTGGTTGATCCAAAATCGCCGCACGGAAATTGCGGGAGGGATCGCCGATGGGCTGGCGCGGATTCTGGGGGTAATCCCGGATATTCCGGCCCCCACCTATGAACAAATCGGCATCCGGGTGAATAATCAGACCTATCCGGAAAAGGGGCATCTGATTAACGGCAATTCCTATATTCCAATCAATTTGGCGGAGCGGCTGCGGGCGGAGATTGGCGATGACCCCAGCATCATTCGGGTGCGCTATCGCAATGTGGTCTATATCAAGGCGGTGGATCTGCGGAATTTCAATATTGCGGTGGGGTGGGATAACCCCAATCGGACGGTGGTTCTCAAGACGACGTTGGATATTTGCGCTGGGATGATTGGGCGCATTATGGGGCACGGCAGTACGTCGGAATTTCAGATGATGGCGTTTTTGACCCGGGAAAATCCCCAGGCGCGATCGCTGTTTTCCGATTTGCCGACCCTCTATCGGGAGGAGGCGTCGGCGGAGGGGGTGAGCTATGATGTCGCCTTTGCCCAAATGTGTACGGAGACTGACTTTTTGAGGTTTGGGCGGGGGATGCAGCCCAGTCAGAATAATTTTGGGGGGTTGGGGGATATTAGCGGCACCCCCGACGGGGCCTTTTTTACGAGTGCCCGATTGGGGGTGCGGGCCCACATTCAACACCTGAAGGCCTACGCTAGTACAGAGCCTTTGGCGAACGACATTGTGGACCCCCGATTTGGGTTCGTCCCTCGGGGCTCGGCGGAGGAGGTGCAGCGGCTTACGGGGCGATGGTCTGATGATCCCAACTATGGGGACAAAGTTATTTCACGGCTACGGCGGTTGTATGAGTTGGCTCAGTTTCTGTAGTCAATTCTTCGGTAGCCCATTGGACCGCCGTCTGGACCGCCGCCAACGCTGGTGGGGGGCTCGGAATCGATGATGAATTGGTCGTCATTGGGGGAGCGGTTGGGGGGGCGGTTTGTCATTCACCCGTCCCGATCGCCGCGATCGGTTCCGGATCGCCCGCTGTTGCGTCCCCTGGGGGTGTCTGCCCTGGTGGGGGTGATTGTGGTGGGGCTGCGATCGCTGGGGAGTCTCCAGGGGTTGGAGCTGGGGGCATTTGACGGGTTTGTGCAGTATCTGCCGGCGGCTCCGGTGGATCATCGCATTGTCATCGTGGAGTTTTCGGAAAAGGATGTGCAACTGCTGCGGCGGTGGCCCCTGACCGATGAGACGTTAGCCGAGTTATTGCAGACGATCCAGATGGGACGGCCCCGGGCGGTGGGCTTGGATCTGGTGCGGGATTTTGCGGTGCCGCCGGGGGAGGATCAGCTGACGGAGGTGTTTGAAAATACCCCCAATTTGGTGGGCATCCGCAAAATTGCGCCCACGCCGGAGGATGTACCCATCCAGCCTCCACCGGCCTTGGCGGAGCGAGATCAGGTGGCGGCGTCGGATTTGCTGTTGGATGATGATTTGCGGATTCGGCGGGGGTTGTTGTCGCTGCTGGATGACCAGGAGCAGTTGTGGTTTGGGTTGGGGGCGCGGCTGGCGCTGGATTATTTAGCCATTGACGGAGTGTTCCTGGAGCCGGTGTCGGG
Source organism: uncultured bacterium (assembly GCA_964655355.1). Lineage (GTDB taxonomy): Bacteria > Cyanobacteriota > Cyanobacteriia > CACIAM-69d > CACIAM-69d > CALGDE01. The sequence continues at coordinate 15,975 of CAZZMD010000035.1, forward strand.
GGAGGAGGGCACCTATCGCCTGGGGGAAGGGGTGTTTTCCCCGTTGAATCGCACCGTGGGCAGCTATACGGGGGTGCATACGGCGGGTTATCAGGTGCTGTTGCGCTATCGGGGGCTGGGGTGTTCGGATCCGTCCTTAGCGCCGGGGTGTCGGTTTCGGCGGATTCGAGCGACGGATCTGTTGTCGGGGGCGATCAATCCGGCGATCTTGCGCGATCGCCTGGTGTTGGTGGGCATCACCGCTGACAGCCTCAAGGATACTTACACCACCCCCTATCGAATGCGGGGGAATCAGGCGAGGGCGGTCCCCGGCGTTGAAATCCATGCCACGATCGCCAGTCAGGTGTTGGCGATGGCGATCGATGGGGAATCGAGTCTGCAAACCTGGCCCGATTCTTTGGAGGTGGGCTGGATTTTGCTGTGGGCGCTGATGGGGGGCGTGGTCATTGGCAAGTTGCAGCGGTTGGATTTGAGTGTTTTGGCGTTGCTGGGGCTGTCGGTGGTGGTGGTGGGGACGGGCTATGGGGCCCTGGTGATTGGGGTTTGGATTCCGGTGGTGCCGCCGTTGTTGGCGTTCGCGGCCAGTGCGGTGGTGAATCTGGCGGAGATTGCCAACCGGGAACGGCGCGATCGCCAGGTTTTGATGGGGATGTTTGAAAAGTATGTGGCGCCCCAGGTGGCGGAGTTAATTTGGCAAAGTCGCAGTCAGATTATCCGCAAAGGGCAGTTTGTGGGGCAGGAGATGATGGCGACGGTGTTGTTTACGGATCTAGTTGGGTTTAGTACGATCGCCTCTCAGCTAGCGCCTAATCAGTTGATGGCGTGGCTGAATGAATATATGAATGCCATGACCCAGGTCACCGTTGACCACAATGGGGTGGTGAATAAGTTTATTGGGGATGCGATTCTGGCGGCGTTTGGGGTGCCCCTCCCCCGCAGTAATCAAAAGCAAATCCGGCAAGATGCGATCAATGCGGTGCGGTGTGCGGTGGAAATGGGCAAGCGGTTGCAGTTCTTGAATCGGGCATGGGAACAGCGGGGTTTGCCGACGGTGGCCATGCGCATTGGGATCGCGACGGGGCGGGTGACTACCGGATGTTTAGGGGGAAGCCGTCGGCTGGAGTTCAGCATTATTGGGGATACGGTGAATGTGGCGTCCCGGTTGGAAAGTTTTGATAAGCGATCGTTTAAGGGGCATTGCCGGATCTTGATTTCTGAGGATACTCAGCAGTATATTCAGCAGTTCTTCCCCACCGTTTTCAAGGCGAACACGGTGCTTCGGGGACGACAAACCCCGAGCAATGTCTTCCAAGTTTTATTGGATTATTAGGATTTGCTGATCGCTTGAAGGGGCAGGGTCGTGGGAGCGAAGGGGGAGGACACTGGCGATCGCCCCAGGACGGTCCCTAGGCGTTGGATCCCCTGGGACTTTGGTCACGGGTCTGGGGGGCATGGTATTTTGACTGAGACTGTTTTGACTGAGCGTTAGGCGAGCAAACCAAACCTGTGGAATCAACCATTGTTGTACTGGCGGGCGTGCCAGCGGATCGGGGCGATCGCTTGGCGGAGGTTTTGATTGAAGCGGGGGGGCAGTCGGTTGGGGATGCCCTGGACCAGTGGTTAGAGGATGCGCTGGTGTCCCAGGGAATGGCTGCGTCTGCCCTCTGTACGCGTAATCCGGATCCGGTGGGTCCTGAGCTGGCCCAGCGGGCAAAGGCGCTGGCGGCCCAGTGGCAGAAGCGGGGGGGCATTGTGGTGTGCCATGCCCCACGGGTAACGCTCTTTTTACGGCAATGGATTCAATGGCTGCCCCAGGCGCGGTTTATGGTGACCTATCGAGCGCCGTGGGTGACGCTGGATAATTTATATGGGGATCACAGCCGCAATGGGGGGGAGCTGGCGACGGATCCCTTTTGTCATGACCCCCAACGGGCGGTGTCGGTGGTGGAGCATTACCATCGGGAACTGTTGAATTTTTGTCGGGATTTTTGGGATCAAACGGCGGCGGTTAATCTAGACGCGTTTGCGTCCAAGCCGGCGGTGGTGTTGGATGCGCTCCTGGGCGATCGCCAGTTTCTGCCCCTGTCGTCCGATATTCGTGGGTCTGTGCTGCCGGGCAATGATGATCGCACCTGGCGGGAACGGGCCCATTGGTTGACCCAACACCATTCCAAAACCCTGGCGCTGTATGGGGAGTTGAATGGGGTGGCGTTGGCACCGGAGGCGATCGCGCCATTGCCGAATCCGTTTAGCGAGAGCGATCCGGCTCCGGCCGATCAGCCCCTGCGGGATTGGGCCAGTGGTGCCCGCAGTCGGGGGTTGGCGGCTCGGGCGGAGCAGTTCCAAGCCCAGCAAGAGTATGAGTTGCGATCGCTGCGTCAGCGGTTGAAAAATTTGGAGCTTTCCCTGGACCAAGCTCAATTCCAGCGCCATCAGGCCCAACGGTATACCGGTCAGTTCCAGGCGCGAATTTATCAATTGGAGCCGGCGGTTCAGGAGTTGCAGGCCCATATTGAACAGTTGCAAACCCGCTATGACCAGCAACAAACCCTGTTGGGCACCCACCATACCCAGGTGCAGTATCTGACGGAGGAGTTGCTGGAAAAGCAGGTTTCTGAGAAACAGGCGACGACGGCCCTGGAGCGTCAAACTCGGCGCTATGGCCGAATGAAGGATGCCCTGGCCACCACCCAGTCCCGCTTAAATGAAGTCCAGGGGCGGCTACAGCAGGCCCATGATGCCCTGGCGGCCATGCATACCAGTAAGTTTTGGAAGTTGCGCGATCGCTGGTTCAAGTTGAAGGGGGCCTTTGGGATGGCCCGTGTCCAGACGGTGGATAGTCAGTTGTTCCCCCATCTCCTGGCGGCGTTGCAGATGGCGCCTATCCCCCCTTTGTCGACCCTGGATGTGGATATTGATGTGGAAGCGGAGAAGGCGGTGATCCGGGCGACGGTGGCGGCGGAGTTTTCCCATCTGAACCAGGCCCACAGTCAGGTTGCCCTGGCCATGTTTGACCGGGAATATTATTTGTCAAGCCAGGCGGATGTGGCGGTGGCCATGGCGGATATGCGCTATGTGGATTTGTTTATCCATTTTCTGACGAATGGCGCTGCTGAGGGGCGGGATCCCAGCCCCCTGTTCAACACAAAATACTATCTGGAACACAATCCTCGGGTGGAGCAACAGGTGGCGGCGGGGCGTTACAACAGTCCCTTTGACCATTTCATCCAGACCGGGATGGCGGCGGGGTTGGATCCTTGCCCTGGCTTTAGTAACGCGTTTTATTTGGCGGAATATCCCGATGTGGCGGCCTTGGTGGATGCGGGGGCGGTGTCGTCGGGGTTTGAGCATTATGTCCTCCATGGGGGGGTGGAGCGGCGATTGCCGTTGCCGCTGGAGACGTTGGCGGAGCAAGGGAAGGTGGTCTTGGGCGATCGCCGGGCGATGTTTGCGTTTATTTCGGGCTGTGCCGGGGCTCCCTATCGCTATCGGTGTGAGCATCAGGCGGCCATCCTGGAGTCCCTGGGCTATCGCGTGGAGCTGTTTGATGTGGGGCAGTATCCCCATGCAGAGTTATTGGAGCGGTTCCGGGTGATTGTGATGCATCGGGTGCCTTACCATCGGGGGCTGGATGACATGATCGCGACGGCCAAGCAGAAGGGCATTCGCGTGGTGTTTGAGACGGATGATTGGGTCTTTGATCCGGAGATGTTGCATCAGATTGAGGATGCCCGGGGCAGTGATGATGAAACCCTGTTGTTTTATGGGGAGATGATGAAGCAGTTCCAGCGCTCCATTGCAGTCTGTGATGGGGTGACGGTGAGTACGCCGTTGCTGAAAAAAGCGGTGCTGGCCCAGCATCCGGCGGCACGGGTGGCGGTGGTGCCTAATCGGATTAGTCCCGAGATGGAAAAGTTGGCGATCACTGCGTTGGAGCAGGAGCGGGATCCGCAGGATCGAGATATCGTGCGTCTGGGATATTTCAGTGGGACCCGGACCCACCAGGATGATTTTGATCAGTGTGTGGCGGCGCTGGCGGCGGTGATGGCGCAGTTCCCCCAGGTGCATTTGCGGGTGGTGGGACATTTGGCGGTGCCCGATTCCCTCGCGAAATCCTTTGGCGATCGCATTGAAACCTTACCGATTGTGCCTTGGCAGGAGTTGCCGAAGCTGTATCGGGCGGTGGATATTAATTTGGCCCCCCTGAATCCCGATGTGCCGTTTACGGCGGGGAAGAGCGAACTGAAATTTGTGGAGGCGGGGATTATGGGGGTGCCGACGGTGGCGTCCCAGTGGGGCCCCTATGAGCAGGCGATTGAGTCCGGTCGCAATGGGTGGCTGTGTGCCACGGAAACTGACTGGGTGGAGGGGTTGACCCAGTTGATTCAGACGCCGGATCTGCGGCAACGGTTGGGGGCGGCGGCCCAGGCGACGGTGCGCGATCGCTATTTGACCCGAACGGCGTTGGTGGATAGTGGTCAGGCGTGGGGGCAGATTTTGGCGGGGATGCCGGTGCCGGAGGCGGCGCGATCGCTGTCGGTGGCGGTGGTGGTTTGGTCGGGGGGCGAGCTGGAGGAGACGCCGGATCGTTGGTCGGATTGGGAGGAAGGGATTCGGGCGTTGGTGGCGGCGTTGGGCGATCAGGGGCACGATGTCACGGTTTATTTACAGGGGGATCCGGCCCTCAGTCATCCCACGTTGGAGCATCGCAAGGGGGTCTGGACTCAGTCTCTGAGCGGTATGGTGGCGACGGTGGATTTCTTGGAATATCGTCGCAATCGCCCCATAGAGGCAGACGTGGCGATCGCGACTGATTGGCAGACGGCTTACGAGGTGGCGAATTTGGAAACGGTGCGCTTCCGGATGCATTGGATGGGTGCGGATCCGACGGCGATGACGCCCCTGGGGGATCCCCAGCGGGAAGCCAAGATGGCCAGTGTTTTCTTGCCCTTGCGACCGGTGGCGATCGGTGAGGATCTGGCAGCGCAACTTTTGACGATTTCGGGATTCCGAAATGCTCTAGAATCGGTGCCTCAGCCCCTGGCGACGGCGTTTATTGAGAGCGATCCCCAGCCAGAGCGACACTTGATGCCCGATTCGTTGATTTCGGTGTTGTGGTTCGATGACCCGGCAACGGATCCGGCGGTGCGGGCTTGGGTTTTGGATACCTTGGAATCCTTGCAGAAAGCCTACGGTAGCGCCATTCTCGTGCAGTGTTATGGCCGACCGATTGCGGAGGTTTCCCAGACGGCATCCCTAGAGTCCAAAAATTCCACTTCCAATTCCAACTCAAACCCCGAGTTAATCCCCGAGTCAATGGCCCGGGCGGGGATGAGTCGCCATCAAGGGATTCAGCATCTCGGACTGTTGGACAATGCGGAGGATCGGGCCCAGCGATTTAATGGGGCGGCGGCAATCCATGGGGCGATCGCCCATTCTCCCCGGCAAAACACCATTGAGGCGATCGCCTGTGGTTGTGCGGCCCTGGTGATGGGGGAGGATGCGTCGGAGGATCCCCGCCATGCATCGGTGCCCTACCAGCGATCGCCGTTGGGGGCTGATGCCCTCTATAACCATCTCAAGCAGTTGATTGATGAGCCGCAGCGGCGATGTGATCTGACGAAGTTGGGGGCAAAGTGGGCGAAACAGTTCACGTGGGAGCGGACCGCTGATGCGACGGTGCAGGTGTTGGAGCGGTTGACGTTCCTTGGGGATGGCTCCCAGGTGGCGTCGGAGGATGCGCCGACCCCGGCGGAGGTGGCGAACTAATGGGGATTGGCACCCTGGCGCGAAAAACGGTGGGCATTCCCGGTCGGGCGTATCGACTGTGGCGGCGGACAGGCTGGCGAGGGGTCGGGGAGAAAGCCCTAGATAAACTGTTCCCCAATCGTCCTAAACCTGATGATTGGCAGCAGTATTGTTCGGGGTTGCGATCGCCGGTTCGTCGTCAGTTTAAGCGTCGACTGCAGGCCATTGATAATCCGCCCCAGTTGTCGTTGATTATGCCGGTGTATAACACCCCAGAACGATGGCTGCGGGAGGCGATCGCGTCGGTTCAAAATCAACTTTATCCCCACTGGGAATTGTGCATTGTTAATGATGCGTCTCCCAAATCCCATGTGTCTCCACTGCTGCAAGAATTGGCGGGTCAAGACTCACGAATTCGGGTGAAAGAGCGAAAAAAAAATGGTGGAATTTCGGCGGCGTCTAATGATGCGTTGGCGATGGCGACCGGTGAGTTTATTGTGTTGATGGACCATGATGATGTGTTGCCGGAGCATGCTTTATTTCGGGTGGCGGAGGTGGTTCGTCAGGATGATCCGGATGTGTTCTATTCCGATGAGGCGTTGGTGACCCCCGACGGTGAGGTGATTCAGTTTATGTTTCGCCCGGCATTTTCTTTGGAGCTATTGCGATCGCATCCCTATATCGTTCATTTGGTGGGCTTTCGGCGATCGCTCCTGCAGAAAATCAATGGATTTCGCCCGTTTCTAACCATTTCTCAAGATTATGACTTGATTCTGCGGGCGTCGGAACAGGCGGAACGGATTTCCCATATCCCCGAGGTGCTTTATCTGTGGCGACAGCATGATACGAGTACCGGTCATGATCGTAAGTCCCAGGTGATGGAAATTTCCCAGGATTTGTTGGCGGAACATTTGCAGCGGAGTGGGGAGAAGGGGCGAATTTCTAGCAGTTTTCGCTTTAATTTTTTCCAGGTTCGCTATGCGATTCAGGCACCAGTTCGCGTGGCAATTATTATCCCCACTAAAAATTGTGGTCATCTTGTTAAACAGTGCCTGGATAGTTTTGCGGAGCATAAGGGGGAGGTGGATTACGAAATTGTAGTCATCGACCACCAATCTAACGATATGGAAAGTCAAGACTATTTTGATTCCATTCGCTATATCCACACGGTGTTGCATTACGAAGGACCATTTAACTTTTCTGCCATTAATAACTGGGCAGTTGAGCAGTTGCCGTCCCATTTCGATGAACCGTTTACCCATTATTTGTTCTGTAATAACGATATTGAGGCGATCGAAACGGGATGGCTGGATCGCATGGTGGAGTATGGCCAAAAGGAAGATGTGGGCATTGTGGGGGCGAAGTTACTTTATCCGGATCACAGTTCCATTCAACATGCGGGGGTTTGTGTGGGAATGCATGGGATGGCGGAGCATTTTGCGAAGTTTATGCATGACCGTTTGGATAATGGAGAACGGGAGCCGGGCTATATTGGGGCGTTGATTGCGAGCCATGAATTGTCATCAGTAACTGCCGCTTGTTTGTTAATGCGTCGGGATGCCTTTGAGGCGATTGATGGCTATGACGAAACCTTGGCGGTTGGTTTCGGTGATGTTGATTTATGTTTACGGACGCGGGCAGAGGGATATCGGGTGATTTTCTGCCCCCAAGCAACGCTGATTCACCATGAATCCTACTCCCGGGGCAAAACCTTTCAGGGGGATCCCCACCCCGAAGATTCTGCGAAGTTCTTTAAGCGTTGGAAGTCAATTATTGTTGGGGGAGATCCCTATTACAACCCGAATTTGGGCATTTCTAGTCAGGCGTGGGAGCCCAATGAACCTATGGAGTTGCCCATTAAAACGCGATCGCGGTGCTATGACCTGAAAACCAATCGGTTTATTGGTCCCGATGCCCCTGTCCAAGCGCCTGATTAGATATTTATTTTGATGCTTTATTTTGACGCTTTGAAACGTTTAGCGATTAGGTTTGGCAATGTCTATTACAATTCCTGATTCCCCTTCCTTCCAAGAGGCGATCGCCTTGACCCAAGACTTATTGCAGTCGGCTGAGGGGAGTGGCGGTCTGGATGCGGATGCGATCGCTCAATTGACCCGGACTAAAAACGGGGCGCGGGGCTTTTTTGTGGTGTATTTAACGGCGGAGAATTCCCCTGCGGCTGAGCCTACGGATTCGGTTTTGAAAGCATTAGCAACTCAGCCGGATACGGTGAATGATTTGTTGGTTAAAAATGTGGTGATGTCGGCGGCGATGACCATTACCCATGATCGCAATGGGGATGCGGCGATGGTGGCGAATTCCCAAACCACGAGCGATCGCTCCATTGCCCATATGAAGGGGGTGTTGGCGTTGGGGGGGGCGGCGGCGGATGACCTGGAAAAACGGGTGCGTACGATGGACCAGGCGTTGGGCGATGGTACTGGGGATTACGCAAGTTTTCTGGAGAAATGGAATTACGACGGGGAGCAGCGGGAGCGCATGGCGACGGCGATCGCGCCCATTATTGAGTCTTTGGGGTAGGCGCTATGGGCAGTGACCGGCGATGGACACGGGGGGCGATCGCTCTGGTGGTGGTTCTGGCGATCGCCTTCCGACTGGCGGGACTGTCGGGCAAGGTCTACTGGGGCGATGAGGTGTTTAGTTCGTTCCGGGTGGCTGGGTTTACGTTGCCGGCGGTGGCGGAGATGCTCGGTGATGGTCAACCGCGATCGCCGGCGGCGTTGCAATATTTCCAGACCCCGAATCCGGACCGCACCACTGCCGATACGGTTCGCGCCCTCGCCATTGATGATCCCCAACATCCGCCGCTCTATTTTGTTGCTCTGCGGTGGTGGCATCAGATTTTGGGGCCTATTTTTGGCGATGGGTTGCCCCTACGGCGATCGCTGTCGGTTTTGATTGGGATTGCGGTGTTGCCCTGTGTCTATGGGTTGGCGTGGGAGTTGTTTGGCTCGCGGGCGATCGCCTGGACCGCTGTCGCCATCATCGGTCTGTCGCCGTTTCACGTGCTCTATTCCCTGGAGGTGCGTAATTACGGGCTGTGGACCCTGGAAATTGTTGGCGCAAGTTGGCTCCTCTTGCGCGCCCTGCGACTCAATTCCTGGGGGGCTTGGTTTGCCTATTGCGTCAGCGCCGCCAGTTTGCTCTATACCTTGCTATTTGGGCTGTTTACGTTGGTGGGCCATGGCGCATTTATTGCGATCGCCCTCGTGCAAAAGCAAGTCAAATGGTCCAAATTGATTGGTTTTATTGGGGCGATCGCCTTTGCCCTATTCCTATGGCAGCCCTGGCTACGGATTGTCATTCTTGGGTTTGGCACCATCAATCAAACCAACGGATTTACAACCCTGCCCGTTGAGCCCGCCATGCTCGTGCAAAATTGGGGGTTGAATCTAGGGCGTTTGTTTGTCGACTGGGAGGGGCAAGGGCAAATTTTGCCGATGGATTGGCCCATTGCGCCGGGGCTCGTCATCGGGATAATTTTTTGTACTTTGGGATTTATTATCGTTGCGGCGATCGACCTCTGGAAGTGGCAACGAAAACAGCCCGCTACCCCCGTTTCAACGATCGCCTTTTGGTTTATCGCGACTCTGATTTTTGCCCAATTTTTGCCGCTGCTGCTCCTGGACATGCGATCGGGCGGGTTCCGGTCCGGCGTTACTCGATATTGGGTGCCCTGTTATCTCGGGCTGCAACTCCTGATCGCGTTTTATCTGGGGCGACGATTGCAATGGGCTAGTCAGAAAAACTGGGGGCGATCGCTCCTGGCCGTCATCCTCACCGGCCAAATTATTTCCTGTACCGCCAGCGCGATCGCCCCGACTTGGTGGGTGGAGCAAGGCAGCTATGACCATCCCAATGTGGCCGCTGTCCTCAACGAAAACGATGCGCCCCTAATTCTGAGCCAAGCCTATATTCCCCGCCTCGTATCCCTGAGTTATCAGCTACGCCCCGATGCTCAGATTGCGATTCGTCCAGATGGGAATTTAGAGGATTTGATCCGGCTGAGTGGCGATCGCCCGACCTATCTCTATCGCCCGTCTCCCCAATGGCTTGACCAAATTCGCCAACAATATCCTTCTGCGGCAATTGAATCTGTTTATCAATCGCCCGCCCAATTCACCTACCTCGCGCCCCTAAAACAACACAGCGCCATCCAGATTTACCGGCTGACGCTGTTGTGATTTTCAATGGGTCGCTAGCTCGCGGGTACGCATCCTAGGCGCACTCGTTGATGGGGAAGGTGTCGCCGCGTAGGTAGGCGTCAAAATTTTCCTCGAAGTAACGCCAGGAGGTCATGTTGATTTTCTGGCTGTGGCTCTCCGGGGCATGGCGATATTTGGGTAACCGCTGCTCGATTTCCTGGCGCAACAGCGGGGATAGGTCGTCATAGCCGGAGACCCGTCGACCATAGGCGTGATAGACCAATTGACCGGGGCGATCGCCCATTTTCATCCAGGGCAACCAGGGACCGATGCGGTTCCAGGCCAGGGTCATTGTGTCTACTGTGGCGCGATCAGGATCTTGTAGCTCGTCCAGGGGCACGGAAATTTGGAAGAATTCCGATGCCATGTAATCCGGGTTGGGGCTGTAGTCCTTAAATTTGGGATTGCCGCCCAACGGATTGGGGTAGGTGGGGAACATTTCTAGGACGAAGGAGGCGGAGTTGCCCGCCAATCGTGCGGGGACCGGATACCGCAGTTGATGCTGCACAGGGTCATTGGCGACGTGCATCACCGTGACGCGATCGCCCGTCCAGGGATTATCCCAACGGTGGATCAACTCTCCCGACATGGGATCGACGTAATAATTCAATTCGCGGGTGACCAGGCTCCAGGTGCCGTCTTCGTCCTGCATCCCCCGGGCCACATTCATGCCGGTGATATTAAATAGCCGCTCCTGGCGACGCCCCGGCACCATTGCAAATACCGATCCCGTCCACTCGATAAACACATCCCGCTCGTCGATCGCTGCCCGCGCCTTCAAAAATTCCCGGGGCTCAAACATCACAGCCCCCTGTTGCGGCGCAATAATCCCTTTGGCGGCCACCGGAGGAGTCGCCACTTTCGGCGTCTTTGCTGCGGGGGCAGTCGTTACAACGGGCTGACGGCGCTGATTCATCATGGACGGGTGTCTCCTCTCTAAATCATTGCGATCGCTTTTCTCAAACTGCTCAGGAGTAAGATCCTCAGGGGTCAGCCCCTCAGAGACAAACTGCTCCCAAGCCGTCAAAAGTCAACTCAACCGCAACGCTATTTAAGCAATATTAATAAATTTTAACGGTATTGCGAGTTACCAATCCACTGGGCGGGGGGAGGGATTGCCGTCTTGGGGGCGATCGGGGATCAAAAATGGCTGGGGAAATGGCTGGGGCAACGGCTGGGGAAATAGTTGGGGCGATCGGGGGGCGATCGGCATCTCGGGTTAAGGCTCAGCTTAAGGACTGGCTAAGGAATCATCACGTTTCCCTTACTTGGGGATCAAAATATGTCAAAGCCCCTTGCCAAGGACCACCCACAGTCAGACACTAGGTTTTGGACCGTGGACTGGCAGTACCAGAGGTTTCGTTGTGAAACGTGTATTAGGCATCATCCTGGGTGGCGGGGCTGGAACCCGTCTCTACCCTTTAACAAAACTCCGGGCAAAGCCAGCCGTTCCTTTGGCAGGCAAATACCGACTTATTGATATTCCCGTTAGTAATTGCATCAACTCTGAGATCAATAAGATCTTTGTTTTGACTCAGTTCAATTCCACCTCCCTCAACCGTCATATTTCACGGGCATATCCCATGTCTGGGTTGGATGATGGGTTTGTGGAAGTGCTGGCAGCGCAGCAGACTCCTGAGAATCCCACTTGGTTTCAGGGCACTGCGGATGCGGTTCGCCAATATATGTGGCTGTTTGCCGATATTGAGGTGGATGAGTATGTGATTCTGTCCGGGGATCACCTCTATCGCATGGACTACCGCAAGTTTGTGGAGCGCCACCGGGAAACCAATGCGGATATTACGCTGTCGGTGGTGCCGATGGATGAGAGCCGGGCGTCGGATTTTGGTCTGATGAAGATCAATGATGGTGGCCGGGTGGTGGATTTCAGTGAGAAGCCCAAGGGGGATGCGCTGAAGGCGATGCAGGTGGACACCCAGAGCTTGGGCTTGTCTGCGGAGAAGGCGGCGACGATGCCCTATATCGCGTCCATGGGGATTTATGTGTTTAAGCGGGATGTGTTGCATGACTTGCTGAAGTCGAACCCCGACAGCACGGATTTTGGTAAGGAAATTATTCCGTCGTCCGCTGCGGATTACAACGTCCAAGCGTATCTATTCGACGACTATTGGGAAGATATTGGGACCATTAAGGCGTTCTACGAGTCCAATTTGGCCTTGACCAGTCAGCCGGCTCCGGCGTTTACGTTCTATGACAAGACCGCGCCGATTTATACGCGATCGCGCTATTTGCCGCCGACTAAGATTTTGGATTGTCAGGTGACGGAATCGATGATCGGTGACGGTTGCATGGTGAAGGATTGCCAGATCCAGCGGTCTATTCTAGGGGTGCGATCGCGGATTGGCGCTGGCGCTGTCATTGATAATTCGTTGTTGATGGGGGCTGACTATTACGAGACCAGCACCGAACGGTTGCAGATGATGACTGAGGGTAAGATTCCCATCGGGATTGGGTCCAATTCCACCGTTCGTGGGGCGATCGTTGATAAGAATGCCCGCATTGGTAGCGATGTGCAGATTATCAATAAGGACCGGGTGGAAGAGGCTGTCCGTGAAGAGGAAGGTTTTATTATTCGCAGCGGTATCACTGTGATTATGAAAAATGCCACGATCCCCGACGGCACTATCATCTAGCGGCCATCTAGCGGTTTAGGATCAGGTCATGGTGCCCCTTTTTGGGCATCATGGTTATTAACCAATAGCAAAGGTAGTTATGACAAAGGCTGTGGATGCCCCCCAAGGGTTAATCCACAGCCTTTTTTGTCGCGATTCTGAGCCGATGTCGGCGATATCGGCGGTCAGACGATTAAGCCGTTTCTACCGGTTCCGGCTCTGCTGCCCCTTGGGCTTCAAACTCAAACATGGAGTACACCACGTTCCGGCGCATGTTGGTCATCATGTCCAGGAAGAGTTCGTAGCCTTCCCGCTTGTATTCGATGAGGGGATCCTTTTGACCGTAGCCCCGTAGACCGACGGACTCCCGCAACCCGTCCATTTGCTGGAGGTGCTCCCGCCATAGGGTGTCAATTTGCTGGAGGATAAAGAATCGCTCTGCCTGGCGCATTAGACCGGGCTGGACAGCGTCAATTTTGCCTTCTTTCATGTCGTAGGCGATGCGCACTTGCTCATGGAGGAAGGCGCGGATTTCCGGCAGGGTCATGTCGTCCATTTGCTCGGGGGTCAGGTCCGACAGGATTTTGACGAACTGTTGCACCTTGTCCACCAGCTTGGGCAAGTCCCATTCATCGGGGGGGAGGTCGGGGTTGATATAGGCGGAGACCACGTCGTCCATGGTTTTCTCGGCGTATTCAATCACCCGTTCCTTGAGGTCTTCCCCTTCCAGTACCCGGCGACGTTCGGCGTAGATGGCGCGACGCTGGTTGTTCATCACTTCGTCATACTCAAACACCTGTTTCCGGATGTCGTAGTAGTAGGTTTCCACCTTGCGTTGGGCACCCTCCAGCGATCGCGTTAGCATGCCGGATTCGATGGGCATATCTTCTTCGACGCGGAAGGCGTTCATCAGCCCGGCAACGCGATCGCCCCCGAAGATACGGAGGAGATTGTCCTCCAGGCTGAGGAAAAATCGGGTGGAACCGGGGTCTCCCTGACGACCGGCGCGACCTCGCAACTGGTTATCAATCCGACGGGATTCGTGACGCTCGGTGCCGATGACGTGGAGGCCGCCCAGTTTAACCACCTGGTCATGCTCCCCATCGGTCAGGGATTCGTAGGTGCTGCGGACAGCGGTGACGGCTTCCCGGAGTTGTTGGATCACCGGGTTTTCCGTGGGGGCTTTCTCCGCGGCGATCGCGACCATTTCTTCCGCTTCCAATTCCGAGAGGGACTGCATACCGTATTCCTTCACGGCGGCATCGACAGCATCCTTGAGGAGTTGCTCAGTCTCTGCGGAGAGTTCGGTGGGGAAAATTTGGGCGGCGACTTTCCAGGTTTTGGGTTTCTTATCGTCGCCAAAGCCTGCCGATTTCTTGCGGCGATTAATACCAGGAACGCTGACGGCTAGCTCGTCCTCTTCCGGCTTGACGATTTTGGGCATGAAGTATTCCCGCACCTTTAGGCGCGCCATATAGTCGGCGTTGCCCCCGAGAATAATGTCCGTACCCCGTCCTGCCATGTTGGTGGCGATCGTGACGGAACCCCCGCGACCGGCCTGGGCGACGATTTCCGATTCCCGCTCTACGTTTTCTGGCTTTGCGTTCAGCAGGTTATGGGGAATTTCCAGTTGGGATAGCAGCATGGATAGCACTTCCGACTTTTCCACGCTGGTGGTACCGACCAACACCGGGCGTCCGTTTTCGTGCATCTCCGCACATTCCTGGGCGACGGCGGTCCATTTTGCCTTCTCCGACTTGTAGACCACATCGGCAACGTCCTGGCGAGCGTTGGGTTTGTGGGTCGGAATGATAGTGACTTCCAGGCTGTAAATCTTTTCGAATTCCGCCTCTTCCGTCTTCGCCGTACCGGTCATCCCCGCCAGTTTGGGATAGAGCAGGAAGAAGTTTTGGTAAGTGATGGACGCCAGGGTTTGGGTTTCCTTTTGGATTTCCACGTCTTCCTTCGCCTCGATCGCCTGGTGTAGGCCATCGCTCCACCGACGACCGGGCATAACCCGACCGGTGAATTCATCGACGATCACCACTTCGCCGCCGCGAACAATGTAGTTCACGTCCTTAACGAAGAGTTCTTTCGCCTTGACCGCGTTGAAGATGTAGTGGGCCCAGGGATCCTTGGGGTCGAAGAGGTCGGTGACCCCGAGGGCTTCCTCCGCCGCAATAAACCCTTCGTCGGACATGATGACGGTGCGGGCTTTTTCGTCCACTTCGTAGTGATCTTCGTTTACCAAGCGCCGCGCTAGTTCTGCCGCCGTTACGTATTTTTCCTGGGGGCGTTCCACCTGACCGGAGATGATCAGCGGGGTACGGGCTTCATCCACCAGCACCGAGTCCACTTCGTCAATGACGCAGTAGTTGAAGGGGCGTTGCACCACTTCGTTGATGCTGCCGGCCATGTTGTCCCGCAGGTAGTCAAAGCCCAGCTCGCTGTTGGTGGCGTAGGTGATGTCGCAGTTGTAGTTACGGCGGCGCTCTTCGGGGCTCATGCCTTGCTGAATTAGACCGACGCTTAAGCCCAAAAATCGGTGGACCTGTCCCATCCATTCCGCGTCCCGGCGAGCAAGGTAATCGTTCACGGTGACGACGTGAACGCCGCGACCGCTGAGGGCGTTTAAATAGGCGGGCAGGGTGGACACCAGGGTTTTACCTTCCCCGGTTTTCATTTCGGCGATTTGGCCGTTGTGGAGCACGATGCCCCCCAGGATCTGTTCGTCGTAGTGACGCATCCCTAGGACTCGTTTTGCCGCTTCCCGTACGACGGCGAAGGCCTCGGGCAAAATATCGTCCAAAATATCTTCGATTTCGTCGTCGCTCGTGGCCTTGTCTAGCTGTTGGCGAAATTCTTGGGTTTTATTCGCCAATGCCTCGTCGGACAAGGGCTGGATGTCGTCCTCTAACAGATTGACTTCCGCTACGTCGGGACGGAATTTTTTTAGTTTCCGCGCGTTAGGGTCACCCAGCAGAGCTTTAAACATGACGGTCTTATGAGTTGTGTAGCAGGGATTGGCACGGGCTAGCGCGTTGCATTAGCTCCAAATGCTTATCAATCCTATCACTGGGGTCCGCGCTGGAACCGGGGCCAGGAATGGGCGATCGCCGAACCTAAGGGACTGCTGCTTCCATAGATCAAACTCAGATCGCACTCCCCTGACAAGGGTCTTTTAAGGTCAGGGCTTGCGGTCGCTAGATTTGCCGCTGTTAAAATCGCCGTATTGTTTCGCCGTGTTATTTGCTACCTACCCCATGGCCCACTACGGTTTACTTTGCCCGTCGTCCCCAGGACATCTGAATCCCAGTCTGGTGCTGGCGCAAACCTTGATGGGACGGGGCCACCAGGTCACGGTGTTTACGAATGAGGATTGGGAGACGGCCGTCGCGGCGACTGGGGTGGGGGTGTGTTGTATTGGCCGTGACGCGTTGCCGAAGGGTAGCTCTGCGGAGAATTTTCGCCAGCTGGGGGAGTTAAGTGGCATGGCGGCGGTTCAATTTACGGTGAAGCTTTTAGATAATTACAACCGGATTTCCTTGGAGGAGATGCCCGAGAAGGTGCGGGAGTTGGGGGTGGATGGTTTGATCGTGGACCAGGTGTCGCGGGCGGGGGGCACTATTGCTGATTACCTGGAATTGCCGTTTGTGACGGTGTGCAATGCGTTGCCGCTGGATCAGGAGCCGATGGTGCCGCCGCCGATGCGGTCTTGGCTCTACGAGTCGGGCATTGGGGCAAAAATCCGTAATCGGGTGGGCTATGGCATTTTGAATCAAATGACGAAGGAAATTCGACAGACGATTGATGGGTATCGATCGCAATGGGGGTTGCCAGCGGTATCGGTGGACGAAAGCTATTCACCGTTGGCTCGCCTCAGTCAGTTGCCGAAAAGTTTTGATTTTCCCCGCCAGCAGTTGCCGCCCTGGTTCCATTACCTGGGCCCATTCCAACGGGGCGATCGCCAAGAGCCGTTGGGAATTGACGCTCCGCCGTTCCCCTTTGAAAAATTGGATGGCCGTCCGTTGGTCTATGCCTCTTTGGGGACGTTACAAAATCAGTTGCCGCACATTTTTAAGGCGATCGCGGCGGCCTGTGAACCGTTGGATGTGCAATTGGTGATGAGCTTGGGACGGACAGATAGTGCTTTGCAGGGCATTGAACTGGTCGGTGATCCCATTGTGGTGACCTATGCGCCTCAGCAACAGTTGATTGATCGGGCGGCGGCGATGGTGACCCATGCGGGGATGAATGGTGTTTTGAGTGCCCTATCGGTGGGGGTGCCCCTGGTGGCGGTTCCCATTGCCAATGAGCAGCCGGGTATCGCCGCTCGTATTGCGGGTAGTGGGGCGGGCTTGATGCTGGAGCTGAAGGGGTTGGACAGCGATCGCCTACGGGAGGCGGTGCAAACGGTGTTGACCGATCCCAGCTATCGACAGCGATCGCAACAGCTACAGCGGGAGATCCAAGATGCCGGGGGCGTCGAGCGGGCGGCCGATATTGTTGAACAGGCGATCGCGACAAAACAGCCGGTGCTGGCCGCCCAAGCTTAGGGGACTAGGACGCTTGAGATTCTAGGGTGGCTACGCCCCAATCTTCGAGGTCGCGGGAGTTTGGTGGGGGCATTGGGCGATCGCCCCATACGGTCGCGACCCATTGGGCAAATTCATCATCATCCAGTTGTGCCAGGGCCTGCTGGACGATCGCCCCATAGGTTTCGTGGGATTCGGCGATTTCTAGGGGTACGACTACTTGATTAATTCGCTCTAGTAGCTCCGTGACTTCCCGCCGCCATCGGTTTTGGTGCGCCGTCAGTAGGGTGAGGGTGCGCTGAATGGCTTTGCTGGTGTGGGGATCGGGATAGGCGTTGTAGGGATTAGGGGGCTTGGCGCAGGGGGGAAGGGAAGGCGATCGCCTTGGCTTCTGTAAATAGGCTGTGAATGGTGACGAGACTCTCATCGCCCATCTCCCGGGTGCTGGAAGGAATATCCATCATTGTCAAGGCAATTTTTAGATACCATCCCCGCCAGTGATGTCCCGCCACAAAAACCAAGATCTGTTCATAGTTGTGTACAGCTTGTTAAGTTTGCTGGGAGTTGGTCCCGCTGCTGTGGCCCTTCAGGGATTGGGGCTAGCGCTTCAACCTAATGCTTGAAAATCCTAATGCTCAAAAATATTGTCGTAGTGCATTAGATCTAGGGTGACGATGGTGGGGAGGCAGTCGAAGCAGTCTTGGGCTAATTGGGTGCGATCTTCCCGCGTCAGCATCTCTTCTAGTTTTTCTTTGGCGGTGATTAGGTAGCGGACGTCGTTGCTGGCGTATTGCAGTTGTTCATCGGAGAGCTGCATGGCGTTGCCCCAGTCGGAGGATTGGGCTGTTTTGTCGAGGTCAATGCCGGCGAGTTCTTGGACGAGGGCCTTGAGTCCATGGCGGGGGCTGTAGGTGCGCACCAGTTTACTGGCGATTTTGGTGCAGAAGACGGGGCTGGTTTCGATGTTGAGGTGATACCAGAGGGTGGCGATGTCGAAGCGGGCAAAGTGGAAAATTTTGGTGCTGTTGGCGTTTTCTAGGACTTCCTGCAGGTTGGGGGCGCCCTCTTGGCCGCGCTCAATGCGGACAACGCTGACCCGTCCTTCGGGGTCGCACAGTTGTACCAGACAGAGGCGATCGCGCCAGGGGCGTAATCCCATGGTTTCCGTATCGATTGCGAGCTGACGGGCGTCGAGATAGGTATCGCGGGCCGTTGCCGATAGGTCCCGATCAAAAACCTGAAACTCCCCCAGTCCATAGCCCATGGTGATCCCTCGCGTTCTTGTCCTAAGTGGTGTTATTTGAGTGGTGTTATTAACGTGCTGGTTAACTGCCCAACTTGAAGCCTTCCAAGAATAACCCGTACATGAGTCCAATCTTGAGTAAGTTCAGGGCGGTAATCCAGGGGCGACCGGGTTTGGGCTCGGGGGCGATCGCGCCATTATTGCCGCCGTTGTTGATGCCGACAGTGGGGGGCAGGGCTGGCGGGGGAAGTTGCCGGGGCTCTGGGACCGGGGGGCGGCGATCGCGACGGAAATAATGGACGGCGCTAATCAATTCGCAGAGGGTAACTAATACCGCAGTGACGCTCATATCCCAGACGGCGGCCTGACCGGCGGTGGTGGCGGCGGCGCTGGCGCAGAAGAATCCTAGGAGCAGCGCAAACCCTTGAATAGACGTCCGTCGCCAGGGATTTGCCGCCCATCCGTTGAGCTGACGGGTACTGGCGGCAATAAGATTGTTGAGGCGCGTATCTTGCATGGTGTTGCGTTACACTCCTAAGTCCTTCGATTGGTCGCCTATGACTTTCCCCGGCTCCAACCCGTCTTCTACCCCGTCTTCTACAGGTGCACCGCTGGGTCTGTCCCCCCAGAATAAGGCTAATTTTCCGCAATCCTCTAATCTTTCTCAGGACGATGCGAGAGTGCTAAACCGGTTTTGGTCTAGACAAAAGGTGGCGATCGCGGTGGCAACGGTCTGGATTCTCGTCCTGTGGGCAATTTTCTATCTGTGGCATTTGGGTAGCGTCGGGCTGGTGGACGAGACGGAGCCTCTGTTTGTGGAGGCGGCGCGGCAAATGACTGTCACGGGCGACTGGATTACGCCCTATTTCAATGGGGAAACCCGGTTTGATAAGCCGCCGTTGGTGTATTGGGCGATCGCCCTGTGTAATTGGATTTTCGGCGTTAATGAATGGTCGGCGCGGCTGCCATCGGCGTTGTCCGCATTGGCGCTGATGGTGGGCGGATTTTGGACCCTATGGAAATTTGTGCCGGTCCCTGAGGGGATAGATCCGGGGGGCGAAGGATTGACGGCGAAGCTCTATCGCTGGGGATTGGACGGGCGTTGGTGGACGGCGGCGTTGGGCGCGGCGGTGATTGGCATGACCCCGGAGACCATTGTGTGGGGACGGGCGGGGGTGTCCGATATGCTCCTCAGCGCTTGCATTGGGGTCAGCCTGTTTGCCTTTTTCTTCGGCTATGCCACCCCCGAGCGATCACCCAAACAGCGGTGGTATTGGGTTTTCTATGGGGCGATCGCCCTGGGCATCTTGACTAAAGGCCCCGTCGGTTTTGTGTTACCCGCCCTAATTATTTTTTGCTTTGCCCTGTATCTCGGCGAACTGAAACCCCTTTGGCATGAACTGAAGCCCTGGCGTGGTCTGGCGTTGATTTTTGCCATTACCCTGCCGTGGTATATCGCCATCACGACGATTCATGGGTCGGCGTATATCGATTCCTTTTTCGGGTATCACAATTTTTCCCGCTTCACCCGCGTCGTCAATCAACATTCCGCCCCCTGGTATTTCTATTTCATCGTGGTAGCCCTGGGTTTTCTCCCTTGGTCCGCGTTCCTACCCTGGGCGATCGCGCGGCTGAATTTATTACATCCCCACCATTGGCGTAATCAACCCCGAGGCGATCGCCTGCGGCTATTTGCCGGATTTTGGCTGCTGGCCATTTTTGGCTTTTTCAGTATCGCCGTCACCAAGCTCCCCAGCTATGTTTTGCCGGCGATGCCCGCCGCCGGGATTTTGGTCGCGTTCCTGATCCGCGATATCTGGACTGGGCAATGGGACTCCAGCCGCCGTGCGACCCGCCCCGGTCAAAATCTTGCGACCCTCACCGCGCCTAAAACTTGGGGATATCGCGCGACCCATTGGGCCCTAATCGCCACTTTTGCCCTGCTCACCGTTGGTTTTCTGGCGTCTCCCCTATGGCTGCCCGCCATCCGAGATCCCGATATGCCTAACGTGGCGATCGCCCTCGGTCAATCGGGACTCCTCCCCCGGGCGACCATTATCTTTGCGATCGCCACATTGGTAGGGAAATGGGCAATCTTACAAAATCATCATCGCCACTTGCCCCTCATCACTGGCAGCGCCCTGGTGATTTTTTTTGTTACTACCACCCTGCCCCTATTGCTGCTGTTGGATAATCAACGACAACTGCCCCTACGGGAAATTTCCGCCGCCGCGGTGCAATATCGCCAGCCCAATGAACCCCTCGTGATGGCGGGGTTCCATAAGCCCAGCATGGCGTTTTATACCCGGCAGCCCATGCACTTTTACAAGCGCCTCACCGATGCCCAAATCGCGATCGCTGAGCCCGCCTGGCCCGAGCCCCATACCCTCCCCGCTGGAGACAGCGCCCCCCCAAGCGACACCGTCCTATTGGTGGTCCATGACGATAAATATTGGGATGCCAACTTAGCCGCCATTGGAACGGGCGATCGCCTAGCGCGCTCCGGGGTTTATCACCTATTGCGTTTCCCCCGGACCGACCTCGCAAACCACGAACCCCCACCGGATGATTAATCATCGGCGGGGGTTAAGCAAGAGCGATTACACCAAGAGCGATTACACAGAGATCGACTGCAGAAATTTATGACGCACGGTGATCAATATGCTTCCTGCGCATGCCTTGCCCAAGCTTGCCTATCCCTGCCATAACGCCCAGCCCTAACAGGGAGATGAGGCTGCCAGGCTCAGGAACTGGCCGCTTCGGCTCAGCATTCACTTCTGCTTTCATGAAGAACGCTGTAATCTCAACCTCATCCACAGGCAGTGCAGTCGGGTCACCCGTATTGGTGTTGTTCACGTAAGCGATAAGCTGATTAACCCCGCCATAAATAAAATTGGCGCTTGTCACTAGAGGGTCGGGATTTGCCTGTAACCAGTTTTCACTGCCTGTGAACTCGAATGGAACGGGACCACGACCATCACCAAAATCATGGACACCCGAGCCGATGTTACCGAAAATGACGTCGTTTGCTCCAGGAATAGGGATTCCATTCAGGGTAAGGACAACCCGATCATCGACGCCAATGTCAAAGATGGAAAGCGATGCGTTCTCAACATCATCGGGGACAAAGAATTCGAACATTCCTTGCCAGACCCCAGGAACCCCAAAGGGATCAGGCCAGAGAGCATCACTACCCGGTCTTGCTGTCGGCGAAAGGTACGATGCCCCGCCATCATTGGAAATCTGCCAGCCTTCTAGATTTGTGCCAGTCCCTAAGTCAACCGTGAATGCTTGTACTGGTGTTGCCACACTTGTGACCAACAGTGCGAGTGTTCCTGTGAGTAGAATGCCCTTCATGATCTTTGAGTGAAAAACTGCTCACTTAAGGTAACACAGCTCAAAAATCATGGGTTAAGCGAGGTTGTCTTTTTGGACACGTCGACCAGAGGGGGGATGGAGAGGGGGCATTTGTGGCGATCGCCTGGCGTGCTCCGGGGTTTATCACCTATTGCGTTTCCCCCGAACCGACCTCGCAAACCATGAACCCCCACCGGATGACTAAGCACCGATGGGGGATTTGCTGCAACCAGAGCAGAAGTTACAGACAGCTTTGGAAACTTAAATTAGGGTTGAGAATGGTTCCTCGTATGCCCAAATCCGGCACGTCTAAATCCGGTATTCAATCACTCAGCCAACAAACTCCGTTCATCAGTTCATTATTAGAGGGAAGATGAACAAAACAGATGGGCAAAACAGATTCCGGACAGCGTAGACTGACGATGGTCTCAGGCAACCATTAATCGCTTAATCGTTCCAGCCAGAATCGTGGTTGGGTTCGCCATAGTAAGGCTGCGCACCCGTGGCGGGGTAGCTATCATCACTGGGGGAGAATAAGCGGGCCATGGCTTCCAATAGATATTGGGTGGTTTGTCTGACAGATTCCATGATTTTCATGATTCCCGAGACCTCTTTGATGATGAATAGTCTTTCGCCTAACACCCCTACTATAAAAGACCGTTTTTGAGGATTAGAGACCGATTTATATCTCGTTCTAAAGCGACATACTTCTCAATGGGATTTCATGATGAATCAGCGGCAGATCAAGTTGACGACCCAGGGTGATGGGGGTGAAATGGGCAACAATGGTCAGGGGAAAACTCGGTTTCACCATTATTTAAAGGCTTTGCATCAGCGTTACAAAGGGGTGATGGAAGGCGGTGTGCCGGACTATATTCCGGAGTTGGCCCTCGCGAATCCCCAGTGGTTTGGAATTAGTATTGCGACGGTGGATGGTAAGTATTTTGAGGTAGGTGATTGTTCTCAGTTGTTTACGATTCAATCGATTTCTAAGGCTTTTGTTTATGGCTTGGCTTTGGAGGATCACGGCCGTGAATATGTCCAGTGCAAGGTGAGCGTTGAACCGACGGGGGAGGCGTTTAATTCGATTATGTTGGATCAGTCTACGAATCGACCCTATAACCCTATGGTGAATACGGGGGCGATCGCCACAACGGATTTGATTAAGGGGGATAATCCAACGGAACGGCTGAAGCGTATTCTGTCGATGTTTAAGCGGTATACCGGCCGGGAGCATGGGGTGGATATGCCGGTGTTTCTGTCGGAGCGGACCACGGGGTATCGCAATCGGGCGATCGCTTATTTAATGCTGAATTTTGGCATGGTGACGGAGCGGATTGAGGAGACGTTGGATTTATATTTTCAGCAGTGTGCGGTGATGGTGACGGCGCGGGATTTGGCGATGATGGCGGCGACGTTGGCCAATGGGGGGGTGAATCCGGTAACGGGGGAGCGGGCGTTGAATGAGCGGTATGTGCAGGATGTGGTGAGTGTGATGTTCACCTGTGGCATGTATAACTATTCCGGGTCCTGGGCGTCGCAGGTGGGGTTGCCGGCGAAAAGTGGCGTGGGGGGCGGGATTACGGCGTTGGCGCCGAAGCAGTTGGGGATTGGGGTGTTTTCGCCGCCGTTGGATGCTCGGGGAAATAGTGTGCGCGGGGTGGGGGTGTGTCGAGATTTAGCGACTGATTTTGGGCTGCATGTGTTTGATATTGCGAAGCCTGCCCATGATTTAGACGCGTTTATGACTTCCCTTGAGGTGGCTGAGGGGCCTGAGATGTCTGAGGGCTCGGCAGAGGGGATGGTTTAGTCAGGGCCGTCAGGAGGGTGTCGGTATTGAAGGTGTTGCCCGTGAGAATTTCGCCGCCAGGGAGCGGAGGGACGGGGTCGTAGCCGTTGCCACCCCAGGGGTTGCAGCGAAGGATGCGTTTTAGGGCGAGCCAGGATCCTTTGAGGGGGCCAAAGCGGGCGATCGCTCGGATGCTGTAGTGGGAGCAGGACGGATAATACCGACAGGTGGGCATGGAGAGGGGGGAGACCAAGAGCTGATAAAGCTTGATCAGAGCAATTAGTAATCGCTGCATTGCCATCTCTCCTGAATCAACATCTCCCGCAGTCTTCTCCCGCGATCTTCTCCCGCAGTCCCCCGACCTCAAGACCGCCCCGCACGAAAAACCATGATTGTTTGAGCCCCGACTCGGGCCCCGTGATGTGATGATAACGGTTACTGAACCCTTAGGTGAATCGGTAGGTAAATCGGTAGGTAAATCGGTAGGTAAATCGGTAGGTAAATCGGGATATGGCGGCGGCTGAGGCAATTTCTGCAAATTTTGGAACGTTACCCCTTTGGCAAGCTTTGGTGTTAGTGGCGGGATGGTTGGGGGGATTGGTCCTGCTGTCGGAGGTGCTGTATCGCCGGGGGATTGCCAGCGCTGAGGTGGGGCGGAAAATTGTGCATATTGGCACCGGGAATGTGGTGCTGTTGGCATGGCTATTCAATATTCCGGCGTGGATGGGGATTCTGGCGGCGGTGGGGGCGGGGGCGATCGCGCTGGTGTCCTATCGCACCCAAATTTTGCCCAGTGTAAATGGGGTGGGGCGGAAGAGTTTGGGCACGTTTTTTTATGCGGTGAGTATTGGGGTGACGATCGCCTTGTTTTGGGGGGTGAATGAGCCTTATTTCGCGGCGTTGGGCATTGGGGTGATGGCATGGGGGGATGGGCTGGCCGGATTGGCGGGGCAACGGTGGGGGCGACACCAGTACGAAATTCTGGGGGGAACCAAAAGTTGGGAAGGGTCGACGGTGATGGGAGTGGTCAGTGGCGGGGTGACGGCGGGGGTTTTATGGTTGGCGTTTGGTTGGTTTCCGCTACTTTGGGCGATTGCCGGAGTGGTGGCGATCGCGGCGGCGGCGTTGGAGACGATCTCATTTGTGGGGATTGATAATTTGACGGTGCCCTTGGGGACGGCGGGGTTGGCCTATGGGCTCGTCCACTGGTTGGGTTAGTCTGGACGCGGTTCGTTCCATAATGGGGCGACAGTCTTTTAACTCATGGGGCGAAAGTCCTAACTCGTCGTTAGTACAGCGTGAAGATCAGGGGGGCGATTGTGGATAGCCCGGGCAGTGATGATAGTTGGATCGGCCGTAGCGATTTTGATGATGTGTATCGTCAAGCTTGCGGGGGCAGTATTGCGGCGATCGTTCAGGTTTTAAACCACCGCTATGCCAATGAGGGCATTCGCACCCGTGCCATGTTGGCGGGGGGCACCCTGAAGCTTCTGTGTGAGGCGCCGGAAGCGCAGTTGCTGGATCGGGATGTGACGATTGAGCGGGTGTGGAACAGTTTGGAAAATATTGGCCCCAAGGGTATTTCTCGGGTTCATTTATACGGGCGTTTGGTGCAGGAGCAGCAGTTGCTATGGCTGGATGCCATTGAGCGGAATCCGGAGCATTTGCTCTGGTCCTATCAAGGAAAGTTGCAGCGATCGCATTGGTTCCGGTGGGTATGGCGCGATCTCACCCAGCAACAGCCTAAGACGGAGTTGCCCGGTATTACCCGCACGGAACGATGGAATGCTGGGGGAGAAAAAAAATCGTCGGCGCGACCGTTGGTTTTGGGGGCCGCGGGCGGGGCGATCGCGAGTCTTTTATTGCTGGGGGGGGCGGCGTGGTATTTCGGTTGGCTTAATCCCCAGGGAGGAAACCCTGATACTGTAGCTTCTCCGTCGCCGATGCCGTCCCCGTCCCCCAGTGTGGATCCGTTTGTGCAGGCGATTCGTCTCGCGGAGGCGGCTTCGTTGAACGGTCAAAATGCGTCGAGTCGGGAGGATTGGGAAAAATTGAGTCAACAGTGGCGACAGGCTGCGGATTTGATGGGGGAGGTGCAGCCCGATGATGTGCGATACAAAACGGCGCAAAACCGGCGATCGGTTTATTTGCAAAACAGTGTGGTGACCCGTCAGCAGGCAGAAAAAATAGCCCCGGTTCAATAATCGAGATTTATAGACCTTGCACTCAGGAGCCTACGTGGCTTTCCTGGTAGGCCGGTCGCGATTTGAGGCGATCGATGTAACTCGCAACCTTTGGCGATGCCGTCATCATGTTGAAGTCGCAACAGAATGCGAGTGTGCCGCCAAAGACGACATCTGCTGCGGTGAACGTTTCCCCGAGTGCCCAGCCGGTATCAGGCGTCATCGATTCGACTGCGGCCATGGCGCGCGGCATATCCCCCCATCCCATCGTGTGGGGCTTGATATCCTTGATCCCAAGCAAGGTGACCGACAGCAGCGGTTCAAGGGTGGTCCCCGGGAAGAAGAGATATCGATAGTATCGACCGCGATCGGGTGAGCCGGGAGATGGCGCGAACCCCTTCTCGGGGAACTTGTCCGCCAGATAGGCGCAGATCGCGGCAGCTTCGGTGATGACTACATCGCCGTCGACGAGGGTGGGGACTTTGCCCATGGGGTTGATGGCCCGATACTCGGGCGAGTTTTGCTCACCGGCTTGGAGGTCGATGACGATCCGTTCGTGCTTGGCGTCGAGTTCCTTGAGCATCCAGTCGGAAGTCGAGGCCCGGCTCATCGGGTTGAAATAGTGCTTCATCTGTGGGATTGGTGGGTCACGGATTTGCAGAATCCTTAGACAACATATCTTGCGACCGTTCGATGGGAACTTGCAATAAGATTGTAAGGTCCGTGCCCGCCTACCGTCCCTTAAGGAGCTTTCCATGATTGGGTCTGGTCTCTCCGACACCCCCTCTCCCGATTCCCAGGCGTCTTCGGAGTTCCCAGACGTTGCTGATGATCAGCAGGACGCGACTGCGGATGAAGCATTTGGGGCTGCCCAGGGGCCCTTGGCAGTGCCGGTGGTGTTGCCGAGCAAGTTGATGCAATGGTGGAGCACTTTGAGCCCTGTGGCGCGGGTGTTGACGATTACGTTGGCGGCTCCGTCGGCGGTCCTGAATGCATGGGCTCTGGCGACAATTTTTGGCTATTTTCAATCCCTGATTGCGATCCTGCTGGTGGCGGCGCTGTTGTCGTTCCTGCTGAATTATCCGGTGACCTGGCTCAGCGATCGCGGGCTACGGCGGGGACCATCGGCGGTTTTGGTTTTTTTGATTGCGCTGTCGGCCTTGGTGGGAATTGGTGTCACCTTGGTACCGGTGGTGATTACCCAGGCGCAGCAGCTGGTGGCGCGGTTGCCGGAGTGGATTGATTCCGGGCAACAGCAGCTGATGAATCTGAATGCCAAGGTAGATATTTTTGGGCTGCCGATTAGCTTGGATGGGGCGATTAACCAGCTCAACGATCGCCTGAAATATGAACTGCAAAGTATTGCCGGGCGATCGCTCAATTTGGCGTTGAACCTAACGGTGTTGACGGTGGTGCGGCTGCTGGATGTGATCCTGGCGATCGTGCTGACGTTTTACCTGTTGCAGCACAGTAATGAAATCTGGCGCAGCATCGTGAACTGGCTGCCTAGCCGCTATCAAAAGCCGTTTTCGGCGACCCTGCGCCTGAGTTTTCAAAATTATTTCATTGGTCAGCTTCTGATTGCGAACTGTATGGGGGTGGGGCTGATCACCATGTTTGTCCTGCTCAAAATTCCCTTTGGGTTGTTGTTTGGGATCACCATTGGGGCGATGGCGCTGGTTCCCTTCGGGGGCTCTGTGGGCATTGGGTTGGTGACCTTCCTGGTGGCGTTGCAAAATATCAGCCTTGCTTTGCAAACGTTGGCCGCCGCCTTGCTGGTACAGCAAATTGTGGAAAATCTCGTAGCTCCCCGGGTTTTGGGCAGCGTTACGGGTCTAAATCCGTTTTGGGTGTTTGTCTCGATTTTGACCGGGGCGCGGATCGGCGGTTTGTTGGGGGTGGTGATTGCGGTCCCTACGGCGGTCGTGATTAAGGAAGCTCTCGATTTTCTGCGGGTGCCTCAGTCGTCCGAAAGTTAGGGCGTCCGAAAGTTAGGACGGCTAAAAGTTAAGTCGGCCAGGTGGGGGGGCGATCGCCCTCCATTCAATTATTCCCAACCCAGGTCATAGTTTCGGGTCATCGCCTTTCCCTAATGGGTTGCCAGGCCAGGGCGATCGCGCCTTGTATGTAGTGTTTTGTGACAATCGCCCCGATTTCAGAGGGGTGGTGGAACCTTTCTGACGTTTCTGGCCACGTTGTCTTTTAGACCACTCTTCGTCTTGCCGACACGGATCATGCAAAAACGCTCGATTTGTTTTGGGACAGTCAAAGGGAACGCTGTTGGTCTCCGGGGAAGCATCCACGGTGTTTTTTATGTTGTGAGGGCTTAACTCTAATGCTGACGATTTTTAGTACGGCGATCGATACCACTGGTGCATCAGTTGTTTCGTCCGGGGGAAACCAGCTTTTAAGCGTCGGAGATACGATTCTGCTATCTGTTGTTCCCCAGGATGACGCGGGCGGCGTCCTGAATGATGCGTTTAATTTCCAGGTGTTGGGCACGAATCCGGGGAATACCACCATTGAGCTGGTGCTGAATGCCACGACCCAGGCGGGGGAGTCCATTCGTGTCCCCGTTGAGGCCAGCAGCTTGGGCAATACAACCGATGGGAGTGCCCTTGAGTTTTCCTATACCGTCAGTGAGGGCGATCGCCTGGCCGCTGGGGCGGATGAATTGGTGGTGCAGTCCATCGTCATCACCCCTGACCCCGATGACAATACCAGCGGCGTCACCTTCGATACCAGCGCGGCCACCGACACGGCCGTAAGCAGCAACATCATTGATACCTTCGTTGATGACACGGCTACCGATCTGTTTTGGAATGTGGCCGACGAAGATTATGTGGTGGACGGTCGGGCGCCTACCATTTCCAGCATTACCCGTCCCGCCAGCGCCACGGATCCCCTCCTCATAAATTTCTCTGAAGATCTGCAAGCCCGTGGGGGCGGCGCTTTTCCCGACGATGCCATGGCGATCGATGACCTTATCGATATTTCTGAGGAGTCAGGGTCGGACCTTGATTTATCCGGTTTCACCCTGTCCGTCATTGACCCCACGACCATTTCTGTCACCCCTAACGGCACTAACTGGGTAGATGATAGCTCGGTTACCTATGAAATTAGCCTCGAGGCTGATGGCGCGGAGGATATCGCGGGTAACCCGACGGTGGACGAAGACGACATTGCTAGTTTTTCTGCGGGCTCCTCCGGCAGCACGACCCAGCCGCCTGATGATGACGATGATGACGATATGGGTGATGGCGGCAGCGGGGGCGACGATGATGACGATGATCAGGAAGTGATCGGTGGCGAAGATGGAGAGGATGGCGATCGCATTTTCCGCCTGGATAAGTTCAATATCGGCGGATCTAACGAGTTTGCTGGCACCCGTGGGCGAAAACTGGGGCTATTGCTGAATGGCCGCGATCGCTTCTCCCTGGATGCCGACGATATTATCGATACCCTCTTCGATTTCTTCGCTGACCTGCCCGATTCTGCATCGGAGATTTTTTCGTTTAATTTCTCCCGAGTCAGTTTCTCCACCTCCTTCTCTTTCTCCCTCGAAACCGCTCGCTTCGGCGGTTTGGTCGATGTGGATCTGCCTACGTCTGATGAGGATGCCAATGTGTTGGTGGGGGGCTTCCGCGCTAATGCGGGCTATGATTTCTCCGGCTCTAGCTTTAGCGGCAACCTGAATATCGCAGTTCCCGACGATACGGACGAAACCGATCCCACTGTTCGCCGGAGTTTTTCGTTCACCCAGTTCCAAGCCAGCGCCAATATTGAATTCAGTGCGATCGGTATTGGTTTGCCCTTTGATATTGATTCCGAGCTTCCCCTCGATGGCTTCCTGGGGGCTGGCGGTGACATTGTTGAGCTGATTGGCGATACCTTCCCCGCCGGACTGCCGGATCTGTTTGGCTTGGGCGGTGGCGGTGACTTTTTTGCTGATCTGCGGGAGATTGCCAGTGACCTATTCTTGAACGGGAATGGGGGCGATGATGACATCACCACCGGTGGCGGTGACGATACCGTGAACGGCGGTGCGGATAACGACACGATTGACGGTGGCGCCGGAGATGACACCCTCTCTGGGGATATGGGGGATGACATGCTGGAGTGCGGTGCCGGCAATGATGTGGCCTCCGGTGGGGACGGTGACGATATGGTCT